>NZ_JBIAOR010000005.1:0-291782 GCF_042878995.1 Brevibacillus sp. NPDC003359
CTCTCCAATAAAGTTTGTTACTGGTTCAAAGCTGGCAAATCATTTAATGATAGACTCATTAACGCTTTCGCTGTTCAGTTTTCAAAGAGCATTTTTTGTCGAACGTTTTACATCTTATCACGTTCGTTGTTTGCGAGTCAAGAAGTTTTTTATCGAATCTCGTTTTCTTTTCTCGTATTTTGTCGTCGTTCTTGGCGACAAGGAATAATCTATCACATATAAAATTCTAAATCAAGAGTGATTTTGAAAGTTTTTTTTATCGGTAAACGAGAAACAGCTAAAATATCGCGATACGAAAGGAAAAAGAGCGAGAAAAACATCTCGCTCTTTCTATCAAATACTCTACTATATTCAAGCTTGAACTACATAGGGGGAGAGATTTGTCAAAGGCAACCCGTACGATCTTCTCCTCCGCTTTGACCATCTCGGGAAACAAGCCGATCAAGAAAAGCAAAAGGAGTAGCCAAGGCCCTCTTTTATTGCACAAATCCTCCCCCCTTATGCAAATGCCGCTAGCGAAAAAGAAACAGGGACTTATTATTCCTTTGCTTGCTGGTAATACTCTTCGCGCAGCAGCCCCATCATGATGGTGTCATAATATTGTCCGTCTACATATTCATTTTGGCGTAGTCGTCCTTCTATAACAAAGCCTGATTTTTCATAGGCGCGGATAGCACGAGCATTTCCGCTCCACGTATCCAGCTGCACACGATTCAAGTTCAGCTTGGAAAAGAGAAAGTCGAGCAGGAGTCGCAACGTATCTGTACCGTAGCCTTTGCTCCAATACTCTTTTGCCATAATCGCAATGCCAATCGTGGCTGTCCGCGTAATGGGATTCACATCTCGGTAATCACAATTGCCGATATGCTCTCCATCCAAAGTATAGACAGAGAATACAAAACCCTTTAATTTGTCATCCGGCCGTGAAGCACGAACGATTTCCTCATACATTGCCCGCAGTGAGTCGAGCGAAATATAACTGTATGTTACCAGGCCTGAGCCCGCTGCCCATTTGGCCGCTTCTTCATCGTTGCGCCACTGGAACAATCTCTCCATATCCTCAGCAATAACTGGTCGTAATTCTACTAAATTCCCTTTGATCATTTGGTATCCTACCCTTCGATTGGTGTTTGAAAATGGAGTCTCTTTGGTTTGAAGTGAGTCTGAATTTGTTCATGGTCACCACACCTTTCACAAGTAAGATACCGATTATTCTAACAAAAAAACCACGCTCTGGAAACAGAGGTGGTTATTGCTTTATCTATTAACGACGCCTCTGAAGCTCCGTCAGTACTTCATCCAGCGGCAGCTTTTGCTCCCGTAACAGAACCATCAAGTGAAAGATCAGATCAGATGCCTCATACCGCAGCTCCTCACGACTGCGATTTTTCGCTGCAATAATGACCTCGGCAGCCTCTTCTCCGACCTTTTTCAAGATTTTGTCTACGCCTTTTTCGAACAAGTAGGTGGTGTAGGAGCCTTCCGGGCGCTCTGCCTCCCGCGCAGCAATCAATTCTTCCAGCTCACTCAAGATTGCGAACCGATCTGCTTGTACCGCCTCATCATCTGTATGTGCGGGAACATCTGTCGAGAAACAGCTGTAAGCTCCCGTATGACAAGCAGGTCCATTCGGCTCGACCATCACAACCAGTGCATCTCCGTCGCAATCATAACGCATAGCGACGATCCGCTGCGTATGTCCAGAGGTCTCACCCTTGTGCCACAATTGTTGTCTGGACCGGCTCCAAAACCATGTTTCTTTGGTAGCCAGTGACTTTTGTAGCGATTCTTCATTCATATAAGCAAGCGTCAGAACTGTCTTGCTGCCGGCATCCTGTACGATGACAGGGATTAAGCCCTTTTCGTCAAAACGCAATTTTTCTACCGCAAACTCTTCTGCTCCTGTCATGGTCGTACGACAACTCCTTTGGTTTGCAAGTACTCTTTGACCGAGTGAATCGACGTCTCGTCATAGTGAAAAATGGAAGCAGCCAGCGCGGCATCTGCCTTTCCTTGCGTCAGCACATCGTAAAAATGCTCCCTTGAGCCCGCTCCACCAGAAGCAATGACCGGAATCCCGACCGCTTCTGATACCCGCTTGGTCAATTCGAGTCCAAAGCCTTTCTTTTCTCCATCGTCGTCCATGCTGGTCAAAAGGATTTCGCCAGCTCCGAGCGCTTCTGCCTCCTGCGCCCAACGGATGACGTCCCGCCCCGTCGCATTCCGTCCACCGTGAGTATACACTTCCCAGCGATCTTCCCCGACACTTCTCGCGTCGATCGCCACGACGATACATTGTGAGCCGAAGACCTTCCCACCCTCGCGGATCAACTCCGGGCGTAACACAGCTGCTGTATTCAGCGAGATTTTGTCCGCACCCGCACGCAATATCCTTTTCATATCGTCGACGCTGTTAATGCCGCCACCAACCGTGAAAGGAATCGTAATATTTGCGGCCGTTTTTTCGATGACATCCACCATCGTCTTGCGCCCTTCGTGGGACGCAGAAATATCGAGAAAGATCAGCTCGTCCGCTCTCTCATCGCTATACTTTTTTGCCAGTTCAACCGGGTCTCCTGCATCGCGCAGTCCGACGAACTGCACGCCTTTTACCACTCGTCCGTCTTTTACATCGAGACACGGGATGATTCGTTTAGCCAGCATGCGATTCACGCCCCTCCATACGCTGGAGCGCTTCTTCCAATGTAAAAGCGTCCGTGTAGAGTGCTTTGCCAACAATCGCGCCAGAAACTCCGTCTGATGCATGGGCAGCCAGCGTCAACAAGTCGTCCAGTTGGCTGACGCCTCCCGAGGCAATCACCGATTTACCTGTAGCTATCGCCAAGGCTGCAATTTCTTCTACATTGGGTCCTGTCATCGTGCCATCGCGGGCAATATCGGTGTAAATAAACGTCTCGGCGCCATACGTAACCAACCGCTTGGCAAGCTCTGTCGCTTGCACATCTGTCGTGGTCAACCAACCTCTGGTAGCCACCAGCCCATTCCGGCAGTCCAGACCAATCGCGATTTTGTCCCCATCGTTTTGAAGAATTCGCTTCGTAAAAGGCTCGTCTTCGATTGCAGCAGTCCCGACGATCACTCGCGCAACACCCGCTTCCAAATAGTCCGCGATCTGCTCTTCTGTTCGAATGCCGCCTCCAACCTGCACGGGTACAGAGATCGAGCGCGCTATCTCCTTGATGAGCGATACATTTGCAGGCTTGCCTTCCTTTGCCCCGTCCAAATCTACGAGATGAACCCAGGACGCCCCTTGCTCTACCCAGCGCTTCGCCATCGCGAGCGGCGAATCAGCGTACACTGTCTCTTGCCCGTAATCTCCTTGGAAAAGTCGAACACACTTGCCCCCGCGAATATCGATCGCCGGATAAATGATAAAGCTCATGTCAAAACCCCCTCGCATTGAACAGCAAAGTTGCGCAGCAGCAGCATTCCTGTCTCTCCGCTCTTTTCCGGGTGAAACTGCATACCGTATACGTTGTCACGATTCACAATGGCCGTGACCTCCTGGTGATAGTCACTCGTCGCAAGCAAGACAGCAGACTGGCACAAGACATGATACGAATGGACAAAATAGACGTAATCGCCATCCTGCACACCGGCTAGTAACGGTTGCTTTTGCTTGATCATCAGTTGGTTCCAGCCCATGTGCGGTACTTTGTAATCCCCGCAAAAACGAACCACCTCACCACCGATCAGTCCCAAGCCCGTATGCTCACCATGCTCCGCACTTTTCTCAAATAAAAGCTGCATTCCGAGACAAATGCCCAAGATCGGACGACCAGATGCTGCGTATCCCTTGATCGCTTGCTCTAGTCCAAGCTCTCGTATATTGGTGATAGCATCCCCAAACGCCCCGACTCCCGGCAAAATCAACCCGCTGTAATCTTGCAGACGCTCTGCCTGAGATACGAACTCGTAAGAATAGCCTAGCCTTTCCAACGCCTTGCTCAAGCTGTACAAGTTCCCCATGCCGTAATCGATGATGCCGATCATGTTACAAAACTCCTTTTGTTGACGGGACCCCTTTTACACGCGGATCGATCGTCGTCGCTTCATCCAGTGCACGGCCCAGCGCTTTGAAAATCGCCTCGATCATGTGGTGCGTATTGTGACCGTAGTGCAGGATCACATGCAGATTGATCCGGGCCTCGAGTGCGAGCTTCCACAAAAATTCGTGTACCAGCTCAGTGGGAAACTGACCAACCATATTCGTAGGATAAGTAGCGCGATATTCCAGATGAGGACGGTTACTGATGTCAATGACGACCTGAGCGAGCGCGTCATCCATCGGGACAAAAGCATTACCATAACGCTTGATGCCCCTCTTATCTCCCAACGCTTCCCGCAGAGCATGCCCAAGACAAATCCCGATATCCTCCACGGTGTGGTGGTAGTCGATTTCGATATCTCCCTTGGCCTTGACGGACAGGTCAAAATGTCCGTGTCGGGTAAACAGGTCTAGCATATGATCCAAAAAGGGAACACCCGAATTTTGCTTGCTCTCACCCGCGCCGTCTACTCCAAAGGAAAGCGTGATCTGCGTCTCATTCGTGTTGCGTTCGATCTGTGCTGTACGTTGTTTCCCTTCACTCATCTCTTTTCACTCTCCTGCTCTTCGCTCTCAAAATCTCGTAATCGCGCAAGGATAGCTCGACCGTGCCCAGACAGTCCTTCCTGCTCGGCCAGTGCTACAATTTTATGTCCATTGTCTCGCAAATCTCGCTTGCTGTACGAAACAACACTCGACTTCTTGATAAAATCATCTACAGATAATGGCGAGGAAAAACGCGCCGTTCCATTCGTAGGAATCACATGATTGGTACCGGCAAAATAATCACCGACTGGCTCTGAGCTGTATGGGCCGAGGAAAATCGCACCTGCATTCTCCACTTTTCCGAGATGCTCAAACGGCTCCGCAGTCATGATTTCCAAATGCTCGGGTGCGATCCGGTTGATGACGGCAAACCCTTCGTCCAAATCGTCGACGAGCAAAATAGCACCGTAGTCGCGTATCGCCGCTTCTGCAATAGATTGGCGTGGGAGATCGGCAAGCTGTCGCTCAACTTCCTGTGACACCTGCTCGGCTAACGCTTGCGATGTCGTAACCAATATCGCGGCTGACATCGGATCATGCTCGGCTTGAGACAGCAGGTCTGCCGCAACGTAACACGGGTTGGCCGTTTCATCTGCGATCACAGCAATTTCACTCGGCCCTGCCACCATATCAATACTGACCAGTCCGAAAACCTCTCTCTTCGCCAACGCCACGAAAATATTACCGGGCCCAACAATTTTATCGACCACTTTGATTTGCTCCGTTCCATAGGTCAGAGCCGCAATCGCCTGTGCCCCACCTACCTTGTAAATTTCAGTCACACCTGCAATTTGGGCCGCAACGAGAATCGCAGGGTTGATTTTCCCATCCGCTCCTGGAGGTGTCGTAATGACGACTTGTGGAACACCTGCGATTTTGGCAGGAATGGCATTCATCAATACGCTGGAAGGATAAGCTGCCGTTCCGCCCGGTACATACAATCCAACACGCTGTAACGGGCGTATCAGTTGACCCAGCAATGTGCCACTCTCTTTGGTGGTAAACCAGGACTGGCGCACCTGCCGCTCGTGAAAATCCCGAATATTTTCGCTCGCTTCCTCCAATACCGCTTTGACTTGTGGGGAAACGAGCTCACTTGATTCAGCAAATTCGGCTTCGCTCACCCGGAAGCTTTGCAGATGCACACGATCAAACCGTTCTGTATAATAGCGCAATGCCTCGTCCCCTTGCTGGCGAACCGATGTGAGAATAGCCTTCACCACTTCTTGCTGTTCTCTCGTCCCTGCGTCTACCGATCGTTTCCCGTCAAATTGGCTGGCTGACATGATACGCATGGCTGTCTCCCCTTTTTCTCTAGTTCCCGCGAGGAATGACCTCTAAAAATTTTCCGGCAATCTCGTCCACCGCTTCACTTTTCATCCGATAGCTGGCTCGATTGGCAATAAGCCTCGTCGTAATTTCACAAATGCTCTCCAGTTCGACCAGGCCATTTTCCCGTAATGTCCTACCTGTCGAGACAATATCCACAATACGATCAGCCAGTCCAATCATCGGGGCTAGCTCTACGGAACCATTCAGCTTGATAACCTCAACCTGCTGTCCCTGCTCACGGAAATAACGTGACGCAATCTTCGGATATTTTGTCGCAACACGTAGCGCTTCCGTCGGTTTCCAATCTGGAAGACCCGCTACCATCATGCGACAATACCCGATATGCAAATCCAACAGCTCGTAAACATCTCGTTCTTCTTCCAATAAAACATCCTTACCGACCACTCCAACGTCAGCAACCCCATACTCTACATAAGTAGGAACATCGGTAGGCTTCGCCATAATGAACTCTAGCTTGGCATTTTCCACAGGGATGATCAGTTTACGAGAATCTTGCAGCTCCGCAGTGACCTGCAATCCAGCCTGCTGGAGGAAGTGGATGGCCTCTTCAAAAATCCGCCCTTTTGGCATGGCGATCGTCAGCTTTTGGTCGTTTTTAATGAATGCCATCTCCTACTCCTCCTGTTGTGTCATGCAAATGACCTTGGTATATCCCGCTTCTTCTCCAACCTGTGTCTCATCGTTCTTGGAGACGAGACGTGTCACCACCACGAGCCCGTCCTCACGCAATTGCTGTGCCTCTGCCAAAGCGGCGCTACGACAATCCTCCGTGTAAACAAGCAAAACTCGCGCAGGTGCTTGCCTTTTTACGAAAGGAGTGACCTGAAGCAGCCGATCCATCTTGATCGCAAAGCCTGTGGCGGATGCTGCACGCCCAAATTGTGAGAGCAATTGATCGTAGCGCCCTCCGCCCAATAGCGGGGAGCCCAAGTCTGCCGCGTACCCTTCGAAAACGATGCCTGTATAGTAGTTCAAATTGATGATCAGATTGAAATCGATCAACAAATCTTCCGTCACCCCATAGGCTTCTAACGATTCCCACAAGGAAGCAATCGTCTCGACTGCCCTCCGTGCCTTTCCGTTGCCTGCCAGTTCACGGGCGACCTCAATCTTCCCTTCCCCCCCTTGCAGGCGCAACAAGGATTCCAATCGGCTTTTTCCCTCCGTACGGATGTCTACTGCCGCGAGTAACTGCCGGAAGCCAACGAAGTCCCGCTCGTATAAAAACTGGCGGAATTGATTGCGAACATGCTCATCCTCAATCTCTTCCTCTAGAAGACCGTCTACAAAATCGACATGCCCAATGGCAATGCGAAACGTCTCCACACCCGCTGCCCGCAAACAAAACACAGCAAGCGCAATTGCTTCCGCATCCGCATCAACAGACGCATCTCCGATCAACTCGATCCCGGTTTGTGAAAACTCCGCATTCCGTCCCGCTTCCTTTTCTTGTGCCCGAAACACATTTGCCTGATAATACAACCGAATTGGCAATGGAACATCTTTATATAGGGAGGAAACAACCCTTGCAATTGGCGTCGTCATATCTGGTCGCAGGACTACGGTGTGGCCTTGTTTATCCAGGAGGCGAAACATCCGGTCCGTCAGTGTCGCGCTTGCTGCTCCTACCGTATCGAAGTATTCCAGAGAGGGTGTGGATATTTCGTCATAGCCCCATCTCTCGATACACTGCCGCAGCTCCCGCTCCAAGTGCCGTTGTTTCGCCAGTGATTCCGGCAGTATGTCCCGCATCCCGAGCGGCTTTTCGAATCCCAACGGCTTTGCCATTATTGTTCCCTCCATCACGTTCGCTTTACTCTGCTAATATGGTAATAAACTAAAGTGTTATGAAGAAGATTACCACGTCGAGTATCTTAGGTCAACCAAGATGAGAATAGTCGGAAAATTTAGCGCAAAA
This sequence comes from Brevibacillus sp. NPDC003359, assembly GCF_042878995.1. NCBI lineage: Bacteria > Bacillati > Bacillota > Bacilli > Caryophanales > Paenibacillaceae > Brevibacillus > Brevibacillus sp. NPDC003359. Next base: position 7,887 of record NZ_JBIAOR010000005.1, read on the forward strand.
CAAAAAACCGCCAGGATAAACACCTGACGGCTGATCACATAAGAAGAGACGCTACATCACTTCTTCCTCTGAAGCTTTCGTTCGAATGAGCTGCATGGGGTTCCCACCTACAAAGGCACCAGGCGGGACATCTTTATGAACAACCGTTCCCGCTGCGACAATGGCCCCTTTACCAATCGTTACTCCAGGCAAAATGGTAGTGTTGGCTCCCACCAGGACAGCATCCTCAATAATTACTTCTCCCAAACGGTATTCATCTATCAAATATTCATGCGCAAGTATGGTCGTATTGTACCCGATCACGCAATTACGACCGATCTTGATTTTCTCGGGAAACATGATATCCATCATCACCATCAACGCAACCGCGCTATGCTGCCCTACTTCCATACGCAAAAATGTGCGGTACATCCAGTTCTTCCACGAGACGATCGGCGTATATCTGGAGAGTTGGATGACGATAAAATTTTTCATGACTTTCCAGAAGCTTACCGTTCGATACATGTGCCAAAGCGGGTTTACCCCATTTACGGGATAACGTGTTGTCTTCCTCATATGCGTCTCTTTCTCCTACAAGTCAGAATCGGCATCTTCTAAAATGGCATTCGACTGTTTCCGAGTGAAGTGCATCGCTGCGTTGTAACCCATCCGTTTCAGACGGAAGTTCATCGCCGCAACCTCAATGATAACTGCCAGATTTCGTCCTGGTCGAACAGGTACGGTAATGATTGGAATTTCGGTATCCATGATCTTCAAGGTTTCCTCATCGAGCCCCAACCGCTCGTACATTTTATGCGGCTCCCACAGCTCTAGCTGAACAACCATCTCGATGTTCTTTACATTGCGCACGGCACCTGCACCAAACATCGTCATAATGTTGATAATCCCCACACCGCGGATTTCCAAGAGATGTTGAATCAGCTCAGGGGCGCTACCACTTAATTGCCCACCTTGTGTCTGCTTAATCTCCACTGCGTCATCTGCTACGAGTCGATGACCGCGTTTTACAAGCTCAAGTGCGGCTTCACTCTTCCCGATTCCGCTCGATCCCATAATCAGGACACCGACTCCGTAAATATCTGTGAGTACCCCATGGATCGTCGTCGTTGGAGCCAGTCGATTCTCCAGGAAGTTGGTCACTTTCCCGACTAGCGTCGTAGTCGCCAGTGGGGACTGAAGTACAGGTACCCCCAACCGATTGGAAACGTCAATCATCTCTTCAGGCACCATCTGATTACGGGTCACACAGAAGCATGGAACCTGCCCTTGCATGAGGAAGTTCATCCGTTCCAGCCGTTCCTCTGGGGTCAGCGTCTGAAAAAAGTTAGTTTCCGTCAAGCCGAACAATTGAATCCGCTCTTCCGCATAATACGAATAGTAACCGGCTAACTGCAGGCCGGGACGACTCAAATCCGTTACGGTAATTTCACGCCCCAAGCCTTCTTCTCCGCTCAAGATCGTCATATTGAAATGGTCCACTAGATGGCTCACATTCGTCTTACGCATGAAGCTTCCCCCTCACATGGGATTTTCCGTCCCTATGGTTGTGTCTCTATTGTATCGAAACCTCTGTGCTTACGACAACCTAATAAGACCTCGCATCCTTATTAGGCAAAAACCCCGTGACTCGTTTGAGAGATTACGGGGCTTTTTGAAACCTACTATCTCTTTTCTTTTTTCATCCCTACCACAACTTCAATGATGTAGCCAAAAATACTCATCAGTGCTGCTGCCACGATGACAGTGCCAATGTTGTCAGGCCATGGCCCCACTTCAAATCCATCAATAAAATAGGCAGTCAACGCAAACGTCACGGCATTAATGACAAACCAGAACAAACCGATCGTCAATACTTGCAAGGGTAACGTAAAAAACAGCAGGATTGGCCGAATCACTGTGTTTACCATCCCCAAAATCAACGTAGCCCATAGTGCCACGGTGAAATTCGCGACATAAATGGAATGGAACCAATTGCTGATCAAAAGTAACGCAGCCCCATTTAAAAGCATTTTGATTATCCAGCGGCTCATGGTGCATTCCCCCTATACAGTCTTGCCATCGCGCAACAATTAACGGATCCCGGTTACTTCCCATTCCCATTGCTCAAAAAAATTAGTCATGAATCGATGCCTGTCTTCGGCGATTTTCTGGGCAGTTTTGGTGAAAAGCTTGTCTTTGATGCGCTGCAGCTTCCACGTGTATTCCTTATAAGGTGTATGCTGATTGGGATCATCCGATTGTATGGGTTGCCCAATAACTCCAGTATAAGCAAAAACCCGAGCCACTCCAATAGCCCCAATCGAATCCAGCTTGTCGGCATCAAACAAGATCTTTTCTTCCAAGGTATGGGGAGGTCGTTCTTTTCGGAAACGATGGGCGAGAATCGCAGACTGTACACGTGAGATGAATGCTTCTGTCATACTGCGTTCTGATAGCCATTCCCCTGCTAGTCTTGCGCTGATTTCGGCATGGCACTCACCTTTTTGCCGTTCTTCTGCTCTCCCGATATCATGCAGCAATGCAGCGAGGCGCAGCACTTCCATATTTGCCCCTTCCTCGCGACCAATCCGCTCACACATCGCCATCACACGCAAATTATGCTGCCAATCGTGTGCAGGATCTTGTCCATCAAAGAGCTTCTGTGCTTCTGCCACCAGAACGGCAGGTAGTGCTGCGAGAGCTGCTTGTACGTAATCCATCTCTTCCTCCCCTATGCGTCCACCTAGCAAAGACGCCCCCCTGAATCAGGGAGGCTGTCTATCGATTACTTCGAAACGAATTGCTCTAGCTTGGCATTCGTCCGTTCTTTATCGCGTTCCAAAATCGGCTTCAAATAGATACCCGTGTACGAGCCTTCCAATTGTGCCACTTCTTCCGGTGTACCCGTTCCGATAATCTCTCCACCGCGGGTGCCGCCCTCTGGACCTAAATCTACGATGTAGTCCACCGTCTTGATCACATCGAGATTGTGCTCGATGACTAGCACCGTCTCCCCGTTTTCCACCAATCGTTGCAGTACCTTCAACAAACGATCAATGTCATCCGTATGCAGACCAGTTGTCGGTTCATCCAGAATGTAAAGCGTACGCCCTGTGCTGCGTCGATACAGCTCAGATGCGAGCTTGACACGTTGCGCTTCCCCGCCCGAAAGCGTCGTAGCAGGCTGCCCAAGCTTTACGTATCCTAGCCCTACGTCTACAATCGTCTGTAGTTTGCGCTCAATCTTTGGCAGGTTGCGGAAAAACTCTACGCCATCCTCAATGGTCATTTCTAGCACATCTGCAATGTTCTTGCCTTTGTATTTTACATCGAGCGTCTCGCGATTGTAGCGCTTGCCATGGCATACTTCGCAAGGCACATACACATCCGGCAAAAAGTGCATCTCGATTTTAATGATCCCGTCACCGCTGCACGCTTCGCAACGGCCGCCCTTGACGTTAAAGCTGAAGCGACCTTTTTTATAGCCGCGCACTTTGGCTTCGTTGGTAGAAGCAAACAGGTCGCGAATATCGTCAAAGACACCTGTATACGTTGCGGGATTGGAACGTGGTGTGCGTCCAATTGGGGATTGATCGATGTCGATCACTTTATCCAGATGCTCCAGTCCCAGAATGCGACGATGCTCACCTGGTTTCACCTTTGCTTTGTTCAAATCGCGAGCCAGTGTCTTTTGCAAAATTTCATTGATCAGCGTACTTTTTCCTGAACCAGATACACCAGTTACGGCAACAAAAACGCCTAGAGGAAGCTTCGCAGTGACGTTTTTCAGATTGTTTTCCTTCGCGCCCTCAATCTTGATCCATTTGTCCGAAGGCTTGCGACGCTCCATCGGAACAGGGATGAATTTGCGCCCGCTCAAATAAGCACCAGTCAAGGAGTTAGGGTCCTTCATGACTTCCTCAGTAGTTCCTGCCGCTACGATTTGACCGCCATGAATGCCGGCGCCCGGTCCAATATCGATAATGTAATCGCAGGCCATCATCGTATCCTCGTCATGCTCGACGACGATCAACGTATTCCCCAGCTTGGTCATATGCTCCAACGTCTTGATCAGACGCGCGTTATCCCGCTGATGCAGTCCGATACTCGGCTCATCCAAAATGTAGAGAACGCCCATCAGGCTAGAACCGATCTGCGTAGCCAGTCGAATCCGCTGCGCTTCTCCCCCGGACAGTGTTCCCGCTGCACGGCTCAGCGTCAAGTAATCCAGTCCAACATCAATCAAGAAGTTCAGTCGCGCCTTGATTTCTTTCACGATCAGATTCGCAATCTTCGTTTCCCGCTCTGTCAGCTCTAGACCATCAACAAACTGATGCGCATCGAGAATCGACAAAACAGTCAGCTCGGAAATGCTGCGCTCCCCGACCTTTACCGCAAGGCTCTCCTGACGCAATCGCTGACCTTTACATACTGGACACGGCTTTTGGCTCATGAAGCCTTCAATCTGCTCGCGGATGTAATCCGAGCTCGTCTCCAGATGACGTCGTTGCAGGTTGATTACGACACCTTCGAACGGTACGACTGCCTCGCGCACCTGCCCGAACTCGTTCTCATAGCGGAAATGAATTTTTTCGCCTTCACTGCCGTACATCAAGATTTGTCGATGTCCTGCTGTAAGCTCCTCATAAGGCACATCCATCCGAATGTTAAAATGGCGGCAAGCTGATTCCAACAGTTGTTGATAGTAAGTAGAAGTCTTCGGCTCCCATGCGCCAATCGCCCCGTCATCGAGTGTCTTCGTCGCATCGGGAACGACCATATCCGGGTCCACCTCTAGCTTCACACCCAATCCGTCACACTCGGAGCAAGCACCAAACGGACTGTTAAAGGAGAAAATCCGCGGCTCCAGATCTCCAATGGAGAAGCCGCATACCGGGCAAGCATGCTTTTCACTGAACAGCAGCTCTTCTTGCTCCATCACATCGACGATGACCTTGCCATCCGCCAAACGAAGTGCTGTCTCCAACGAGTCTGCCAGCCGTGCTTGCGCATCCGGCTTCACAACGATTCGGTCAACGACAACTTCAATGTTATGCTTCTTGTTCTTTTCCAGCTTGATGTCTTCGGACAGATCAGTAATTTCACCATTAACCCGCACACGGACAAAGCCCTGCTTGCGGATGTCCTCCAGCAGCTTGACGTGCTCTCCTTTTCGTCCTTGCACCATAGGAGCTAGAATCTGCATTCTCGTGCGCTCAGGATACTCCATCAGTCGATCGACCATTTGTTCAATGGTCTGGGATTGAATCTCGATACCATGCTCCGGGCATACCGCTCTCCCGACACGCGCATACAGCAGGCGCAAATAGTCGTAGATTTCCGTAACCGTACCTACCGTGGAACGTGGATTGCGGCTCGTCGTTTTCTGGTCAATCGAGATCGCAGGGGAAAGTCCCTCAATCGAATCCACGTCCGGCTTGTCCATTTGCCCGAGAAACTGACGGGCGTATGCAGACAAGGACTCCACATAACGGCGTTGTCCTTCTGCATAAATGGTATCAAAAGCGAGTGAGGACTTACCCGAGCCAGACAAACCCGTCAGTACGACAAATTTGTCCCTTGGAATCACTACATCAATATTTTTAAGATTGTGGGCACGTGCACCCTTTACGACAATATGTTCTAATGGCATGAAAAAAACCTCTCCTTAGAGTTCCGCCTTCAGCTCAAGAATCAAATCACGCAATTCGGCAGCACGCTCGAACATGAGGTTGCGTGCGGCTTCCTTCATTTCTTCTTCCATACGTTCTATGACAGCCACGCGATCCTTCTTCGGCATTTTCTTGAAGTCTGCATGTGGCAAGTAATCTGCTTTTTCCTCCGCTACCTTGGTCGCCTCGATCACTTCGCGGACGGACTTCTTCACGGTTTGCGGGGTGATGCCGTGCTTTTCGTTGTAAGCGACCTGGATAGCCCGGCGACGCTCCGTCTCCCGAATGGCAGAGGTCATCGAATCTGTCATTTTGTCCGCGTACATGATAACGCGTCCTTCTGAATTGCGCGCTGCCCTACCAATCGTCTGAATCAGTGAGCGCTCATTACGTAGGAAGCCTTCCTTGTCTGCATCCAAAATAGCCACAAGTGACACTTCCGGCAAGTCCAAGCCTTCCCGCAGCAAGTTAATCCCGACTAGCACATCAAACTCACCCAAACGCAATGAACGTAAAATTTGCATCCGCTCAATCGTTTTAATATCCGAGTGAAGATAGCGGACCTTGATCCCGATTTCTTTCAGATAGTCCGTCAAATCCTCAGACATTTTTTTGGTCAAAGTCGTGACGAGAACCCGCTCATTTTTGGCAATCGTGGCTTGAATTTCACCAATCAAATCGTCAATTTGTCCCTTGATCGGACGTACCGTTACCGTTGGATCAATCAAGCCTGTCGGACGAATAACCTGTTGCACCATTTCTGGGCTGTGCTCCTGCTCATAAGGACCAGGTGTAGCTGAAATGTAGATCGCTTGTTTCAGCTTTGCTTCAAACTCCTCGAACTTGAGTGGACGGTTATCACGTGCGGAGGGAAGACGGAATCCGTGATCGACCAGTACATCCTTCCTAGCGCGGTCACCATTATACATCCCCCGAACCTGTGGCAAGCTCATATGCGACTCATCCATCATGACGATAAAATCTTCTGGGAAGTAATCCAGCAAGGTATAAGGAGCATGCCCGGCAGGCAGTCCTGTCAAATGGCGCGAGTAGTTTTCAATACCGGAGCAGAAGCCCATCTCCATCATCATCTCGATATCGTATCGTGTACGTTGCTCCAGTCGCTGTGCTTCCAAGAGCTTGCCCGCATCACGGAATTCTTTCAGTCTTTCTTCCAGCTCGGCCTCGATGCTTTGGACAGCCAGCTTCATTTTCTCCTCGCGCGTCACGTAGTGAGATTTAGGGAAAATGGCAACGTGATCACGCTGTCCCAAAATCTCACCGGTCAGTATGTCAATGGAAGTAATCCGTTCAATTTCATCACCAAAAAACTCGACGCGAATCGCCTGCTCACTTTCAGAGGCAGGGAAAATCTCCACCACGTCGCCTCGCACCCTGAATGTACCGCGTGTAAAGTTGATGTCATTGCGTGTGTACTGGATGTCGACCAGGCGATGCAAAATCTCGTCCCGCCCTGTTTCCATGCCGACGCGTAACGACAAGAGTAACTCCCGATACTCCTCAGGCGAACCCAATCCGTAAATGCAGGAGACGGAGGCAACAATAATGACATCTCGGCGTTCAAACAACGCACTGGTAGCTGAGTGACGCAGCTTGTCGATCTCTTCGTTAATGCTCGAGTCTTTTTCAATAAACGTATCTGATTGGGGAATGTATGCTTCGGGTTGATAGTAATCGTAGTAGCTGACGAAGTATTCTACCGCGTTGTTCGGGAAAAACTCCTTAAACTCTGCACATAGCTGAGCTGCCAGAGTTTTGTTGTGTGCCATCACGAGTGTTGGCTTGTTCACCTGAGCAATTACCTGGGCAGCCGTATAAGTCTTTCCCGTTCCCGTCGCACCAAGTAATGTCTGGTGTCGCTTGCCAGCCTGTAACCCTGCCACCAGCTCGGCAATGGCGGTCGGCTGGTCACCGGACGGTTGAAACTCCGATACCAATTCAAAACGCTCCATTCCCTCGTTCATCTCCTCATAGCATGACTGTTTCTACTTCCATTATAACACAATTCCGGCTAGTTTAAGCCCAAAATTCGAACAAACGTTTGTCTTCATCTTTCCACCAATTTTTCCGATATAGATGAAGGAAGTACAAACATGCGCAGATAGACTCGCCACCTTCAGGGAGGATTGACATGTCAGATACCGGAACAACCGTTAAAAATAACCCTTATATACAGCCGCATATGAGCTATAAAGGCAAAAAAGAATTCACCACCGAGCTCGACCAAAATGCCTTTATGAAGCTCATGCTGGAGCAGTTAAAGCATCAAGACCCTATGTCCCCAATGGACAACTCTCAGTTCATCCAGCAAACAAGTATGCTGACCATGGTAGAAAAAATCACAAAAATGACCACGCTGATGGAGCAATCGAACAACAGCATGGTCACTTTGGAAAAGTATGAAAAGCTGGTAGGTCGTACAGCTTCGTATTCTATTACCACAAAAGACGAGATGACGGGAGAAACTTCGACGGAGAAGAAAGAAGGCGTACTTGATGCCGTCTACATGGATCAAGGCAAAATCTACTTCCGTATCGCAGGCGAATCGACACCGATTCCGCTGGCAGACGTCTCCGGACTGGAATCGCAAGGTCTGGCTGGTAATACGCTCGATAACAGCGTGAAGTACATGGAAATGATCGGTCGAGAGATTTCCTATAAAGTAACCAAGGAAGTCGACCGGGATGGCAATCCAGCTACCACAAATGACATTTCCAAGGTTGATGAAATCTTGAATGGCGTCATCACTGGCTTTACCACCAAAAACGGTACCGCACAGTTCCAACTGGATAATGGATCAACCGTAAAAGCCGAAGAAATCGTAGGCATGACAGTGAAACCTGAAAACAGAACAATGGGCAACTCCCTTGCCTACGCGCAAATGATCGGCTACAACATCACGTACAACCAGTCCCAAACGAATCCAGACGGCACCAATACTAATACCCCTCTTACCGGAGTGGTTAAGGCTGTCAGCATGAAAAACGGAGTAGTCGAATTCGTACTCCAGGATGATAATAAAGTCGGTCTCAATCAAATCACAGGATTCGAAGCAACTGCCTAAAATCCTATACAAAAAGCCGCACCTCTTCGAAATCGGAGAAGGCGGCTTTTTCTCATGCAGAATCCTATTCGTTTACGATTACTTTTCCGGTTATCGCATCCACATAAAACGTATCATCCACTTTAAATTCTCCTCCGCAGAAGCAGTGCGAGCGAGTTTGGCGAAACGAAAGGTCATAGCCAAGCTTCCAGGTAATCGTGTCTTTCTCGTAATCCAGCTTGTGGATGTAGGTCAGCTCAAGTGGATAGGTTTGTAGCAAACGTGTCATGGCCACTTGTTCTTTGAGCGCTTGGGAACGGGCTGGGTATATGACACTCGCTGGTTTGTTTATGCTCACCTGCTCCCAAGTACCCGTCCATGAATCGATACGAATCGTATACATCCCCTCTTCCACACTCTGATTAATCCCATAGACCGGAATGCCGCTCACAAAGGGATCAGCAGTGATCGAAGTATATCTTTCATTACCATCCTCTATTATTTGTATCTGATTGCTTCCAGACGGAGTCAGTCTTTTTAACAGCTTTTCCGCTTCCGTTCGATCTCGCTTCTTATCTGTTTTCACGTTAGACCATTGCGGATTGTTCACCTTAGTGGAGAACTCTAGCAGTTCACCAGTCTTTGCATCTGTCACGAGGAGATGATGCTGTTCGCCGTTACGGCTTCCCTCAGGAAACGTACTCATTCGAGATATCTTGTCAGCATCGGGAACGCCTTCACCAAAATGGCCCCAAATGAAATAACGAAGGACTGGACCATCATCGTAACTCGCCTCATAGATGGACAGCGGCAGCCTTTCTGTTTCCACTCTAAACAGCATGCGCAACAAGTCACGTGCTTGCGTCCCTGTTTGCGCTACCCACTTCTCTCCTGTTCCAGTCACGTTGATGGTTTGGGTCGGTTTGGCTGTCGTTCCCGTGTTTGTTGTTACTAATCGTTTGCCACTGAAGGCATCCACTGCACTACCTGTATGTTGTTGAGTTATGATTCCATTTTTCAGGACATAAGCGAGCTTTGCTTCTACCTGATCGCTTTGATTATGAATGGGCAATAAATAAACGAGCTCCAAAGGACGGCTCTCTTGCCACTTTTTTACGGCTTGATCAGCAGAGATGACGCGCTGTGGAGACGGGAGTGAGGAAGGACTTACTTTTTCATATAACCTGCCATCAAACGTGGAAAACCAAACGATTCTTCCCGATGCATCAAAACTAACGAGACAATCGTAGTCGTCATCGAGCACCACATTATTCAGTACTCGCACCAGTCGAACCGTCAATAGGTCCTTATTTTTATAAACCTCTCTCGCTTGATAGGTGTTACCCGTTCCCTGCAAACCAGCGACAAAAGCCAGCGCACGTGTTTTGGCTTGCTGCTCATTCGGGTAAACAGGCTTTGTTGCTACTTTCGGGGCAAGATTCAGTCTGAGCAACTCCCCAGTCTGTCCGTCAAAAATCGCATCATCCATGGACGAATCTGCCTCAGCAGCAGACTTTGCAAACGTGACCACCACCCCACTAACACCAGGTCCATCCACATCGCCACCGTAAACGACATAGCGCGAAGACAGCTCCGGTAAAAGCTTGACTAGCTTTTGGACACCTTTCGTCACATGCATCGGCACAGCCACAACCGATTGAGCCTGCGCTACAGTCATAGGACTCGTTGCGTCTGCACCTGATAAGGGTGCGGAAAAAACTGTGGCGGCAGCTAATGTACCCGACAAAAACCACGAGACCGTTTTTCTCACCTTGAACACCGAACCCACTCCCTCTTTTTTCCTCCTACATAGAGACGCAGCAGCCTCCAGTAAGTTTCCGGATGGACAAGCCTTTCTCGAAAAAAAAGAAGGCATGCACTTTTGACTGCATACCTTCTCCCCACCTATTCTTATGCCCCTACATTCAGCTTCTCCAGCTTTTGCTTGATCAGCTCGACTACACTTGCTCGTTTCAAATCAACAAATGCACGGGTATTCGCATCCGGAACCACAATGATTCCCAGTTGGTGATGATTACCCGCATAGACCGCACACTGTACGAACTTCAGCTCGCCCTCACGTGTGAGTACTTCCATTTTACAAAAGGCAGAATTGGCTTGTAGCGCCGGATACAAATCTTCTTTTTCCTGCACCGAAATGCCATTTACTTTCACGATAATCTCACCTGGCGTTATGCCGATCTCCTCTGCTCTTGTACCCGGAATGACACCCATTACTTTTACACCACGCGGAGACTGGATGAAATAAGGCGAGCGCTTTCTTTCTTGATACTGACTCCAGAAAAACAGCGCCTCATGACCGAATAGCGCAAAGATCGCAGCCAGCAAGATCAACGGATAAAACCATACAGTCAGAGCGCACAAACCCAACAAACCGATCGCATACAGTGTCAAATTTTTCGCAACCTGCGCTGCTTTTCTATACGGAGTCATTGTTTGCGTCATATCGGAGAATCCGGTCACCGTCGGCAGAAGCATCAGTCCGAATGAAGCAGCTTCCGGTGAAAAGAATGGCCATCCTGGATACAACGCACCACTGATAGCACCTGGCTCCATCTGTACGAACAGCACAGCTGGCGTCAGCCAAAAAGAATGGAGCAAATAGGCACCGACGATCCGCCCGCGCTGCCCTTCCACGAACAGCGGAGAAGCGTCCCGCCCGCCATTCCAGCGTACAAGCATCGCTTCAATCAGATGCATGATCGCAACTAACGCAAGCAACGGCAAAGGTTTAGCCTGACGAATCATTTCCCAGACATCGCTCAATCCTGGAACATCCATAACCGGTGGAACGACCTGTGCGATCGCATGTAAAATCGCCAAAATCCCTGCAGCATATGCGAAACAGAGAAACCGTAAACGAATCAGCGCCAAGATCAGCGCCAATCCCCATAGTATCCACAAATCCTGTGCTTGCACGACCACGCCGATTCCTGCACTAAGAAGGGAAATAAGCAGCCCTCCCACCAAGCCCATTCCTACAGCCCGAATCGTCGAGAGCAAGGGGGACTGAATGCGCGCAGAAAAAAGCTGTCTTTCCAGGTTCATCTGTCTGCGATAATGCAAATAAATAAAAACCAGAAAGAGATAGAAGACAGGATTGATAAAAAATGCGGCAAAGCCATATGCAATGGTAAGCATATCTGCCTGTATCGCCAATTGCCTCACCTCAACTGAAAGAAAGAAAAACCACGGCATTTGATTTGCCGTGGTTATCATTTCTACGGATAGAAGGTAATTACCTGCTTCCATTTTCTTGATTATTCATTACTTGCCCGTGACTACCTCCAGAGCTTTTTGCAATTGCAGGTCATTCTCTGGCTTCGTCATCGTTTTACGGAGACTTTCTTCCAGCGAAGAGCGTGTCTTCGCGTCTACTTTGCCAGTTACCTCAAGTTTGTTGGAGGTTTGGAACTGCTTGATTACTTCCTCTGTCTTTTCATCAAAGTAGCCATCTTCTCGTCCTGGTGACAGATTCAAGCCCTTCAGGATGAGTTGCAGGTTTTTCACGTCAGTGCCAGCCATGTCGCGCTGCAATACTTTATCTGCAGGTAACAAAGTTGCGTTGAAATAGTCCGGTTGCTTGACTGCAAAGTCTGGCACAATGCCTTTTTTATGGACCCATTCACCATTCGGTGTGACCCACTTGGCAATCGTCAGCTTCAATTGGCTCTTGTCGTTCATTTCCATTGTACTCTGAACGGTTCCCTTACCAAAGGTCTTCTCGCCGACCAGCTTGTAGTTGCCGCTATCCCGCAGGGCACCCGCTAGAATTTCCGATGCACTGGCGCTTCCGCCATTAATCAGTACCGAGATTGGATAAGCCTTGGCAGCTTCTGTATTCGAGAAATACTCTTCTTTTTGCTGTCCGCCATTTCCATACTCGATTTGGACGATCTTGCCTTTATTCGGTACGAGGATTTCTCCGATTTCTTTCACAGCTAACAAATACCCGCCCGGATTGCCCCGAACGTCAATAACCAGACCGCCAATCCCCTTCTTCTCGAGAGCAGCCAGCTGTTCTTTGAAGTGCTTAGCTGTTTCTGTAGAGAATTGGGTAATGTTGATCACACCTACTTTAACACCGTTCTTCTCGAGTATCTGACTGTTTACCGTCTCAATCGGAATATCATCCCGCACACACACGATGGTAAGAGGCTCTGGCACTCCGGCTCTCACTACTTTGAGAACCGCCTTTGTCCCTTTTGGTCCACGAATCTTAGTCACTGCCTGATGCAGGTCCAATCCTTCGAGGGATTCATCGTTTACGCTCAAAATTTGGTCGTTTGGTCGCAGCCCTGCACGCTCCGCTGGAGAGTTTTTGAATGGCGAAACAACCGTTACCCGACCATTTTGCATCGTTACCTCTGTCCCGATCCCTTGGAAAGTCGAGTGTAGGGTAGATGTGAACTCCTCAGCAGAACGAGGGTCCATGTAATCACTGTACGGATCTTCGAGCGATCCGACCATTCCGCCAATTGCACCTTCTACTAACTGTTCATTGGTGACATTTTGGATGTAATCTTTCTTGATTGCTGAAAACGCCTCGTACAGCTTCTTGAACTCTTTCGGATAATCTCCGCTCCCAGAAAACAGCGCCATGCTGGATGCTGTCAGAGCCCCGCCTTGACTTGAACTGGCGCTAGCCGATGTCTTCATGATTGCCATCGTAATAAAACTGCTGGCTACCATCGAGATAAGTACAAGCGCGATTACGGTACGTCCTTTCCATCTCACTGTTACGTCACCATCCTTTGTGCTACCGGAAAAAGATATGCTGCTAGTGTATGCATGTTCCGTTAACAATATTTGTCTGGTCGCACGAGGGTCTACTTCAAGTACGGCATAGGATTGACTGCTACGTCATTTTTATAAACGGTAAAGTGCACGTGATTTCCGGTTGAGCGACCTGTCGATCCTACCTCGGCGATCTTTTGACCCCTCGAGACGGATTGCCCAACAGAAACCTTGATACCTCCCTCGCGAATATGACCGTAGAGAGTGGTATATTCCGCGTTATGCTTAATCATTACTGTATTTCCGTAGCCGCCGTTGTATCCTGCAAAGAGAACGACTCCGTCAGCCGCAGCCAAAATTGGCGTTCCTTTCCGTGCTGCCATATCTAAACCATTATGCCCAGCCGAACGGCCTGTAAACGGATCTTTCCGCATTCCAAAGCCCGAACTGAAGCTAAATTGTCCACTTGCGACTGGCAAGGCAAACTTTCCACCCTTGTAGCCTGTACTGGAGGCGCTCATCGCACGTACTCGCTCCGCGTATTTGGCTGATTCCTGTTTGGTGATAGTCAAAAGCTCCTGTCCATACTGCTCCAAATCCACTTCCAGTGCAGATTCTTTCTTATCTAATTCTGCCTTGACCACCAAACTTTGTTTGTACTGCTTGTCCAATTCGACTTTGAGATCCTCAGCCTCATCGAACATTCCGGAGTACACAGTCAGTTGATGATCAATTTCTTTCTTTTTGGTCTCGATTGTTTCCTTATCACGAATGTTATCCTCTAAAATTCGCGTGTCCTGCTCCAAAATAAGTTGCAAGGCCTGCATACGCGTCAAAAAGTCCCCAAAGTCAGAGGAACCAAGAAGTACATCCAAATAGGAGACATTCCCTCGTTCATACATCGATGTCACACGTGTTCTGAGCAAGGCATCCCTTTTGGCTACGCGGTCTTTTGCCTCATCTAACTGATCCTGTGCATGTGCTGCTTTTTCCTTGGTATCATCCATTTGCTGCTCAAGCTTGTCCAGCTTTTTCTGTGTATCGTTGCGACGCAAATCAATTTGCATCAATTGCGTCTCCAGGCCCTTTTTCTCTTTTTGCACGGTATTGATCTGTTCTTCGGTCTTCTTCAATTGCTGCTGCTGGCTTTTCTTCTTCTTTTGGATTTCTTTTAGCTCTCGATTAATCTTGTCCAAAGAGGCCTTACTAGGCGCTGCCAAGCTCACATTCGTCGGAATCACCGTACCGACTACAAGCCCAGTGATTACGAGTGCTAGCAGGATTCTCTTTCTCATGATACTCCTCCCACGCTCTTCAAATTATTAAACTCGCAAGAAGCGACGTACGGACACCAAGCTTCCCCAAATCCCGATGAATGCACCAATCGCCAGCAAAGCCAGCGCCACTTGATACACGAGCGGGAATAGCGGCAACAGTTTAAACAGTTGGGAAGCTTCAAAGCTAGAGTGAATGGCATCCAGGAGGTAGTAATACCCAACCGTTAACATAATGGTCGGAATCAATGCCCCTGTCACACCCATCAAGAGCCCTTCCACAAAGAATGGCCAACGGATAAACCAGTTCGTGGCACCAACTAGCTTCATGATTTCAATCTCTCTACGACGTGCCACAATCGTCAGCTTAATTGTGTTGGCAATCAAGAACATCGCTGTAAAACCAAGTCCAATAATAAAGCCAATCCCGACATTACGGACTGCTCCAGTCAAGGAAAACAGCTTTTCCACAGTGCCTTCCCCGTAAGTCAGACTCTTGACATACTGGAAATTTTTAATTTGAGCGGCAACAGTAGCAGTCTCTTGCGGTTGCTTCGTTTTTACTACAAACGCATCCGGCAGAGGATTGCTTTCCTCCAAGCCTTCAAACAAGTACGCTTTTTCACCAAGGCTCTCTTTAAACTGCTTCAGACCCTCGTCTTTTGGTATAAATGAAACGGACTCCACTTGCGGCAGCTTCTTGATGTTATTTTCAACCTGCGTGATGTTTTCTTTCGTCGCCAGCAAGTCCATGAAAACACGTATTTCTACTTGTTTTTCTACGGTTTGCGCAAAGTAATTGACGTTCATCGCGAGGATGAGGAAAACGCCCAAGATAAAGAGGGTAATGGTCACGGCACTAATAGAAGCGAACGACATCCAGCCGTTCCGCCCGAGGTTTTTGACCCCTTCACGGACATGGCGCCCCAGCGTCCTAATCTTCATAACCGTATTCCCCTCTCTGCTCATCACGGGCAATCTGGCCTGCTTCGATCGCAATCACCCGTTTTCTCATGGTGTTTACAATTTCTCTATTGTGGGTAGCCATAACGACTGTCGTGCCATTCTGATTGATTTCTTCAAACAGCTTCATGATTTCCCATGAGGTCTCTGGATCCAAATTCCCCGTCGGTTCGTCCGCGATAATAATTCCCGGACTATTCACCAGTGCTCGCGCCAAGGCAACACGTTGCTGCTCACCACCGGACAGCTCGTTTGGCAGCATTTTTGCTTTATGCTTGAGCTTTACCAGACCCAAAACATCCATCACGCGGGGCTTGATTTGTTTAGGATTACTCTCGATTACTTCCATAGCAAATGCGACATTTTCGAAAACCGTCAGTGTCGGCAGCAGTTTGAAGTCCTGGAACACGACACCGATACTGCGGCGGACCAAGGGAATTTGTCGCTCTTTGATTCTGCTGACATTGAAGCCACCCAAAAAGATTTGTCCTTTTGTCGGCTTCTCTTCACGATACATCAATTTGATAAACGTAGATTTACCTGCACCACTGGGGCCTACTACGTACACAAATTCACCTTTCTCAATCCGAATGTTGATACCTTTCAAAGCATTCGTTCCATTCGGGTATGTTTTCCACACATCGAACATTTCGATCAAGCCAATCACATCCTACTTCGTCAGATCCTTCTTTATTTATCTTGATCCTGAATTTTTGTTAACGGTAAAATCGACAAAACCCTCTACCCACTAGCAACCACTGCCATACCTTGTTGAAAAACAGCGGGATTTCCCATCTTATCCATTATACCACCACGATTCAAGGATGGTATCCACTAAATCTCTCATTTCTTGTCGAAACAGCTTCGATTGTTAACAACTGTCACGATTTAGGGAGAAAAAAAGATTGCACATTCGTGCCTAGCATCATGGAAAACAGTTGGCTACAATGAAGTGTGACAAGAGGCTATCATGTAAAAGGAGCTGGTAATAACGTGGAAAATTTTGTTTACCATAACCCGACACAGCTGATATTTGGACGGGGTCAATTGGCCCAGCTCGAGGAAAAAGCAAGACAGCTAGGCCCCACTGTTCTTTTGGTATATGGTAGTGGCAGTATAAAGCGAACTGGTCTCTACGACAAAGTCATTTCTCTGCTTGAGTCTGCGGGCTGCCGCGTACATGAATTGGCAGGAGTGGAGCCAAATCCACGTCTGAGTACCGTCAACAAAGGAATTGAGCTATGTCGCCAAGAGGGCGTCAACTGGATACTCGCTGTTGGTGGAGGCAGTGTAATCGACGCGGCCAAAGCAGTCGCTATTGGTGTTCCCTACGAGGGAGATGTATGGGATTTTTATACCCGTAAAGCGATCGCACAAGAGGCTCTGCCCCTCGGTACCGTACTGACACTTGCTGCTACTGGTTCTGAAATGAATCGGGGAAGTGTCGTCACCAACTGGGAGACACAAGAAAAGCATGGAGCTGGCACGACGTTTCCGGCGTTTTCGATTCTGGACCCTGAACATACGTTTAGCGTGCCTCGCGACCAGACGATCTACGGAATCAGCGACATTTTGTCCCATGTATTCGAGCAGTATTTCACACATACAACCGAAATTCCATTGCAAACCCGTTTTGCCGAGTCGATCATGAAGACTGTCATCGAAAACGCAGAACGCGTCCTCACCAATCCGGAAGACTACGATGCTCGCGCCAACATCCTGTACTGCGGGACAATGGCCTTGAACGGCACTCTCCCGGTGGGAGTCACAACGGACTGGGCAACCCACTCCATTGAGCATGCTGTCAGTGCTGTTTACGACATCCCGCACGGTGGCGGCCTAGCGATCATCTTCCCAAAATGGATGCGTTATGTGTACTGTGATAACGTCGCTCGCTTTGTTCGCTTCGCAACAGAGGTATGGAATGTCGATCCTTCTGGCAAAACAGATGATGAGATCGCTTTGGAAGGGATTGCCGCTACAGAAGCTTTCTTTGCGCGTATCGGTGCCCCGACCCGATTGGCTGATTACGATATCACCGACGAGCACTTGCAGCTCATGGCCGAAAAAGCCACTCCGTTTGGTCCGATTGGTCAATTCAAGTTGTTGACGAGTGACGATGTGGCGCAGATTCTTCGGTTATGTTTGTAAGCCTAGCTTTGTTCTAGCCAATAAATCGACAGCTGGAAGCAACTGATTAAATACTAATCAGTTGCTTCTACTTTTTTGAAAACAGATATCCTACTAGCGTCATTTAAATAGAACGTAGCACAAAATCAAATACATCTATCATTTTTTGCGAAATATTGTTTAAATTCTGTATTTATAACCATTTTTAAATAGAATATTATGAAAAATGTAAAATAAAGCCGTTCTGGTGCTGAAGGTAACACCATAAACAAATTAACTATGGCTCGTCCCATTCAAGTGGACGAGCCATAAATTTATAGGTACACACGAAAAATGGACTGTAAAATTAGAAAGTCAGCTTCAAGCATCCTAGTGAAATACGGTTTAAGCTCGAGATCTTTGACCCAACCATCTTTTTCGAATGGCATACCCGCATAGCAGCACCAACGGTACACCGAAGCTGTAGGTAAAATCATAGAATGGCCAGTACTTCGCAATGATGTCGCCAAAGACGACAACATTGGGCGAGAAAATTGTAGACATCACCATGAGCAAAACGATATACGGCAAGACCAAAACATTGAAGTTGTCGATTCGAAAGACGTGACGGATCCCTAATTGAAAAAACACGCAATAAAGCGTAATTTTGACGCTCACCGCAATAAACCAGATCACCGCGATAATCGCCTCTAGCCGCTGAATGAAATCCCCGAGCTTCAGCTGTTTGATGAGAACATACGTCGGATAAAAATGCCGCGCGGTCTGATCTGCCCCCAACACAAGTATGCACATCAGCATGATGATGAACAGTACAATTCCCCCAAGCAACGTCCCCAGGAAAAAAGATCTCATCCGTTTTTGGACGGGAGAGACAAACGGTAGAACCGCCATAAAAATGACCAGCTCTGAATAAGGAAAGGCAATTGCCGCCGTAGATCCCTGCAAAATAGGCTTCCACCCATTTTCAAATACAGGCTGAATTCTCGATATTTCCGCCTGTGGCAGCAAAGTAATCATGAGTAAACCAAAAAGGAAAAAGAACCAGACGAAGTAGATCTCTGCAGATTCGGCGACTGTTTGCAATCCCAATCTCACGCCAAACATAATCACAATGACAAATAGCAGCTGTATCGAAAATCTTGGAGTAGTGCCCAATAGATGCGTGCCTACAAAGTCGCCAATCTCCATTACGTGCGCCCCTGCTGAAAACAGCGTATAGCTAATAAACGAGAGTGTAATGATCGTTCCCAGCACTCTCCCGACGGTTTGATCAACAAAGGTGAAAAAGCTTTGATTCGGGTAAAGCTTCCCTACTGCTATGAGTAAGACAATATTGAGCAGTCCCACCACAAGCCCGACCAGGACGGATATCCACGCATCTTGTTTAGCAAGTCCAGCCGTGATGCCAGGCAGGACGAGAACGGAGTCCCCAATCGTAACAAGGGTAACGAGCATCAAAAGTTGACGGGGACTGATGTTGTAACTCTCTTGCATGATTGCTCCCTGCTCTCTTTAGACCTTTCGACACCTTTGTACAATTATTTCCTCCATGATTCGGCGCTAAACACGTAGGCATTTCATGCTATGATAAAGAAATATATGTAAATTCCGAAATGGAGTGGAGGACTGCAACCATGTACAGAGTAAAAAAGCAGGACGTGATTTATGCCATGTCACCTGAGAATCAGCCGGTCTTGAAGGTGGAAGCAGGCAGTATCGTAACATTTGAAACCTGCGATTGTTTCGAGGACCAAATCCAATCGGCAGACACCGCATTTCAGGAGCTTGACTGGAATCGGATCAACCCCGCTTCCGGCCCTATTTATATAGAAGAAACAGAACCAGGCGATATTTTGGTTGTACATATTCAGAAAATTGAAATTAAAAATCAAGGCGTAATGGTTACTGGACCAGATCTGGGTGTAATGGGGGTCGACCTGCAAGAAAATGTGATCAAAATGATTCCGATACAAGATGGAAAAGCTGTATTGTCGGACAAGCTTCAGGTGCCAATCAATCCCATGATTGGCGTAATTGGAACAGCTCCTGCCAAAGAAGCCATTTCATGCGGTACGCCGGGAGATCATGGCGGCAACATGGACTGCAAGCAAATGCGTGAAGGTACTACATTGCTTTTACCCGTAAATGTTCCCGGCGCATTATTTGCCCTAGGAGACCTTCATGCTGCAATGGCTGACGGTGAAGTAGCTGTATGTGGTGTGGAAATTGCCGGGGAAGTAACCGTAAAGCTCGATGTGATAAAGGGAAAGCAGTGGCCGTTACCAATGGCAGTCAACCAGGAGCACTTGATCACGATTGCGTCAGAAAAAGTGCTGGACAAGGCTGCGGATCGAGCGGTAATCAACATGGTACACTTTCTACACGAAGAGCTGGGAGTAGAAAAGACCGAAGCCACCTTCTTGCTCTCCGCAGCGGGAGATTTGCGTATCTGCCAGGTCGTCGATCCTTTAAAGACAGCCCGCGTGGAATTGCCCCTTGCCTACGCAACCGCGTTAGGCTTTGAACCGAAAATGGTAGGTAGATAAATATAGAACGCAAAAAAACCCCAAAGCTTTGGGGTTTTTGCTTTTCATACATGTACGTTTTTATGCAGGTGAACCGACATCGATCAGAGATTCAATCATGACCTTTTGACTGTTTTTATCCACCCAAGCATGTGTTTGTACCAGTTGCTTGCGATACCAATCGATTTGTACTTCTACCTGATTACGAGCAGTCCCACCCAGCACGTTACGCGCATTGACAACTGTCTCAACAGTTAGAGCGTCATACACATCTGGCCCAATAGCCTCTGAGAAGCTCTGGAATTCTTCCAAGGTCAAATCGAGAAGATATTTTTGCTGCTCGATGCAGTATAAGACGGTTCTCCCTACGACTTCATGCGCCTGACGGAACGGCATATCTTTGCGAACCAAGTAATCTGCCAAGTCTGTCGCATTGGAAAAATCGTTGGTAACAGCTTGACGCATGCGGTCTGCTTTGACGTGCATCGTCTTAATCATCGGTGTGAGCAACGCCAGTGCACCATGAATGGTAGCTACCGTATCGAACATGCCTTCTTTATCTTCCTGCATATCCTTGTTGTACGCCAGTGGCAAACCTTTCAATACGGTCAACAATCCAAACAGATTGCCGTAGACACGCCCTGTTTTACCGCGAACCAGCTCTGCCACATCTGGATTTTTCTTTTGCGGCATAATACTGGACCCCGTGCAAAACGCATCGTCCAGCTCCACAAAGGAGAATTCCTGACTGCTCCAGATGACGAGCTCTTCGCACAGACGGGAAAGATGGGTCATGACCAAAGAAGCGTCTGCCAAAAATTCGACGATGAAGTCACGGTCACTCACTGCATCCATGCTGTTTTGATAGATACCGTCAAATTGCAGCAATTCCGCTACAAACGTGCGGTCGATCGGGAATGTCGTACCTGCGAGAGCACCTGCTCCAAGCGGCAGCACATTCACACGTTTCCACGTCTCGGTCATCCGTTCGATATCGCGTTGCAGCATGGACACATAAGCCATCAGATGATAACCGAACAATACCGGCTGCGCACGCTGCAAATGTGTATAGCCCGGCATAACTGTATCGAGATGCTGATTTGCTTGTTCTATCAGCGCCTCTTGCAAATACATCGCCAATTGGATGATCTCCATCAGCTTTTCGCGGAGATACAAGTGCATATCGAACGCAACCTGATCATTGCGGCTGCGACCGGTGTGGAGTTTGCCCCCCACCGGCCCGATTTCTTCAATCAGCATCTTTTCAATATTCATATGCACATCTTCATGCGCAACGAGAAACTCAGCTTGCCCGCGCTCAATCTTTTCTTTTACCTTTTTCAAACCAGCGATGATCTGTCTTACTTCCTCCATCGGCAGGATGCCGCACTTGCCCAACATGGCAACATGAGCTAGACTTCCGACGATGTCCTGTCGCCACATTTTCTGGTCGAAAGAAATAGAAGCAGTATACTCTTCTACGAGTTGATTCGTCGGTTTCGTGAAGCGTCCTCCCCAGAGTTTCATTGCTTGATCGCATCCTTTTCATCCAAAATCTTAATGGCGGTGTTTTTATTTTCTTGCAGTACACCCTCGTTTACCTGTGCGTATACCTTTGTAGGCAGACCCCACAGCTTGATGAAACCGAGTGCTGCTTTGTGGTCGAATTGGTCACCTGCATTGTAAGTCGCCAGCTCATGGCTGTAGAGAGACGATGCAGAGGTGCGTCCTACAACGATTGCATGCCCTTTGTGCAGCTTCACGCGTACGACACCCGTTACGTGTTTTTGCGTTTCTTCAATGAATGCCTGGACAGCATTGCGAATTGGCGAAAACCAGAGACCCTCATAAATCACTTGCGCCAGTTTTTGCTCGACAATCGGTTTGAACTGAGCGACCTCACGAGGTTGCGTCAAGAATTCCAGCTCACGGTGAGCCAAAATCAAGGTAGTCGCAGCCGGTGTCTCGTAAACTTCACGAGATTTGATGCCCACCAAACGGTTTTCCACATGGTCGATACGGCCTACGCCATGTTTACCAGCGATTTTGTTCAGCTTCAGGATCAACTCGGAAAGTGGAAGCTCTTCGCCGTTCAATGCAGTTGGTTTTCCTTGCACGAAGGTGATTTCGATTTCTTCAGCCTCTTCTGGTGCATCCGTGATCGACTTCGTCAGATCGTATGCACCTTCTGGAGGAGCTGCCCATGGATCTTCGAGAACACCGCACTCGCAGCTTCTGCCCCACAGGTTTTGGTCAATGCTGTATGGATTGTCCAGATCGATCGGGATCGGGATATTGTTCTTTTTCGCATATTCGATCTCTTCATCACGCGTCCAGCCCCATTCACGAACCGGCGCCACAATTTTGATATCCGGGTTCAGCGCTGTGAAGGAAACATCGAAACGCACCTGGTCGTTTCCTTTTCCTGTGCAACCGTGTGCGACTGCTACCGCGCCTTCTTTTTCCGCAATTTCAACCAGCACGCGAGAAATCAGATAACGCGACAGTGCAGACACCAATGGATATTTGCCTTCGTACATGGCGTTTGCTTTCAGAGCTGGCAATACGAATTCCTCTGCGAATGCTTCTTTTGCATCCACTACGATTGATTTCAATGCCCCTACCTGCAATGCTTTTTTCTGTACGAAATCGAGGTCTTTCCCTTCCCCTACATCCAATGCAACTGCAATGACATCGTAGTTATACGTATCTTGCAACCATTTAATTGCTACCGATGTATCTAAACCGCCTGAATAGGCCAACACAATTTTATCTTTTGCCATCATTCTCTCTCCCCGTTTCGAAGTTTCTCTTATGCGAGTAATTATACAAACGAACTAATAAAAATACAACTATTTTTCTTGTATAATTGTTGTGAATTCGCAGAAAAAAACAGGGATGCAAAGAAATTATACATTTTCCGCATAAAGAGTATCTTGTTTTTATGTATACTCATCATCTGTTTATGCATAAATGTTGTGTGATCAAAAGGAAAGATTATTCAAGGTGGAGAATGAATAAAAAGGAGGGATTACATTGCAGAATGCCTGTTGGAGGAGATTATGAAAACAATATATTTGGTACGTCATTGTCAGGCTGCTGGTCAAGAACCCGAATCCCTGCTCACAGAAAAGGGAGAAATACAAACTCGGGAGCTTGCCTCCTTCTTCGCCGGTTCCCCCATTGATCGAATTATTTCGAGTCCGTATCATCGGGCGATTGC
Organism: Brevibacillus sp. NPDC003359; assembly: GCF_042878995.1. Taxonomy (NCBI): domain Bacteria; kingdom Bacillati; phylum Bacillota; class Bacilli; order Caryophanales; family Paenibacillaceae; genus Brevibacillus; species Brevibacillus sp. NPDC003359. The sequence continues at coordinate 31,475 of NZ_JBIAOR010000005.1, forward strand.
CACTATCCAGCCACTTGCACAGGAACGCGGAATCGTGGTTGAAGAAGACACGCGTTTGGTCGAGCGCGTCCTTAGCGAAGTACCACGTGAGGATTGGTTCGAGCGACTGCGCGATACGTTCGATGACCTGACTCTTGCATTCGAAGGGGGCGAATCCAGTCTTACTGCAATGAACCGGGCAAATTCGTTGCTCACTGAGATTTTGGCAGATGAACATAAAGAAATCGTGCTTGTTAGCCACGGATGCCTGTTGGCCTTGCTCATGAAATCAATCGATGACCGCTTTGGCTTTCACGATTGGAAGAAGCTAAGCAATCCAGATGTATTCAAGCTTACCTGCCATCCAGAAACCAGAGATCTCGTCCGCATATGGTCGTAAACAAATAAAAACAGTTACAAGGGGCAGCTCATCTGGTTGCCTCCTGTAACTGTTTTTGCGGGATGGATTCGATTCCGATAATGCTCTGCAGCTCTTCGTACGGCAGTCGCTGAACGATTCTGATAAAATGCTCCGCCAATATCGGATCAAATTGGGTACCGGAGCCTCGTCTGATTTCTTGAAGCGCTTCCTCGACGGGCAAGCCTTTTCGATATGGCCTATCCGCCACCATCGCATCGAAGGCGTCTGAAATGGCTAAAATTCTCGCCATCAGCGGAATTTCATCCCCAGCTAAACCATCCGGGTATCCCCTTCCATCTATTCGCTCATGATGGGAGCGGATTGCAGGAAGCAATTCATTGAACATCCCTGCTTGCAAAATAATTTCGTAGCCAATGACCGTGTGCTGCTTGATCTTGTCGTACTCTTCCGGGGTCAGCTTTCCTTTTTTATTGAGAATTTCGTCTTCGATGCCGATTTTTCCAATGTCATGCAGGATTCCCCCGATATAAACATCTTCCACTTTTCGTTCAGACAAACCAATATCTTTAGCAATTTCTCTTCCCCAGTAAGCTACTCGCTGAGAATGTCCACTTGTGTATCGATCTCGTGCGTCAATGGAAGCAGCCATTGTCGTTAAGAAGTTGTGATTGAATGATTTGACCTCTTCTACTTTTTGCTGAAGTCTTTGAAGATTGTCATAGTAATGATGAAACACGTAGCTGATCGTAATAAACGCAATCATCATCGGGACTAATGTCAGCGGGCCATACGACTCGACTAAGCGTGAACCAACCCCCGCTAGAATTAATAGCAACAAGTAAGTCGAGGTAAAGCCTTTTGCCATCATCTTTACGGTTCGTGCCCAAGTCATTTGATGAAAATAGGAGATACCCAATCCACATAATGTCAGATTCACAAACCAATAAACAACAGCCAAGAACAAATCGCTAATAATAGGAGAAACGGTTCCGAAGCTTTCGATCCAATCTTTCAAAAACGATACTGTCCATATAGTCATTAACAATTGCCCAATATTAATAATAGCCTTTAACGGATTAAACCTTACCAGGAAAGCAATGATTAAAGACTCGATAACAGCAGCCCATACCCCTACCCATACACCGTACAACAAGATACCCGAAAAGATTACAGCATTGTTCACTGTTAAAATCGTATTCGATATACGCACGGGAGCAAAACAAGAAAAAATGGTCAAGAGGGTATAGGTAGATAATACCCCCCAATGCTCACGAACGGCCCATTCAGATGAAGATGTGTAAAAAATATAGATTGCTGCAATGACAAATCCAACCTGTACAACAATCCCCTTTATCCAGTTCGCATAATCAGTTTTTTGTCGCATAACTTTTACCTTCGCGAAGTTGTAGTAATGAAATAGGTTTATTCATCAATCGCTGAACAAGTAAAAAGGCGCCTAACATAATAAAAATATCGCCGATGCTAATCATTCGAGGAATGATAGATGGCATGTAGATGACATCCGTTAAAAATGGAAAATTTGAACTTTCCGTCAATACACTATGCTTGAAATTCGTTCCGTTTATAACTGGCTCTAGATCATAAGGAAGCTTTGCTGCTTGGACTAAATCGATTGGCATTTTTCCATTGTTAGACCAAATTGCAATCGCATTCAGAAACCAGCCGATTAAAAATATCCGCATATCTTCAAATTCTCGGTTAAAAATGAGGAAAGCCAAAATAAACACATACGCGATCGATATGAAAACGCCACCAAATGAAGGGAAGAAAACTGCACAAGCCTGTAGCAGTATGGTAATAACAAGAAGCTTCACTTGATTGAATTTAGGAAATTGTTTGATTCTTCCCCCTCGCAGCAATGCTACGAGAAAAGATAGGGCAATTACATCCAATAACATGTTGTTTCCTCCAAGCTTGAAGAAAAAACACCACTCAGCCAAGCGGTGTTTGTTTCTCCAATACGCTTATTATCCAATATGGAAGTTTGCAGATGTAGCTGCTACGATTGCTACCACCATCATAATTGCCGCGAACCATTTTTTCATTTTCTTTTCCCCCCTTCAGGCATAGTGGAGAAAGCTGGCTTCGCTACTGGCTCCATACGGACCAAGCGACCAGATACAGTCCGTACTTCTTTGCTTCTTTCCTACCTTTATTTTACACATAAGTGACAAAATTCGGCAATCATAGATTCATAGTCTATTCGATTTAATTACAGCTAGTTCTATTTAACTAGAACTATGTTCACACCAGCGCTGCCAATATCGCCTTTTGTGCGTGCAATCTATTTTCAGCCTGATCAAAAATAACAGAGCGCGATCCGTCGATAACCCCGGTTGTCACTTCTTCTCCACGATGTGCTGGTAAGCAATGCAAGAAGAGATAATCACGATCTGCTGCTGCTACCAATTTTTCGTTCACTTGATAGTCGGCAAATGCTTTTAATCGCACCTCATTTTCTTCTTCAAAACCCATACTAGTCCAAACGTCCGTGTATACAGCATCTGCCCCCATGACAGCCTCTGTCGGATCAGTGGTTACCATCATGTTGCCGCCGCTTTGTTTCGCGTATGCTGTAGCTTTTGCGACAATTGTTGCATCCATTTCGTAGCCAACCGGAGTAGCCACCCGCACATCCAGACCTAGCAGAGCTGCGCCCAGCACCAGTGAGTTCGCCACGTTGTTGCCGTCTCCTACATAGGCGAGCTTGACTCCTTTCAACTTGCCTTTGTGCTCCCAGATCGTCAGCAGATCAGCCAATGCCTGACAAGGATGGTACAGATCAGTCAAGCCATTGATAATGGGGATCGACGCGTGCTCGGCAAGCTCTTCTACATAGGAGTGGGAAAAGGTGCGAATCATGATGGCATCCACGTACCGGGAGAGAACTTTTGCTGTGTCGCTGATCGGCTCACCGCGCCCGAGCTGTAGCTCTTTTCCGCTCATAAACATCCCCAAGCCGCCCAACTGATGCATCCCTACTTCAAAGGAGACGCGCGTACGGGTCGAAGCCTTGTCAAAGATCATTCCCAACGTCTTGCCTTGCAAAGGCTGGAATGGCTGTCCCAGCTTTTGCAATTGCTTGACGTGAGCAGACAGATGGAGCAGCTCCATCAATTCTTCTCCGTTGAATTCATCGACGCGTAAGAAATCTTTTCCTTTATGCTTTTGTAACGGCAAGTTTTGAAAGTGTTCCAATATCTTCACTGGCTGCATGCGAGCCACCTCTTTTCTTCATAATCGACTTCACGTATAACTCGAACGTATCGACAGCGGAGAACAATGGCACACCTTGTTGTACCATACGGCTTCGCAGAGCAAATCCTGTCCGGCCCTGACGGTTGCCTTTCGTCGCAGTAACGAGAGCGAAAGCCGCTTCTTCCTTTTGCAACAGCTCGATCCACGCTGCTTCATCTGCCACGACATGCTTTACGACAATTCCTTCGGCTGTCAGCCACTCAGCAGTTCCTGGGGTCGCCGCCAGATTGGCGCCGTCTGCTTGCATTTGCCCGATTAACTCTCTTACATTGTCCTGCTTATCTCCATCTGCCAAAGAAATCATGACCAACTGACCTTTTTGCCAGTCGCCGTACAAATTGTCCTTGAAAGCAAAAGCCTTGCCTGCTGCTTCTTCAAATGAACGCCCCAAGCCGAGAACTTCCCCCGTCGATTTCATCTCTGGACCCAGTACCGGGTCTACGCCGTTCAGCTTGATCGTGGAGAAGACTGGCGCCTTGACGACTGCAAAAGGAATCTCTGGCAAAAGCCCTGTTCCGTAGCCCATCTCCGACAGTTTTTCACCCAATTGTGCGCGAACCGCCAGTTGAACCATCGGGATGCCAGTCACTTTGCTCGTAATCGGTACTGTCCGTGAAGCACGAGGATTTACCTCCAGTACATAAACCGTTTCGCCATCAATGACAAACTGGATATTGATTAACCCGACCGCTTCCATTTCCCTCGCAATTGCTTTTGTATAGCTCGCGATCTTGTGCTTACTATCATCCGTCAGCTGAGGAGCCGGGAACAAGGCTACACTGTCGCCTGAGTGGATGCCCGCTCTCTCCACATGCTGGAAAATCCCTGGGATAATCACGGAATGTCCGTCGCATACCGCATCTACTTCTGCTTCCTTGCCTGGAACGTATTTATCCACGAGAAGTGGAAAAAACATGCTCATGTCCGGATGGTTCAACCAGTCTTGAATGGCAGCTTGCAGCTCTTCGATGTTGTGGACAACTACCATACCTTGCCCGCCGATGACATACGAAGGTCTCATCAAAACAGGGAAGCCGATTTCCTCCGCTATCGCTGTCGCATCCTCCAAGGACGATACTCCTTTACCAGGGATATGAGGAATGTCCAGCTTGCGCAGCATGGCGTAGAACAGCTCACGATCCTCCGCGCGCTCGATGGCTGTAAGTGACGTGCCCATTACTTTCAGACCTGCATGCTCCAGCTTGGCTGCCAGATTGATCGCGGTTTGACCCCCGAACTGAACCATGACGCCCTCAACCTGTTCGCGTTCTGCGATATGCAGCACGTCTTCTACGTGAAGCGGTTCAAAATAAAGATGGTCCGCTGTTTCATAGTCAGTGCTGACCGTCTCTGGGTTGTTGTTTACAACGACAGCCGCAATACCGCTTGCCTGAAGCGCTTTGGCTGCATGCACGGAGCAGTAGTCAAACTCGATGCCCTGACCAATACGAATTGGACCTGAGCCAAGTACCAGTACTTTGCGGCTAGAGAGTGATTCGACCTCATCTACTCCTTGCCAATCCGAATAGTAGTAAGGAGTTTGGGCATCGAATTCTGCTGCACAAGTATCCACGATTTTATAAGTTGGCGTAATGCCCGACTCTTGACGAAGTGATTTGATTTGGGTAGGTGTAGCACCCACCAGTGAAGCGATGGTTTCATCGGCAAACCCGCGACGCTTTGCTTCCAACAGCAGCTCTGGGGTCAGTGTTTTCCTATCGTGGCATGACAGCTCTACTTCCAAGTCCACGATTTTACGCAAGCTCCGCAAGAAAAACGGATCGACACCAGTCAGACTGTGCAGCTCACTTTCGGTAAAGCCTTTACGGATCGCCTCGGCAAAAACAAACAGTCTGATATCAGTCGCTTCCTGCAAGGAATGGGCAAGCTCCTCACGTGTCCAAGATGCAAGCTCCGGTCGAGTCAAATGCGTGCAGCCCTGTTCCAGAGAACGAACTGCCTTCAAAAGTCCTGCTTCCAGATTGCGGGCGATCGACATGACTTCGCCAGTCGCTTTCATTTGTGTCCCCAGCTTGCGGTCTGCCAGCGGGAATTTGTCAAACGGGAAGCGTGGAATTTTGACAACGATGTAGTCCAACGCTGGTTCAAAACTAGCGTACGTATAGCCCGTAATTGGATTGAGTACCTCATCCAGTCCGTAGCCCAATGCGAGCTTGGCGGCGATCCGCGCGATTGGATAGCCTGTTGCTTTGGACGCCAACGCACTTGAACGACTTACACGAGGATTTACTTCGATCAGCACATACCGATCGGAATTCGGATCAAGCGCAAATTGTATATTGCAACCGCCTACTACCCCAAGAGAACGAATCACTTTGGTTGATACACTGCGCAGCATTTGGTACTGGCGATCTGTCAGCGTCTGAGATGGCGCGACGACAATGCTGTCTCCCGTATGAATACCTACCGGGTCCAAATTTTCCATATTGCACACGATTATGCAGGTATCATTTGCGTCCCGCATGACCTCGTATTCAATCTCTTTCCAGCCTTTTACACTGCGCTCAATCAATACCTGACCGATTGGGCTAGCTGCAATACCACCGGCTGCAACCTTTCGCAAGACCGCTTCATCCCCCGCGATCCCGCCACCTGCTCCTCCGAGCGTATAAGCAGGACGCACAATAACTGGATAGCCGATAGAGTTCGCAAACTCAATCGCGGCTTCTACAGATTCGACGGTATCGCTCTCTGGGACAGGCTCTCCGATTTGTTGCATCAATTGCTTGAACAGCTCACGGTCTTCCCCGTTTTGAATGGCAGCCAGCGGTGTACCCAACAGCTGTACACTGTACTTTTCCAGCACGCCCGCTTCTGCCAGCGAAACAGCAAGATTAAGTCCCGTTTGGCCGCCTAACGTAGGCAAGAGGCCATCGGGACGCTCTTTTGCGATAATAGCTGTCACGGATTCCACCGTGAGCGGCTCCAGATATACTTTGTCCGCTACTTGTTCGTCTGTCATGATCGTTGCCGGATTGTTATTCACCAGCACGACCTGCACACCAGCTTCTTTCAGGGAAAGGCAAGCCTGTGCACCTGCATAATCAAATTCCGCTGCCTGCCCGATGACGATCGGGCCAGAACCGATGACCAATACTTTATGAATGTGTGGCAATTTAGGCATATCTCTTCGCTCCTACTACGCGCATCGACTGCAAGAATTGGTGGAAAATGTGGGATGTATCACTAGGGCCCGGATGTGCTTCCGGATGGAACTGCACACTGAACACAGGCAGACTGACGTGACGCAGTCCTTCGACCGAGCTATCGTTCACGTTGCGATAAGAAACGGTCAGTTGGCGTTTATCCAGAGACTCTTCCTTGACTACGTACCCGTGATTTTGTGAACTCATGTATACTTTGCCAGTCATCAGATCCTTGACAGGATGATTGCTACCGCGATGACCATATGCGAGCTTTTCTGTCTTGCCGCCGTACATCAACGCCAAAACTTGATGCCCCAAGCAGATGCCCAATGTCGGGTACTGCTCCACGGCTTTGCGCCATTCGCTGCAATACGCAAGCAAGTGCTCCGGATCGCCAGGTCCATTGGAAAACAATAAGCCGTCTGGTACGAGCGCATTGATTTGGGCAAAACTCGTATCAAATGGAACGACCGTGACACGGCAGCCCTGTTGGAGAAGTGCATCCAAAATCGATTGCTTCATGCCGAGGTCAATCAAGACGACATGTTCGCCTGTTCCCGGATACCGCTCTACCTGTTGTCTGGATACGTTGGCAACTAATGATTTCTTGGCGTGTTTGTAACGCAGGGACACAACTTCCTCCACCTGCATAGGCTGATCGGAAATGACACCGAATACGGTGCCGTTTTGACGGACGCGCTTTGTAATCGTTCGGGTATCAATCCCTGCAAGGATCGGGAATCCAAATGCTTCAGCCGCTTGGGCCAAAGTCATGTTTGATTCGTAATGGCTCGGCTCCGTGCATAGCTCGCTGACAATCATCCCTGTCAACGCAGGCTTTGCTGCCTCATAATCCTTTTCGTTGATCCCGTAGTTTCCGATCAAGGGATATGTGAAGGTAACGATTTGCCCTGCAAAAGAAGGGTCAGTCATCACCTCTTGGTATCCCGTCATTCCTGTATGAAAAACCACTTCTCCGAATCCGTTAATGGGGGCGCCATACAGCTTCCCTGTAAAAACCTCACCGCTCTCCAGCGTTAGAAATCCTGTTCCTAACGATTGATTCTCTCTATCCATCTATGAAGCCACTCCTCTCCAATGGGCACCGGCCTGATCGCTCTTATCGAAAATTTATGCAACCTTTTGTATTAATATACATTTCGCGTTATAAAAATGCAACGAGTTTTTTGATCACTTCCACTCGTTGCATTTCATGCTTTTTTCTTCTACACCTGGGACAGCGCTTCGCTTAATACAGCAATTGCCTGCTTTACTTCATCATCTGTCGTCACAAAAGAAGGCAGGAGTCTCACTACTTGTGGGCCAGCCATCAGCAGAATGACTCCTTTTTCGCGTGCATACGCTACCAACTCACCAGCAGGAATCGTTAGCTCCACACCGAGAAGCAGTCCTTTTCCCCGAACTGTAACCACTTTATCTGGATGTTCTGCCTTGAGCTTCTCCAGCTCTTTGATCAATACGTCATGGATATGGGCTACCCGCTCTAAAATCTGCTCTTCTTCCATCGTCGTAAGCGTCGCGATTCCAGCAGTTGCTGCCAATGGATTCCCGCCAAAAGTAGTACCATGCGTACCCGGAGCAAATGCTTCTGCTACTTCCTTGGTCGCGACTACTGCTCCAATCGGGAAACCACTACCCAATCCTTTTGCCAATGAAATCGCATCCGGCTTTACGTCATATTGTTGGAAGGCAAACCATGTACCCGTGCGACCAATCCCAGTCTGTATCTCATCGATTAACAGGAGCAATCCGTGCGTATCGCACAATTCACGCAGCGCCTTCACCCACGCCTCTTCTGCGGGATGTACGCCACCTTCTCCCTGAACCAGCTCCAGCATGATCGCGCATGTCTTGTCTGTAATGGCTGACTTGACTGCATCAAGGTCGTTGTAAGGAACGGTGACAAAGCCCTGCGGCAATGGTGCGAATCCGTCCTTCACCTTTTCCTGTCCAGTAGCCGTCAGGGTAGCCAATGTCCGTCCATGAAAAGATTGTTCAAAGGTAATGATCTCGTAACGATTGGTCCCTTTTACTTTTTGTGCATAGCGGCGAGCGAGCTTGATCAAGCCTTCATTCGCCTCCGCTCCACTGTTGCAGAAAAAAGCCTGATCCAGTCCCGACAGTCGGCTCAGCTTTTCCGCCAAAATCTCTTGCTGAGGAACATGCACCAGATTCGAGCAATGCCACAATGTATCGAGCTGTTCGTGCAGCTTTGCCGTTACTTTTGGCGGGACATGTCCTAACGAAGTCACGGCAATTCCTGAGGTAAAATCGAGATATTGCTTGCCTTGATCATCCCACACCTGGTTTCCTTGTCCTTTTACCAAACTGATTGGCCATCTCGCATAGTTATTCATGAGATGCACAGGAGCTGATGTTGTATGCATATTCATTTCCCTCCTCATTGGGTGTAATTGACATTCATACGAACGGTTGTCCCAACTGCCTGCCCCGCACAAACACCGAGCAGATCATCAGCGGTTCCCCGGCAGATGACAACTTGCTCCACTCCCTGTCCGAGAGCGTCGAGAGCTGCCTGAACCTTCGGAATCATTCCACCAGTAATAATCTCTGCCCGAATCATTTCCTGTATCTCTTCTGCACTTGTGGCTGGCACTACTGCCTTGGTTCCGTCTGGCTGTGGCTGCATGATGCCCGGAACGTCTGTCACCATGATCAGTTTTTCAGCGCTGAGTGCTGCTGCAATCGCTCCTGCGGCTACATCAGCGTTGACGTTAAATGTCTCTGTGCCATCTTCACTGACGGAAAGGGGAGCAATCACCGGGACGTATCCCTGCCCAAGAATCGCTTTCGGAATGGTCGTATCCGCCTTCTTGATTTCTCCTACCCACCCGAGTGGCTTTGGCGTTTTTGTTGCCAAAAGGGTCTGACCATCGATGCCGCTTACTCCCCAAGCCTTGGCTCCTGCCTGCGTCAACCTTTTTACTAGTGCCTTGTTGATACTGCCGCACAAGACCATCTCTACAACACGCAGCGTATCCTCGCACGTAACACGAAGCCCATCGACAAATTGCGGAGTGATCTGAACTCGATCGAGCATACTGTTAATGGCAGGTCCGCCCCCATGGACGATGACGATCTCTTGCCCTTGCGCCTGCAGTCCAGCAATCGCCTGGAAGAAGGAGTCAGGTAGCTGATCCATGGTGCTTCCGCCACATTTGATCACGACAATTCCTTGCATCTGCTCTCCTCCTCTACGGGAATACTGGTACGAGCGGCAAACCCGTTTTCTCAGGCAAATCAAACATGATATTCATGTTTTGTACGGCTTGACCGGCTGCGCCCTTCATCATGTTATCGATTACCGACAGTAAGATGACACGCTTCGTGCGCTGATCGACATGGATGGCGATATCGCAGTAATTGGAACCATACACTTCTTTGGTATGTGGATGACTGCCTGCAGGGCGTACGCGCACAAAAGGCTTATCCGCATAAGCAGCCTCGTATAGCTCCTGAATTTGTGATTGTGTCACATCAGTCGTAAGTTGTCCGTAAGCCGTGACTAAAATCCCTCGGGTCATCGGCACCAGATGCGGCGTAAATTGAACAAGCGTCTCTTCCCCGCTCAGTTTTTGCAGCTCCTGTTCAATCTCTGGTGTATGCTGATGATTCGCAACTTTATAAGCATGAATGCTTTCATTGGTCTCGCTGTAATGAACACCGAGTGATACTCCACGTCCAGCGCCGGACACTCCTGACTTGGCATCGACGATCCAACTGTTAGGCTGTACCCAGCCTGTCTTCACCAGCGGAAGCAAGGCGAGGAGCGTAGCAGTGGGATAGCAGCCTGGATTCGCGATAAGACTGGCACCCGCCACTTGCTCTTGATTCCACTCGGTTAAACCGTAAACCGCTGCTTCTACCCATTGGGATGGGGCCGGCTCATGTTTGTACCACGTTTTGTAGATCGCGCCGTTTTCTAGGCGAAAATCCCCGGATAAATCAATGACCTTCACGCCTTTTTCGACCAGCTTCGGGGATAGCCCGCTACTTACTCCCGCAGGTGTAGCGAGGAAGATCAAATCGTTCACGCCGCTCATGCTGTCTGCATCAATCGGTGACAATGTGGGCAACCCGAGCCCAGCTGCATGTGGAAACGATTTTTCCAAGCTTTCTCCTTCTGATGAACTTGAATATAAATTGGCAATCTCAACATGCGGATGCCCAGCCAAAAGACGGATCAACTCCGCGCCACCATAACCCGTTGCTCCAACAATCCCGACCCGAACCATGCTCTCTCCCCTTTATTCTTTACCGTATTTTTATACATGAATAATAATAAAAATCCATTTAGAATACAACAGAAAAACTTTTTTAAGTCCAAAGAAAAAAGCGCCCGATTGCTCAAGCGCTGGTCTGTTGCCCTGTTTACTTTTTGTCTGCTAACCATGCAGCGATGTTTTCTGCATCTTTTCCTTTGACGAGGCCTGGAGGCATTGATCCTTTTCCTTTTTCCAAAATGCCCATGATCTGTTCCTTGTTCAACTGACTGCCGATCTTTTGCAAGTTCGGTCCAACTGCCCCTTCCAACGTCTGTCCGTGGCAGCCTGCACAGGTATTTTTGAACATGGTTTCTGCCGTTGCTGCATCATAGCTGCCAGATGGCGTTGTCGAAGGTGTTTCTGTTGCAGGTTTTTCAGCTGCCGGCGTTTCTGTCGCTGGTTGTTGTGCTGGCGGCTGTGTTTGCTTGCTGGTACCACAGGCACTTAGCGAGAATGCGAGTACAGCCGCTGTCAAAACGAGTGGAATACGTTTCAAGGCTGTTCCCTCCTTTATTCGGATTTCTTCGCTAAGTATGCCTCCGACTACCGTTTCTCATTCTTGAGACAACTATTTAGGACAGAGGAAATTCCAACGGACTCCATTCACGTAACTCCAACGTCCGTGCGCCTTCCACAACAACTGGATCAGCCTCAGCCAATTGGCGAGCTTCTTCCAGAGAGTCCGCTTTGTAAATAACCAATCCGCCAAGCTTATCTGTAAAGGGTCCTGCCATGAACACTTTTCCCTGCTTGTACAAATCATTGATATACGTAAGATGCGCAGGTCTTACTTGAGCATTCAGCTCTTGATTCACGATTGGCAAAAATGCGGCATACAACATGACGGTTTCTCTCCTTTTTCATGAGCCTGTTCTTTCATGAAGTATAACATAATTATGAATACAGACTTTTGTCTGGTAGGATTTTTCCTTTCTACAGCGAACGATTCAAAGGTAGCGAGTAGCAACAGAGAGGCGGATAGGTATGGACACGCAGATACAGTTATATACTTCTCTATTCCACAACAATCCTGATGCTGTTTTCATGTTCGACATGGAAGGCAAATTCACAGGAGTAAACGCCGCTGGTGAAGCATTGATAGGATATACCTCTCAAGAATTGCTGCGCATGCAAATTTGGGAAATTCTCACTTCTACAGAAGATCTCGACCGTACGAAACAACTACAAATCCTCCATGCAGGAATCAGAAAAAATATGCATTATCAGTTGCTCCATAAAAACGGGCAGATTGTGGATGTTATCGCTTCCAGCTTTCCTATTTTTCACAACGGCGAAATCGTCAGTCGCTATTCCATCGCCAAAAACATCACGCAGCAAAAGAAGATGGAAAAAGCTCTGCACCAAATGCAAGAAAATTTTCGGTTCATATCCGAAAACATTATGGACTTGATTTTAATTGTCGATGTCGACGGAATGATCACTTACGCTTCCCCTTCTGTTCAGGCGGTTAGCGGTCTCACGATTGATCAAGTGATTAAGCAGCACTTTTCGATCTTGATTCATCCTGAGCAAGTAACCAAAGCCAACAACGATTTTGCTCAAATGATGAAGCAGAAAATCACACTCGACGCCGAGTACCATTACCTTCACCCAGACGGTAGGATGTTGCTGTTCGATGTGAAAGGTACACCCGACATTGGTGCAAATGGTCATATCATCAGCACGGTTTTTGTGGCTCGTGATATTACAGAACGTCGGCAGTCAGAGGAATTGCTTCGTTATTCAGACAAGCTGTCTGTTCTAGGAGAGCTTGCCGCGGGAATCGCACATGAAATTCGCAATCCTCTTACGGCCTTGAAAGGGTTCATTCAACTCATGGAAGGGGACGAGTTCGCCAATCAGCAATACTTGCAAATTATGCGATCTGAAATCGACCGGATTACTTCGATTACCAGTGAGCTTTTGATAATGGCGAAGCCGCAAGCATTGCGATTTGCTCCCAACGGCTTATTGCCATTGCTTTCGTCTGTTATTAAGCTTTTGGAACCACAAGCACTTCTTAAAAATGTATCCATTCTCACTGATTTTCCTCAGGTCACGTCCCTCATTTTGTGTGAGGAATATCAAATCAAGCAAGTCTTCATTAACATCATAAAAAACGGCATGGAAGCCATGCCGTTAGGTGGAAATCTCACAATCAAGGTTGTAGAGCGCTCTTGCGATGTTATCATCCGAATCAACGATCAAGGACAAGGCATCCCCGCAGAGCTACTTCCCCGATTAGGAGAGCTTTTTTATAGTACCAAAGAAACAGGAACTGGCCTTGGATTAATGGTAAGCTCGAAAATTATTCGCGATCACGGTGGAACAATCGACATCGCCAGTGATGTTGGCAAAGGAACCACCGTATCGATTTCATTACCCAAAGCCTTGAAGCCTTCTGTTTCGTTTAACGATTAATCTGCGCGCGCAGATAGGCATCGATAAACGAATCAATTTCACCATCCATGACGGCTTGAACGTTTCCTACATCCATATTCGTCCGATGGTCTTTTACCAGACTGTATGGGTGGAAGACATAGGAACGAATTTGGCTGCCCCATGCAATATCTTTTTGTTCACCTTGAATAGCGGCCAACGTTTTCTCTTGTTCTTCCCGTTTTTTCTCAAACAGTCGTGCCGTCAGCATCTTCATCGCACGCTCTCGGTTTTTAATCTGGGAGCGTTCTGTTTGACACGTCACCACAATTCCGGAAGGCAAGTGAGTAATCCGTACAGCGGAGTCAGTCGTATTGATATGCTGACCACCCGCACCACTGGAACGATACGTATCAATTTTCAAGTCTTCCGTACGTATGTCTACCACATTATCGTCTTCGATCTCCGGCAGGACGTTGCAAGACACAAACGAAGTGTGTCGACGTCCAGAGGCATCAAACGGAGATATCCGCACAAGACGATGAACCCCTTTTTCTGATTTGAGGTAGCCATACGCATTGTAACCCTTAATGAGGAGAGTAACACTTTTTACACCGGCTTCATCGCCAGGCAAATAGTCCAACGTTTCAACCTTGAAGCCCTTGGCATCCCCCCAACGTGTATACATACGCAAAAGCATGGACGCCCAATCCTGGGACTCTGTACCACCCGCTCCCGGATGCAGCTCCAGAATCGCGTTGTTTTTGTCGTATTCATCACTCAGAAGCAATTCCAGCTCAAAGCTCTCAAATGACTTCCGCAGCTCCTGCGTACTGTCATACAGATCTTGGATGAGGGACGAATCCCCTTCTTCGATGACGAGCTCAAGCATTAACTGGAGATCCTCATACTGGGAATCCAGTTTGGCCATCGTCTCTACGAGGCTTTTGATTGCATTCAGCTCACTGATTGTCTTCTGCGCTGCATCATTGTCATCCCAAAAATCGGGTGCCAGCATACGCTCTTCCAGTTCACCGATTCGTTCCTGTTTTACTGGGAGGTCAAAGAGACCCCCTAATATCCGCTAAACGCTTAGCCATGCTAGACATCTCTTGCTTGATGTCCGCAATATCGATTAATGCCATGTTGCGAATCACCTTCTCTTTACGTAAGCTATGTTTTATTGTAACGTAATTTGCCCGATGCGCAAATACGGCAGCATGTCACGTTTAGAAAAGGGACTTCGCCGTTACACTTTGTCACGTTGCCACCGGTGGTGATGGCGAGGATCTCAGGTCTCGGATTTCATGTGGTTGTTTATTTTCCGCCTGTGGTGCAGTAACTAGATAGAGATGTGAGCGCCGAGCTTCGCTTGCTCTCAGCTGGTAAGCTTGCTTGATGAAGACTTGCCGCTTCCAGTTGTGTGTTTTTCGATATTTTTTTACTAGTGGACTTTCTCGCGTTCGATCCACCAATCCATTCGGTGGGACGATCACGGCCTCATTCCAATTCGGCTCTGGAATTTCCTCCATCAGTCGCTTGTCCTCAAAGACTGGCTCTTGCGCTGAGATGACTCTCGGTAATTCGATTCCCTCCTCTTTTTCAATCAGTTGTACTTTTTTATTCTCTTTTCCTGTCTTTAGCACCGCTTTTAATGTTATGGAAATGCGCTCCATTATATTTTTCGTTTGTATCCCCATCACGTTCACTGACGTTCTCATTTGTTCATTCCTCCGTCTTCGTGAATTTGGTAAAAAAGTGTTGTACTTACGATTCTATTTATTTTTCAGATAATTACCACTTGAATCGTTCGATGACATTTACCAGTGTTAGACAAATAGATCGATAATATCAGACGAGGAAGAATAGATGAGGACGAATACTGTCAAGGCATTAGGAATGGGCAAGAAAAAAACATTCCCCTCGTACCGAATTTGCCGATACGAGAAGAATGTTCTGTCATTGCTTATTGTTTCTTATTTTGGCGTTTGCGTCCCTGCTCCTGAGCGCGACGCTGTGCACGATTTTTCGGATCAGCATCACCGGAGGTCTCAGGATCTGGAAGATCAGATGGTCCGGAGGTTTGCAAGTTTTCAGGATCGATTCCTTGACCGCGAATGACATCCTGACGCTCCAGGTTTTGACTGACTTCGGCCTTCATGATATACATAGCGACTTCTTCCTGAACAGCAGCCAGCATGCCTTGATACATTTCATATCCTTCGAACTGGTACTCACGAAGCGGGTCGTTTTGTGCGTAGGCGCGCAGGTGAATACCTTGACGCAATTGATCCATCGCATCGATGTGATCCATCCACTTGCTGTCGACAGCACGCAGAATGACGACTTTTTCAAACTCGCGAATCGATTCGCCGATTTCCTCTTCACGCAGTTTGTACTGCTTGTCGACTTCGGCTTTCAACAGTTCGAGAATTTCTTCTGCTTCCATGCCTTTCAGCATTTTTGCCGTAATCGTTTCTTCATGGAGGAATCCATTATTGGCAGCATCGGCCAATGCTTGCAGATCCCAATCCTCTGGTACCTCTTCTTTTGGACAATGCAGAGACACTGCACGCTCCAACACTGCGTAGATCATATTCACAGCAATATCGCTGAGATTTTCCTGTTCTAGGATGTCTTTACGTTGTTTGTAGACAACCAGACGCTGCTGATTCATCACGTCGTCATATTGGAGAACGCCTTTACGTGCATCGAAGTTCGATCCCTCTACACGCTTCTGCGCAGATTCTACCGCACGAGTAACCAGTCGGCTCTCGATCGGCATATCCTCTTCCATACCCAAACGATCCATCATATTCATGATATTGTCCGCACCGAAACGACGCATCAGCTCATCTTGCATCGAGAGGAAGAACTGGGATGAACCTGGGTCCCCCTGACGACCAGCACGACCGCGCAGCTGATTGTCAATCCGACGGCTCTCGTGACGTTCTGTACCGATAATATGAAGACCGCCCAGATCCGAAACACCTTCGCCAAGCTGAATGTCCGTACCGCGACCCGCCATGTTTGTCGCAATGGTAACCGCTCCGTACACACCTGCACGCGCAACGATTTCCGCCTCGCGCTCATGCTGCTTCGCGTTCAATACGTTATGCGGTACGCCCTTTTGCTTCAGCATTTGGGACAAGCGCTCCGAGTTTTCGATGGAGATGGTACCTACCAGGATCGGTTGGCCCTTTTTGTGACGCTCGACAATGTCGTTTACAACCGCACGATATTTCGCTGCCTCTGTTTTGAAAACAAGGTCTGGTGAATCGATACGCTGTACAGGCTTATTCGTTGGAATAACCACGACATCGAGACCATAAATCTTCTTGAATTCTTCTTCTTCCGTCTTCGCTGTACCTGTCATACCCGCCAGCTTCTGGTACATACGGAAGTAGTTTTGCAAGGTAATGGTCGCCAGTGTCATGCTCTCGCTTTGGACACGCAGACCTTCTTTGGCTTCAATCGCTTGATGCAAGCCATCGCTGTAACGGCGTCCAACCATCAAACGGCCGGTAAACTCGTCAACGATCACTACTTCGCCTTCCTGCACCACATAATCGACATCGAGCTTGAACAATACTTGTGCCTTCAACGCCGCTGTAATGTGGTGGTTCAAGGTGATATGTGCCGTATCGTACAGGTTGTCGATGTTGAATGCCTGTTCGACCTTGCTCACACCTTCATCTGAAAGGTTGACGATTTTCAACTTCTCATCGATGGTGAAATCTTTTTCTGCTTCCAGACGCTTTACAAAATGCGAGCAGATGTAGTACAGCTCTGTCGATTTGTTAGCAGAGCCGGAGATGATCAACGGCGTACGTGCTTCGTCAATCAAAATGCTGTCCACTTCGTCGATGATAGCGAAGAAGAGCGGACGTTGCACCATTTGTTCCTTGTACAAGACCATATTGTCACGCAAGTAATCGAAACCAAACTCATTGTTTGTACCGTACGTAATGTCACACGCGTATGCTTCGCGTTTTTCTTCAGGGCTCAGTCCATTCTTGTTCAAACCGACTGTCAGTCCGAGGAAGTTATACAGCTTACCCATGATGGTTGAGTCACGCTCAGCCAAGTATTCGTTCACGGTAACGACGTGAACGCCTTTTCCCATCAAAGCATTCAAGTATGTCGCCAGTGTCGCAACCAGGGTTTTACCTTCACCCGTCTTCATCTCGGAGATACGGCCTTCCTGAAGAACCATACCACCAATCATCTGGACGTCGAAGTGACGCATGCCCAGTACACGAATCGATGCTTCACGTACAACGGCAAACGCTTCATTCAAAATTTTGTCCAGTTCTTCTCCACTTGCCAAGCGCGCCTTAAACTCAGCAGTCTTCTCCCGCAGTTGTTCATCGGAGAGTGCCTTAGTCGTTGCTTCCAGCGCGTTGATACTTTCTACACGCTTAAACATTTTCTTTACTTCACGTTCATTGCTATCGCCGAATATCTTTTTAACGAGTCCTAACATGAGGACACCCCTTCCATATGCTGCCAAACAAAATTGCACAAGCCGGCATGAGTCCAAATAATAAAAAAGGATACCGATTCTACGAAAATAATACTTTCTAAAAAGATATTTTATCAAATAGAGCATCCACTACACAAGTAAAGGGAGTTGCCAATAGCAACTCCCTAGTCTTATACGAATGAGAATCTGTAAAGTTTCGTTATTTTGGTTCAATCAATCCGTAACGCCCATCATTGCGGCGATACACCACACTGACGTCATTGGTGTCACTGTTTTGGAAAACGAAGAAGCTGTGTCCCAGCATATCCATCTGCATGACCGCTTCCTGTGCATCCATCGGCTTCAGATCGAAGCGTTTGGTTCGAACGATATCGATGTCGATATCCTCCTCATCCACATCCGGGATCATGACTGCTACTGGCTGACTCTCACGCTGTGCGATTCTTCCTGTCGAATCAACCCGAAGCTTCCGCATCAGCTTCGTTTTGTGTTTGCGAATCTGACGTTCCAGCTTTTCTACTACCAGATCGATAGCAGCATACATATCTTCGTGCGTTTCCTCCGCTCGGATAATGACCCCACTCAGTGGGATAGTTACCTCGATCGTGCCCTCTCCGCGATGTACATGCATGGTGACTTGTACTTCTGTAGGCTGTGGAGTTTCAAAATATTTTTCCAGACGGCCGACTTTCTTTTCGACATATTCTCTAAGCGCAGCGGTGACTTGAATGTTTTCTCCACGAATGTTAAATTTCATGGTTCCAACCTCCTTCCGTCTATACATACTTATTCGCCACCTCTGTAAATAATCCTTCTATTCAGCTTAAAAAAATCTTTGCAAATCTTTTACAATCCATCAATATCCGACATTTTTTTACCAATACTTACTAGATTCCCTATGCTATAATAGGAGAGGTAGTCATCCAATCCTATATCGCGGTCGTACATCGCACTGGAGGAATCCTCATGGCCGAGGTAAAACCTTCCCATTCACTAATCGGAACAACGCTCGCTCAAGACGTCTACAACGAGTACGGCCTGCTTTTATTACCCGCTGGTGCAATCCTTCATCTAAGTGATATACGACTGCTAGAGGCTCACCAGGTGAAAGCCGTTCACGTTACTACTGACTCGGAAGCTCCCGAAATGCCTTTTCCTCTCCTTCATTGGAGTGAGACAGAGGCTGCAAAGGCCTATATGGTGGCCGTACAAAAAACCGAGTATTTATTTAAACAGTTCGCAAATGGGGATACCCCCCAACTTCATCAATTTAGCAACGCAGTTCATCCCATGCTCGATCAAGTTCTTCATCACATGAGATTTCTGCGTTTCATTTATTTGAATGAGGGAACAGAAAGTTATACGTATCGCCACTCTCTTCATGTAGGAATCGTGGCTGCCTTAATCGGAAAAATCATGGGATTGCCGCAACGTGATGTCCATTTTTTGGGACTAGCAGGCCTTCTCCATGACATCGGCAAGATGAAAATTCCCGACGAGCTGCTGTCCAAGCCAGAGCGTTTGACAAACGAAGAGTATACGATTATGAAAAAGCATACCGTATACGGCTACGAGCTCCTGCGCACCATGGACGATGCCGACCATTTGCTGGCACAATGCGCTCTCATGCACCACGAACGCTGGGATGGAAGTGGATATCCGCTCGGACGAAAAAAAGATGACATTCCTTTTGAATGCCAAATCATCAGTGTCGCAGACGTATTTGATGCGATATGCGCAGATCGCGTATATCGGAAGGGAACCTCTCCCTTTGAGGCCGCGAATGTTCTGTGGGAGTTAGCTTGTTCAGGCAAATTAAATCCGATGATTGTATCTCGTTTTATCCATTACATTATCTTACTTTATATCGGTTCCCATGCGCTTTTGAGCAATGGCGACCACGTCGAAATCATTATGATTCATACCGATGAGCCTATGCGCCCTCTCGTTCGTAGAGGTAATGATTTTATAGACCTGAGACTGCAGCGTTCCCTACGCATTCAAAGAATGATCAGTTAAACACGTTGAAAAAACGAATCCCCCTGTCCTATCTAAGGAAGCAGGGGGATTTGCTATTGTTTCGTGTATAACTTCACGACGTTCAGGCGATTCATTCCACACGCTCATTACCGTGTGGAGTATTTTTTCTCAAGTCCTCTCACGACTACACGGGACAAGAACAACGTAAGTACCAGGTAAACTGCCGCTTCCGTCAAATACGGGGGGTAGCGCTCAAATGTACTTTTCGCCACGTTCATGGCTGCGTAGTTTAATTCCGGTGTCGCGATCACTGCCAGAAGGGATGAATCTTTCAAAAGAGCAATAAACTCATTTCCGATCGCAGGCAGCATTCGTGTAAATGCTTGCGGAAGTATAATTTGGCGCATCGCAAGACCCTTGTTCATGCCAAGTGATCGTGCTGCTTCCATTTGGCCCGGATCGATCGATTGAATCCCTGCCCGAAAGATTTCTGCCATGTAGGCTGCCGCATTAAGTGAGAGTGCGACGAAACCTGAATAAATCGCTTCCGGACTACTCGCTCCCGGATACAGAATACCCCAAATAGATGGGATCACCGCAAAGTGAATCAGCAAAATTTGGACCAACATCGGCGTTCCCCGGAATAGCTCGACGTAAATCGAACAGGTCCATCGTAAGATTCGCTTAGACGACATTTTCCCCAAGCTCATGAACAATCCCAAAAATGTTCCGCAAACCGTAGCCACTGCGGTTAGTAAGATCGTATTAATAATGCCTCGGATAAACAGTTCACGATAGTCGTAGATGACACTCCAGTCCAATGGCTAGTCCTCCCTTCTTCATGTCAACAAGCCAAGTTGCGAACAAACGCCGGCTACGTCATAAGGACGCACCCGGCCATTTTGCTGCCTACTTATTGCCAAAGTACTGGGTGTAAATTTCCTGCAGCTTTCCATTTTCTTTTATCTTTTTCAATCCGTCGTTGATTTTGTTCATCGCATCGGTGTTGCCTTTTTTCACGATAATTCCGTAAAATTCTTTTTCAAAGGAATCATCTTTAATCAGCTTAAACTTCTTATCTTTTACTTTGTTCACGTAGTAGGACAAAACGCCATTGTCGCCAATCACTGCATCTACTCGACCATTAAAGAAGTCATCGACGGAGGATGGCATGTCATCATAGCCTTTCAGGCCTTCGTACGTATCTCCAAACGCTTTTTTGACCACTTCCTCACCCGTGGTCGCAGCTTGCACCCCGATCTTCTTGCCTTTCAAATCAGCCAGCTTCGTCACTGGGGAATCTTCCGCTACCAGAATGAGTTGGTTCGCTTCAAAGTATGAGTCCGAAAAATCGTATTTCTCCTTGCGCTTCTCCGTGATCGTGATAGACGAGATCCCGATATCAACCGTCCCTTTGTCCAGTCCATCAAACAGTGGGTCCCATCCGGTGTTTTTCCACTCGATTTTGAATCCACCAGCTTCCGCGATCGCGTTCATTACATCGATGTCGTGGCCACTAATTTTGTCAGCCTCAAGCATTTGGAACGGTGGGTATGCTGCATCTGTACCGACTACGTACACCTTGTCGCCCGTACCGCCACTGCCAGACGTTTGCTGACCACCCGATCCACAGCCTGCGAGGAGTACCCCCACACCGACGACCAACGCGAGCGATTTGAACCAATTTGTCCCGATACGCATTTCGAAATCCCCCTTGTGTCTCTCTATCTGCCCATTTTGTCCCCAGCAATGTCCACATGAAAATCACGGATTTTTTGCGTTCTCCACAGAGTTATCCACATTATCCACATGACCTTGTGCACAAGCTGGGTATAACTATTTTCCTGTATATTCTGCCACTTTGGTACGAAAGTAAGGGGAGCGAATTGGGAGTATTAGTGCGAATAGCAGCAAAAAACAGGATTCATATACACTGGATATACTTCTATCCTGTATATAAAAATCCTGCTTTTATCTGAAAAATATGAATTGTTATTTTTCCCCTAAAATCACGATTTCCACCCGGCGGTTCTTCGCACGGTTCTCCGCGTTGGAGTTGTCCACAAGCGGTTTGTATTCGCCCAAGCCAGCCACTGTAAAGCGAGACGCTGGTAAGGTATGAGCATCCACCATTTCACGCATCACAGAGATCGAGCGCGCCGAGGATAGTTCCCAGTTGGATTGGTAGGAACTGCGCGATATCGGCACATCATCTGTATAGCCCTCGATTCGCACCTTGTGCTCAAAGCGCTTCAAAACGCCTGCTACCGTCCCGACGACTTGCTTTCCTTGGGCCTGTAGGTCTGCCGAACCACTCGTAAACAAGATCGTTTCCGGCAAACGGATACGCAAGCCTTCTTCGGTCTCCTCATAGTCCAGATTCAGCTCGGCCAATGCAGAGGATAGCTGGTTACGCACCGTCTCCATATCGCGCTCACTCGAGTCAGACATGCCCATTGGCGGCTTCGGCACATTTACGGTGTCTTCGGAGCCTTCTTCTTCTTTTTTGCCCTTGAGCTCCTTCTGACGAGCCTCCAATTGGTAGAGCTCTCGCTGCAGCTCCAACTTTTGCAGGTTGAGCAGGTCGAGACTCTCATGCACCTGCTCCAAGCTCGCTTTTTCCTTTTGGACCTCTTCCTTTTGTGACTGAATGCTCTTCGTCTGCATTGCCGCGATAATAATCACGATCACGAACAACAGCGTAATCAGGTCACTGTAGCTAAGCAGCCAGCTTTTCTCTAGCTCTTTTTCATCGTATAACCGTTCGTCATGCATAGCGGTCCTGCCTTTCAATCGTGCCCTTCATGCTGCCTGCTTCTTTAATCAGCACCAGCTTCTGGTCACCTGGCAAGAATGAGTTCAGCTTTTCAAACAACAAGCGTGGCGTCTCCATGCGCTGCAAGCCAACGCAACCTTCGACGAAGAGACGCTTTTCAAACATTTCCCGGTCGTACAGATCCATCAGACGGTAGTAGCATGGCAGCGCGAACAGGTTCGCCAAGAGCGCGCCATACAGCGTCGCTACGACCGCTGCGCTCAGGCTGTGGCCTGTCAGTGCCATGTCGGAGAGCGACTTCAGTACCCCCGTCATCCCTAAGAGCGTACCGACCAGCCCCATCCCAGGCGCCAGCAAGCTAATGAGACGAAAGAACCCAGCCGACTGTTGGTAACGATACTGCTCGCCCTTGAGCTCGTTCTCCAGGATCAGGCGCAGCTCTTCTTCGGGAACTCCCTCGATCGCCAGTAAGCTGCCGCGTTGGACAAACGAATCGGGTTCTTGTTGCAGCTCCTTTTCGAGCGCGATGTAGCCCTGTTCCTTCAGAACGAGCGCATAATAGTAGAAGCGCTTGATCGTCTCTTCGACGTTGCTTTGCCGGCCGTGGATAAGGAGGCGCCAGATTTTTTTCAAGTCGAGATGCTTGCGTTTAACTGCATAGGACATGACTACGGAGAGCGCGACCAGCTCGATGGCGGTTATGTTGAGGAGATCCGATAAGGTTCCGTTTAGGTAGACCGCGTGTATGAAGATGAGGAGGACGGCTCCGATTAAGACGAGTGAGCGGCGTTTTGTGGACAAAAGTGATTCACCTTCCTAGTTTTTCAACAAGATGTTCTTAAAGTATAGCAGATGGTGGAAAAAAGATGAGAGAATAGAGTCATGGTTATAGTGAAGCTTGGTATAGAAAATGTCGATAATGATAAAGAAAGTAATTCTAGCAAAGAGGTGATCATCTGTGAATGCCGTACAATTAAAACAAGCTGTTACTATTAGTTTGACGAAGCAAGTGCAGGAGACTGCGCAAGCGCAAGCTTCCATCATGTTGGAGGGTTTTGCTAAGACGCAGCAAAATGTTCAAGCGGCTCAGGCAAGTCATCCCGTGTTGGGGAAGGTTTTGGATATTAAAGCTTAAGCCTGAAGACCGGGTTATTCCGGTCTTTCTTTATATTTAAAAATAGGAGTGTTCATTTTGGCAAAGGATTACCAGGTGAATTGGTCTGCACACCCTAACATCTACAACGATTATAGTGAAAGAACGTATAATTTCTATTTTTCCGAACCAGAGGCTGGAGTAAATGCAGAAACTGGTTTATTGCTTTTTATAGCAGGATTTGGTGGTAATGCTAATTCGAATGTCTATAAGAAAATGCGGAGAGTGTTTGCAGATCAATATAACCTTGTTACAGTACAATGTGATTATTTTGGCCAAGAGTTCATGCAAAGCTATCAATCACTACAATTTAACCTTACTCCGCAAGATATGGAACCGGTGTTTACTCCGGATGAGATTAAAACCATCTATAATGAGGGTTTTAATCCATCGCTATTCTTAGACATAGCAAGCAAATATCATATCGGAGTGTCTGCATATGAAAAACTAAACGAAAGTAAGGAAAGTTTTAATGATATGGGAATAATGCAAGCCCTGGATAACATTACCGCCATTTGCTACGTCATCCAAATTCTTAAAGATAATAACTTAAAGTTTAACCCTAAAAAAACGATTATTTATGGCCACTCTCATGGCGCCTATCTAGGCTATTTATGTAATGCACTTGCGCCTAATCTTTTTAATCTATTAATCGATAATTCATCATGGCTATTCCCCGCTTACTTGAATAACGAGCGCCGTTTACGCCATAAAATAGGTAACATGCTATTAGACATTTCTTTCAAATACACAGCTTCTACAATTGATTACGATCCAGAAATTCTTCACTTACCTACTCTTTATAAGAAGTTTAATAATTTCTGTGAGATACAATCTTTCCATGGTACTACTGACAATATAATTAGTCATATTAAAAAACAGCAGTTTTGCAAATCACTGAAGAATTGTACATACCATGAAATTTCTGAAGAAAAGCTTGACGGGATCACCTTTCAATCAACAAATCATGGTTTGGACGCAGATTTTCTAGCTCTATTTGATTATGTGATGAAAAATAAGTCCTTTGAAAAATCTGATGAGTTACAGTTAAATCCTATTCATTTACAAACGAAAACTCGTAACTATCTTTTCGATTACAGTTCCGGTATTCCCTTACTATACAAATAACTCAATAATCTTTTACGAAGACAACAGAGTCAAGGGCTTAAGGCGAAGCAAGCCCTTGACTCGTTGGTGGAGAGAAAGAAAATCTTTTCGAAAAGGAAGCCTTGATCTACTCTTTTGACATCAATTATTCTACAGACACCGCTTTTATAAAACAAACGTGTATAAAGGTAATACCTGTCGTCCTCAATACACGTTTGTTTTTGTATTACGAGATACTTTACTACTCCAGTTACTTCTTTAAAGGTTGAGTAACATCACCATTAACCAATTCACGCCTCATACCATTCGCTAACAGCATAGACTCCTTTTTAAAGATACTGTCCGTGCCATCCTTTTCAACTTGTTCCTATTTTTTTCGGTCAAAAAACGCTCCGTAGCCATTGGGTCCTGCATCCTGATAAGAATTCGTAACCATCCTGCTACGTTGAACATTGTTCAATTTTTGTTGGATCTCTTGCTTGTGTCCCTCTATCAGTGGAAACAGTCTTTGATTGATGGCAAACACTTGCGAGAGTAGTTGACGATTGGAATCTGTTAGCCTATCCTCCAGCCCTTTTTCTTGCAGCAATTCAATGAGCTTTTCCCTCTCATCCAAAATAGTCAACCACTCTTCTGGCTCCGAGTCATCCTGCATCACGATCTCTTCCAAACGAAGGGTCTCTCTAAGCAAACGTTCCAAGAGCTCCTCAATTGTCTTTTCCATCATTTGCTCCTTACCCTTGTGATTTCGCGAGCTGCATGGCCTCTTTCCATGTGTCGCGGAACTGGAGGAATAAGCTTTCCACTTCACTCAGAATCTCTATATCTTTACGCATATTTGCTTCAATCGTACGGTGGAGCATATATTCATAGAGCTTAATGAAGTCTTTAGAGATCGTATAATCGCTATTCAAGGTAGACATCAGCTCATATAAAATATTTTGCACTTTGAGAGATGCTTCGTGTGCTTTTGCTACATCCTTATCCTCGATTGCGCCTTTGGCTTGTTTAATAAACTTAAGTGCCCCATTGTATAACATCAATGTCAAATCAGCAGGAGTAGCGGTCGTTACCTGATTAGATTGGTATGTCTGAGCAGCATTTTGTAACATCTGCATCACTCCCTATTATCGTTGCCCTAACATTTGTGCGAACCAAGAGCCTTGGGACTGGCTTTTGGACATTGCTTTCTCCATAGCAGAGAATTGCTTCCAGTAGCGATCTTCGATTAGCTTTAGGCGATCTTCCCAGCGATCTATTTCTTCAGATGTTTGTTTAAGTTTTTTACCCAGGCTACTGTCATCATAACCGCTGCTAACGGATCCTGCCTCTTTGGTTACCTTGTCCATCACCTTACTCAGTTCACTATATAGCCGCTCAGCTACACCACTTTCTTTGTATTTGTCAGAAGTGGTTCCTGCACTGCTAAAGTTTGTAAACAGTTTCAAGACATCTTCACCGTTATTTCGGATTGATTCACGCAGTTTTGTCTCATTAATATACAGTTTTCCATTTTCCTGATAAGCACTCTTCCCACTTGGTGGGCCCGTAATTCCCATCTGAGAGAGTGATAATGATTTGTCCGCAGCTATTTGTACAGGTGTGCTGAGAGCTCGTCTAAGTTCATTTAAACCGCTTGACAGAATTGGATCACGCAAAAGAATTCCACTGCGCGCCATTGTTTCCATTTTTTCAGCCGTTTTTTCTGGTAAGGCATCTTTTTCTTCGTCTAGTAACGGTTGATACCCCTTATATTTAGGCTCTGATATTTTCTTATTGATTGTCTCAATAATGGCATTATACTTGTCTACAAAATCTTTAACTGTGTTAAATATTGAATCTTCGTCTGTTTTGGAACTAACCGTAATGGCTGCATTCACATTTGTCTGTTTTAGTGTAAAATCAATACCGTCATATTTAAATGTGTTTGTTGCAGATGTATACTCCACACCATTAATTTTGAATTTTGCTGGGACACCTGCAGTTCCTGATGTATAGGTTTTGTTAGCATCTAAGTTCAAGCTGTTATTTGTACTGACTACATCAAAATCCTTCCCATCTTCAGCTGTTAAAACGAGCTTTTTATCGAAAAAACTCGCTTTCACTCCTGATTTTGAGCTATTTATTTTGTTCACAATACTTTCAATAGAGTCAGTAGCACCTGCAAAAGTAAGAGGCACCTCTTCCATTGTGCCATCTCCATTTGTATCTTTCTTAATTGTTAATGTAAAGTCAGGGCCCCCAACTGCTGCTTTAGGGTCAGTAACGGTTGTCAAAAACTCAGCTCTTGCAGGTGTGCTAGCTTTAGCCAATGATTCTACTTCAACCGTATAAGAAGGTAACGAAGGAGTCCCAACCACCTTTGCCGAAGCAATACTGTCATTATCTGATGCAACCGCTTTTTTGCTGAAAGTGCTTGACATCCTGAGATTCTTCATTGTATTTTGCAAATCAGCAAAAAGGGAATTCATATCACGATAAGCATCCCGTTTCCACTCAACAGAATACTTATTTCGCTGTAATCGATTAACTGGCTCACGCTGTGCTTTCATTAAATCCTTAATCATTTTCTCCGTATCCATTCCGGATGCCATACCACTTAAACGTATACCCATAACTTTTACCTCCTATCGTTTCTCATCAACTAGTAACCCGATCATTTCGTGCATTTTCGCAACCATATCCATCATTTTTTTTGAAGGAATTTCACGCACGACTGTATTATCGATGTCACTTACAACTTGAACATAGTACTCATTTAACTGCTCATGTAATGTGAATTTGAGATGGGTTGTGCTGGATTGCATAAACTTGTTCAAACTCTCTACTTGCCGTTCCATATCACCCTTAGAAAACTGCTTCTCTGTATCAGAAAGGGTCTTTGTTTCATTCTGTTGCACTCCAAGTTGGTTTCCAGTTCCCCCTGCAACCTTCTCTACATATGGCATTTTTCCGTTACCAGCCATGTTACTCCCTTGGATACTCACAACCTTACCTCCCCTAATGGTTCCCTTTACCATAAGTATCGGAAAAAAACCTAGGACAGTTTACTTAGTTTATCGCGTCATTATTTCGTTCATGATGATTTCAGCAAAAGTAAAATCAAATGGTGTGTCAATATCAAATGAACGTTCTTTTGGCATTTCAAATCCTATCGTCTCTGCTTGTAAATATGTACGAGTTTGCTGCAACCATGTTGACCTTGCAACATATACAGCACCGTTAAGTACATAAACATCAGGTGCATCTTGCCGTCTTAATACAGGCTGCTCCGATTGAAGAACGGGCTGGAGTCCATTTGTTTCTGAAAGATGGTACATCCAGTACGGGGATTTATCTGTAAGGGAAACAGATACGCAAGCGTTTGCTCCTTGTTTTACACAATGCTCAAGACACGCATCAATGTCCTCTGCTATTCGCAGTGGTGAAGTTGGTTGAAGCAACATCGCATAGTCATAACCGGGAAGCATTTCCATAGCATGGAGGACAGGGTCTATGCCTGGAGTATGGTCTTGTGCGAACTGCGATGGTCTTAAGAAGGGAACCTCGCATCCCCATTCCCTTGCAACTTCTGCAATTTCTTCATCATCTGTCGAGACAATCACTCGATCAATGTATAATGATTTTTTCGCCTCTTCTATCGTCCAAGCGATCAACGGTTTGCCCGATAACTCTCGAATGTTTTTCCTAGGAACACCTTTGGATCCACCACGTGCAGGTATAATGGCAAGCACTTTGCTATCGTTGATCATCCAAAGACCTCCGCAAACTCCATATTTGCTCTCTCAAAGTCAGCCATTCTCCCAATATCCAGCCAATACTCCCGGATTGGAAATGCAATCGTTTGCTGTTGATTCTTCACTAGATGATCAAACAAGCTCGGCATGTCGAAGTATTGGTTATGCGGTATATTCTCAACTGCGTCTGGGCTTAGTACGTAAATACCCGCGTTGACAAAGAAGCGCTGAGTCGGTTTTTCTTCAATAGAAGTAAGCCGATATTGGTCCAACCTGACTACACCATAAGGAATTTGATGGTCATATTCCCTGACACACATCGTCGCTCGAGCTTGATACGTTTTATGAAAATCAAGCAGCTGTTCAAAATTCACCTTGGTTAATAGATCCCCATTCATGACAAAAAACGGTTCACTTGGTTTTTCCGGTAACAAGCTGAGTGCCCCGGCTGTACCCAATGATTCTTTTTCCTGCAAATATTGGATAGAGATACCCCAATTTGAACCATCTCCAAAATGCTCTTGAATCATCTCTGCTTTATATTTCACTGATATGTAAAAGCGATGAAAGCCTTGATCGATAAAACTTTGCAGAATGGTTTCCAGCAATGGCTTATTCCCTACTGGGAGCAATGGCTTCGGACAGTCATGTGTGAGCGGATGGAGCCTTGTTCCTAACCCTCCTGCCATCAAAACTACCCAGTTGTCTTTCTTTGTTGGACGCAATAATTCATTTAAAACTTCTACATGAACAATTTTTCCATCTTCATCTACAATAGGAATTTGATGAATCTTTTTGATCTTCATAAGTGCCAAAATGTTCTCACGTGTTTCGTAAGGAGAAACCACTGTTGGAAATGAATTCATAATGAGAGAAATCGGGTCTTGCAGAGCTCTTCCTTTTAGCAAGCCCCTGCGTATATCACCATCAGTTACTGTCCCTAGCAACCTATCGTTTTCATCTGCCACCAGCGCTATCTGCCTAGCACTTTTGTCGATAATTTCCAAAGTATGAAGAATAGGCATTTGTGGTGATACTAGCAGCTCTCTCCAGTCCATTATTCATCACACCTTTCTTGGAACTTATGCCTACATTTCTCTTGCGGGAACTCCCGAGACTTTTGTATCAGCTTGTACATGTTTTACAACGACGGCACCTGCTCCTACCAAACTGTTTCTGCCAATCGTCATTCCTTGAATAACAGCAGCACTCGTGCCTATATGTACATCATCTTCCACCGTGACACTTCCTGATAATACCACTCCGGGAGCGATATGTACGTGCCTACCTATCCTTGTGTCGTGTTCAATGACAGCTCGCGTATTGATAATTGAATTGCTGTCAATATGTGTATCAGGCTGGATAACTGCTCCTGCCATGACCTGCACTCCCTCTTCCAGTACCGCATGAGGTGAAACAATTGCGGATGGATGAATAACCTTGGAAAAGGAAAAGCCTTTCTCTTTCCAGAAAAGAAAAGCCTCTCGTTTTCGCGTGTTGTCCCCAACAGATCCTAATCCATTTACCAACAGCACATTCGACGGAGAGTAATTTTCTACCATCCGATCGTTCCCAATCCAAGGGATACCAAGAATCATGGACTTAGGTTGAGGATCTGTAAAACCTATTACTTCCACATCCTGAAATTTTAAAATCTCTATAACAACCTTGGCATGACCGCCGCCGCCCAATACGATTATTGGCATCATAATTGTATCACGTCATCTTCTTCGTAATCTCGTTCGGCTACTTTCCCGATCCACTCCCAGTACAACATGGGTGAAATTCCTGTCCCTGGGCGTTTGGAGGTTACATTTTCTGTTGTAAACTGGTCACCTTTCTTAATTGTTTTTCCAGCGACCAAGCTTTTACGTGCAACAGATTTGTTTTTTTGTTCCACTGGAGTAGCAAGCTTAATAGGCTTCCCTAAAGCCATTTCAACTTGGCGAATAGAATCAATCATCTGCTTTAATTCATCCGGCTCCAAGGACGCCATGTGATCGGGACCAGGTAAAGATCTATCAAGAGTAAAATGCTTTTCGATAACCCTGGCTCCACGGGCTACAGCCGCAATTGGAACAGAGATGCCACGCGTATGATCCGAAAATCCTACACATAATCCAAATGCAGCTGCTAGTGTATCCATCGCTCTTAAATTTACGTCCTCAAAAGGCGCGGGGTACTCTGTTGTACAATGAAGAAGCGTAACTTTTTCCCGCAACACTTGTTGTCCTTCCTCACTTGAATAAACCTCCATAAACCTAGAAAGAGAAGGCGTTTGATTATCCGCAACATAACCATAGGAAAGGACAGCCAATGCTTGCTCAATTTCGCCTAAGTTTGACATCCCTGTCGACAGGAATACAGGGAGATTTGACTGAGCGATCTTTAATAGTAAGGGAGCGTTAGTAATTTCACCTGAAGGAATTTTTAACTGGTCAACCTGGATATCATGAGCAAGTAAATCTACACTACCTACATCAAACGGGGTGGACAGGAATTTAATATTATTATTTCGGCAGCAGCGGACCAGTTCTTCATGCATCTCTCGACTCAATTCCAGCTTTTTAACCATCTCGAGCTGAGTCTCTTCATTATCTGTTCTTTTCTTCTGATAATCAGCTTTTTGTGCATGCCTACTGATAATATGTTCAGCCTTAAATGTCTGGAACTTCACCGCATCGGCTCCTGCTTCTACGGCCCGATAAACTAATTCCTTCGCCATGTCCAATGACCCATTATGATTGACTCCTGCTTCTGCGATGATAAATGTTCTGAACATGACTACACCTCCAAAGAAAGATCATAAAATCCTTTATTTAGTAATGATGACAGATTTACTTCTTTAAGAAACCCCTTTATCTTGCCAGATACTTCTCCTTCTCCATAGGGGGAGTTCATAAATGTAATATCTCTTCTAAATTCTGGAGAGAGCGCCTGTTTTATCGCATCGCAAATCGATTCTTTTGTCTCCATACAATTAATAACGGAGGAAGCTTGTATTCTTCCCTTTTGCCGATCTCCCATATTGACGGTTGGTTTTTTAAAATACGGAACTTCAAGTATCCCGCTAGAGGAATTTCCAATTACTACATCAACATGTTGTATGGCACTTAAATACCGCAGTTGGCCAAGCGACACAAAGGCTTTGCATGTGGAAGGACGTCTCTCAACGTACTCATCGATCATTCTGGAAATAAGACGCCCCTCCATGTCTGCGTTTGGTTTTGTAAAAATACACGTCGCATTGGGAAACTCATCGAGCGCATGAAACAATTCATTCATCGCTTTCTGAGATTGGCCTTGGTTCAACGTTACGGGATGGTAGGTCAAAAGAAAACTTGGATCTCTTAATGAAAGCTGCATCGCTTCCTCGAAAGATTTGCGATCCCTCAAATTCGTCTTTCTAATATTATCCAGGCCAATTGCGCCGACGGTATATACGCGGTCAGGTTGCTCTCCCATTTGAATGACTCGACGTCTATATATTTCCGTTGAAACAAAGTGTAAATGAGACATCTTGGTCACGGAATGCCTGATTGCTTCGTCAATGACACCTTCTGTGGTTTCTCCACCATGTAAATGGGCAAGCGGAATACGAGCTACCATTGCTGCCTGAGCAGCAGCAAAAATTTCAAATCGATCTCCTAAAACAACAATGATATCCGGCTTGAGTCTCTCAAAAGCCCCTACAAAACCGATCACTCCCAATCCAACGGAGGTTGCAACCCCCACAGAAGTGTCACTTGAGAGAAGCATTTCTACTTTTTCATCTATAACAAAGCCATCTTGCTCAATCACCTTGTACGTAAGCCCAAATTCAGGAGACAAATGCATCCCCGTAGCAACTATTTGGAGATGTAGATCCGGGTCATCCTGAATCTCACGCATTAACCAATAGAGAAGGCCGTATTCCGCTCGTGTTCCAGTAACGACACATATTTTACGATTCGACATACGCTGCCCCCAAATTTGAGCTGCTTGGGATATTCACGATACTAGATTCCAAATTCAGAGCTACAGTCAGATCCATTCGAGGTGCCTGCTCATACATAGGAAGGCTGCTCAATAGACGCCATACTGGCCTCGTCATCAACCCATGCTCGTTAGTCAATCTCAAGATATCATCACGCAGATGGCTCCATTCCTGCTTCAAACGGATCGCATTGAGCCAATAGTTGCTGGTACCGAAGTTAGGCTCGGTTATAAAAGAAACTCCTTCCACATCGGAGAACCTATCTTGATAGACATGTGCCAAAGCTCTTTTTCGAGCTAGAAAAATAGGCAGTTGCTCTAGTTGAGCACACCCCAGAGCAGCATTGATATTTGGCATCCGATAATTATAACCAATCTGGTCGTGGACAAATTCCCATGCGTGTGGCTGTTTCGCAGTTGTTGTCAAGTGCTTGGCCAATTGCCCCAACGACTCATCATTTGTTATGATTGCTCCTCCGCCACCCGTTGTCATGATTTTATTCCCATTAAAACTTAGGGCAGAGACTCGCCCCCAATTACCGGTATGGCGTCCTTTATAATACGAGCCTAATGATTCAGCTGCATCCTCAACTAGTTCTAAATGATATCTCTGGCAAATGTCTACTAATTTATCCAAATCAACTGGATGCCCAAACGTATGCATAGGTACAACTGCTTTTATTCTTCGGCCAGTTTGCTGGTTATAGCATGCATGGTCACGAATGACTGCAATCTCCTGAAGGTACTCATCCAGCTTCACCGGGTCCAAGCCAAGTGTTTCTTCAGAGCTATCAACAAAGTGAGGAATGGCGCCACAGTAGGCAACAGCATTGGCCGTTGCAATAAAAGACAAGGCGGGAATTATTACCTCATCATCCTGCTCTACCCCTACGAGTTTTAGACATATGTGTAGGGCAGCCGTACCGTTAACAACAGCAACGGCACGCTTTGTACCCGTCAACTCCTTGAGCATCTCCTCGAATTTATCCACATATTTCCCAACTGACGAAACCCATCCTGTATCCAAACATTCTTTTACATAAGCCCATTCATTTCCTTGAAAATTCGGCTCATGCAAAGCAATAAAATCTTTGTCAGGAGAAATAACTTCGTTTAAGATTGATACGATTTTTTCAGCTGAGACTGTCGTCTTCATAGATTGTATATCCCCGCTTTGTACTGACTTAAATGAGACGGATTTAAAAACCATTCAATTGTTTCAGCCAGGCCTCTTTTAAATCCCTCTGTCCCACTATAAGCAGGTTCCCAGCCAAGTAATTCTTTTGCTTTCGAATTGTCCGCCCACAAACGCTCTACTTCACTTTTTTCTGGACGAAGGCGTTTGTCTTCTGTCACTATCTCAATGTCTTGTCCCATCAATTCAGCGATAAATTCAGCAGTTTGTCCAATCGACACCTCATAATTGCTGCCTATATTGATCACTTCACCAACAGAACGATCCGATTGCGCCATCGTTATGAAACCACTGACTGTATCTTTTACGTAATTAAAGTCCCGTGTTGGATGAAGGGAACCCAGTTTGATTGTCTTTTGCCCAGCTGCTATTTGGGTAATAATCGTAGGAATCACGGCACGAGCAGATTGTCTTGGACCATAGGTATTGAATGGACGAATGATCGAAACAGGAAGACCGAATGAACTATAGAACGACAAAGCCATCTGATCAGCACCTATTTTACTGGCTGAATATGGTGATTGTCCTTGAAGTGGATGCTCTTCCGTTATGGGAACGAACTTTGCTGTGCCGTATACTTCACTGGTAGAGGTATGAATAACTTTTTCAACCTCCAACTCTCTCGCAGCCTGCATGATATTTAAGGTACCTTTTATATTGGTATCTACATATGTATCAGGTGAATGGTAGGAGTATGGTATAGCGATCAGGGCAGCCAAATGCATAACGACATCGCAATTATCCATCGCTTTCTTAACACCGTGAGGATCGCGAATATCACCCGAGAAAATCTCTACTTGGGATACAATCTCCTGAGGAGAATGGTCCAACCATCCCCATGAGTTGAAAGAATTATAGTTGACAAACGCCCTCACATCGTGCCCTTCCTGAACAAGCCGCTCTGTTAAATGCGATCCGATAAATCCGTCAGAGCCTGTGACCAATATTTTCTTCCCTTTAAGGTTCATCACAACTACCACCATTCTTATAAAACTATTTTTTCTCAGCGAAGATGCGGTCACTTGTTTCTTTCAAAACTTCTTTCATAGCGGCAAGATCATCCAAGCAGCTTTCCATGTACTTCGCAAACTGATTCACAACTTTTTCTGCTTTATCAATAGGCTCCGTGTGATACCGTACTTCCTCGAACAACTTCATGACTATTGCGAATCCCAGACTGTTCATTCTTTGAATAACGAATATATTAAAGTGATTTTGCTGCAACCGATCAAATAGTTTATCAAATTTGTTAAATGCCTTTTCCAGCAATAGTACATTTTTCGTAGCAGTTAATGCTCTCATCTCATCCAATAGTTCTTCAAAACGTCTGAATATTTTCCCCAACTCTTGACATGACTCATTTAGATTGCGGTATTGCTGTTTAAGGTAGGTTTCATCAATATCAAGACTTTCCAGTTTATCTACCCATGCCTTATGAATGGCCCCATGTCCTCTCAATTTGTTGAAGATCAAGTCCTCGAGCGACATGAATGTAGTTCCATCAATGTGGGCTCCACCCTTTGTTGCGTTCCATATCGTAATTGGTTGAATAGAAGCAATAAACTCCTCCATCTCCAATCTCATTTCTGTATGGCCACGACTGCTCAATATCATGTTCCCGTAAACATCCTTAACTGAAGAAGCGGTCTCTTTTTGCTCTTCAGTCGTCTTCGAATCAATGTAGGAAATTCCGGAAGCATAATAATCTTCCCCTCGATATCCGAAATTTTGCCCCACCAGAATAATGGGTGAGCACCCAATCTGATGTAATACGCTCATCGCAATGCTCGAAATGGTCCTTAATCGTTCCGCTGTCAACAGTTGTTCTTCGCGTTTGGACTTTATTAACAAATCTACAATAGAGTCATGACGAACAAAAAAATGAATGAGTTTACCTGGATATTTTTCTACGGTCTCATAGCCAATCGTCGAACCAAAGATCAATGGGACGTCCGTAATGTTCGAATCAATGATTTTCTCAAAAACCTTGGCATTCATTACACTACCATCATAAGAAAAGGCTGCATCCGGATAAATTCCATTTGAAATTAGCGCGTTAATGGCAGAACCAACTGAAAATATGTAGGCTAAGCCCTCTTCCTTGATTTTTCTTAAATTTTCATATTCGTCATTTAAAGAAGGACCGGCTGCTACAATAATCGCAGGTTTATCTCTAAATAATTCATTATGTCCATGTAAAATGTTTGGCGCCTCTAACATGTAAGGGAGATTCTCGAGTCCATTGACCGCTTCCCTTTTTGAAAAAATCAAACGAGTGGAGATGATTTCTTTATTTTCATAAACGGACTCCCGAAATACTTCAACAAACTTTCGGGTCGATTCTGGATAAATTCGATCATAGCTATTCAGTATAACAATCTTAACTTCCTTATCCAAAAAATGAGTGAACTTGCGGAGATTTTCTTTCAAGTCATCACTAGTGGTTTCTGTCATCATATTTACTAATTGTTTGCCCGGTTGCCATTTGTTTAAATCGAAAACGGATAAAAACTTTGTGAGAATAGAATGATTTGGTTCATAAATCGAAAAGCTAAGGGAAGGGTGAAGCTTTACTAACTCTTGAATATGATAACCTAAGCCAACCCCATAAAACAAAACATGCTGACTGGGGTCAAGTTCCTGAATCGAACTGACAAATCTCTCCGCTTCCCCTAACGGATCATATTTACTGTGGATATAGTTCCACCCCGATTCAACATGGACTGCAACTGTACTTACCTGCTTCCTTGTCTCCTCAAGACGTACAAGTGAGTCATTGGCTTTTTTGTCGGTTATCTGCTGCCATACTTGGGGAAAGTACGTTTTCAGTAACTGTATATTTTCAGTTAATATCAAATGCCTTCCCTCCATCTATTGCCGATAATGTTTCGATTGCCTTTTCAAAACGAGGGATGATTTCAAATTGAATAATATCACCGATTTGACCAGCGTCTTGTTGAGATACGGCTAGCTCAAGATTACGAATCTCTTCCCGGCAGTCCAAAAATGCCTTGCTATCTGTATATTCGGCCACCTTACTAATCCATTCCATACTCTCAATCAATTTACCAAAATCCTTCCATGCACTTTCGGAAGGACCGTCATAAAAATCTTGATAAAGAGTCTCTACTAACGGCAAGGAGTTTTGCAAATACTCTTCTACAGAATGCAATGTCTCCCGTCTCCATTGTTCCTGTGTCAGGAGAAACGCTACAATTGTTTCGATAGTTTCTCCTCTATCTGCAACGAGTTGAGCTAAATCATCATAAAATTCTTCTCCATTGACCTCAAATCCGCAAAACACCAGCGAATGATCTCTAAGCGCTTGATCAACAATATTTAAAATCGTTTCAATCATTACAGAATTATTTTCTATGATATATTCTTGTCCAGCCGCAATCAGTTTCATGATTTGCACCTCCGTATTGTTCATTACTAGTATCGGCTAATCAATTTCCCCCGTTTATATGATAAACATGGAAATTAAAAAAAGCATGGGCATCCTTACGGATTTCCATGCTTTTTTTATTCAATCTTTGATTAACGGAGAAGTTGCAGAACGCCTTGTGGCAATTGGTTAGCTTGAGCCAGCATAGCTTGGGAAGCTTGAGTCAAGATATTGTTCTTCGTGAACGCCATTTGCTCTTTCGCCATATCTACATCGCGGATACGGGACTCAGCCGCAGTCAGGTTTTCAGAAGTAACGTTCAGGTTGTTGATAGTGTTTTCCAAACGGTTTTGGTTAGCACCCAAGTAAGAACGAGCAGCAGATACTTTGTTAATTACTGCGTCAATGCTACCCAGTACAGTAGAAGCTTTAGCTGCAGTGTCCAGTCCCCATGCCTTAATAGCAGTATCAACTGCACCAATAGAGAATTTATCTTTTGCCAAAGTCAATTTTTGACCTGCTTCTTGACCGATTTGGATATCAACAGATTTAGAACCATTCAACAAAGTAATTCCGTTGAACTTGGTGTTGTCTTTAATGTTAGTAACCTCTTTGGTCAGTTCTTTCAACTCTTCATCCAGACGAGCACGGTCAGCACCGTCATCGTAAGTTCCGTTAGCGGATTGTGTAGCCAGTTCTTTGATACGAACGAGCATGTTGTTCACAGTTTGCAGTGCACCCTCAGCTACTTGGATCAGGGAAATACCGTCTTGGGAGTTACGGGAAGCTTGCTCCATACCACGGATTTGTGCACGCATACGCTCAGAGATGGAGAGACCAGCAGCATCGTCAGCAGCACGGTTGATACGG
This sequence comes from Brevibacillus sp. NPDC003359, assembly GCF_042878995.1. NCBI lineage: Bacteria > Bacillati > Bacillota > Bacilli > Caryophanales > Paenibacillaceae > Brevibacillus > Brevibacillus sp. NPDC003359. The sequence continues at coordinate 69,635 of NZ_JBIAOR010000005.1, forward strand.
TAGCCAGAAGACAATTTCTCAACGTTTTTAGACAGGTTGCCACCGTTTACACCCAGTTGACGGTGAGTATTCATAGCAGACATATTGTGTTGGATAATCATGTACAATTCCTCCTTGAGTTTGACAGTCACGTCCCTGTGACTGTTGGTTAATAGGTAGGGCTTACTGCAACCGCGCGCTTGCAGCTTGCCCTTACAATATTTATATCGGAAGTATCCTTGATTCGTTTTAGTACTTTTTACTCTCTTTTTTAGTTTTTTTCTCGAAATCTTATGAACATAACTAGAAATACCGATTTATATAAAAGCAGCGAATAAAAGGAGGACTCCAACATGCCTCAATCCAACTCAATTATCCTCATCCCTTCCTATATGGATCAGTTTCAATGCATTGGTTCTTCCTGCGAAGATACCTGTTGCGCTGGATGGAGCGTAACCATAGACAAAGCAACCTACAAAAAATATAAAAAAGTAAAAGATCCTGCTCTCGCAAAAAAGTTAGATAAAGTTGTAACAAGAAACAAGAAAGATTCAACAGATAACAACTATGCATTAATGACGATGACTGAGTGTGAAAGCTGTCCTATGCTCTCGGTTGAGAACCTTTGCGAGATCCAGTTAAGAATAGGCGAAGATTACCTCTCAACAACGTGCGCTTCATACCCTCGTGTAACAAATACAGTAAACCGCAACTATGAAATGTCAGCGAACTTATCCTGTCCTGAGGCAGCAAGACTGGCTTTACTTAACCCAAATCCAATGGAATTTTTCGAAGTAAAGCTGGAAAAAAAACATAAAAATCAGTTCTTTGCACAGCTAGAACCTAATAACTATACCAATAAACAAATAATATCTTACTTTTGGGACTTGCGTATTTTTTCTATTGGTCTCATACAAAACCGAAATTACGATATCACGGATAGGCTTTTAATTATGGGGTTGTTTTATCAAAATTTACAGGACCTCGTTTCAGCTGGAAATATAGCCGAAACCCCTCAGTTGATCGAAAACTACAGAAAGCTTATTGAAGCAGGCACATTACGGCAATCCCTAGCTCAAATTCCTATTGAGGTATCTGCACAAATTCGATTATTAAAAGAACTAATCGATGTTCGTATTAATGTAGGAGGAACTAACAGTCGCTATCTTAACAGCTTTGAAACATTCTTGGCAGGAATAAATTATACGGATACGGATGACATTGAAACAATTGCCTCACGATATCAACATGCTCACGATATGTACTATAAGCCTTTCATGGAAGATCATTTTTACATTCTAGAAAACTATCTAGTTAATCAAATGTATAAAAACCTCTTCCCCTTCTACGGAAACAGCTTAAGCCTCATGGATAATTATGTTATCCTAGCTCTTCATTACAGTTTGATCAAGATGCATTTGATCGGGATCGCTGGCTTCCACAAATCCGATTTAAATTTGAATCATATACTTACGTTGATTCAATCTTTAGCAAAAACAAACGAGCATAACCCAAGGTATCTTCAATTCGCCTTCGATTATCTAAAGAAAAAGGAATTCACGTCCATCGCCGGGATGGCGATATTCCTAAAAAACTAGAAAAAAAGAGTTGTCGAAAACACATTCGACAACTCTTTTTGCAAATAATCTTGTCACTCTAATCGTGTTATAACTTATTTATCACTTTCATGATGATTGTTTTGAAAAAACTGCTTCACCGCTACCCAATCTCTCTGATTCTGCGTCGCCAGTCGATTTTCTTCCTGAATCGCATCAAAAATTTCTTTCCGATACACTTCCAAATTACGCGGTGCATCGATGCCTATTTTAACCTGATCTCCATCAACTGATATAACCTTGATTTCGATGGTGTCTCCTATCATGATCGATTCGTTTTTCTTTCGAGAAAGGACCAGCATATAAACACCACCTACTTTTGATCGACAGCTTGTTGTTTAAACAACGGCTGACGAATGGAATATGTATCTTCCTGCAGAATCACTTGTCTGCCCATACGATTGCTCAGATTCACCACGATCGGGGCCTTTAGGTTCACTGTTGCCTCATTGTTTCCACGAAGCGTAACAATGGAGAACACCCCTAACTGGGATTCTTCGTCTACATGCAGGACATTTTTGGCTACATCTGAAAGCTCAAATTTGTACTCGGGGAAAAAGGAAAAAGGATCAATTACCCAAAAGCCTACTTCCTTCTCTTCCGTAGACTGAATGATAAAAAAAGGACTTTCCTCTTCCTGTAACAATTGAAAAAATTGCAAATGGGAGAACCCAGGAATGCCATCCTCGAAAAATAGCTTGCCCATTTCAACCTCTTGCTTTGCGTTCATGTTTTCCCCTCACTCACATCGTTTGATCCAGTTGACCGCCAACCACATCTATTTTCAGACTATTATATTGTATCATATACGGCTCTACCTTGCCCGGCGTATAGGACAACTCAGGTGATCGTAATACTGGATCCATAGTCATCCCGTTATGCTGTACATTTATAACAACCGGTTTGAATTCCGCGCTTATATTTACACCATCATCTGTCGAGGCCGCTGGGGGAGCATATCCTCCCTCCAGCACACGCAATCCTTTTTCTTGGCCAATTGCAGCAATTGCGTTTTCCTTCGTATAAATCCGCATGAGACGATCGCCCTCTTGACTTTTCTCTGCGATCGCCTGCATAGCCTTCTGTTTGCCATAAGCAGCACTACTATCACTAAACTGCATCGAAGTCATAATGCCAATATTAGCACGGGCCTGACTAGAATCGATCTGCAATTTCGTACGGGCTTGTTCTATGGAAAGAGTAGCAGGAGTCTGTCGCAAATTCATTTCTGCTTTTGGCTGCTTGATTTCTTGAACAGGCTTATTTATGTTTAATCCTAGTTGAGCAAACGTGCTTTCCATTCGGATTTTGGGAATTTGCATCGGCTATTCACCCTCATCTTTCCCTAGCGAAGGAAATCCAACAAAGTTGGCTGAATAATACGGGCACCAGAACCTAAAGCTGCATTGTGAACACTTTCCTGTGTTTTTAATTCTGTCATGACTTTCGCCATATCCGCATCTTCATTTTTTGACATCAGGCCGGTAATATTTACGTCCTGACTTTTTAAACGTTCCTCAATAAGCTCGACACGGTTTACACTTGCCCCAAGAGAAGCCCGCTCGGCCAATAATTTATCAAACTGCTGATCAATTCCCGTGATAAATTGCGAGGCACTTCTACCATTGCTTAACTCAGTAATAATATTATCTAACACCTTAAACATATTGTTCGCATTGTCAGGATGGTTAAATAAGTTTTGTGCGTTAATGTTTGAAGTTACAAAAACATTCTGGCTCACTTCCAAATTAATTGGAGAGCTGTTTGTACTGACGAAGTCACCTTTTCCCCCATTTGCAGTGGGATCATAAGGAGCTATGTTTGTATCTGTACCAGCAAAGATATACTTACCATTAATTTGCTGATTGGCTAGTGTACCTAAGTGAGTTTTCAATTCCTTAACTTCTGAAGCCATTGTGTTCAGGTCAGCGGGTGAAATGGCACCATCACCGGAATAAACAAGAAGCTCTTTGATCCGCTTCATAACGTTTCCGACTTCATCCATCGTACTATCTGTCATATCCATCCAGGATTGTGCTTCGTCAACGTTTCTTATATACTGATCATTCTCCATCAACGAGGAACGATAAAACATCCCCCGTGCTGCCACTACCGGATCATCAGATGGTTTGGCAATTTTGCTTCCAGATGAAAGCTGGTGCTGCAGATTATCCATAGTGCGCATGGAATTATGCAAATTCCGTAGCATATTACTATTTAACATGTTCTGCGTTACACGTACCGCCATGATTGAATCCCTCCTACTAGAGGCCCACTCGGCCCATACCGTTGATGACTTTATCTAAAATCTCGTCCATGCTTGTCATGACGCGTGCAGATGCACTGTACGCATGTTGGTATTTCACCATTTCCGCCATTTCATCGTCGATGGATACACCTGATACAGATTGTCGCTGGTTATCTACAGTACCGACAAGCATTTCGGAGTTAAGTCGGTTACGTTCAGCTTCTTGAGCATCCACGCCCAACTGACTGATCGTATAGCGATAGTAGTTATCCAAAGTTGAACTCTCCGCTAAATCATTTGGGCCAGCACCTGCTTGGAGCACTTTGAATTTAATAGAAGCAATAGCTAATGCATTCTCATTATTTCCTACTGGAGTACTTCCAGTTTCAGGTTTTGCCACAGCAATCGCATCCAAGCTCTTCATAATTTCCGGATTTATGACAATCCCAGATGCGCTTGTTGGATAATTTTTGGATGCTGGATTAGCAGCCAGTGAATTCGCATCTACAAAGAATGGAAGATCCTGTACAGTCCCATTGTTAATATCACTCAAGCTTCGTCCTGCCCGATGCAGATCGTTAATTTCCTTCGTCAGATTCACAGCCAAAACATCCAGGCGTTTCAGCATATTCGGCACGATCTGATCACGAGATTGGAGGGTTCCTGCCATGTAGCCGGTTGTCGGCACAAACGCCGCTCCGCCCAGCGTCATGTCACTCATGCCCGTAGCTGGGTTTTGTACAGTAGCTACTGGTTGAGAAGTAATCCCTGTAACAAAATCTCGACCTTCAATCGTAACATTGACCATTCCCGCTGTCGATTGCGACGCACGAATCTCAACCAGCTTAGAGAGCTTGTCCAAAAGCACGTCACGTTGGTCATACAAGTCGTTTGGCTCATACCCATGTGGTACAACGTTTGCAATCTGATTGTTCAAACTGGCAATCTGTTGGCCCAAGGAGTTGATCTCCATCGCTTTTACATTTACCACGTTGTTAAGATCAGTTCGTACTTCCTTTATATGATTGGTTAGCGTATTAAACGTATCCGCTACTGCCTTGCTTCGTTCCCGAACAACTGCGCGAGCCGATGTATCCGTCGGGTCTTTGGCCAAGTCTTGCCATGCTTGCCACATCTGGTCCATAACCTTTTGCAAGCCAGTATCGGAAGGTTCATTCATGATCCCTTCTAATTTCTCCAACGTTTCCAAACGACCATCCCAGTAGCCTTGGCGCTTGTATTCGTTCCGATACTGAATATCCAAAAACTCTTCCCGCAACCGCTGAATACTAGTCGCTTGCACACCCGTTCCAAGCAACCCCGGCTCAATACTCGCTTGCATCCCCACATAAGGCAAACCATTCGTAGCCTGCATATTCACGCGCTGGCGACTGTACCCTTCCGTATTCGCATTGGAGATATTATGTCCCGTTGTATTTAGCGCGGACTGTTGAGCGAACAGACCGCGTTTGCTGACTTCAATTCCATGAAAAGTAGAGCGCATTTCGACACCTCTTTACGCTTTTTTGTTGAAAAAAGTTCGATTAGCCTGACGATACGTATCCGAGGTCGGCTTTCCGTAGATGAAGTCGTCCTCGGGTGTATCCGTGATCAGATCGAGCGTCATGTTTACAAAAGAAAGGGATTGCTCCAGTAACTGCTGATTCAGGTCGTTAGCATCGCGCAGTTCGGTCACAATCCGGCTTAGCTCATTACGACAGGAAGTGAGTCGCATCTTCTCTTCCGCACTGGTCGTCAACTTGATCAATTCAGCCAGTGTGCCTTCTTGCAGCGCAAAGCCCTTCTGTGCTGTCAGTTCTTTTACTACTTGCTGGCGGGCTGCTTCAGCTTCTGTGACGCCCTTGATCAGTTTTTGCTCCTGGCGTGTAATGGCTACCAGTTCATCCACACTCCCTTTTACCAGCACTTCTTTCTTCTGCGAGGCTAAGGTGTACAAGGCTTTGTGCAACTGGATCAAGTTGTCGAGCAGATCGTAGAGTCTATTCATTCCTTGCTTCTCCTCATCTTCCATCGAAAACTATTCAAAGAGGCTGTTTAATAAGCCATCTTTCGATCTGTATTACAGCTTTTTCCAAAAGGACAGGAGCTTATCAGCGATCCGCTCACTTGAGACGTGATATTTTCCTTCTTCCACTTGTTTCTTCAACTGCTCCACTTTTTCCCGACGTTGTGGAGAGTTGACATCTTCTACTTGCCTTTGCATTTCCAACGCTTCTGTGGAAATGTTCACTTCATCCTTGCCCATCGGGATTTTGCCGCTTTTGCCTACTTGGTTATTGCCTGTCTTGTTGTAAGCATTGATCATCCCGACACGGTTAGGTTCATTAATCCGCATCTGATTACCATCCTCTCATACCACCGGGTTTTTCATAGAAAAAACCGATGACACCTCTTAGTAGTATCATCGGCAATTTCATGATGTACGATTAGTTTTTTTGCACAAAACTATTCGTCACTATTCTGCTTTCTTCGATAAGCTGCCTTAGCCAGATCGGCGCGTTGGAACTCCTCCAATCGCTGCTCTACCTCGGTTTGTTGCGTGATTTCATGCTTCAAGCCTTTTAGACAAGATTCGCAAATGTTGCCTGCTCGAATCAAAAAACCGCAGCGCTCACATGGATAACCAAGATTTGGACTTCCGGCAACCGAAATGCGCCCTTCCTTGATAAACTTCGTGATTTGCCTCACGCTTACACCAGTAGCTTCGCTCACTTGATGAATATTCGTTCCGCGATTTTCACGCTTGCGTAAAAACTGGGCGCATGCCTCATATTCTTGTTCCACTTCTTTAATGCATTTGGGGCAAATGTCACGGACTGCTTGTACAAATACAGCATCACACCGCGAGCAGTTTGCCAACTTGCCCATAGACATATCGGACAACCCCTTTTCCGTTCAGAAAGTTCATACGGTTCCCACATCCGTTATATGCCTACATCATAGCTTAATTTTTCCGAACTGGCTATCGGTATATTGTCAAGGAATATATTTCACAGCCTTGCCCCAGATGTTCTCTGATTATCCTCGCACAAGAGCGCAGCGTCGAACCAGTCGTATAAATATCATCAATGAGCAAGATTTTAGAGGCACACGGCATGGTCTTGCCATCCCATGCAAATGCTTCACGCATGCTTTCTTGACGGGATACACGCCCTTTCTGCTTGCTTAACTTCGGCGTGTCCTTCGTTCGAAGAAGCAACGGTCTCACCGAAATTTTGGTTGCTGCTCCTAAATGGCGAGCCAGTAAATCAACCTGATTGAAGCCGCGTTCACGCAGCCGTTGTGGATGTAAGGGTACAGTCGTGATGCAGGTAATCCCGATAGACCTGTAAAAACGTTGAACCGTAATCGCGAGAAGCGTTCCGTAGTAGGAAGCTAACCGCTCGTCACCACGGTACTTGAACAACCCTAGCAAATCCTTCTCTCCCTCTTCATAGCGAAGCAAACTCCGATTTGCCACCAAAATCTGTCCATCTTCTCTATGAACACAATCCCTGCATAGCCCTTCGTTGCCGATACAAGTCTGATACTCCATATCCCGCCCGCACCGCTGGCAAATATCATGCCCAATCAACGGCAAAGCATCAAGGCAGACTCCACACAACACAATCCCTTTTAACATCCGGTAGATGACCGGATAGCTAGTCTGATCTGATAGCTGTCGCGCTTTTTCACGAACTGCCGTTTCCTTTTGGAGAGCAGCGATACGCCCACCACAACGGACACACGTCCCACCGATCATGAAAGGCCTCTTTTTTCTGAGAGCCTTTGAGCTAAGTTGTTCATCTGTGAAATCTGTCTGACGGCCCGCTTCGGAGACGTAGCGCGTTCTGCTTGCAAAAATAGAACGCTACCTGTCGTATCATCAACAGACCTTCCTACTCGGCCTGCTATCTGTACTAATGACGCCTCGTCAAATACAGGTGCCTCCGCACCTACCACTACTACGTCACTCTTTGGTATGGTCACACCCCGCTCCAGAATCGTTGTCGTCACCATGACTGTATAACGTTTTTCTCGAAATGCGAGGACCTTCTCCTCCCGCATAGGGTCTGCCGCGTGGACACCAGCCATCTCCCCTGCGCGAGCAGGAAGCCACTTTTGGAGGTACGATAGCACCCTGTCAATTTCATCAACGCGCGGGACAAACACAAAAACTTGCCGGTCTTCATTCAGAGAGGTACTCACCGCTTCTATAAACGGTGCCACGACACGATTCTTCTGAACGCGCTTATGTAAGCCTTGTACGGTGAGAATCTTGGGAACAGGAAGCGCAGCACCATGATAGCGCCCAGGCAACAGAACATGCCTATCAGAGAATAGCGGTATCACGCCAGACGAGCCTACGGTTGGGCGTCCTTTTCTAACGAGCCGCTTTTGCAAATATCCCGGAGGTGTCGCGCTTAAATAGAGGAGCTTCCCATCCTTTTTCACCGCTCTGGATAAAGCGCGATACAAAATCGGATCATTATGATAAGGGAAAGCATCGGCCTCATCGAGAACCACCAGCAAAAATCGCCTATGGTAGCGCATGACCTGATGCGTGGTTGCAATCGTGATGTCACTCTCTTCCCACTTCTCCGAGCTCGAACCGTGGACGGCAATCACTTTAGCCCCAGGAAAGACTCGCTGAATACGCGGAGCCAGCTCCAACACGACATCTTTTCGAGGGGTCGCAATCAAAACGCGACCGCCAGCAGCGAGTGCCTCTGTAACAGAAGGGAATAACAACTCCGTTTTACCCGCTCCACAAACTGCCCAGATCAAAAACTCCGTGAGCCCTAGTCTCGGATTGGCTACAAAGCAACGCGCTCGTTCAGCTGCCCGCGATTGATCTGCCGAATACTGCCCCGCCCACTCCAATCTCGCCACGTTCTGCAAGTGGTCTGCGCTACAGATAAGGGATGCCCCTGCGTCCATTAAAAAATACGGCGTGCAACATTTACTCCTCCCCATCCCTAAACAAGCTGTACAATAAGCGCAGCCTTGCTCACACGTATGACAATAAGTAAACTCCACCTTCACTCCTGCACTTCCGCAGCGTTCACAGACCAACTCCAGCCGCTTGCGCCACCATCCTTTCGTAACCGCAAGACGAATGCCAGGTCGCCATTCCGCTTTGTTTGCAAGCACGAATGAATGCAAAATGGCAGACAAATCCTGCACGTCTACCCCTCGCTTTTTCAGCAAAGTCTCTATTTCGTCCCAAAGGAGCGCACGCCCGTCCAAAATCTCGCTTAAAGCAGCTTCTTGTGGTTTTTCGTGAGATGAGTTCCTTCGAAGAAGTTCGCGACCACCCAAAGAGCCCAATCCAGTTTCTCGAAATTCCCATACCTCTTTACTACCTCGATACGAAACTTCCACACTCTCCTCGACTGGCTCCCAAGAAAACCACCCCTGCTCCCGGCGGTCCTGTACGTTCACTGCTTCCCGTCCATATAAGCTGCTCACTTCGCACACACTACTTACCGCCAGTGCTCTCAACTCTTTTACATATCCATCAGTCAGCTTCCGTTCTTTACCGACTTGTTCCATCAAATACCCGTTCACCTTCGCACGCAAGGAAAAAGCCAGAGCAAGCGACGACGTTTTCCCGATGACATGTAGGACACATCCTTCTCGCTCCTGCCAAAAAGATCGATCTACAGAAAAGCTCGGCGTAACATAAGTCTGCACCTGTGGTATTGATCCGCCGCAAGCCTTGATATATAGCAAATACTCACGCATACGCTCACTCCTCTGCCTTCTTGCCCTTAGTGTGCAAAAAGACAGACAGGTCCGGCAAATAAATTTCGAAACCCGAATCAGGCCGCAGAAAAATAAAAAAGCCGCCGATCTATTGTCGACAGCTCGCAAGATTTACCCTGAACAAACTTTTAGGCTCCCTCTTTTTTCTCCCGCAGATCAATGACGATGGTTCCAGCCATCATTTCCTCCTGTACGTCACCCAAACAATGGCTGTACGGATAACGATTCAAGACGGCTGTCATCTGTTTTGTATCATCGTCAGATCCATCATCTATCAAGGTAATTCGGATAGGTCTGCCACTCCAATACGAACGAAACAGCAGACTCCTCACTACACGTTCCAGCACCTGTTCCGAATTGCGCACCAGTAACCGATAATGCTCATGCGGGAGCTCGCTCGCGCTATCCGTTCGATTAGTCCAGCGCTCCGCGATCATTACCAGCAAAGAGGAGCAGCCAAATGCTGCCAAAAGCCATACAATCAGCTCTTCCATCACGGTCATACCTCCTCCTATACCAAGGTATGCCGCACGGCTTGAACAGAGTGCAAATAGGAAGCGCTTCCTACAGTTTCACCCAGCCGTTTTTAATGGAGATGACAACAGCCTGTGTCCGGTCTTGGACATTGAGCTTTTGCAAAATGCTACTAACGTGATTTTTAACCGTCTTTTCACTAATAAACAAGAATTCCCCGATGGCACGATTGCTTTTCCCTTCCGCCATCAGTTGCAATACTTCCCGCTCGCGACGGGTAAGCGATTCGATCACTTTTGGATCGATGGCTTGCGATTCATCTACGGAGAAGCTACGTTCTGCCGTCCCTTCCTGCTCGCTCAGACGACGGAATTCTTCAATCAGCTTGCCCGTCACCTTTGGATGTATGTATGCACCGCCGCACGCCACTACACGTACAGCGTCAACGAGGTCTGACGTTCCCATTTCCTTCAGCAAGTAGCCAGATGCTCCAGCGCGGAGGGTACGATACACATACCCCTCATCATCATGAATCGAGAGCATAATCACACGAGTAGAAGGGCTTACAGAAATCACATTTTCTGCAGCAGAGACGCCATTTATGTTTGGCATGTTAATATCCATCAACAAGACGTCCGGCTTGTGCTCTTCCGCCAATACAGTGGCTTCTCCTCCGTCCGCACCTTCCCCGACCACCTTGAAATCTTCTTCCATTTCCAATATCCGTTTTACGCCTTCGCGAAACAATTGATGGTCATCCACAATCACGATGCGGAGTTCTTGCTGTCTCTTATCCATGGTTCATCCCCCAGTACTTATTTACGTATCATGTCACAATTTTATCGGTATTTGGAATATGACCTTGGTTCCCTCTCCCGGAGCGGATTGCAGCTCGACACTGCCTTCTAAGAGCTGTACACGCTCACGCATTCCCAAGAGTCCAAAAGAGTTGCCATTCGCCATGCGTTTTTCCAGATCGAATCCGACCCCATCGTCTTTAACGACAAGACTTAACGAATCTTGTACAAATTCCAGCTTCACTTGAACCGTCGAAGCGCCTGCGTGCTTCTCCACATTGTTCAGACATTCCTGAACCAAACGGAAGATCGCAGCCTTTACTGAACTGCGCAAAGGAGGCTCCACACCAAATACTACCAGATCAATGGAAGACTGAATACGCTCTTCGCACGTTTGAATATATTTTTGCAAGGTAGGTACTAGCCCTAAGTCATCTAATGCCATTGGACGCAAATCAAAAATAATGCGTCGAACATCTGCCAAGCTCAAGCGTACCATTTCCTTCAGCTCGTGCAGTTCCATTTGCGCTTCCAAAATGCGCTCGTTCTTCAACATACGCTCTACAATTTCCGAGCGCAGCACGACATTCGCCATCGATTGAGCTGGACCGTCGTGAATCTCGCGTGCCACACGCTTGCGCTCTTCTTCTTGAGCCTGGATTACCTTTAGGCCCATCAGCTGATGCTGCTTAGCCGATTCCAGCGCCTCGCCTATCTTACTTAAGTCACCTGTTAAGTAACCAAGCACGACGCCCATTTGAGAAACCAACTTCTCCGCACGGACAATGGTTTCTTCCAAGGTACGCAGTTGACGCTCCAAATCATTTCTTCTGCGCTTCAAATTATTTTCTCGCTCGCGGTAAATGGACAGTTCTACCTGGATACGGCTCGCCTCTTCATAAGCAACCCGGATATCTTCCTCCGTGTACATATGAAAATTACGACTGACCAATACGAGCTTGTTGCGCGATTTGCGATACGCGAGTTCGAGCGCATCGACTTTTTGAATCACTTTGGAAATTTCTTGCCGAAGCTCATGTAAATCAAACTTCAACGAGTTGCCATGCTGTCTGGCGTTTTCAGCTATATCAAATATTTGGGTTTTACTCGTTTCTACAGTTTCAATCGTTCGCTTGATCACCCCGTCCAGCACGCTGATGTCTATCGCTTTGTTCATGATTGCTCTCCTTCAAACTCATTTTTAGCTTTCGTGAACAACTGTTGGAGGTGCTCTTCTTCTACATCTCGCAGTCCCATGTCATTGCGTGGAATGGCAAACGGATCTGTTCCTTGTTTTACGAATCCACGATTGGATGTAAATACATAGCGGTAGCCAGCTTGACGAGCTGTCTCCAGTACGATTGGACTTGTGAAGCCAAACGGCAACGAGATAGCCTCGACCTCTTGTTTCATCCATTCGCTTAAACCGACGCGAGATATACTGAAATCCACATAGAGGCGGTCCTTGTACTCTTTCTCGTCCTCTAAACGCTGCAAGTCCTTCAAATAGACCGGAGCTGTCTCTGGGCCAAGATCGCCCCACTCATTTCGTTCTTCCTCTTCATGCAGACTATACGTGTGGGACCCGATCGTAACCAGTCCCGTATGAATCATTTCGTTAACCTGTTGACGCGTAAGTGGTGGCGTCATATTCTCCCGTTTTCGGTCAGCTACATCTCTTAAGCGCCCCGCAATCGCGAAGTTCACCGAAGGGTAGCCGTATGTACGTAAGATCGGAAATGCTTCTGTGTAGTAACTCTCATACCCATCGTCAAACGTAATCAAAACAGCATTCTCAGTCGGTAAGGTACCCGTCTCCATAAATCGAAGGAACTCCTCCAACGAAATCGGATTCAGGTCGTTATCATGCAAAAATTTCATATGTCGGGCAAATTGATCAGGAGCTATGACATACCGCTGATTCGATTGATCCGTGACATGATGGTATGTCAAAACCACAACCTGATTGTTATACCACTTTTTCGTTTGAACCGCTGCTTCTTCAGTTGGTGTGACGTTTGGCTCAGCATTTTTTGTCTCACTTATGCTTATAGACGTATCTACTTGGGGAAAAGGTTGCACTTCTTGTTTATTCTTTTTTTCCAGAAAAGATTCGCCTAACAACCCAATAGCCACTGCAAAAAACAAAAAAGTAAGAAACACGATCAGGAAGAGCCTTCTGTTCGGCAAAAAAACCCCTCCTCTACTTCCTCACTAGGAGATTCGACACAGTCCTACAAATTCCTGTGCAACAATTGACCCAATAATTGGATGACTTTGCTCCTAAAATGAAAAAGAGCCCAGTAGCAACACCAGGCTCTTTTTATGTCATTCATGAATATTACAGTTGAGCAGCCTCTTGCTTCAGAATTTCTGCCTTGTCTGTTTGCTCCCAAGGAACATTCAGGTCATTGCGTCCGAAGTGGCCATATGCAGCTGTTTGTTTGTAGATAGGACGACGCAGGTCAAGCTGCTTGATGATACCAGCTGGACGCAGGTCAAAGTGTTCGCGAACCAATTGCACCAGAGCTTCTTCGGAAATGGTACCAGTACCGAATGTATCTACTGCGATGGAAACTGGTTGTGCTACACCAATAGCGTAAGCAACTTGCACTTCGCATTTGTCTGCGAGGCCAGCAGCCACGATGTTTTTCGCTACATAACGAGCTGCGTAAGCACCGGAACGGTCAACTTTAGTTGGATCTTTACCGGAGAACGCACCGCCGCCATGACGAGCATAACCGCCGTAAGTATCTACGATGATTTTGCGGCCAGTCAAGCCAGCATCCCCTTGTGGTCCGCCAATTACGAAACGGCCAGTTGGGTTGATGAAGTATTTAGTCTCAGCGTCCAACAATTCAGCTGGAACAACTGGTTTGATTACGTGTTCAACCAGATCTTGCTTGATTTGCTCCAAAGTCGTTTCAGGAGCGTGTTGGGTAGAAATAACGATCGTGTCGATACGAACTGGTTTGTCGCCATCGTACTCAACGGTCACTTGTGTTTTTCCGTCAGGACGGAGGTAAGCAAGTGTTCCGTTTTTACGTACTTCAGTCAGACGACGAGCCAATTGGTGAGACATGCTGATCGGAAGTGGCATCAGCTCAGGTGTTTCATTGCAAGCAAAACCAAACATCAAACCTTGGTCACCAGCACCAATTGCTTCGATCTCAGCGTCAGTCATTTTGCCTTCGCGTGCTTCCAATGCTTGGTCTACACCAAGTGCAATGTCAGCGGACTGCTCGCCAATTGCAGTAATAACACCGCAAGTGTCAGCGTCAAAACCGAATTTCGCACGGTCATAACCGATTTCACGAATGGTTTCACGAACGAGCTTTTGGATGTCCACATACGTGTTTGTAGTGATTTCACCTGCTACGAGAACCAAACCAGTAGTTACGGAAGTTTCGCAAGCTACGCGAGCGTTTGGATCTTTGGACAGGATCGCATCCAAAATGGAGTCAGAAATTTGGTCACAAATTTTATCCGGATGTCCTTCGGTTACAGATTCGGATGTAAACAGACGACGACCTTTTTGCAAAGCCATGAGAAAATACCTCCTTTGACCTCATACAAATAGTGTGGTAGCCGAGTTAGGATTTTATCTACGTAAACGCAAATAAAAAACCTTTTCCATCTTTTTAGGAGGAAAAGGTTTGAGCGTTTTTTGCTTCCTTCATCCTCTTATCGGCCAGAACAGATGTCCGTTCTGCTGGTTAGCACCGCTCAAGATCGGTTGCCGAGCTTCATAGGGCCAGTCCCTCCGCCTGCTCTGGATAAGAGTATCCATTACGGTTAATAGAATAATTGTTTTTTTCAGAGATGTCAATAGGAAAAATTTTACTTATAGTTGGTAAGATTTAGAAATTACGACAACAACCTCGGCGCGAGTTGCCCTTCCGTTCGGTTTAAAGGAAGAACCGTACCCACTTAGCCAATTTCTAGATGTCAAAGCCTCAATGGCCGGAGAAGCCCAATGGCTTGTCGGCACATCCTGATAATTCGTGGTACCGCGGTTATACAGCAAAACATTACGTGCCCGCGCGATCATTACCGCCATCTCTGCACGCGATATCGGCTGATCCGGCTTCATTTCATTCTTCGGGTACCCTTTCAAAATACCTAATTGATAGGCTACACCTAGATTGTTATACGCCCAGTGCCTTTTTGGCATATCCCGGAAGGTCGTTTTTCCTGTATAGGTAGTCGCTACCTTGGAACCGGTCGCACGCATCGATTTAAGCAGCATCGTCGCAAACTCTGCTCGGGTCACAGCCTGATTGGGCTTGAACGTCGCGTCATTGAACCCATTTACGATACCATGAGAATTCAGTCTGACGATCTCCGAGCGCGCCCAGTGATCCGAAATATCGCGATAGCCCGCTATCAATTTCTGTTGCGTCACCGTGAGTCGGTACGATTCATATTTGAACGCAGTACCGCTATTGAGGCGCACATAATATTTTCCTGGTTGCAAACGCAAACCGATAATATCGTTTCCTCGGTTAGACAGCTCCGCTACCTCATTCGTCGAAGCAATTGCATAGTTCATGTTTCGATCGCTATAGAGCGCGAAACGAAAACCGCTATCGACAGGAATGTACGGCGCTCGGAACGTCACATACGATTCACTATTCACAGTAAATTGGAACCAGTCGGAATCAGTAGCCGTTGGCATTGTGCCTGACATCACTGTCCCACCGCTTAGCGGAGACGCTTGTTGATAGGTGTCATTCGGCTCATTAAAATCTTTTTTTACGGGCGTGTATCCCAGATCCAGCTGATATTCGCCATTCACCGCATTGCGATTGTACTCACTCACACGAATGTAATACTTGCCCGGCGAAACTTCTTTTTTGACACGCTCTGTCGGATTGTCTTTCGTTCCATTATCGTAGTTAGGGTCCCAGACAACCGTATTTTTCCCAGGCTCTTGTTTACCAATACCCAGCAACAGATCGACACGCTTGTTATCAGGGCTAACAGAGACATCCAAATGTCCGTATTCACGAACATAGTAGGAGAACCAATCCTGATCCCCTTCATCGTGAAAATTACCTGTTACACTGATTTGGTTACCTACGAGCGGCCTTGCCGTCTCTTGTGTATCGTTCGGTTCGTTACGGTCCGGATTGATGGTAAACTTGCTCGTCAACAGGTAGGTAAACGCATTGTTGACCCCTCCGTTACGCATTAAGCGGATATTCATAGTTCCCGCCTTGACAGGGACTGTAAATGTATCCCCATTCCCGAAGTACTGCGTAATCGGCGGACGATTCTCTGGGTAAAAGGTAGCTGCCATCGCTGAAGAAATACCGGAAGTCACTGACGCTGTAAAGCTGACCTTCCCATCGTAAGGGATGTCCATCTTCAACCAGTCTATCGTGTCTTTTGGCCCTAAATTCCCACGTATCTGTGACTCGATCGGAAACGCTTTGGCTGAATACGTCTGATTATTCGGCTCTAAAAAGTCGTATGATAGAGCCGATCGAACGGCCTTGTCGACATTTAGCAAACCGTAGCCCGTTTTCCGGTCCCATCCCTTTTCCCCCAAATCAGTAGCTGTTTGATAAAGCAATTGCCTCACATCTAATGGGCTGAGTTTGGGATAACGGGCGAGTATGAGCGCTGCTGCGCCAGCTACTTGAGGCGCTGCTGCTGAAGTTCCGCTAAAAGAACCGTATTTTCCCCCGAGCTTGGTCGTATAGACATTGAAACCAGGCGCTACCAGGTTCAGCTCAGGCCCTGTATTGCTCTGGTAAATCACTTCATTGTTACCCCTTACAGCGCCTACAGCAATCACCGTGGGATATGCTGCTGGATATGCTACACGGCTGCTCTCATTGCCACTTGCGGCAATAAGAACAGCTCCGCTTCTTTCCGCTCGTTGAACAGCACTCGCCAATTCCTTGGAGTAGGCCATACTGCTGAGAGACATCATGATGACTTTGGCACCACGATCCAAAGCAGTATTGATACCCTTAGCAAGAGTCTGCACCGTAGTATCTCCATTTTTGGCCAAGACTTTAATCGGCAAAATCTTGGCATTCCACAAGACACCGGATACACCAATACTGTTATTCCCGCTAGCAGCCAGTACACCAGTTACTTCTGTTCCATGTCCGTTATCGTCCTGGGCAGACCTCCCGGGATTCACAAGATTCACACCAGGCAGAAGGTTGTCCTTCAAATCAGGATGCTTGTAATCGGCACCGGAGTCCAGCACTGCGATGATAATCTGTTCATTACTATTTACGACTGACCAAGCTTGATGAGCTCTAATCTGACTCAAATGAAGCTGGTTACTTAAATAGTAGTCATTCGATGCAGGTGGTGCTGCAGCATAGATCGTTTGGTTGTTTGCCATCACTAGCGCGACACTTAACGCAGTCGCTACTGACATGTTCACTGATTTTTTCATGCAAAACAGTCCTTCCTTCTCTCCCCTGCACAATAAGCAGTCTAAAAGGAATTCAGGTATTTATCTTCTCGTCCTAGCATAGCGGATGAAAAGGCAGACACGCAACCCTGATCACCCAATATTTGGAATGTTATAACAGTACAAAACCCTTTTCACCATGGGCAAAAAGGGTTTTCTCCTTACTGTAACAAACCTTTATTGTCTTCCACTTCAGGTGCTACCTGAGCTTTTTCTTTTTTTCTTTGCTGTGCTTTCGGAATAAAAGCAGTCAGTTCCGCCAGATTTACCTCTTCCTTTTTGATGGAGGAGAACGGAATATCAAATGCCCATACACGATGGCTGTTTGCTTCTACCTTCATGTTTTCCAAGGTAAAGTGTACACGCGCTACTGAATCGCCATCCTTATCATGAACGATAATCGGCACTTCAGTAAACTCCAGACGTTTTCCCAGACCGTTACGGAAAACAACGATGACTTTCAGGCCGTTATCTTCACCCGGCTTGATATCGAGGACTTGCAAGTCTACTTCGCCCTCTGCAATCGGAGCTTTCTCTGCAGCCTGCTGCAAATATTGCTTGGACTCATCTGCACTCAGACCCAAATTATAATTTTGATTCTCTTCTACTTCGTTCTTTTTCGGCTTGATATAGCTCAGCTTCAGAGGAACCTCTTTTTCAGGAATACGGTCGAACTCATCCCAGCGGAACATGAATTCCATCGGACGGCTGGACATTTCCATCACTGGACCAGATGTGATCAGATCAAAAGTCTTTCTTGCGACTTCCTCTCCATCCTCCGTCACCAAAGACAGTGGAAGCTTTTGAAACAAAATACTGCGATCAGTCGCATTGCGAACGTAGGTCAGAACCAAGTAACCATCATTCGTAACCTGTGTAAAGAAAGGAATGATACCTACCTCGTTACGAACAACCGGAGGCATTTCATCATGCGCGTATTGCAAGAGTTCATGCTCAGCTTCGTCCAATTGATCATCCCACGGACCGTTCAGCACCAAAAACAATTCCTTCGATTCCACACGGTTCGCAGATTGCTGCGGATTCTCCAATCCGGATACACCCAAATAAAACTCTTTATGAAGATTCTCATGAATATCTTCGCGTACTTGCTCCAAGCTCTCCTTGGAACCAAACCAATTTTCCAATAACCAACTCATAAGTTAACCTCCTCTTTCCCACACCTCAAAAGTATTACGTTCTATTCTACCTCAAGCGTCCATCTTTTCAGGTCGGCATCAGGCTTTTTCACTAAATTTGGCGGGAATACAATCAGCCACGGACGGCTGTAACCCGGCTTCACATTAATACTACTTGCGTCCAGCACACCTGTTGCTACCAGATCACCATTTGCATCAGCAATCGTCAGCTTGAGTTCATCTGGACGGTAATCATGTGCCATCCCATTGCGGAAGAGCATCGCTGCTACCAAATGTCCTTCCTTTGTCATTCCGATATCAAAACCAGTAACCTGTACCGTATTAATCGGAATCAATGGCAAGGACTGCGTCAACGCTTCCAGACGATCCTTTTGGCGATCGGTCATGCGCTTTTCCATTTCTGGATCGAGCTCCAGATTACGAGGCCACACATGCGAATTTCTACCAGCCTTCATAACCACTTTCCAACGGTTAAAGGTGAAATTATCATGCAGATAGCTCTCTTCCGGGAACAATACCTCCCACGGACGGCTGGTATGCGGCGGAATTGCGTCCATATCTGACAAATCCACCTTGATCCGTGCAAACGCGTTATCATCGAGATAAATCGCTAATCCAACGTTTTTGATCCGCACTGGCTTATTCGTGGAATTGCGGAAGAACATAGCGACAGTCAGGCCGTTTGGCTGCGGAATCATACTGAATCCAGTTACGCTAACCATGCCTTTACGCATATCAGGCAGTTCTTCTTGCAAAAAGCGAAGCGTGTACTTTTTCTCGGAATCCAGTTCACTTTCCCAAATCGGGCTCAGAGACAATTCCGTACGAATCTTTTCAGCTCCACCTACAGAAGCTTCCTGTTGCTCATTGCCTTCCATTTCTACCTCGGTGTTTTTCATCTCAGCGACATCAATGGCAGACTCTTCTTGAATATCTTTTTTCAAATCTTGCTGATCCTTACCTAATAAATTCTTCATAAAGGAAAACATAGGCTACCTCCTCACACGTCCGGACACGAACGAAGCTCTCTTATCATGATAAACTTTTTTGACCAGCCTATGCAAATTCGCTCTCTTGCATCAGGCTCCTTGGGGAACGTTTACTTTCCAACGGGACAAGTCCAGCTCTTCCTTTAGAATGCTCTCTGGCGGGAAAATAAACAGCCACGGCTTACTTGTATTTGCATTTACAGTCAGGCTCCCGAGTTCAAACAGGCCTTCTGCCACTTTATCCCCACTTGCATCATAGAGCGCCAGTGGTAACTTTTCGAAGGACAGCGACTGCACAGAGCCATTGCGAATCAAAAGCATCGCATTCAGAGCACCACTTTCGGTTCTACGAATCTGCACACTTTGTATATTTACTTCTCCCTCTTTTAGAGCGGGGAGGTTCTTCGCTAATTCAATTAAGGACGTTTTTTGTTCATCAGTGAGCGCCTTAATCCAGGATTCCTCCAGCTCCAGCTGCTGTGGAAGAACCATCTTCTTCTGCGCCATCTCAAAGGCGATCTTCCAATTCACGAGAAGAACTTCTACCTGTAAAAAGTGCTCTCTGGCAAATACAAACGACCACGGCCTTGCAGAACGCGGCGGAATTTCTCCGAGCTCGCTCAAATCAAAGGATTGGCGGGTAAACAGCTCCTGATCCCCAAACAGTACTACCAGTGTCATCTCATTTAGGCTGATTGGACGGTCTGTGCTGTTTCGTACGAATGCTACCACTTCAATCCCGTCGTCATGCGGAACAAGTGAAGTCCCTGCCAAGGAGATATTCCCAGGCTGCAACGGCTCCAGCTCCTGAGCCATAAAGGAGAGCGAGTATTTCTCTTGTGCCCCCAACTCCTTCTCCCACAATTCATGCAGCGAGAGTGTTGTGATGACGCCAGTTGATTCCTCTTGTACCTGTTTCGCTTCCTGATGAGACTGTTCGGTATCAGCAGCGGAAAGGATCGATTCCTCCTGCACCTGCTCCCGCACCTCATTGGTTGTCGGTTTGTTCCCCATTAAATTCTTCAAGAAGGATAACATATCGTCGCTCCCAACTTTTCTCTACATCTATATATAGTAACATTCGTCATCCACTATAGCATAGTGACATCCTTTTGCAACATAGAAAACTTGGCATTCCAATCAGAAAACAAAAGGCTTTTGCAACCTTTTCACCGCATGATTCGTACTATAGTTATGTTAGGATACCCGTACGCAACAGGGGATGTCAAGGAATGGAAGGATGGGCGGTGGGACAAAAAAGACCGTTTCTTAGGCGGTCTATACCGTTCAGACAACATTCAGCGTTCATCATGTCTCATTCGCATATTAATGAAGAAATTTTTTTAGGCTATCGAGACGTGGAGGATTTCATGTATAACATTTCCATAATGAGTTAAAGTTTACAACGTTGTTTATTATTGATAAAATGTAAGTGTCTAAACAAATAACTTGGGGAATTGCTTTTTGGCCAACTGTCTTGTGCAGTTGGTTCTTTTTTGCTTTAAAAAATAAGAGCCTATCACGAATGCGATAGGCCCCGCCAATGCTTTCCGTTTCGGACTTTTGCGCCCGCCATCTATTGAGGTGGAATATTTACATCAATACGCTTAGTGGTACTCGCATTCCCCGCTGTGAACGTGATTTTCACGTGCTCGCAAAGTTTAGTATTGGTGGTATTTTGTTGAACTAGCCTAATTTTTCCAGCGTCATCCAGCTGCAAATAATGCGCAGGTTTGTTTCCTCCACCCATCCCCTCAACTTTTACAACATCTATTCCTACAGCAGGATTCTTTTGCGTTCCTTCTATTAAACTGATGATTTTATCCGTCACATCTTCTCCTGCCTTGCTCGTACTCTCGATTAACGCACTCTTGTAGTACTTATCACTTTCTTCCATGAGAATTTCTCGGTCACTCTTTCCACCATCTTGAGCTTTTGGCAGAATATCTACGTCTATTCGTAAGATCTGGCTCGCAGTACCTGCTGTAAGCATGATTTTTACATGTTCGTACAGAGTCGTATTCGTGGTATTCTGTTGAATCAAATATATTCTTCCTGATTGATCCGCTCGCAAATATTGTGCAGGTTTGTTTGCTCCACCCATTCATTCGATTTGATAAATTTGTACCTGAACATTTGGATTTTTGCTCATGCCATTTTTCAGGTGGATAATTTGATCAGTGACATCTACTCCGGCTCCTGTCATTGCAGAAATCGAAGTGACTCTGTTGTATTTATTTACTTCGTCCTGGACGATTTGGTAATCGCTTGGTCCTCCAGTATCGCCATTGGGCTGGATGGTGACCACTACTCTCATCGGGGTAATAATCCCCTCCACCAAGAACCACACACTAACTCGTTCTTGTACCGGCTCCACCGTGCTGTTTGGTTTTATCAGAATCACTTTTCCAGATGGATCGACTTGCAAATATTCGACCAGATTGTTAGGAGAGATCGGCTCTATTCTTCTCGGCTTGATCTGAACAACCGGATTTTTCACCTGACCTTCCATCAATCGAATGATTTGGTCCGTAATATCCTCACCGGCCTTTGCCGAGTTTGGAATTGTGGCAGTGCGGTAGTACTTGAAGGTTTCCTCTTCGCCTATTTGGATTTTGATTGTTTCCTGAATTGAATCATCAAGCGCCTTCTGCACTGCTAGATCGGAAAGCGGTCTCTCTTTCACGCTGTAGATCATAAATAAATAGGTTTCCTGCTTGTATTCATCTGTGAATCCTGGGAAAGCTTGGCCAAAGTTTAACCCCAATACCAGATCGGATAATGCTTCACGCATTTGGGTAGTGGCTGCGTGCGTTTCCTCTCTTGTCGGATTGTCACTGATTTTAATAGCGTTGATCCGATCAATTGCTCCAGACATTGCTCCATCTTGGATTGCTGGCTGAATGGTTACTTCTACACTTTGCCCCGTACTTGTCTCGTCTACTGTGAACCACACACTGACTCGTTCTTGCACAGGACTGCCCGTCGTGTTTACTTTCACGAGTTTTACTCTGCCATCTTGGTCTACCTGCAAATATTCCACCGGGCGATCGCTGCCCTTCATTGGTAGAACTTATTTCGCTGTAACCATCACGAGCGGGTTCTTCTCTTTGCCATCGATAAGGCGAATGATTAGGTCGGTAATATCATCCCCTGCTTTTACTGTGTCAGGGATCGTCGCTGTTTGTTCATACATGGGCATTTCTTCGTCGGCTGTTCGGAGATTAATTGTTTCCTGTATGCAATAGTCGAGACCAGCTTGGACATCTTTTTGGTCGAGAAACGGTTTGTACTTTACCAGATACACCATACGTGAGTAGGTATCTTGCTTGTATTCTTCGGTGAATCCATCAAAAGAATCAGAAAACTTGAGTTCTAAGATTGGATCGGATAATGCCGCACGCATTTGAGAAATCGCTGCCTGCTCCTCTTCCCTTGTCGGGTTGTCACTGATTTTGATCGTGTTGATCCGATCGATTGCTTCGGATAATGTTCCCGTTTGAGCAAGGGCTGCTAATGATCCTCTTGGTGAGAAAGGTAAGATCAGTGCCAGCGCTACAAACGTTAGGAAAAACTTTGACATGATTGACTTGAAGCGATTGCCTCGGGTTTTTTCGCTCATCATATGCGCCTCCATATATTTATAATCACAACGATGCGAATAATAGGAATAATCAATATTTTTGTATAGGTATATTTTCCTAGATTAAAATAAAAAGCTTATCGTGTCGCTTCGATAAGCTTCTAATTCTATAGTATTGGACATTTCATTGAGAGATTTGTCCTTCTTATATTTTTACCAGTTTTATTTTGCTATTTTTTCAAAACATCAACTTCCAAAGGTTAAACTACACTTCCACATTGCGTGGATTTCCATTACTTAACAATCAGTTACATCTCATATTCCTTTTTTATACAAACGTTGGATAATATGGACACCACGGAAAACTGGTAGGACGTGATTTGCTGGAATTGGTGAACAATTAGAAAGTATCGTAAGGGTTAGTGCTATTTATTCTTTGCAGTGAATGTTCTTATTTTGAGATCGTAGAAAGGGGCTAGTCCTCATGTGACTGATCTTTCTTCTGAGCTCACTAATTGAATTAGAGGACCCATAGCAACACAAATAAACTGAGCGAAGCTGAAGTCACTTTATCCACACACTAGTTGATCCGATGCATTTGTCATAAGCAAGATTTTGTAACAAAAATACAAAGTACTACATAGCGAGTTACTTATCTTCATTCTGATCCGCAGACGATTAGATTGATTAGACACTCCCTGTTACGTATTAGTAACTCAAACAGGGTGGAGATATACTGATCAAACTGATTCGAAGGCGTATGCCCGCTCTAATCGCTTCAGAATACCCTTCTGTAACTTACAGAGGGTTTTCACCAGACTTCGTGTCTGAAGCCCCTCTCTATATCTTTTGCTTTTATGTACGTTATTAGCTCGCGAAGATTGCTGCTATAGTTACGTAGTAGGCCATTGCATATTCGCTCGACAACACCCTGACAGTCTTGTCGTCTCGCCGCTCCTCTTGTTTGCCTTACTCAGGAAAAGCTCCCCAGAAGCCCTCATTTTCCCCTGTCTAGACCGACTACGGACAGGTCAAGAGAGTTGTCTCCTTTCTCGATCTCGACCATGTAATGGTAGTTGTCCAGCGTGAACGCATATTTCAAGCCACGTAACCTCTTTATCCAGAACCTCTATAAGTGGCACCAGAAAAACACCTGTGCAGCTCTGGTTGTCTGGATATGTGCGTGACCACAAAAAATGTATGAACCAATTTTCGATTATTACGGCAGGAGGCAAAGAATTTCTTAGCTGCCGGTCGAAAGTTAATGGGGAGGGAATATCGTGCCTTTAGATTTGAGAGTTGACACGGGAGATTTAAATTTGTTGGCAAATAAATTTGGTATCTGGAGTGTTTAAAAGATCGTTTGCGCTAGTGAGCGTAGAACGATTCATCCCAAGAATTTTGCGCGAGATTGCAAGGGCAGCAGTTGTTCTTGGGGGCATCTATCTGCTTGGACTCTGGTTATGCTAAAAATGTGCTGACGAAAAAAGACCGCTGGCCTTCCAGTGGTATTAATATTTTTGGGGACTAACTGCATTCTTTATATTCTTCTGTGAGCATTACATATAAAACGGTGCAGACTCTTGTTAAGTAGCATGGAAACTTGTTTAGCAAACAAAAGCACTCAACTTTTTACAGTAAGATCATATAAAGTTTTACAGTAAGTTTTGTCCTCAAAAATGGTTACAAATCAACTGAAAGAACATTACATGAAATGGTATAGAGTAGCAGCAATAACGAAAACAGTACAGATCCACACACAACCCTCAGATAGGTGAGCAGCACTCGTGAACAATACTGGTTACACAGTTAAAGAACATGAATAAAGCGTAGCGGATAATTTGAAAAAGTATAGGGATAGGAGCTTAGTTGGATTCATTATTCTATACATGTGAGTAGAACCCAAAATCCTTGGAGTAAGTATCAATATTAAGAAAAAGGTCTACCTCCTTCAAGGTAGCCTCATGTCACCTTCATACGCTCTATACGATCATATGAAGTAATGTACCTGTACCTGTAACTGTAAGAATATCATCCCTATTCTAAATATAAGTAATATCCATATTTGTACAGTATGAACATAGCATAAAGAAAAGAGCCTACCTCTAAAAAGGTAGGCTCTTTTTCTACTTCTTTTGCTCTAGACGAGCATAAGAAGCAAAGTTTTGATTACTACTTAACAGTTTTTACAACATCCAGTTTCAATGTGTTACCAGCTGCATCAGCACCAGTCAATGTACCAGTTGCTTTGGTAGCAACTTTTACAGAGCTAATTGCAGCAGAGTTCAGGTTAACTGGACCTTCAGTTGCAACGGCGCCTGTTACCTTAATATCGGTTCCACTTGCGAAATTACCATCGCCATCTACATCGATGTACAAGAACTCATCACCATTTGCTGGAGTACCGTCTGGATCTGCAACTTTACCAGTTACGGTAATTACATATTTACCAGCATCAGCACCAACAGCATCTACAAATGTAAGCTCGCTAGCTGCGATTACTTTTCCGTTCACAGTTACATCAAAATCTCCAACAATGGCAGCAGTAGCCAAAGTTTCACCAAAACCTACGGTAACTGTACCGTTAGTATTTAGAGTAGCAGTATCCAATACAGGAGCTTTGCTATCTGTTACATTTACAGAACCTGTGAATGGAACAATAGTTGCACCAGCTGTATTTTTAACATTTGTGATACGAAGAATAGCAGCCGAATCAGTTTTAGCAATTGCTTCTTCAGGAATAGTAATAGTTGCTACTTCCAATGCAGGAGCACCCAGTGTGATTACAGTACCTTCAGGCAATGGCAATCCATTCAGTGTGTAATTATTTACATCAGTTGCAGATCCTGCATCTGCTCCACCTTTCACAGCTACACCGTAATTAACAGTAATTACGTTAGTTGTATTGGAAGGTGTACCTCCAAGAGCAGCTTGAGTGATTTTAAACTCACCAGTTTGTGCAGTTCCAAAATCTACAACTTTAGTAACTGCTACAGAATTATTTGCTGTTTGTGCAATATCTTTCACAAAACCAGCATGGATGTAAACAGTGTATTTTCCAGAAGTAACTGGTGCGACAACTGGAATTTCAACTGTTTTTGCTCCTTTTAGAACAGCGGCAGTGTTTGCTCCAAAGAATCCTGTTGTAACATCAGCACCGTTAGGTCCGATTACAGTAATTCCAGTGGTAGCATAACCAGTAGGAGCAGCAGCCAAGCCTTCGCTAAGCTCAACAACTACTTTTTCCACGTTACCTGTTGCTGCATTTTTCGTAAAGGTAACATCTTTAACAGTTGGTGCAGTAACATCTTTGGAAATAGTTACATTTTTAAATTGTGTAGGAATCTTGTTACCAAGAGAATCTGTTACTGCATCATTAATAGATACAGTCAATGTACGAGAAGCTTTGTTTGTATAAAGACCTGCTGGCAGGTTAACCAAAAACTTTTTACCAGTAGTATCTTCTGGATCTGGAGCAATACTAACACCCAAGTCATCTAGCATTTCATCTTTAACTTTAACATTGGATGTTGTAATAGTTGCAGCATCCATAGCTTTGTCAAAGGTCAGAACAAGTTGATCATCGCTATTTGTAGCAACATTGATGTTAGGAGCTACAACATCTGTTGTTACAGTAAAGGTTTTTGTATCATAAGAAGTTACGTTACCTGCATTATCAGTAAGATTAATAACTTCCAAAGTATGAGTTTTGTTTACTTCAAGACTCAACCCGGAAATTGTTGCAGATTTTTTATCAGCAGATTGAGTGTACGTTTTAGTTGCACCATTCACTTTGAATGTAGCAGATACAACAGGCTCACTAAATGTTACAGTGAGGGAAGTAGCAGCGGTACCATTAGTAACCGATTTAACTTCAAGTGCAGTTGGAGCTACTTTGTCTTCAAACTTAATCGACTTAGCGAAAGTTGGGAACACATCAGTAGTACCTTTTGCTTTCACGCCACTGATTGTAATTGTGAAAGTTGTCTCGGTTGTAATAGGAGTACCAAGTGTCAGAACTACTTTTTTACCATCCACTTTGATAGAAGCTGGGTTGGCACCAATTGTTGATCCAACAACTTCACTAAATTTGAAGTTAGAAGGAGCAGTAGTTGCATCTACTTCTTTTCCAAATACAACTTCAACTTCGTTAGAGTTAATTGCACTTACGGATTCAACTTTCAGTTCACCTGGAGTGTCATCGCCATCAACTTTAGCTTTAGCATCTACAGTTTCAGTAGAAGTGCCATCTGGCTTAACTACATTGTACAGGTCAACGAAGTCGGATTTTTTCAAAGGTTCCGCAAAAGCACCTGTGGCACCATTAGGATGATTCAGGATCTCGGAGAAGAAAGCACCTTTTCCGTTGATGTGTACGAACACGAGGTTGTCAGATCCAACGCGCAGATCTTTTGCGTATTGAGCTTTTGCTTCTTTAGTCAGGTTCAACAAAGTTGTTGTGGAGTAAAACTTTTTAACATCTCCACCAACATAAACACCAGCTTGTGGTGCTGCATATGCAGAAGCTGCCATGCTA
Source organism: Brevibacillus sp. NPDC003359 (assembly GCF_042878995.1). Taxonomy (NCBI): domain Bacteria; kingdom Bacillati; phylum Bacillota; class Bacilli; order Caryophanales; family Paenibacillaceae; genus Brevibacillus; species Brevibacillus sp. NPDC003359. The sequence continues at coordinate 97,223 of NZ_JBIAOR010000005.1, forward strand.
GCTACTACTGCAGTAGAAAGAACTGAAAGTGCTACTTTTTTATTCACGTACTACCCCTCCGTATGTTTGATAGGAAGTTCTCTTTTTAATAGGGTATGTAGTACAGAAGGGGGAAAATCCCCCTCTATACTACCCTGTAGATATAGTTACTATTGAAGAGTAATCTTACGCTTCGTTGTAAGTTACAGTAGCTTCGTCAGTCTTACCATTTGTGCCGGTAACTTTCAGGGTGCTGCTGTTAACTTTACCTTCAGCGATAGCTTCTACATAGATCTCGCCATCTTTGATGGACAGTATGAGATCTTCTTGAGGCAGTTTAGAACCATTTACGTAGAGTTCAACTTTCTCGATATCGGATTCTTTAACACCCGAATTCAATTTAGCTGTAACAGCCAGCGTTTTCATGCCTGCACCAGCTTCTACGTATTTACCAGTCAGTTTGGAAGCAATTGCATCCCAATCACCTGGGTTTGTTGGCTCAGATGGCTCTTGCTTCAAGAATGCTTCTGCTTCATCTTCCAGGTCGTCTTTACGAACTGTCTTCGCGTCGGAAACGATCAGAACGTAGTCGTATTTAGTACCGGAGATATCAGCGCTGTCGATCATTACAACATAGTCGCCTTCGTTAACGCCATCTGTGCCGCCCAGGTCATCGAACAGATCGAAGTAAACTGTAGCAGATTTGATGCTAGCTTTCTTCTTGTTGTTGTCAGCATCTTTGTAAGTGATGGTGTCTTTGCTTACATTATCAACCAAACCAACAACCAATTTGTCGATGCTTGCTTTTTTCATGCCTTTTTCGTCAGTTACTTCTGCGAGCATGCCTTTAGCGTTTTTGTTAACTACTTCAACTACATCGTCAACGATAACTTCGTCGTTGGAATCCAATGTGAATGCGATGAAGTCGTTACGACGGATGTCGTCATCTTTCAGATCGGCTTGATCGCCATCGAGTTTGTATTCTTTCTCAACAACTTTGTCGCCATCTTTAACCCATACTTTGATGGTGTCTTTACCGCCGGAGCGACCGAAGTCGATCACTTGACCGTAGATAGAGTCGCCGCCCAAACCGTCACCGTCAACAACGAAGATAGCTTCTACTTCGTCTTTATCGTTTACAGTGTAGATTACGGACAGGTCGTTTTCGTCAGCAATGTCTTTGAACTTCGCAGTTTTAGCGTTTTTCAGTTCTGCACGTTTGCCGTTCGTTTCCAACTCACCAGTCATGTTGAAGACAGCTGTTTTGCTAGTAACTTCGTAGTCGCCAACCATATCGTCGTCTTCATCTGCGAGGTCATCCCAAGCTTTGCCGGATTCTTGCTCAACCTTTACAGGTTTCAAGAATTCAACTTTAGATGGTTTGCCATCTGAATCAAGAGTTACTTGTACGAGCAGAGTGTCTTTGTCTTTGCTAGGTACCAGGATGTTTTCCAGATCCCACTCGGACTTGCCATCTCTGGAGTAGTTTTTGCCATCGAAGTCATAGATGTTTTTAGCTTCGAGGGAAACAGTTACTTTTTTACCTTTTTGAGTCAACACAGTGAAATCCCAAGTGTCTTTGCTTGTGTTGAAAGTAGCTGCACGAGTGATGATTGCTTTTTGTTTGCGATCGTCGATAGCATCCTTAGTTTCGATGTGACGAACACGACCAGAAGCATCCAGGTACAGTTTTACTGTTTCGTCGTCCAAGCTGTCAACCAGATCCCAGTGGTCTTTGTCGATGTCTTGAACATCTTTGTTACCGTCATCGGAGAAAGTAGCACCTTCGTAAATGCGGTATGTTTTGTCGCCGACAGTCAGGCGGTAGTCGTTGTTGTTACGGCTAACAACTTTGTCTACTTTACCTTCTACTACTGTGTCAGTAGCGAATACCAGCAGTTTGTCTTCGTCGCCATCAGCGTAGTATACGCTGTAAACCATGCCTTCTTTCAGATCGCTGAATTTAGCTGGTTTACCATTGAGGAATACCAAGAAGTCTTTACCTTCTTCTTTGTCTTCCAAATCGTTGAACTTGTCGTTATCACGGTTCGTGATTTTCTTCTTATCAGCATCGATTTTGGAGATAACTTCGGAACCGTATTTAACGCCTTCGTCTTCTTTGTTGATGGATTGGTCGTCAATAACGTGGATGTAAGCAATCTCGTTATTGTTGTCCAGAACAACTTTTGCACCGAAAGTGAATCCGCCATCAGCGTTGTCCTTGATGATTTCTTTCAAACCATCAACTGCATCGTTGAAGCGAGTGAAGTTGTAAGTTACTTGGGAGTTTTTGTTGAAGCGGTATGTTTTGCCGCTAGCATCCAGCTCCAATTTCAGATCAGCCAGATCAGAGTTGCTCAGATCTTTTGGATCTTCGAAAGTTTTACCTTTCAGAGTGAATTCGCTCACGCGGTCCATGATAACTTCTTCGTCTGTGGAACCTTCCATCCAAACGATTACGTTTTGACGGTCGTCTTTGATCCACACTTGTACGTGTTGGCCAGCGAAATCGTTAGCGTTGATACCGTCAGCTACTTTGTAAGTAGTGTTGCCGATACCAGCGTCTTTACCGTTCAAAGTAACTTCGTTAGCTTTGATTTTGCCCAGACCGATAGCTGGTACGTTAGTTACCAATGGCAAGTCACCGCTGTCGTTGCCAGACTCTTGAGCCCACTCCATGTCACGAACAGTAACTTTCAGGTATTTAGTCAGAAGAGTTCCTTTCGTGATTTCATGACGGATGTCAGTACCGTATCCAACTTGCTCCATCAGGTCTACGCGAAGAGCGTTGTCGAGCATTTTGAAGATATCGCCACGAGTTGCTGCATTGTTAGGAGTAGTGATGCTTCTAGCAATGTTCAGCTCGGAAGCTTTGGAGATCATGCTGTTAGGCCATACACCCTTAACTGCTGGCTCATAACCCAGTGCACGAACGACCATAGTTACTGCTTCAGCATAAGTAACTTGGTTTTGTGGTTTGAAAGATTTGTCCGGGAAACCTTTTACGATTTCTTCGCCGGAAGCTACGTTTACGAAACCAGCAAACCAATCAGTAGATTTTACATCTGTGTAAGAGTTGCTGAATTGTGCCAATTTCGCACCTTGCTCCAGTCCGCGAGCGCGAACAACCAGAGTAGCGAACTCTGCACGAGTGATAGTTTTGTCTACACCGTATTCGCCGTTGCCATAACCTGCTACCAGGCCAAGAGCTTCCAAACGTTTTACGGTTTTTTCCATTTCAGCGTCCATTTTAGGAGCTGTAGTTGCTGCTTCCTCTGCTGCGAAAGCCATTGGAGCAACAGTAAGTGCGAGTGCACTAGCCAATACACTGTTAACGACCTTTTTCATAACCTTGTGTTCTCCTCCTCTAGTATAAACAAATTGTTCTTGGGGAATATTTGTTGTTAATCTATCTTTCTTTTTAAAGCCCGAATCCTGCAAGCGCGTGTCACCTCCTTTCGCAGGAAAGCCTCGCTTTTTGTGTTAAAAATCTCTAGTATATTCAGTATTGTGTAAAATGCAACAATCACTAGTGTAACACAACTGCTAGAATTCGTGAATCTTTTTTACACAATTCCCCGTTTTTCGTGTGACATCCTATTAAACGCCTGAGCGAATCAAAAGTTGCGGCGCCTTCGAAAAAAAATTCAAGTTTTTTTCGTGGTTCGTTATTCACCTGTCCATTATGTACGAAGTGACATCCGCCACACTCCGTATTATAGGGGACATATGGCGGGCTGTCACGACTGAACCTTTTTCCAGTTTGGTTCAAAAGCTTACAAATCTTGCTTCAATCGAGTTAATTTCCTAATGCATTTTCAAAGTTTACGACAGCCAAATTGTAAGTCAGGATCGCTTTTTGGTACTCGTTCTCACGAGTAGACAATGCTTCTTCCGATTGAATGACTTCCAAAGTCGTCGCGAGTCCATTTTCAAAGCGCAAATTTTTCAAGCGATAGCTCTCAGCTGCAGAATCTTTTGATGCTTTTTGGAAGTCAATTGCCTCGCGAGCTGCGTTTAGATTGAGGTATGCCTGTGCAACATCTTTCGAAACGGTACGTTTTGCCTCATCAATGGCAAGGTTCGATTTCTCGACGTTGTTGCGAGCTTGTTGACCAGAAAGAGTTGACGCCGCTGTATACTCGGCGATCAGCTTCACATTCAATTCTGCCAGCTTGAGCTCTTCTTCTGCTTTGGTAATCTCCAAACGTTTAGAGAGGGCCTGCTTCTCCGCCTCTTTCATGGTGATTGAGATTGGAGCCATTTGTTTATTGGCAGAGACGACTTTCCATTCTTTTTGCAGATCAACGCCAAGGAAATCGTTCAGATCCATCACGGCAATTTCCAAATTGTTTTCCGCAGTCGTCAATTGAGCTTTTGCACCTGCTACGCCCATTTCTGCTTCAAGAACGTCTGTCTTCGCGTTGGTTCCAACATCAAATGCAGCCTTGGCTACTTTCAGTTGTGCTTCTGCACGAGCCAAGCTTTGTTTTTTCAAGTTCAGGTCATCCTGAGCAAAAATCAGCTTGTAATAGGCATCTTGTGCGCCAAGCTTGATTTTTCCTTCTGTAGTCTTAACAGCAAGGACATTCAGCTTTTTGGTCATTTCACTTTGGGCGCTTCTCACATACTTTGCTTGCGCTGCATCCAAGGATTCCAGCATATCTGCTGTCATTTGTGCCGTGCTTCTATAGGTGATCGAGTTGTTAATATCTGCATTTTTCGCATCCAGACGAGCATTTTGCAATGCGACGTTGGTTTTCAAAGCTTGTTCAATCGCATTATCCAATGTCAACTCTTCTGCTGCGGCAGTATCAGGCGTTGCTGTATTATCTTTGCCAGCCTCAGCTGCTACTTTATCGGTAGATGCTTGTACAGTCGTAGGTGCCTTCGCTTGATCGGAGCCTGTATTCGCAGATGCCGTCAAGGTTCCTGCGCCAAGTGCTGTTGTTAATAATGCCGCCAAACTGATAGACATCCATTTCTTTTTCGAATATGGAAAATTCACTGAATTCCACTCCTTCATTTTATATTGAGCATAAAATTATTAACCACATTAAATATGTGGTTTGTCCCAAGATCACTATATCACAGAGTTATCCTTCTCACACGCAAAATTATGCCATACCAGCATTTTCATATGGGAATCATAAGTAGCTCCTCCCTTTCCTTTTTTATTCCAGAAGCACCATATAGAGTACTACGATTATGTGTCAAAAACATTTCAGTGTTCGCCAACATTTCTTTGTCATGCTATCCTTTTCTTGAGGTGATTGTACGATGCTTACACAATACAAAACCATCGCTGGCTACGGTGAGGACTATATCGTTATTGAGCGCTCCCGTTTTATCGGATATGCCCAGCGGGTTACCACTGAGGAAGAAGCGACAGCGTTTATCGCGATGATCAAAAAGAAGCACTGGGATGCTACCCATAACTGTTCTGCTTTTGTCATCGGCGAAAACGATCAGATTCAGCGCTCGAGCGATGACGGGGAGCCTAGCGGTACGGCAGGCAAGCCGATCCTGGAATGCATCAAGAAAAACGGCGTGAAGGACACGGTCGTTGTTGTCACTCGCTATTTCGGCGGAATCAAGCTGGGGGCTGGAGGACTCGTTCGGGCTTATACAGCTGGAACGGTCACTGCATTGAAGGCTGCGAGGATCGTGGTGCATACGCTGCATCAGACCATCTCTGTCAGTGTGGACTATACGTGGTGGGGCAAGGTGGAAAACGAGCTGCGTCTAGGTGAACAGCGTGTGAGTGGTACGGATTTTACAGACAAGGTGACCGCACATGTGCTGATCCCTGAGGGTGAGCAGGATGAGTTTGTCGCACGGATGGTTGATTTGACGAATGGACAAGCTCAGATCGGTCTCGGGGAGAAGGAGTATGTGGAGGTTCCTGTAGACGCGGTTGGCGATGTGGAAGAAGAGTAATTTTGGGATAAAAAAAGCTGAAGAGGCGATGACCTCTTCAGCTTTTCTTCTATTATATATAGCGAAATATCTCGGCTTACTGCTTAGGCAGTTTTTTGAGTTGGACCATGACACGAATAGTGATGACAGCCATCTCAGCACGAGTCAGGTTGTTAGTTGGTTTGAAGCTGTAGGTTGACTTTTTCTCACCTGGATTATTTATTTCGCCGTTCATCAGCTTCGCCTTGCTGACAGCAAGTACGGATGGAGCTGCATAGTAGCTTACGTCTTTGGCATCTGAGAACATTTTGTTCAATGCCAGCTTGGAAGCATCGAGTGTGCCCAATTTGAGATTAAGCGCACGTGAGATCATGATTGCAGCTTCTTCGCGAGTAAGATTTTCATCTGGGCGGAAGTACCCTGGTTGTTTTCCACGAATAATCCCAGCGCGAGCAGCCGTCTCGATGTATTTGTACTGATAATCCCACGAATCGCGATTCGGACGAACATCGGTAAAGGTTGGTTCTAACGGATCACGCTCGTTGCTATCTCGATATGGTCCAGCGTTAATTGGCAGATCCATCGCTTTGACCAGCATGGTTGCAAATTCGCCGCGAGTCATGTCACGGTTAGCCCCAAAGCTACTTCCACTGTATGCTGGCATGATTCCTTTGGCGTACAGCGTCTCAATTGCATCACGAGCGAAATCATGTCGAATGACATCATCGTATGTTTCTCTCGTTTTCATGACCATGTAATAACCAAAACCAGCAAACGGCACCGTAACAGTCTTTTTGCTTGTACTCACTACGCCACCAATATTTTTCCATTCATCCCCATTGTGGTAGTAAACCGTCAGGATGTTATTCGCTGCGTTTACGATGGATGGATCGTATTTAATGGTAAGTGTACCGCGAAGGCTAGGAACCAGATTGTCTTGCCAACGGCTCTTGAAGTCTTCTGCATCGCCTTCGTCGAAGTATGGATCGCGTCCACCCGGTGCTTCTGTGTCACCTGCATCGACATAGTACAGTGGACTTGCATAGTTAAAGTTAGCTTCCAGTACCAGTCGTTCTTCCAAATTATCCTCGTCGATGCTTATTTGTCCTGTTGTACGGTCTGCCATACCGAAATATAGAGGTACATCGACAAAAATATCACCGTTAGGATTCTTTACTTCTTGACCAGCACGGCTGTCATCTGGTGATAGCAATACGGTACCTTTCGGGAACTTCAGTTCAAACTGCTTATCAAACACACTGAAAGTGGTTTTCTTTCCTAATACATCACGATATTCTGCACCATTTACAGTTGAGCTCGCATTGTAGATTTTGATTTCGTCTTTATAGGTGCTATCGCCTACTACAACCGAGAATTTGATCGTGTTTAGACCTTTTTTAAGTGGAACGGTAGATGTAAAGACATAGTAAGTCTCAGGGATTGTTTTCCCTTGATCGTCATCGTAATAGAAGTCAGGGTTGCTTGTATTGGTTACTTTTGCTTCTGTTTTGCCGAACAGTACTTTGTCCGCATTTTCCGCAAACACTTTCACCACTGCACTGTTGCTATTTACGATGATGTGCGGATCGGATTCTTTCGCTTTTATCGGGGACAAGACTTCCCAGCTGGAATACTTCTGATCGATGTTGATGTCATAGCGAATGACAGTACCATTGTCATCTTCTGCTACGATGGTGTAGACCGTTGTTCCACCCTTTTTCAATGTCAGTGGGAAGAGGGCCAGTTTCTGTTCCTGTTCCTTGGCATCAGTCACGGCATCTTGTACTTCTTCAACAAGATCTCCATATTTCTTCGTGCTCATCTTTCCTTCAAATCGGGAACGAGACTGTGAATCAATGTTGTGCTCATCGAACAAGTCTTCCAAATCGTTATTCAACGCCGCTTCGAGGCGCGCTTTTACGTATTCCTGGTTCGTCGTATCTTGTTCCCAATCTCCACTCTTGTAACGGAAATCATTGATACGTTTCCCGTTCTTTTCGATGTAAACATGTGTTGCGTCATTTACTGTAAAGCTCAAGTTGGTCAAGAAGTTAGCGCCCGTTTTATAGGATGCATCTCCAGCTTTCTTGGTCAACTCTTCGGTTTTACCATTCGATATAATTTCCATCTTCACATTTTCTACAGATGGTGTTTTGGATGTGTTGTAGGAAACGTTATAGGTGAAAACTGTTTTTGGATCGTCTTTCAAGGTAATTTTCAGGACGTTGTTGCCTTTTTTGTAACTGAGCTCACCTTTCTTGATAAGGAACGTACCCTTGTTTGTTTCAATATCAGAAACTGTGATGGCCGCGCCGTTCAACGTTGCCTCAATGTTTTCTTTCTTCAAAACGTAGTTGTACACTTTCCCATCGAGATTTCGGATGTCATTCTCACTCTTTACTTGATATCCATCTTCAAAGCTGCGCACCTGACCAGTTGCATCTACATAGGTGATTTGAGCAAATGGGGTAATGCGAATGTCCAGTGTATAAGCAACAGATAGCGAATTTAGATTTTCTACATAGTTAATGACCAGTTTCCCTTGACCCTGTGGTAGCTTTTTTAGGGTAAGTGTAAATTCATCTTTCGCTGGCGTTGTTGCTGATGTAATTACATAGTCGTCAGAAGTTAACGCTTGCCCGTTATACGAGATTTTCACTTTAGTGAGATCTGTAATATTTTGTGTAACTACCTTCAATTCCAACGGTGAAGTAACAATGATATTTGTAGCCGTTGGAGACAATACTTGTGCGTTTGCCAAATTAATCACTTGTGAAATGTTCGGCTTCGATTCATCCAAGTATTTGAATTCGTACTCGTAGTTCGCGACATTAATAAAGCCGGATGGAGACGTTACGGTATTATCTGAAGCCTTTGACAGGTATTGATAGCTCAAGGATAACTTATACGTTTTACCGTCCTCAAAGATTCCTGCAGGTACCTTCGCCATAGTTACCGCATATTCCGTAAATCCGCTTTGCGGGTTGCCGATCTTCTTGAAGCCTTCCCCCTCAGCAAGCTTGTACTCATATTTCTTACTGCCATCAGAAATCGTGATCTTGAATTCCTGGAACAGCTGCTCATTTGCAATATCTACAAACTTCAACAGTGCCGAGCCATCCAACGCCATCTCTTTGGATGAAGTTGGACCTGATATCGTCGCTTGCTGGTTAGGCAGAAGTGCTACTCCACCTAACGTTACTTTGTAAAACTGATCAGAGCTTCCGGATGATGTTGTCGTTACCAAAAGCTTTCGGACAAAAGTCCCTACCTCTTTGTTTTGGTTAAAGACCCTGATTTCCAAAGTATTTTCGCCAAGCTGGGATGGTACACTCAATCCAAAGGAACCCGTACGGTTCACCTGTGTTTTGACTACATCACCTGTACGCAGGTTTTTCACTTCAACGGTATCCGCATTGAGTGCTTTCCCATCCATATTCAAATTCAGACGGTTGAGCGAAGGAACCGTGATATAAGTCGGACTTGTAGTGACATTCGGATCGTTCAGAGGTGTATCATTTACTTTCAAATCACTGACGAGCGGTGTGTTGTTGTATTGAACATAGAACTGGTAGTGCTCTTTGGTTACATTTCCTACCTTTTCGTAGAAAGCGATCTGATTCAGACCTGGCTTCAAGCCGATATTGCTAAATGTAAATGTGCTGCCACTAATGGACGGCGCAGTATTCGCTAAGTCTTGGATGGTCTGACCATTGTTCGTAATCAGCTTCAACCGCAAGCTACTTCCCGTTACCCCACTGCCATACGTACCCACAAGGGTAATCGTGGAGTCACCATAAATCACTGGAGTATAGGCTGTCGTTCCTCCAGAGAAGTTCGTAATGGAAATCGGGCTGTTCTGCGAGTTATACTCGTAATAAACAATTGCACGCTCTCCTGTATTCGGTGCAAACAACTGAATTGCATTCAATCCAGGAGATAGATCGATATCTGGCAAGATACCTCCAGAAGAACCAGTTACAGTTCTAACGGTTACGCCGTTTACTTGAACCTCGACAGCCCGTGTTTTATCTAATTTATCCGAAGCAGTATATGCGTATTTCAAATTCGTTACTGTTCGATTTGTTACCTTTATAGGGTCACTTTGATGTATACCCTTTCCCTCATTATCAAATTTTAGCAGACCTGCTCCTGGAACAGCAGGTTTGGGTGTGTACTGAAAGAAAATCTCTGCTGTATCATTCGTTACATTGACCGTTGCTTTGGGCCTCACTGTAACTTTGGTCACTGCTCCACTGCTGTTCAAATAAAAGTCTGGCAATGTAATTTTGCCGCCTGTGAACAATTGATTATTCGGAAACGCGACATTATCAATCAGTACGTCTACACCTTGACCATTTTTGGTGATATCGGTGTGAGTAAGCTCGACTCCATGTACCAGTTTGCTTAGGGTCTTGATCGGCGTGAGATAACTTTTACCATCGCCATTATCACTAGCTGGTGTCACAACATATTCAGGTGGTGTCTGGAAACCTGTCCAGTTGGAACCCAGCGCCGCAGAAGCCGGCACTGCTGGCAACATAACTGTAACAATCAGCATCATCGCCAGGCACATGACCAGCCAACGACGGAATTGTTGATAGGACTTATTCATATTTTCACCTCTCCGTTTGTTTTTAAAGCCTCTTATGTGTCCCACACTTGTAATGGGACAATGTAATTCTCCCTATCTTTATCGGACAATTCCCTTCTTCACTTAAGTGTTTACCCCTAAATTTTGGCGAAAAAAAGCCCTAGCACCAAAAGGATGCTAGGCTTCTGTGTATTTCTAATTCGTCCGACGCTGTTCCTCGGTCTGTTTAATTTTGATCCGTCGATACGCATTGATCAGTGGACGGTGACGACGGCTAACGAGTCCAACAATCTCCGTTCCAAGATGGATGACAATCAGCAGCGCGACCATGACGATGATAGTGGTCCACTTCGTCGTCTTCGTCAGCAGAATCGCCATCGTCCCGAAGAAAATGCTGATGGAGTAAATCGTGAGTACAGTCGAACGATGCGACAGACCCATGTTCAGCAAACAGTGATGCAAATGCCCTTTGTCTGGGCTCGAAATCGGCTTTTTGTTCACGATGCGGCGCACGATGGCGAAGAACGTATCCCAAAGCGGCACACCCAGCACGACGATCGGGATGATAAAGGAAACGAACAACGCTTCTTTAAAGCCCATAATCGACAGTGCAGCCAGGTTGAAGCCCAGGAAAAGCGAGCCGGTGTCGCCCATGAACAGACGAGCCGGATGAAAGTTAAAGTAGAGAAAGCCCAGGATCGCTCCGAGGAGCACGAAACAGTAAGTCGCTACCTTGTAATCGTCCATCAACAAGGCCATGACACCCATTGTCCCTGCGGCAATCGCTGACACACCTGCCGACAGGCCATCGAGACCGTCAATCAAGTTCACCGCATTCGTTACCCCGACAATCCAAAACATCGTGATCGGAATCGCGAGCCAGAAGAGCCAGCCACTACTGAAATCAATGCTTCCGCTATACGGCAGATTCACGACACCGATTTTCAAGCCAAAAGGAACGACGACAATCACTGTTGCGACTAGCTGTCCGAGCAGCTTCCACTTCGGCGAGAGCTGGTATTTATCATCGAGCATGCCGACGACCATAACGATCGTGCTTCCGATGAAAATTCCCAGCATTTCCGATATGCTTGTATACGGGACAAATAGGAAGAACGCAACCAGATAACCCATATAAATAGCCAAGCCACCCATACGTGGCATGATTCGCGTGTGTACCTTGCGCTGATTCGGGGCATCCACTGCTCCTACTTTTACAGCCAGGTTTTTTACATACGGTGTTGCAATAAACGCTATGATCAGCGAAGTCAGAAATCCGAGGATTAGTGTAGACATCGACTGTTCTCCTCTCTACGGATGCATCTAGGAACGGCTACTCCATTTTTCTTTCAGTACGGTTAGAACAAACCGGGGAATAGCCAGTTGACGCTTCCAGCGAGAAGGCTCGGAAGCAAGTCGATAAAACCATTCCAAATGCAATTTTTGCCAGATCTCAGGAGCGCGCTTCACTTTCCCGGAAATGACGTCAAAACTTCCGCCTACCCCCATCATCAGGGAGGCATTTAACTGATCGCGATACTTCGCCATCCATTCATCTTGTCTGGGCGCACCCAGTGCGGCGAACAGAAGCTGCGGTTTCGCTTCGGCAATTTCTTGTACAATTTGAGTTTCTTCCTCTGGACGAAAATAGCCATCCCGGCATCCGACGATTCGGGCGTTCGGATAACGAGCACTCAGTTTGTCTTTTGCCGAATGAATAACATCCGGCTTGGCGCCGAGTAAAAACACGCCCCACTGATGTTGATCGGCTTTCGCCATGAATGCTTCCAGAAGCTCTACACCGGTAACGCGCTCATAAATCGGCTGATTCGTCCATTTGGCGGCGTATACGATTCCGATTCCATCTGGAACGACATAGGCTTGTTCTACAATAGAACGGAAAGCGCGATTCTCTCTCGCAACCATGACGATTTCCGGATTGGCGGTTACCACGTGGGTCTTTTGACCGCTTTGTATGCGCTCTGTTATATGATCGACAGTCTCACGGAAACCGCGAGTCGTAAATGGCACATCTAATATGGTTGCGACCTGTTTGGTCATTTCTTCACCTTCAAGTGCTTGTTATTAAATGAATGTTTAAAAAGTCGACTTTTCAGCACCGAGAAAATGGCGAGAACCTGAAGAAGGAGGAGCGGAGTGTAGGGGACCTACATGAGCACCGGACTTCGATGGTGAACGTCAGTTTCGATGTCGAATAAGCATTCATAACTACTTCGTGATCAAAAGACGACTTTTTAAACTACCTATTCAATGCATGGAGTCGCCCATTAGCCATTCTACCCGAAAAGAAAGGCACATTCAAGATGATCATGAATGTGCCTTATTTCCTGCTGTTAGGGCAAACATCAATCCACCCTCTGCTACTACTTTCCCATTTACCAGTGCTTTTCCATGTCCTTTGCCGACGGTACCGCGCACACGAGTAAGCTCAACCTCAAGCACCAACGTATCTCCCGGCTTCACTTGATCTTTGAAACGGAATTCATCAATACCTGCGAACAGTCCAATTTTTCCTTGATGTTCCTCCATGCTGAGCATCGCTACTGCTCCAACCTGTGCCAAAGCTTCCACAATAAGGACACCTGGCATAACTGGATAACCCGGAAAATGACCTTGGAAAAATGGTTCATTTACTGTTACATTTTTAATCCCTACCGCTTTTTTGCCTAGCTCCAGCTCTTCAATTCTGTCGATCAACAAAAACGGGTAACGGTGCGGTATGATTTCCTGAATTTGCATAATATCCAAAGGCGCTTTGATTTCCATTATGTATCGCTCCATTTCCATACTTATCTAGACTTGTCTATGCATGAATTCCCTTTGACCAACGAAACAATATACATAACTCCCGCGACGTCTAAACGGACAAGCCGGGTTAAGATAAAAGGGGCACTTCCTCCCCAAAGAGCGGGAAGTGCTCTTTTTCATCCTTACACGCGGTTCAATAGTCGAGCCTTTGCCAGATAAATCGCGCTCACGATAAATGAGAACGCTATAACTGACCAAAGTATCGCTTCACTGTACTCATAGCGATACATAACCAGTGGGATGACAACGTACAAAAGAACGGTTGTCAGCTTGCCGTAGGCGTTTGCCGGGACGGTTTTTTTCCCGCGGAAGTGATAAACAGCTCCTGCTACTATCATTGCCAGATCGCGCACAAAGAAAAACAAGGCGGCCCATATACTGATTCGATCAGTCAAAAATAATGAGGCGATGACCGCCAGCATCATTAACTTATCTGCCAGAGGATCTAACATCATTCCGATGGTGGTCACAAGCTTATGCTTCCGCGCGATGTACCCGTCAGCAATATCGGTCACTCCCGCCAAAATTAAAATGCCTAAAGCAATTTCAACATGATACGGAAACTCCGAAAAAAAGACATACAGGTACAAAGGGATGAGCACGATGCGAAAGATCGTAAGCAAATTAGGAAGATTCACGGACATCCCTCCGTATTCCAATCGTCACTTCCTTTTTCAACCACTCGCCCTATTATACTCTGTGGACAAACACCACAACAAGTCCTCGAAAAAATAGGAGCCCCAACCATAGGTTCGGGCTTGTCCTGCTTCGTTATTTCGTTTCTTCAAACATTAAATCCCACATATGTTTGTAGGTTCCCAGATCGAATACGTCAGACATCGGCTTTTTGCCAACCACACCGTATCCGATCATCAGACCAATGACCAGTGAGAAAAACAGCAGGAGTGGGACCAGCACCATCTTGACAACTCTCAGTCGCCAATTCTTGCCGCTCCGTTCCCGCTCTTTTCCTTTTGACTTAACCTCTTCGGTCTGACGCGGGAAACGTTTGCTCTTCCCTTGTTCCATGCTCCTCTCCTCCGTCATGTTGATTGATATCGGTTATCTGCTTCTCAGTTGGTTGGCAATGCCCATCATTTCATCACTGATGCCGATTGCGCGTGAGTTCAACTGATACGCACGCTGAATGTTCACCAGTTGGGACATTTCCTCTGTCATGCTGACATTGGATGATTCGAGAGCACCTTGGCGCAATGATACACCATTATCATATGCACTGGTGTATTTACTTTGTGGTCCTGCTCGGAAAGCCAATTCTGCATCAAACAGATTCTCACCGACTTGCTTTAGCTGATCAGGGTTTTCTACATTCCATACACCAATTTTTACAGGTGCTGGCATTCCATCCGCACTAAAAGTACCATCTGGAGAAATCTCAATGTTTTTTACTGGCTCCGGGAATACAATATTCGTACCACTATCATCTGTCAAAATATGCCCCGAACTGGTGTGCAATACATATCCATTATCATCAGCATCAAAACTGAGCTTAAAAGAGCCATTACGAGTAAATCGGCTTTCTTCATCAACGGTAATGTTATTCGCATCTTTGATTTTACGAGTGACCAAAAAATAGCCATCGCCTTCAATCAAAACATCTGTTGGCTCATCTGTCTGCTTGAGACTGCCTTGACCGAGATCCAGCTTGGTCATGGCAAGATGCGCTCCACTACCAACTCTTATCCCCACTGGTGTATTACGATTTTGGTTGTCCGCTGCCGGCTGCTCGTTCATTGAGTCTGTGAGAAGCTCGGAAAACGATGCGACCCTGCGCTTGTACCCAATCGTATCAATGTTCGACAGGTTGTTGGCTGTATTGTCCAACGCTTGCTGAATACCGCGCATAGCTGATGTGGAAATATTAAGCGACTGCATCCTTCCTACCTCCTATTATCCATTAACCCGACCAATTTCATTAGCAGCCTTGTCCAGCGTACCGTCAATCGTGGTAATCACCCGTTGGTTCGCTTCATAGGCGCGAAGCACACTCATCATACTCGTCATGGTTTGACCTGGGTCTACATTCGAGCGTTCACGCCAGCCCTGTTGTGTACCGAAACGTCCCACGACCATAGGGGTATTGTATGTACCTGCTGCTATCGCAGCCTGATCGTTGGCTTCAGCCAAGTCAATACCTTCTACCGCTATGTCGCCTTCAAATCGGAAAACATTCGTTCCTTCACGTACAAGCTTCAACGGATCGGTTACCACCGCAAGTCCCAATCTAGCATGAGTAGGAAGCGCCGTATACTCTTCTGCTTTTGTAATTGGATCAATGGTAACTTGCATCAATTCGCCATGCTCGGTAAATTTCAGGTTTTGCCCGACATTGGTACCGAGTGCGGGATCATGATTGATACGAATTGCCTGATTAGAACTATCCAGCACATAATACCCTTCCGCTGTCACCAGATAACCTTCCGCATTCACGCTCCAGTTACCATTTCTCGTATAGCGGATATCTTCTTGCTGTACTGGCGTTGCTAAATTTGCTTGTTCAATCCGCGCCACACTGTAAAACAACCGCCGCTCATTGCCATTCTGATCTGGCTGAATATTGTCCATCAACGCAAGATCATACGGATTGCGTGTCTCTTCAATATCCCCCTGCGCAAAATTCGGAAGCGCCTCCGACATGTATACCCCTGTGTTCAAACGCCCGATAATGGCAGGCTGTCCAGGCATAGTAGGGATGCCCGGAACATCCAGTCCCTCATGATCATTCATGCGTGAGAGCAATTGCTCCGGAAATGCACGCATGACACCCACGTCCTGTTTGAACCCGGGTGTATTGATATTTGCTAAATTGTTCGCCAGCGATTCTTGCCTGTTCTGCAATGCTAGCATGCCAGATGCAGACGTATACAAGCCTCTGATCACTTAAATCTTACCCCCTGAATAATCGCTTATTCGAGTGAGCCGGCATCTTGTCCAAATAGTCCAGCATCATTCCTGTTCCTTTTGCAACGCACATCATTGGCTCTTCCGCTACCAGCACAGGAACCTTCAGCTCCTCTGCCAGAATCTCGTCAATACCGTGCAATAATGCGCCGCCACCGGTCAGGAAAACACCCTTATCAATTATATCGGCAGAAAGCTCCGGAGGTGTTCGTTCTAAAACAGATTTTGAGGCTTGTACAATCGCACTCACCGACTCAGCCAGGGCTTCCTGGACTTCCGTGGAGCGAATGGTAATCGTTTGCGGCAAGCCGCTTACCATGTCTCGACCACGAATGTCCATTTCGTCCTGGCGTCCGCCGGATACGGTTCCAATCTGAACCTTGATATCTTCAGCCGTACGCTCACCAATCAGCAATTTGTATTTATTTTTTATGTAACGCATAATAGCCACATCGAATGTATCGCCTGCTATTTTAATGGAGGAAGACGTGACAATATCGCCCATCGACAATACCGCTACATCGGTCGTTCCCCCACCGATATCCACTACCATATTTCCGGACGGCTGAAAAATGTCCATTCCTGCCCCAACTGCGGCAACTTTCGGTTCTTCTTCGATAAATACTTCTCTTGCTCCACCGCTGCGCTCAGCTGCTTCGCGAATTGCTTTTTGCTCAACAGACGTGATGTTGGTCGGGCAGCAAATCAAAATGCGCGGACGGGCGAACATGCTCTTTCCACCAATTTTGTTCAAGAAGTGCTTCAGCATAGCCTCTGTGATTTCAAAATCCGCGATAACCCCTTCTCGCAAAGGTCGGATCGCTACGATATTTCCTGGGGTGCGGCCTACCATGCGATAGGCTTCATGTCCCACGGCCAAAACTTTTCTGGTTTTACTATCTATTGCCACGACAGATGGTTCGTCTAGGACAATTCCCTTGCCTTTTACAAAAACCAAGACATTGGCCGTCCCCAAGTCGATTCCGATATCTTTGCCAAACATGATAGGTCCTCCCTGATTACCAGTTACATTTCTACCTAATATCATAGGCTCTTCTACGTGAGAGGACAAGGAAATTCTTTCTTACACACTCTCCTCCTGTTCTACTCGTACTTTTTTACTACGCCGTTTGTACTTGATCTTGGTTGCTTCGCCTCCCCGAAGATGTCTGATGGCTTTGTGATATTCCAAAATTTCCTTAACCTGGTTCGCCAACTCCGGATTTATCTCAGGCAGCCGCTCAGTCAAGTCCTTGTGCACTGTACTTTTCGAAACACCGAATTCTTTAGCGATCATCCGAACCGTATTTCTTGTCTCTACAATATATCGGCCGATTTTGATGGTCCGCTCTTTGATGTAGTCGTGCACATTACTCGCCTCCTTGTATCTACATTGTCTGATACAATATATGGGTGCGTAGGGACACATATTCTACGTTTCCAAGCCTGACAAGCCAGCACGGCCGCATCTTTTTTCAACAGTTTGTACCACACGCAAAAAAACACCCGCAATTGTTGTATTTTGCAGGTGTTTTTCTAAATTCATTGGTTATTGATTTTTTACTTCCGTGTCAGCCTGAATCAAGTATTGCTCTGGATTGACAGGCTGGTTATTGATCCGAACTTCGAAGTGAAGATGTGCACCAGCGTCTTTTTCAAAGGTGTTGCGCCCAGCAGACCCGATTACTTGCCCTTGTGTTACTTCATCGCCCGGTTTGACAGTTACGCTTTCCAGACTTTGATAGACGGTAATCATTTTGTCTGCGTGCTCAATCTCAATCTCGTTGCCGACAAGCGGATCGTTCACCACTTTTACTACTTTACCCGCAAGAGCTGCGATGACATCAAAGCCCTTTCCATCCGTGGATACGAGGTCAATACCTGTATGCGGGTAGAAGGAGTGGTCGAAGCTCACCAATGCTTTTTGCTGATTGTCCTTGGAGGCCTTCTCATCGTAGTAGTTCATACCCACATTGTACTGCACGCCTTTTCCTACTGGCCAAGCGAGTGGTTGTACGCCACTTGTAGCAGGTACCGCTTCTTCGTTTTTCGGTGTAGTCGTCTCAGGAGCAGTAGGAGTTGTCACTGCCACGCCATCTCCGCCATTCGTCATTTTGGATACCGTGTTCATGACATTGCCCTGATACCACATCACAAAAGCGAGAATGATTGCTGCGGTGCCGATGTAGATTGCAGGAAACGCCCATTTCTTGCCCAAAACTTTTTTCCAAGAACTTGCCTTCTTGAATGGAATCGGTTGATTTTGATTTTTTTGATCTTCCATTTTATTCATCACCTCATCCCTCAGTATCGCCAGAATTTTGACGTATAAACCTGAGAGAGTAGGGAAAAGTAAAAATTTGCTTTTCTTTTAAGCTGGGATCACTTTTTTATACTCTTGCAGATTTATCCCTTGGTAGAAGTGCTTGACGATTTGCTCCGCGCTTTTGCCGCTTTTGGCCATTCCATTCGCTCCCCACTGGCTCATCCCGACACCATGTCCGTACCCTTTGGTCGTAATAAAAACTTGATTGCCGCGCAAGTCCAACGTAAAGGATGAAGAGTTCAGGTTGAGCTTTTCACGGAATTCTCGTCCGGAAAATTCCTTGCCACCTATACTGATCGTTCCAACGCGATTTCCGGTTGTACGTGACTCGATCCGATACCAGGAACCATTGGAGGAGGCCTCCTGCGTGAGCTTGACGCCCAAATTCTTTTCTAGCTCCCCCGTGGACATCACGACGGTTTCCTCATAGCGAGGAGATTGAATATCCCACGGACTCGCAACACTCTTCAAATAAGGAATGGGTTTTTCCCAATATTCATCCGAGTTTTCTGTAAAACCATTACTGGTGGAAAAAAACGTCGCGTCAATGGGCTCGTTCTGATAGGTCAGGATAATCCCTGCTGTCGCCATAACCGCTTGCTGAATGCGTTTGTGTTTCCATTCATACTGATCTCCCCAACGCTCACGCCGCTGCTTTTCATCCATATAGACTTGATGCTGCACCGTATCCAAGACCTCACCGCCTGATGGCACATCATCAAACTTGCCCTCTTTTAATCGGCGCACGATATAGGTCCTGGCCGCCAACGCCTGTGCTTTTAAAGCCTCCAGCTCGAACTCAGCTGGCATTTCTGCCGCTACCACTCCGGTAATATACGTTTCTAGCGGAAGTGTTTCCACGACCTTTTTTTCCGTACGGTACACCTTTACCGGCAGAGAGGAAGCTGCTTCTTTCATCGCCGGTATGGCAGGCTCTGAGACGGTCACAGTCGGCTGACTGACAGGGCTCATTGTTGGTGAAAACCAAAAGACCAAAGCAGCAGGCATCATGACGAGCAAGATCGGCAAAGCGATAAACCACATAAGTAGATAGCGTTTCATGCAAGAGATCCTCCCCGTTACGTACTAGACACAAAAAGTCTGAATAACCTACTAAAGTCTATGTTCTGTAACAGAGGGGTAGAACGAGAGAATGAGAGAGTCGAGAGAACGAAAAAAAGACCCCCTGCATACGCAGAGAATCTTTCGTTTTGCCATATGGTTGACGCATTTATCAAGCAAAATTAGGAGAGAAGCTCACTTTGATGGTTTCGGGAACTGCTTTTTCACGAGCCTTTTCTTCTGGAACCACACGTTCTACATCTGCCCCCAAAGCCAGCAGCTTTTCCGTAAAGTTCACGTAGCCACGGTCAATATGGTGCAGGGCAGAAACCTCAGTCTCTCCCTCAGATACGAGCCCAGCCAGTACAAGTGCTGCACCCGCACGCAAGTCAGTTGCTGCTACTTTGCTTCCTGTCAGCTTGGAACCGCCTTCGACAATGGCACTGCGGCCTTCGATCTTGATATTCGCATTCATGCGACGGAACTCTTCCACGTGCATGAAGCGGTTCTCAAATACCGTTTCGGTCACGATGCTCGTTCCTTCCGAAACAAGTAAAAGCGCCATCATTTGCGATTGCATATCCGTCGGGAAACCAGGGTAAGGCAGCGTTTTGAGGTCAACTGCTTTCAGTGGGCCTGTGCGGCGTACACGAATGCCGTTTTCTTGCTCCTCAATGTTCACGCCCATTTCACGAAGCTTGGCAGTCACGGATTTGAGATGATCGCAAATCGCACCTTCCACAAAGACATCCCCACCGGTAATCGCTGCAGCAACCATGAAAGTTCCTGCTTCAATGCGGTCAGGAATGACACAATGTGTGCAGCCCTTCATCATTTCCACGCCTTCGATACGGATCGAGCCTGTACCCGCTCCGCGAATCTTTGCTCCCATCCTGTTCAGGAAGTTCGCCAAATCAACGATCTCCGGCTCTTCTGCCGCATTTTCGATCAATGTGGTTCCCTCTGCCAAAGCAGCGGCCATCATAATATTTTCTGTTGCACCGACGCTAGCAATATCCAGGTAGATTTTCGCACCCTTCAATCGTCCTTCTACCGTCGCTTCAATAAACCCTTGTCCGATTTCGATCTTGGCTCCCATAGCCTCAAACCCTTTTAGGTGCTGGTCGATCGGGCGCGTACCAATGGCACATCCACCCGGAAGAGCGACACGAGCTTGTCCTTTTCTGGCTAAAAGCGGCCCCATCACGAGGAAAGATGCGCGCATTTTGCGAACCAGTTCATAGGACGCTTCTACACTCGTAAGCTTGGAAGCATCGATCGTCAGCACTTCATGATCATATGTAAGGGAGATTCCCATCGATTTCAAGAGGTCGCATATCGTCCGGACATCGTCAAGGCCTGGTACGTCTGAGATGACGCAAGTCCCTTCTTCTGCCAAGATAGATGCTGCAATAATAGGGAGTACGGCATTTTTGGCGCCAGATACTTTTACATTTCCAGACAATGCCTTACCACCACGGACAATAATTTTATCCAATGTGTACCCCTCCGCGTGCTAATATTCCACAGTGATGATTGGTGTACCTACCGTAATCCATGTCCCAGAATGGCTATCACGATGCGTAGCCACCTGTAGATTCATCTTTTGACCGTTTAACGCGATGAATGATTCCCACATGGGGGTATACCCTGAAATACTGACAACCGTTTCATCTTGCAAACGTTCCAATTCTGTCGCCTGGAGAGTGCCAAAAATCGACAATATTTTACCCTCCTGTTGGTCAACACCCATCTTAACATTGTACAATCCGCGAATACAAGTGCTAATTTGCGGAATAAAGTCGGCGCTTTGCAGGGCATTCGTGAAGGTTTCCTGTACTTGTCCAATATATAGTAGCGAATCACGGTTTCCAGATAACTGAAATACTAGATATACAGAAAATGCCCCATTTTTAGGAACTCCTGTCACCTCGTAGCTCAGCTCCACGCCGTTTTGTGTGTATGTAGTCCTATATGCGAGTATGTTGTGTTTACCCGATTGTTCGCTTGGGGAAAACGGAATCTCAAGTTGTTGTGCCCATTTCGTCGCCAACTCTTTTACTTGTTCAGGACGCAGGCCTTCTCCCATCGCCGTACGCATACGTACCTGAACCGATACACCCGTTGCGCCCGTTTCTTCTAGTACTTTCATCATTTCTGTCACAACCGGCTTTTCTTCCTTTGCTTGTGCAGGCATCCAGTACACGGCCCCCATCACGAGCAATAGAGCCAGCACGAACCAACCAGACCATTTCCCCATTGATATCCTCTCCCTATGCTTACATGTATCTCTTTGTACTTCTCATTTTGTACATGTAGCTGGGTGGATATACCAGCGAATCGTCGTCTTTGGGTATTTAGTTGAACAAATTCCCGAATGTCAGGGACCAGCCCAAGTAATCAAGGAAAAAGCGGGACAGTTCATATCCAATTACAATGGCAAGAAAAATTTGCAACAGCTTCGCCTGAGCACCATTTGGTTTTTTCAAAATCTTATCAAAGCGAAAAGATTGCAACGCCCACCAAGCGAGCCCAATAAACGCAATCGATAAAATGATGCTCAACAAGCCATATACTTCTTGTGACATGCTAGTTACCTCCTCATTGCCCAACCGAGAATCATAGAAAAAGGGACGGCCCGATCACGAGCCATCCCTTCTATTGTACCTGATGTGCTATTCAGTTACGAGTATCACTGAGAGCTGGGAGAGAGCATGTTCCCAAAATCAAAGGACGGATTGAAATGAATCTGGATATAGTCGGTGACCAGACCCGGAAAAGCACCGAAGAATACGGTAGCGATTGCCATGATGAGAATAAACGTCCAAATGCCTTTGGGCACAACCATTGGTGCTTCGGTTGTCCCAGGACGCATGTACATCTGACGAATAATCCCAAAGTAGTAGTAGTAGGAAATGACGCTGGTGATGATCATGATCGCCGCCAGCCAGTAGTTTTCTACCACTAATGTACCCATGAACAGATAGAACTTCCCGAAGAAACCAACCGTAATCGGGATACCTGCCAAGGACAAGAGGAAGATGCTCATCGCAATTGCCATCACTGGTGAGCGATGATACAATCCGGCGAATCCTTTCAAATCCTCTGTCTCTTGTTCACGAGATACTACCATAATTACAGCGAAAGCACCAAAGCTGACGAGCAAGTAACCGAACAGATAGAAGATCACTTCACTGAAAAAGAGAGAAGTCGGCGGTACAAACGGTACGAGCAAATAGCCCGCTTGCGCAATACCTGAGTAAGCCATCATACGCTTGACGTTTGTCTGTCTGAGCGCCATCGTGTTCCCGATAATCATCGAGGCCGCTGCCATCAGCCCTAGATAGAGACTTCCCTCTTCGAAAAAGAACCTCCCTGATCCCGTTCCATCGGAAACGTTGAAAAACGAGATCATCATCACTCGAAAGATCAGCGCGAACCCTGCTGCTTTTGACACAACTGCCAAGAAAGCTGTGACTGGGGTAGGAGCACCCTGATAAACATCTGGCGCCCACATGTGGTTCGGCGCTGCAGATATTTTGAAGGCAAGACCTACTGCGAGAAACGCAAACGCCGTATAGACGAGGAATTGATAGCCCGCCATTCCCGCTTCTGCCAATCGAAACGAGATTTCATAAATATGTGTGGTTCCCGTGAGTCCGTATACGTAAGACATCCCGAACAGGAGTACAGCCGTGGCAATACTTCCCGAAACGACGTATTTGAACGCCGACTCGTTGGAAAGCCGTGATTTTTTTCGCAAACCGACCAGTACATAGGACGAGAGAGACAACAGCTCCAGTCCCACAAACAAGGTAATCAAGTCAGCTGACGAAGCCATGACCATCGCCCCGAGAAGCCCAGTCAGCAACAAATAATAGTACTCGCCTCTGTGCTGGATTTCCCCTGATTTCAGATAGGACAGGGAGATGAGAATCGCAAAAGCCGTCCCTGTCAGGAAAATCAGCTTGAACGCATTGCCGTAATCATCGATCCGGATCATGTCGATCATGTAGCTGTATGGCTTATCGAGAGCATTCATATTGATGATCACAAAGATCGCCGCTATCACAGTTCCCAAGAAGGATAGCCAACCGATGACCTGCTTGCCGAGACGCTTACCCGCAAAAAGATCCAGCAGTGATAAAAAGGTAGCGAAGCCAAGAATGATAAACTCGGGCAGAAGGTAGCTCCAGTCATATGAGAAAATATCTTTAACTTCCATGGATTACCCTCCTATTCCCGTTACGATAGGTACGATCGTTTTCAGCGCCTGCTGCATCGGATTCCCCAGAACTGCTGGATAAACCCCGATGAGAATAATACATCCCATCAGGACCACCATCGGAATGACTTCCATCGGCTGTGCATCAGCAAGTCCTGTACATCTACCTGGAGTAGGGCCAAAAGTCGTTTTCATGATCGCTCTGAGCAAATAAACCGCAGTGAGGACAATCCCGATCGCTCCCACTGCTGCCAATACCGGCAAACGACCAAACAGACCGAGGAAGGCAAAGAACTCACTAATGAATCCGGACATGCCCGGGAGTCCGAGTGAAGCCATCCCGCCTGCCAACAATACGCCGCTGACAAACGGCATGGACTTGGCTAAACCGCCCAAATCGTCGAGCATCGATGTCTGCGTCCGATCCCAAATGATACCGATCAAGAAGAAGAGCAGTGCCGAGATAAAGCCGTGGGATACCACCTGGAACATCGCTCCCTGAAACCCGATCGTATTCATCGATGCGAAACCGAGCAAGACGATGCCCATATGGCTGATACTGGAGTAAGCCAGCACCATTTTTAAATCCTTCTGTACAAAAGCCAGTACCGCTCCGTACAAAATGTTGATAATCCCCAAAACTGCCATCGTTGTTGAGAAATCATAAGCCTGCTCTGGGAAGAAGCCGATTCCCATCCGCAAAAGACCGTACGCCCCCATCTTCAGCAAAATACCGGAGTGAATCATGACGATAGAAGGTGGAGCCTGTACGTGTACACGTAGCATCCACGTGTGAAACGGAAATACTGGCAGCTTGATCGCAAAAGCGATAAATAGCGCTAGGAAGATTCCAAAACGCATTTCCGGCGTTAGAATTTCGGTAATCGGATGCCCTGGTGTCGTCAGGATCGCCGTGATTTCATCCATATTGAGCGTCCGCATGATGACAAAAATCACAATGAAAGCCAACAGCATGATCCCGGAACCGATTCCGTTATACAAAAGGAACTTATTCGCCGCGTGCTCGCGCTCCCCATATCCCCAAATCCCGATGAGGAAGTACATCGGTACGAGTGTCAGCTCGAAGAATATGAAGAACAGAAACAGATTGTCAGCAGCAAAGACTCCCAACATGCCGATCAGCAGCAGGTGAAACAGGATAAAATACTCCTTCTGCCTCTTCTTGATCTGCCACGAAGCAATTGCCGCGAGGGTACCGATAATCGCCGTCAATAAAATCAATGGCATCGAAATACCATCTACGCCGAGTTCATAGTTGATCTCAAAAGCAAAGACGGTACCTGCCTGAGCCATTCCAATCGGAATCGAAATCCAACTGTACTTTTCTACGAACTGCAAGTTGGCTGTCTCGTAATCAAACATGCCGAACATCCAACCTGCCAAGATAAGTGCTGGCAACGTTCCAAAAATCCCGACCTGTTTGATCACACCTGCTTGTCGACTAGGGATAAAAGCCATGACGAGAATCGCCAGCAGTGGAGAGAACACCAGTGATGACAAAAGGATATTACCCAAAGAGTCCACCTCCCTTGGCCGTCAAACTGATGGCGATGATCAATAGTACCAGACCGAATATGACCATTGCCCCATAGGACTGAATCTGCCCACTTTGTACTCTTGCGTGCAAAGCTCCGATTCCTTGGGTAATTTTTGCTGTCAATCCAACCAAACCATCCACAATATACTTATCAAATACATCTAGGACAAATCCAAGCCAGCCTAATGGACGAACAATGACGTTGTGATACAGCTCATCGATGTAGTACTTCTTGTATGAGAGCTGATAGAGCCACGGCATTGCTTCTGGAATCTTGTCCGAGGAGATAGATCTCTTGCCGTACATCAAGTAAGCCAGTACGACTCCAAGGATGGAGATCAACAGTGCCACAATCTGCAACCAAGCAGCCGCGTGCTCTGTGCCTTCCCCAAAAATGCTCGTGATTGCCGTCCCTGTGTTCGTTGACATTAACCAATCAGAGAGTAATGGCGCGTACGGCGTATTCACAAAGCCTGCGACAACCGCAAGCAATGCCAAGACCAAAAGCGGACCTGTCATGACACTTGGAGATTCGTGTGCTTCGTGTTTGCCACGTGCCTTCCCTGCAAATGTCAGGAAGAACAAACGGAACATATAGAATGCGGTAAAGAATGCTGCTAGCAGCGCGATGAATAGCAAGTCGTAGCGGTGCGCTCCGTAAACAGCCCCCAGGATCGCTTCTTTGGACCAGAAACCAGCGAACGGAAAGATCCCCGCAATAGCCAAGCAACCGATCAAGAATGTCAAAGCGGTGATCGGCATCTTTTTCCACAAGCCACCCATTTCGAATACATCCTGCGTATGAACAGCATGGATGACACTACCTGCTCCAAGGAAGAGCAGTGCTTTGAAAAAGGCGTGCGTCATCAAATGGAAGGAACCTGCTACATAACCTGCAGCACCCGCTACACCTAATGCCAGCATCATGTACCCGAGCTGACTGACTGTGGAATATGCCAAGACACGCTTGATATCCCGTTGGGTCAGACCGATAGAAGCTGCAAATATGGCAGTGAATCCTCCTACATACGATACAACTGTCAAAGCTGTATCGGATGCGATGAACAGCGGATAGGTAGCAGCGACCAAATAAACACCAGCCGCGACCATCGTTGCCGCGTGAATTAATGCAGACACAGGAGTTGGACCTTCCATGGCATCAGGCAACCACGTATGAAGCGGAAATTGACCCGATTTCCCCATGGCCCCGACGAAAATGAGGATCGCCGCGAGCGTAATCATCCATGGTTCCAGCCGCCCGAGCGCGATACTTTCAAAAATAGCCCCGTACTCGAAACTTCCGGTCCACCAGAACAGAAGACATATCCCGATGAACAGACCAAGGTCCCCGATGCGTGTAACGATAAAAGCCTTTTTGGCGGCCGCTTTTGCCTCTGACTTGAAGTAATAGTAGCCGACGAGCAGGAAGGAACATACCCCTACCAGCTCCCAGAAAATATACACTTGCAACAAATTTGGCGAAATAACTAATCCTAGCATAGAGAACGAAAACAGTGCCAGGTATTGATAAAACACCGGAAAACGTTCATCCCCATGCATGTAGCCCTTGGAATAAATTTGGACCAATAGACTGACCAATGTCACAATGACGAGCATCATGGCATTTAGCGGATTCACTTCGAATCCCATGTTGATCACGATATCGCCAATATGCAGCCAATCTATCACATAATTGTAATCGGTACCCCCACCCTGGAATCTCTCCCAAAAGATGAGCACTGCGATTCCAAAAGAAACAGCCGTCAGGGTAATACCCACTATGGCCGCTCCTTCTTTCAATTGGCGACCAAATGAGACGATCACGATGAAAGCAAGAAGCGGAAACAGAGGGATCAGCCAGGCATAGTGCATTAGAGT
This sequence comes from Brevibacillus sp. NPDC003359, assembly GCF_042878995.1. Taxonomy (NCBI): domain Bacteria; kingdom Bacillati; phylum Bacillota; class Bacilli; order Caryophanales; family Paenibacillaceae; genus Brevibacillus; species Brevibacillus sp. NPDC003359. The sequence continues at coordinate 124,515 of NZ_JBIAOR010000005.1, forward strand.
ATCCATCTTTGTCCTCCTTTTCAGGTTTCCCTCTTATCGTTTCATTTGGTCCATTTCATCTACATTCACGGTCTCCTTGTTGCGGTACAGCGCAATCAGAATTGCCAACCCTACGGCAACTTCGGCAGCTGCAACCGTCATCGTGAACAAGGTAAAGATTTGTCCTGTCACAGATGGATACAGTCCGAATTTGGAAAAGGCGACCAAATTAATATTTACAGCATTCAGCATCAGCTCGATTGATAACAAGACGACGACTGCATTTCGCTTCGTCAATGCCCCGTACAAGCCTACACAAAAGAGAATCAGAGCGACCATTAAGTAGGAGGAAATGCTTACTGTCATTCGTTATCCCCCTCCTTTTTCGCCATGATGATCGCACCGATCAACGCAACCAACAACAGAACAGACAATAGCTCAAATGGTATGACGAATTTGGTGAACACTTCGATACCGATTTCTTTTGGATTGTTTACAGGAGCCTCTGCAGGTGGCGGTGGCGCAGGCCACGGTGTATTTTGCACACCCCAGAACAATAATCCGAACAGAACGATTACGAAGAGCAGGACAAAACGGTTTTTCCATGTCCGGCCTGTTCCTTCATCGTTCGCATCGTGCTTGGTCAGCATGATTCCAAAGAGCATCAGAATGGAGATAGCCCCTGAATAAACCAAAATTTGCGCGACCCCGACGAACTCCGCTCCCAGCAAAACAAACAGACCTGCAATGCTGATAAACGTAACGCCCAATGAGATGACCATGTGAACGACGCGCGTAAAGCTGATCATAAACACCGCGCCACCGATCGTCAGGAGAGATAGGATAAAAAAGGCAACAAATTCGCCTGTCATACTAATTCTCCTCCCTGACGTTCGTATTGTTGTCGTCCAGCCATTTTAAGTTCTTGTATAATTCGTCCCGGCTATAGGCAGCCAGTTCGAAGTTGTTTGTCATTACAATCGCTTCTGTCGGACAAACCTCTGTACACAGATCGCATAAAATGCACAGCTCAAAATTGATATCGTACGTATCGATGATCTTTCCCTTTTTCTCCGGATCAGGATGGGGCTTCCCTGTCAGTTGAATACACTCTGTCGGACAAATGCGTGCGCATTGGTTACAGACGATGCATTTTTCAGGAGAAAAGTGCTGAATACCGCGAAAGCGAGGCGGCATTGGAAAGGGCACATCCGGATAGAAGTGGGTTACTTTTTTCTCCGTGAGCTTTTTAAATGTATACCCCAGGCCTTTGGCCAGTCCTAGCATGTGTGTCACCCCTCAGGATTTGAGAACTTGGCTGCACCACGTTTTTGATGAAGCAAGCTTTTGGCGAAATAAGCCTATGGTGAAGCCTGCGCTATGAAAACAATGGGACATAGTCGTTTTCGATCAAGTCGCTACTAGAACATGCCATTTTGGTAAGATACCACGACGGCTGTGAGCAGGATGTTGAACAATGCCACGGGTAACAGCACTTTCCAGGCAAACGACATCAGTTGATCGACACGTAAGCGCGGCATCGTGGCGCGAATCCAAAACTGGAGGAAGACGTAAAGAGAAAATTTAAGGATAAACCAGACGATTCCCGGAATGAAATCCAGCGATGGATGAATCGGCAACCATCCACCAAAAAAGAGAATCGTGATCAAGGCACCCATCCCGAACATGTACACATACTCCGCCAACATGAACATCGCAAAACGGAAACCGGAGTACTCGACGTGGTAACCGCCAACAAGCTCCGACTCTGCTTCTGGCAAGTCAAACGGTGTTCGATTCAGCTCAGCTTGGGCAGCAATGATAAATACAGCAAATCCGATAAACTGCGGAACAATATTCCAGACATCCCGCTGCGCCTCGACAATATCCTTGAGATTCATGCTGCCCGTCAATAGAACGATACCCACCACGGACATGACCAGCGGTACTTCATAGCTGATCATCTGCGCAGCGGAGCGGAGACCCCCGATCAGCGAGTACTTGTTATTCGAGGCCCAGCCAGCTGTGATCACGCCTAATACTGTGATCCCAGACAAGGCGATATAGTACAGCAGCCCTATTCCCAGATCAGCAAACTGAATGCTGTCTGAAAAAGGCATGACCGCCAATACGGCAAAAGCAGGGGCATAGGCCAATATTGGCGCTAAAGTGAACAACGCTTTGTCAGCGTGCTGCGGACGAACATCTTCCTTTAATAGCAGCTTGGCAACATCCGCAACCGTCTGGAGAAGTCCCAATGGTCCCACTCGATTCGGCCCGATGCGTAGCTGCATCCACCCAATCACTTTACGCTCAAAGTAAATGGCGTATGTAACGAATCCCAACACGACTGCAAGCAGTAAAACTGCCGCAATGATAAACCAAAGCGTGGTTCCCCATGAGGGTGCTTGCTCCAAAAGAGTACTCATCAACAGTCAACCTCCCCGAGGACGATGTCGATACTGCCCAGGATAGCAACCATGTTGGCGAGGTTTTCCCCCTGCAACAGCTTAGGCAGAATTTGTAGATTGGTAAACGAAGGCCGTCTAAACTTCAATCTCCACGGTTTATCCTTACCTTGACTGGCAATGTAACAGCCAATTTCTCCCCGCGGTGACTCGATGCGCACGTATGTCTCCCCAGCAGGCGGGCGAATCACACGTGGCACTTTCCCCATGACTTCGCCTTCACTCGGAAATTGCTCCAATGCCTGCTCCAGAATGCGCAGCGTTTGTTCAATTTCAGCCATACGCAGATGATAGCGCGCCATGCAATCTCCCTCAGTTGCAGTCGGCACATCAAATTCAAAACGATCGTAAATACAATACGGTTCGTCCTTGCGCAGGTCCCACTTGACACCTGTCGAGCGGAGCATGACACCTGATAGCGAGTAATCCAGTGCCGTTTTTGTATCGAACTTTCCAATCCCTCTGAGACGGCTGATAAAAATCTCATTCCCTGTCACCAGCTGGTGGTAGTTATTCAATTCTTTCTTCATGTATTGGACAAATTCTTTGGCTTTGTCGATCCAGCCTGGAGGTGCATCCCATTTCACTCCGCCTACGCGCATGTAGTTAAAGGTCATCCGCGCCCCGCATAGCTCGTTAAACAAATCCAGGATCGTCTCCCGATCTCGGAAAGCATACAGGAAAGGCCCCATTGCACCAATGTCCAAAAGGAACGTTCCCCACCAAACCAAATGGCTCGCCACCCGATTCAGTTCCATCGCGATCAATCGCAAAAACTGAGCTCGCTCTGGAATCTCCAATCCCATCATCGTTTCTACTGCGTGGCAGAGTACGTAGTTGTTGGTCATGGCGGACACGTAGTCCATACGGTCTGTATAGGGAATAATTTGTGTATAGGTCAAGTTTTCTGCCAGCTTCTCTGTACCTCGATGCAGGTAGCCCATCACCGGAATCGCTTCTTTAATGGTTTCCCCATCGATTTTTACTACCAAGCGAAATACCCCGTGTGTACTCGGATGCTGTGGACCTACGTTTAATAACATCTCTTCCGTACGAAGTCCTGTTTCAGAAGAGGTATCAACATGAGTCGTGAGGATGTTATGGTTCATCTGCTAAACCTCCTCGTCGTATTGCACATAATCTTTGCGCAGCGGATACCCTATCCAATCATCCGGCAACAGGATTCGACGTAAATCCTTATGTCCCGGGAAATGAATACCCAAAAGGTCAAAAGTCTCTCTTTCATTCCAATTTGCGCCATGCCAGAGGTCCATCACAGAAGCAACTTTTGAATCTTCTCTGCTCGTTTTGACCTTTACTGCCAAGCTTTGGCGATTTTTGTAGGAATAAAAGTGGTAGTATACCTCCAGGCGATCCTCGTAATCGACACCGTGAAGATCGGACAGGTACTCAAAGCTCAATTGCTCGTCATCTTTTAAAAATTGGGCAACCTGGTGCCAACGTTCGTTTTGAATGGTGAGTGTAGGCACTTCCTTTGCCAGCTCGTTAATATACGAAGCCTCGATGACTTCCTGTCCAAATGCTTCGGAAATTCGTGACACGTATTTATCAAGATAGGGCTGGTTTTTGGAAGGTGCTTTTGGTGCTTCCTCTGCCGGGGTCTCATCCCCAGTCGCCTGCGATGCTTTTGCCTTCGCTGCTGCTGCGGCGGCTGCTTTGGCTTTTGCTGCGGCAGCTGCCTTTGCTTTGGCATCGTCATCACCGGATTCATCGCCGCCTGCTTCCCGTGCGGCTTTTGCCTTTGCAGCGGCTGCTGCGGCAGCCTTGGCTTTTGCGGCAGCTGCGGCCTTCGCCTTGGCATCCGCATCCGTAGCTGAATCAGCTGTATCGGCACCATTTTCCGCGGCTTCTTTTGCTTCCTTCGCTGCTTTTGCCTTTGCTAGCGCTTCTGCGGCTGCCGCTTTCTTCGCTGCGGCTTTTTCCTCAGGCGTCATTTCGGATACAGGCTTTGTTGGTGGTGGAGCAGCTTCTGCCTGTTCCTTCGCCGCTTTTGCCTTTGCTAGTGCTTCGGCCGCTGCTGCTTTTTTGGCTGCAGCTTTTTCCTCTGGCGTCATTTCGGATACAGGTTTTGCTGGTGGAGCAACTTCTTCTGATTGTTGCTCGGCAACTGGAGTTTCCACTTCCGCAGCCTCTTTTGCTTCCTTCGCCGCTTTTGCCTTGGCAATTGCTTCAGCTGCAGCTGCTTTCTTCGCTGCGGCTTTTTCCTCAGGCGTCATTTCAGATACAGGTTTTGCTTCCGGAGCAGATACTTCCTCTTGTGTCTCTTGTGCTGCTTCCACTGGGCTCGCCTCTTGAGATGCCTGCGCTTCCTGTTCTCTTAATTTTCGCAAAGCTTCGGCCTTGGCACGGGCTTCAGCTGCTGCCGCTGCCTTTTCCTCCGGCGTCGGCTTGCGTTTCTCGTCGCTCATAGATTGGTCACCTGCTTCCCAGTCTTCGCTTCGTAACGGATTTTTTCTTGGAGCTTATTGATTCCGTAGATCAAAGCGGCAGGGTTCGGGGGACAACCCGGAATATATACGTCGACAGGCACAATCTGGTCTACACCTTTTACCACGCTGTACGAGCGCACGTACGGACCTCCTGCTGTCGCACAGGAGCCCATGGCAATCACCCACTTTGGTTCAGGCATTTGATCATACAGCCTGCGCAGTAGTGGTGCCATCTTTTTCGTGACGGTTCCGGCTACGATCATGACATCAGATTGTCTTGGGGATGCTCGAAAAATAACGCCAAACCGGTCGAGGTCATAACGCGCTCCACCCGTTCCCATCATTTCGATCGCGCAACAGGCCAAACCAAAGGTTAATGGCCACAACGAGTTGCTGCGAACCCATCCCTTCACTGTCTCCAATGACGTGAACATGACGTTCCGATTCAGTTCCTCTTGCAATTCAGGCGCAATGCTTGTCAGGTCTAGTTCCATTCCAGCACCTTCTTTCTCCACGCGTAAATCAATCCTACGATGAGCAAGGATATAAAGATGACCATCTCAACTAAGGCAAAAAGCCCCAGTTCTTTATAAGCGACGGCCCACGGATACAGAAAGAGTGTTTCTACATCAAAAATGACAAACATGAGGGCAAAGATGTAATACTTCACGTTGAAACGCACCCAACTGTCACCAACAGGAATGTTACCGCTTTCATAAGTAGTTTGCTTCTCCCGTGTCGGTTTCTTTGGACGAAGCAATGGACCAACAAAACTGACTGTAGCCACGGGCAACAACACACCTAGAATCAAAAAGATCGCGACAATCACATAATTGTTGGTATAGATGTCACTCACCCACGTTCCCTCCGCTCTTGAGAAAGGTATGAATCGTCTTGCGCTTTCCTCCAGAAGAAGTCGAGACTCCCTCAAAAGGGTACTGCTCGCAGCATCAAAGGTGTAGATATGAACGCTGTCGCTTATCGACACTGCTAGAAAAAAATACCTTTATCATTATAGCAAATTGCCAATAGGGTGTCTAACGAAAGCCTTCCTTTTGTGCCATATAAAGGGAAAAAACTCAGAGATTTCTCCCTGAGTTTTTCCAGCATAGTATGATGACCAAACGAATATGCCCGTCTGGCCCTCTTATTCTCTTAATTATTGAACGTTCTTAGAAAATTGCTGTCCGAGGAAATCCTCGTAAATGCGCTCCCATACAATCGTAAAGTTCATCTTCTCGTCTTCTGGGATCTCCAGCATATTTTCAATTGCCTCTTCCATATATGGAGTCAGCTTGATCAGAATCTCTGCCAGCATCTGGTCATTGGTGTTCAGCAATTGCTTTATTTCTGCTTTGGACATGCTAAACGTATTTTCTTCTTCCTCATGCAGCTTCATCACCAGGCGGCTAAACATCGGATGAACCAATGCTTCCAGTTTAACATGAGCCAAAGCAAGAGATTCTGCTTCACTCAACTTGAACAACTCAGATGCATCTGGGAATGGATAAACCGATACATCCCAAGCATCTCCATTATCAATTATCAGACCCCACTTCACGAAAAGCTCAATAGCCTCGTCAAGAGATGTCGGATATGCATAATCGGAACGGCTCATGAATGCTTTGAATCTGTTCAAGAGGTTCACGTAGCCTTTAAAATCATCTTCAGACTTAAAGCCTTCTTGAACAGGCTCGGTAAATGTGCCTTTCAATGCATCGAACTCGTCCAGAGCTTTTCTCATTTCTTCTTTTGTCTCATGCTTGGTTACTACATAGCACATTGCCTGGAACAAAACATTCATTTCATGAGATAGCACGCTTGTCCAGCCATTAGCCGCAAAGCTGCTAGGAATCACTATGCCATCTTGATTGTGGCGGATATCGCGAACGGTTTGCATCAATTACACTCTCCTTTAATCCCAATAGCCAATGCCGCTTTTTCCCGCTGTTTTTCATGCTAACGTAGCTCGTCGGCAGGGCATTAGGTCTATTATACACAGAAACATTAGGCAATTACCAACTGGAAATATCATGCCCGATTACCATGGCTCATCATTCATCGCCTGTTAACCGAAAAATCCCCGCAGCCACATGGGCGCGGGGATATCTAAGCTTACGCTTTACTTCGCTACGTCGAGACGTGCCATCGCACGTTGCAGCGCGCGTTCTGCACGCTTGACGTCGAGCTCGGCATATTTCTCAGCCAAACGCTTTTCAGCACGCTCTTTCGCTGCCTTCGCGCGTTCAACATCGATGTCTCCCGGCAATTCAGCCGTTTCAGCAAGGATGGTCACTTTATCGCCGCGAACTTCCATGAAGCCGCCGCTTACAGCCATCTTTACTTCTTTATCGCCTTCTGTCTTAATCCGAACTGGCGCTGTTTTCAGCGGGGTTACCAACGGCACGTGGTTCGGCATAATACCGATTTCCCCTTGCAAGCCGCGAGCAATCACCATTTCAGCCTGACCGCTGTAGACAACCCGTTCAGGAGTTACGACTTCAACTGTCATCTTACTCACTTACTCGTCTCCCCTTTCCAGGGTGTCTTACGCCATTTTCTTCGCTTTTTCTACCGCTTCTTCAATGGTACCTACGTACAGGAACGCGCCCTCTGGCAGGTGGTCATGCTTACCTTCGAGGATTTCCTTGAAGCTGCGAACGGTTTCTTTCAATGGCACGTATTGGCCTGGGTTACCAGTGAACTGCTCGGCAACGTGGAAGGACTGGGACAAGAAACGTTGAATGCGGCGTGCGCGTCCAACTACTTGCTTGTCGTCGTCGCTCAACTCGTCCATACCGAGAATCGCGATGATATCTTGCAGTTCTTTGTAACGTTGCAGGATTTTTTGAACGCTACGAGCCACATCATAGTGTTCTTGTCCTACTACATCAGGAGCCAGAGCACGGGAAGTGGATGCGAGTGGGTCTACCGCAGGGAAGATACCCAACTCAGCGATGGAACGCTCCAAGTTCGTTGTAGCGTCCAAGTGAGCAAACGTAGTAGCAGGAGCCGGGTCAGTGTAGTCATCCGCTGGTACGTAGATCGCTTGAATGGACGTTACGGAACCTTTTTTCGTGGAAGTAATACGCTCTTGCAGCTGACCCATTTCGGTAGCCAATGTTGGCTGGTAACCTACCGCAGATGGCATACGGCCCAAGAGAGCAGATACCTCAGAACCCGCTTGAGTAAAGCGGAAGATGTTATCAACAAAGAGTAGAACGTCGCGGCCTTCTTCATCACGGAAGTATTCCGCCATAGTCAGACCAGTCAACGCCACACGAAGACGTGCACCAGGCGGTTCGTTCATCTGACCGAATACCATCGCGGTTTTCGGCAGTACGCCTGCGTCTTTCATCTCGTGGTACAGGTCGTTACCTTCACGGGTACGCTCACCTACACCTGCGAATACGGAAATACCACCGTGCTCTTGCGCGATGTTGTTGATCAGCTCTTGAATAGTAACGGTTTTACCTACACCCGCACCACCAAACAGACCGATCTTACCACCCTTGATGTACGGAGCCAAGAGGTCAATAACTTTGATACCTGTTTCCAGGATCTCAACAGTCGTTGCTTGGTCTACGAACTCAGGAGCTTTACGGTGAATAGGGTCACGACGATCTACTTGACCAAGTTCTTGCAGGTCGATCGGCTCACCCAATACGTTAAATACGCGTCCAAGGGTTATTGCACCCACTGGAACGGAGATAGCTGCACCGGTATCAACTGCTTCCATGCCACGAACCAAACCGTCAGTGGAAGACATCGCAACGGTACGAACCAAGTTATCGCCCAAATGAGTAGCAACCTCAACAGTCAAATTGATGTCGCGCTCACCGGCGCTTTGTGCTTTATGTTGAATCTTGATCGCATTGTAAATGGCAGGCAGGTGTCCGCGGTCGAACTCGACGTCAACAACCGGACCCATTACCTGAACCACGCGTCCATTCGCCATCTTACTTCTTCCCTCCTGTAAAGCTAATTTGGGAGCTATTCGCTGCCACTAAGCCTGTGCGTTTGCACCTGCAACGATCTCGGAAATCTCTTGTGTAATGGCTGCCTGACGAGCACGGTTGTAGCTCAACGTTAAACGGTTGATCATATCCGTAGCATTGTCTGTCGCGCTGCCCATTGCCGTCATACGGGAACCTTCTTCGGAAGCTTTTGCTTCGAGGAGTGCACTGTAAACCAGTGTTTCCGCATATTTCGGCAACAGATCCGCCAATACTTCTTCCGAGGACGGCTCATACTCGTAATTCAATTCGCGCGCATTGTTGCTCTCGGGAGCTTCCAATGGCAGCAATTGTTTTACGGTAGGTATTTGCGAAATTGCACTTTGGAACTTGTTGTAGCACAGGTACAGTTCGTCAATCTGCTCGTTCTCGAACATTTGGACTGCTGCACCGGCAATTTTCTTGATATCAGCAAAGGCTGGGCTGGCTGGCAGACCTGTAACTTCCTCCAAAAGCGGGTAGTTCCGCTTGCTGAAGAAGTCACGACCTTTGCGGCCAATCACAAAAATACCATACTCATCCTTGGACTTATGCTTCTCGTTAATGGTAGTTACCACTTTACGGAGAATGTTGGCATTGTAACCCCCAGCAAGTCCACGGTCGGAAGTGATGACAATATAACCAGTCTTTTTCACCGGACGATTTTGCAACATTGGATGTTTGGAACCAGAGGTCCCACTCGCGATGCTTGCGATCACTTCTTGGATCTTGTCAGCATACGGGCGTGCCGCCTCAGCTTTATCCTGGTTACGGCGAAGCTTTGCAGCCGCCACCATTTTCATCGCTTTCGTGATTTGGCGCATATCTTTTTTACTTTTGATACTGCGTCGAATCTCACGTATTCCTTTAGCCACTCGTTTTCACCACCTTGAGGACGCATGCACGGGCAAATGGCCCGGCATGCATCTGATGTCTATCAGGTTAACGATTAGCGAGTTACCGAAAAGCCTTTTTTGAACTCTTCGATCGCTGCGTTGAATTCTTTTTCATCTGGAAGGTCTTTCGTTGTGCGGATGTGCTCCAACAGTTGCGGTTTGTTGGAATCCAAGAAAGACAACATCTCTTTCTCAAAGCGGCGCACTTCTGCTATTGGAATGTCATCCAGGAAACCTCTTGTAGCGCTATAGATAGAAGCAACTTGCTTCTCAACAGACATTGGATCGAACTGACCTTGTTTCATGATTTCCATCAAGCGCTCACCACGGGTCAGACGAGCTTGGGTCGCTTTGTCCAGATCGGAACCGAACTGAGCAAACGCAGCCAACTCACGGTATTGAGCCAACTCGAGCTTGAGTGGACCTGCTACCTTTTTCATCGCCTTGATTTGCGCGGAACCACCTACACGGGATACAGAAAGACCGGTGTTAACCGCTGGACGTTGACCTGCGTTGAACAAGTCTGTCTCCAGGAAGATCTGACCGTCCGTGATGGAGATCACGTTGGTTGGAATGTACGCGGAAATGTCACCCGCTTGGGTTTCGATGAATGGCAGAGCTGTAATGGAACCAGCACCCAACTCATCAGACAGTTTCGCAGCGCGCTCCAGCAAGCGGGAGTGCAAGTAGAATACGTCACCAGGATATGCTTCGCGACCTGGAGGACGGCGAAGCAAGAGGGACATTTCGCGGTATGCAGAAGCCTGTTTGGACAGGTCATCGTATACGCACAGAACGTGTCCGCCTTTGTACATGAAGTACTCAGCCATTGTTACACCAGTATAAGGAGCCAGGTACAACATTGGAGCTGGGTCAGACGCAGTTGCAGAAACGATGATGGTGTAATCTAGAGCACCTGCTTTACGCAGTGTTTCTACGATGTTTGCAACGGTGGATTGCTTTTGACCGATTGCAACGTAGATACAAATCATGTCTTTACCTTTTTGGTTGATGATCGTGTCGAGCGCCACTGCTGTTTTACCAGTTTGGCGGTCACCAATGATCAACTCACGCTGTCCACGACCAACTGGGATCATCGCGTCAATCGCTTTGATACCTGTTTGGAGTGGCTCGTGTACGGATTTACGCGCCATAACGCCAGGAGCTGGGCTCTCGATTGGGCGGAAACCGTCATTTGCGATAGGGCCTTGACCATCGATTGGTTGACCCAGTGGGTTTACAACGCGGCCGAGCAGTGCTTCCCCTACTGGAACTTCCATAACGCGGCCGGTACGTTTTACAGTGTCGCCTTCCTTAATGTCGCGGAAAGGTCCCATAATAACGACACCCACGTTATCTTCTTCCAAGTTGAGTACCATACCCATTACGCCATTTTGGAACTCGAGAAGCTCCCCTTGCATGGCCTTTTCCAAACCGTGAACACGAGCAATACCGTCACCTACTTGGATGACTGTGCCTACATCCACAACTTCGATTTCAGATTTAAAGTTAGCGATCCGCTCTTTAATGAGGGAGCTAATCTCTTCTGGTCTGATTGCACTCACTTAATTCACCCCATTCATCCAACTTCTTAAAAGCCATCGAACTTTACGCCTTTTGCGCAAAGGTTTCCAACTTCGTTTTCAGACTGCCATCGTACAGACGGTCGCCAATTTTGATAATAATGCCGCCGAGAATCGCTGGATCTACAACTGCTGTCATACGCAGCTTTTTGTTCAGCGTTTGACCGAACTTCTCAGCCAGCTCATTTTGCTCTTCAACAGAAAGCGGCTTTGCACTTGTCACAATTGCATCTGCGAATCCACGAGCTTCGTTCGCCAATTGTACAAAAGAACGGTAGATATCAACCAGGTCAACTTCGCGTCCGTTCTCAATCAGGACGTTCAGGAAATTGAAGGTCTCTTCCCCTACATGGCTTTTGAACAATTCGTCAGCGAGCTGGCTTTTCGCATCTGCTGCGATGTGCGGGTGCAACATGATCTTTTTCAGATCTTCATTGCCTTCTACCGCTTCCACGATCGCACCCAGGTCTCTCTCTACCTGATCAATCTTGCTACGCTCACTCGCTACTTCAAAGAGAGCGCGAGCATAACGTTTACCTACTGCGCTACTCATAGGCGATCTCCCACTTGTGCGAGAAATTTGTCAACAGTAGACTTTTGAGCTGCTTCGTCCAGTTCTTTCTCGATGATCTTGGAAGCCAAGAGCACGGAAAGACCTGTCATTTGCTCACGCAGTTCGAGTTTTGCTTTTTCTACTTCACGAGCCAGTTCAGCACTTGCATCTGCTTTCATGCGCTCAGTAGCTGCTTGTGCTTCAGCAACGATTTTGCTTGCTTCATCAGACGCTTGCTTTGCAGCACGGTCGATGATCGCTTTGGATTCAGCGCGAGCTTCATCCAAAAGACGGCGTTGTTCAGCCAAAAGCTTTTCGGATTCCTTGTGGTTGCGTTCCGCAGTAGCAAGCTCGTTCTCAACATGAGCACGGCGCTTTTCCAATACGCTCGCAATCGGTCCTGTTGCATATTTGGAAACAACGATCAACAGCAAAACGAAAATAATCACCTGGAGTAGTAATGTGCCCCATTCCAGGGATACGGCTCCAAACTCAACCATTTTTAGTTCACTCCTTCCTGACAAACGAAAGATTCTGCAATAAGTTCTTTGCGTACTTACCAGAATTATTACTAGAAGACTTCATTGCCAAGCTTTGGCCGAAGCCTGATTTTTCCCTACTAAAAGATAGGCGAAGGTGACCCTCCGCCTCTTAAATACTGTTCAACTGTTCGCTTAGCCCAGACGTCCCATCAAGATGAAACCTACAGCTACTGCGATAATTGGAATCGCCTCTACGAGACCCATACCGAGGAACATGATACCCATCAGGTTACCACGAGCTTCAGGTTGACGAGCAACACCTTCAATTGTTTTAGAGATTACGTTACTTGCACCAAAAGCACCACCAAGTGCTGCCAATCCGAAAATAAGACCCATAGCAATAGCTACACCCATAACTTCCATGTTAAAAATACCTCCCTAAATTGTTGTTAACAAAAAACTAGATTTTAGTGTTCATCATTCACAAGTTGTGAAATGTAAACCATAGAAAGAGTCAAGAAAATGAACGCCTGAATTGCACCTACGAAGACGGAGTAGCCGAGCCAAATAAACAATGGTGCCGCGGCCAAAACCCCTCCACTCAACAGGAAGGCAATCATGATCTCTTTTGCAAAGAGGTTACCGAACAAACGCAGAGGAAGCGTTAACGGTTTAATAATAAACTCCTCAAGAATGTGGATCGGATTGAGGAATACGTGCTTAAACCAACCACCTGGACTTTTCTTGATACCAAGGTAGTGGGAGTAAAGCAACACTACCAATGCCAAACCAAATGTTACGCTTGGTGTAGCAGTTGGAGACTTCCACCAGATTACATGAGCTCCTTTATCAGCCAGCTCGTGCTCAACGGTTTCGCGCTTCTTCGCTTCGGCTTCTGGCGTAGGAGCAATCGTCAGCATCTTCATAACACTTTCGCTGATTTCACCTTTGTGCACTGTGGTGACGTTGGCGATAACACCTAGCTGGTTCCCAATGAAGATGTAGAGAAACAACGTAATACCAAGCGTCATCATCATCATGACTTTCTTGTGATCCATGTATCCTGAAGTAACGTTCTTGACAAAGTCAAAAATCCACTCAACTGCATTTTGCTTAGCACCAGGTACTCCGGTTTCTAGCTTTCGTGTCATTACAAACAGGAAGATAAACACAAGCAGTGCGGTAAGAACCATCATGAGAATCGTAGCGATGTCAAATACCATGCCGCCTAACCCAAACCGTAACGTATAATGATGACCCATCTTTTCACCCCTTTCCATCGATAGATAGAGGTTGTCCGAAACTCTGTCTACACATTGCTATCGAACGCTCTCTGGTAAAATCACTTCATTAAAGATAATGCTGGTAACAAATCTATTTTGAATTGCGGAATACGAGTAGATAGCTGATCCCTTGGATCAAAAACACCCCAAGTAGAACCCCTGATAATGTGAAGATGTGAGGGAAAAGAAAGGTAGTATAGGCGGCTAGCCCGGCAATCATGAACCGAAGCATCGTGCCCGTTCCTTTTGGCCTGACATTAGGGTCATCTGCCATTTGCCCAACAACCCAGACCTTGCTTGCGAGAACGCTGGTATTTATGATTCCTGTCACTGTTCCAAGCAACAAACTCTGCAAGAAAACCTTGTGTTCAGGCAATACAACCATCAGTATCACAAACAATGCCATACACCACAAAGAATAGCGAAAAGTCTTTCGCATCGCCAAAGCAAACGCTTCCATCGTTCGTCACCCCCTACAAATATGGGCGAATGAGTCGATAGACAGTGTATACACCAACCGCAATCCCTGTAATCAAGCCAATGAGCAAGAACAAAGGATCAGTCGCTAGTAGGCGATCCGCGTATCTGCCGATCATAAAACCGGCAACCACACAAATGGCAAAGTCAAGACCAAGTACGCTGACCAAACCAATTGCTCGCCATGGATTGTCAAGTTTCGCCAGTTTATCCTTCTCCTTTCACATAAGGAGAGGGCACACAATTTCCAAATGCCCTCATCCATATTAACGAAGATTTATTCCCTTTGTCAACGCAAGCGTTTCTGTGTACACAAAGCGTTCACAATTTAAAAATTAAATTTTCTCGACAATTGTGGAGACCCCTTGTCCACCACCAATGCAAAGAGTCGCTAACCCATATTTTACCCCTTCGCGCTTTTGCAATTCATGCACGAGCGAGACCAAAATTCTCGCGCCACTCGCACCGATTGGATGTCCGAGCGCGATGGCTCCGCCGTTGACATTCAGCTTCTCGCGATTAAAGCCTAGTGCTTTGCCAACAGACAGTGATTGAACGGCAAACGCTTCGTTCGCTTCGATCAAATCGATGTCAGCAATCGACAGACCCGCTTTTTCCAGTACGCGTTTGGTCGCAGGAACAGGACCGTACCCCATGATGCTCGGATCGACACCTGCACTCGCATTGGCTACGATACGGGCGAGAGGTTTCACTCCCAGCTCTTCCGCCTTCTCGCGTGTCATAATCAAGAGAGCTGCTGCTCCATCGTTGATGCCGGATGCATTCCCTGCGGTCACGGTTCCATCCTTTTTAAATGCAGGCTTTAGCTTGCCCAGCGCTTCAGCTGTCACGCCAGCACGCGGGAATTCGTCCACGGCAAACAGCACCGGGTCACCCTTTCGCTGCGGGATCGGAACCGGCACGATTTCTTCTTGAAAACGACCACTAGTGAGCGCTTGCTGAGCCTTCTCCTGGCTCCACGCTGAAAATTCATCCTGCTCTTCGCGTCCGATTTCGTATTTGGTACAAAGATTCTCCGCTGTGATGCCCATGTGATAGTCGTTGAAAGCACACCACAGTCCGTCGCGAATCATGGAATCCACGACTTTTTGATCTCCCATGCGATACCCTGAGCGCGCACCTTCCATTAAATATGGTGCCTGACTCATATTTTCCATCCCACCAGCCAAGACAACTTCTGCCTCACCAGCAAGGATTGACTGAACAGCCAGATGAACGGCTTTGAGACCTGAACCACAAACCTTGTTGATTGTCAGGGAGGGAACTTCATGAGCAAGGCCCGCTTGAATAGAAGCCTGGCGCGCCGGGTTTTGACCCAAGCCTGCTGCCAGTACGTTCCCCATAATCACTTCATCGACCACATCCTTGGAAACACCTGCACGCTCTAGCGCTGCTTCCAGTACAATCCCGCCCAGCTTTGTCGCGCTGACACTTGCAAGTGTTCCTTGAAAGCTACCTATAGCAGTGCGTACAGCACTCGCAATGACGATTTCTCTTTGACTCATCTTCCACACACCCCTCGAATACACAGGATAGGCAACCTTCTTAAGATTCCATCTTTTCATGATAATTCCTGCCAGGAAATCGCTTTCTTTTCCAGTTCATGAAAAACCGTCACAGCTCTTGGGAGAAGAGGGTGACGGTCTGTATGATTTATAGCAGTGCTTCTGCAATTTCATCGACGATATTGTTGATGGCAATCGGGCCGTAGTAGGCGATCCACACGGTTGTGTTTACCTCGTACACCTTATTTTCCTTGGCGGCTTTTAGCCCTTTCCAAATGGAGCTGTTTTTGTACTCGTCCGTTAAAGCTTGATTCGCTTTGTCCGTTACGACAAATATGTGATCGGCATTTACCTCTGGCAACACTTCCAGAGAAATCATCGTCGCAGTATCTGATTTATCCATCGCTGGCTTGGGAGGAGTCAGTCCCAAATCGGTATATAAGATGGCGGCTGTACGGTGTTCAACGGTATGCAGTCGAATGGCATTATCACGCGGACGAATCAGTGCGACGGACTCACCCTTGAGCTTGGTTGCCAGTTCTGCTTTCAATTTGTTCGTTTTGTCCTGGTAGTCCGCTACGATTTGCTCCGCTTCTTTTTCTTTTTCGAGAATTTTCCCGAATGTAATCAGTGTCTCGCGCCAGTCTTCATTTCGATCAAGCATGATGGTTGGTGCGATTTTGTTCAAATTATCATAGATTTTATCTTGAAACTCCGTGCATATGATCAAGTCAGGCTCCATAGCAACTACCGCTTCTGAATTGGGCTCATCTTTTGTTCCGAGTACGTGAACATCTTTTAGCTTGTCCATGAGATACTCTGGAAACTTCGAACCGTCCCCCGTTGTAATGACACTACCAGCAGGCAGCTCGGCCCAAGGCAATCATTTGATCTGCGTACTGCGTATCCAGCACAGCGATTCTGACTGGTTTAAAATCAAGCGTCAACTCGCCTTTCATGTGCTTGTTTGTACGCGTCTCGCTTTTCTTCACTTCTTGATTCGCGCTAGATTGCGTAGTATTCGACTGCGTCGCCATCTGATTCGAAGCGCCTGTTGCTGTGTTACCCGAATTGCTAGTATTCGTACTGCCGCCTGAGCAGGCTCCCAGCAGCAAGGTAAGACTCAACATCAGATTCAGCGCCAGCATCGCTTTTGTACTCTTATACATCGGTACGGCTCCCCCATCTCTTGATCGCAAATGATTTTCATTTTCAATGTGATCATTATATTTCCACAGCTTTTGACCAGCAATGGAATATCGCGACAAGAGTAATGGACTTTGGCGACGAATTTCCGATGTCTGCGGATTTTCCTTATAAGCAGACGGTGAGAAGCCTGTATATTTTTTAAAAATACGACTGAAATAATAGCTGTCTGTATAACCTACTGATTCCGCTACCTCTTTTAGACCCAAATTCGTTTGACGCAGCAGTTCCTGCGCTTTTTGAATGCGCACCTGGATCAGATAGTCGATAGGGCCGACCGCCAACTGGGTTTTAAAGGTGCGTTGCAGGGACCGGGGGCTGCAGTTTAAGAGCGTCGCAAGATCATCGAGTGTGAAAGCCTCTGCGTAATGCTCCTCAATATACCGGACGGCCTGAACGACCAAATTCGGTACCGTTACGCCGATTCCTTGCGACTGCATCTGTGCCATTAGCTCACATACGAGTTGATAAAGCAGGGCCTTGGCCCGAAGCTTGTCCAGATTGCCGTTCTGATTCCATAACAAAATATGATCATCCACGTTCATTATCTGGCGCTCAACTCCTTGTTAGCCCTCCCATCGTTCTTCTTTTCATTTTATTTAATAATCATTCTCATATATATAGCAAAAATCATTTCAAGCACACTACATGGATGAAACCGCGCGAACGTAAATAACTTCGTAGGTGACAGGGATGCCCGTTTCTCTTTTATGCGTTTGCTCATAATGACGTATCATTTCTACAAGCAGCTTTCTGCGTCCAAGACCGCTCCCCTGCTCCCTACTTGCACTGGCGCCCACGGCTTTTACGGCATGCAAAAAATCTCTTACACTCGGGTAAGTAAGCCGTTCATACTTCCTAATCACCTCGATATCCGTAAACCCTGCTTGCTTCAACAGCTCGTACCAATCACGTGCAGAGAGAAATTCCAAGCCATGGCGTACTCCCTTCTCCCCCAAAATCGCATGAGCATTCGCAAACGAATCATGCAGCTCCCAAAAAGTATCGGGGCCAAATGTTGAAAAAACCAAAGGTGCTCCGGGCTTCAGGATTCTTCCCAGTCCTTTTAGCGTATGCGCTGGCTTGGCAAACCACTGAAAACACGCTCCTGAAACCATCAATTCCTTTGACTTCGCCGGTTGTTCCCAAACCCATTCTTCGGCATCGGCATGAAAAAATGAGCAATTCAGGCCGCCCTGCTCTAGATTGTTCTTCGCCTGCTCCAGCATGCCTGACGCAATCTCTACCACTTCGTAATGGGCATCAGAAAAATGGCTGCGAATGACGCGGGTTAATCCCCCTGTCCCACAGCCAATCTCCAGGATGTTTCGCATCTCGTTCTCGATCGTTATTTCTGTAATCATTTGACTCAAATGATCGGCCATCTTCTTTTGCACGAGTGCGTATTTTTCGTATGAGGCAGCCTTCTCACTGAATCGGCTACTGATTGTCCTTTTCTGCAAGCTGCTCCACCATCCTCTTTAGCGAATCTCCTACAACCTCCGGAGCAAATACATGCGGGGCATGACCACAATCAGGAATTTGCACGAAATGGGCACCTGCAAGACTACTCGCCAGTTCTTCGCCGGCTGCGAGCAAACAAACAGCATCCTCTGTTCCATGAATGACGAGAGTAGGAGATGCCAGGGAAGACAGGAACGGACGGCAATCCTCTTCTTCTAAATAGGTCAAGCCCGCAATCAACGCCGCCGTACTCCACTTCTGGCTGTCCAATCCCACATGCAGACCTGTTTGCTCGCGCTCACCTGGTGTTAGCATCTGTTCGACAAATGCGTCCATCACCCGCTCGCGTGCTACGGAAAGCTGCCTTTTCATCCTTTGCAAAACAACAGGATGCCACCCTTGGCGAAGGGCAGGCTGTTCGCAGATAAAGCGTGCTGTGGTGCCTATCAGAACAAGTCCTGAGACTGGGTACTGAGCAGCGAGACGTATTCCGAGCATCCCTCCCATAGACCACCCCACTACAATCAGCTCCTGGCCCGAAAGAGAGCGAACTTCCCCCTCTACCTTCTCGAAAAATTGCATGGGCGCAGCGACGTCCGAAAAATCGGGAGTGATATGCTCATAGGAAGGAAATTGTGAGCGTACTGCATCCCAAGAGCCATCCGACATCCCCCAGCCTGTTAGCCACAACATCACTTTTCTCACGTTACCGTCCCTCCCTTTGAAGCTCGTTCCTGATTTCCATCACTTGTTCGCAAGCCCACTCCAGCTCCTCGCGCTTATGCTCAGCCATCACCGTAAAACGGATACGGGCGGTTCCTGCTGGCACAGTTGGTGGTCGAATGGCAACCGCTGCAATCCCTCGCTGCCGAAGCCTTTTGCTAAATTGCAACGTCCATTCATTCTCTCCTAACGTGAGCGGGATAATTGGTGTATCTTCTTCGTCTACAGTAAACCCATGTGAGCGAAGCAACTGGCGAAACATGAACGCATTTTGCCTCACCGCACTTCTGCGCCAAGACTCCTTCTGCACCAAAGACAAGGCCGCCAGATTCGAGCCAATCACAGCAGGGGGCAGGGCGGTCGAATACACCAGCGAGCGTGCTTTCGTCATCAAATAACGAATGATGATCTCATCTGCACATACGTATGCACCATATACACCAAATGCCTTGCTAAAGGTTCCCATCAAAACATCGACTTGTCCAGAGATGCCCAGTTCATGGCATAAACCCTGCCCTTCTTCACCACGCACTCCCCCTGCATGGGCTTCGTCAACCATCAGCATGGCATTGTAGCGGTCTCGCAGTTGTACCAATTCAAGAAGAGGAGCTTTATCTCCGTCCATGGAGAATATGCTGTCCGTGACAATCCACTTCCGTCTTGCATCCTGATGCTTTTTCAGCAAAAATTCCAGATGCTCCATATCGTTATGTCTGTATCGAAAATGCTCCGCCCGACTGAGCACGATCCCATCGACGATGCTGGCGTGATTCAACCGATCACTAAAAACAGCGTCGCCCCTTCCGGCAAGCGCTGCAATTACCCCCGTATTTGCCTGATAGCCGTTTGCAAAGACAAGCGCGCCTTCTCTCTGCTTCCACACCGCCAGTTGCTTTTCCAGTTCGTCGTACAAAGCGTAGTTGCCATGGACGAGACGAGAGGCAGTTGCTCCTGCCCCCCACTCCTCTGCCGCCTTCTTGCCAGCTTCCACGATTCGTTGATCGTGGGCGAAGCCCAAATAGTTGTTCGATGACAGGTTTAATAATGGTTTCCCTTCGACTTGAATCCACGTGCCTACGCGATCACTGGCTGATTCTACGGTGTTCCATTCTCTTGCCAGCGATTGTTTCCGCAGCGAATCATATTCTTCTTCCAACCATGCGTACCGTTTGTTCATGGCAGACCTACTGTCCTACAGCGCACACAGCTCGATTTCAAACCCGAGGTCTTCAATCATCTGATGGTCTGTCGTGATTTCCTGCCCGGGCGTCGTCAAATAGTCGCCCACGAACAATGAGTTAGCCGCATACAAGGAGAGCGGCTGCAAGGTACGCAAATTCACTTCGCGACCACCTGCAACGCGAATTTCTTTGTCTGGGCAAATAAATCGGAACAAGGCGAGAACACGTAGAGCCTTCATTGCTGGAGTGCGTCCTTTATCCTCCAACGGGGTTCCTGGAATCGCATTTAAAAAATTGATCGGAATAGAATCTGCGTCGAGATTGCGAAGGGCAAATGCCATATCGACGATCTCCTCATCACTCTCCCCCATGCCGATGATCACGCCTGCGCATGGTGACATCCCTGCTCTTTTCACGGTGTCTACAGTCTGTACACGTTGATCGTACGTGTGCGTCGTCGTAATCGATTCGTAATGGTTGCGACTCGTATTGAGATTATGGTTGTAGCGGTGGACGCCTGAATCTTTTAGGCGGGTTGCTTGTTCGTCGCTTAATATCCCTAAGCAAGCACAAATTTTCAGTGGCATCGTCTCACGGATTTCTTTGACCGCCTCTATGACCTGCCCCAGCTCTTTTTCAGTGGGACCACGTCCTGAGGCGACGATACAGTATGTACCTGCTTGTCGATTCATGGCTTCTCGCGCACCTGCGAGCAATGTCTCCTTGTCCAGCATCGTGTACTTGGATACCGGAGCATTCGAAACAATCGATTGCGAGCAGTAACCGCAATCCTCCGGGCATAGGCCGCTCTTGGCGTTGATGATCATGTTCAGTTTGACCTTTTTCCCGAAAAAGTGCTTTCTGACGCGAAAAGCTTCGTTCATGACCAGCAGCAGCTCATCATCTGACGCTTGCAACACGTTCATTGCCTCTTCCTGCGTAAGCAGTTCTTTACCAATCGCTTTAGAAGAGTATCCCTTCCAATCCAGACAGGTGCTTTGCTCCATTTTCTCGTCTCCTCTTTTTTATTATTTATGGCTCCACTGACACAACTGTCCGATGTCTACACATTCTTGGATCAGCTGTGTCAGCTGCTGGCGCTCTAACGGTTGTTTTATCCACGGAAGTACGCCCCATACGGGAACTCCTCCATAGCTCTCGATCATGCTCGCGTTTGTTTTGACACTCTCATCAGTGATACCGGCTGAGTTGATTTGATTCAGGATGACACCTACCACCTCGATCCCGAGTTCCCGTGCATACCACACAGACAAGAGTGTATGGTTAATCGTGCCGAGCCCGGCCCGAGCCACGATGAGCATGGGCAGATTCAATCGAACAGCGAGATCGGCCATCGTTTCGGTTCGAGTCAATGGAACAATCAGACCACCGGCTCCTTCGACAAGGAGTGCCGGATAACGTTCCATCAGAGGTCGCCCTGCAGCGATTACTTCCTCCATGGTCAAGCTTTTCCCCTCTGCTTCAGCAGCCAGAAGAGGGGTAAGCGGTGCCTCAAAACAGAGCGGGGCTATCTCCTCACACGAATCAGGCACTCCGCTCCACAATCTCAAGTGCCTAGCGTCACTGTTTTCATCATGCGCTCGTGCTCCTGACTGGACTGGCTTCCAAACCCCTATATCCACTCCGGTCTCACGCAACACGGATGCGATTCCGGCGGTCACAACCGTTTTGCCTACCCCTGTATCTGTTCCAGTGATGAACAATCCGGAAAAGGGTCGATCAGACATGTCAATCACTCCTCCGCATTACCTGTGGTTACATCCTGAATCGATTCAGTCAAAATCCGAACCATGTCAGTCAATTCTTCGATTGTAGATACGAGCGGCGGGATGAAAACGATGATGTTGCCCAACGGTCGTGTCAGAAGTCCTTTTTCTCTCGCTACCTGACAGACACGCACACCGATCCGCTCATTCCAGTGATAGGGCTCCTTGGTCTCTTTTTCCAGAATCAGCTCGATTCCCGCCATCAAGCCTTTTTGCCGGATATCTCCTACATGGGGCAGGTCGTACAGTGGCGCTAGCAATTGCTCCAGATCGCTTGCTTTTTGTGCTACTTGTTGAACAATTCCGCGCTCCTCCATCAGCCGCAGGTTGGCGAGGGCAACTGCACAGCCAAGTGGATTTCCCGTGAACGAATGTCCGTGGAAAAAAGTTTTCTGTTCCTCATAGTCGGCGAAAAAGGCATCGTAAATCTGCTCGGTTACTAACGTAGCCGCTACAGGCAAATACCCTCCCGTAAGCCCTTTTGCAACTGCCATGATGTCTGGCACGACCCCATCATGCTCACAAGCGAACATTTTGCCCGTGCGTCCAAAGCCTGTCGCTACTTCGTCTGCGATCAAGAGTACATCATGGGCGCGCAACAGCTCCGCAATCTTTTTCAAGCATCCATCCGGCATGATAATCATGCCGCTTGCTCCCTGCACGACAGGCTCCACGATCATCGCCGCAATCTCATGAGCTCTTTCCTTCAGCAAACTTTCCAGATTGCTCAATGTGGCCTGCACGGCTGCTTCTTCGCCGCCTTGCCTGTATGGATACGGGTATGGAATGACATGTGGAGAAAAGAGGAGCGGTTTGTAGACCTGATGGTAGAGAGGAATGGCTCCAACACTGGTAGCTCCGATCGTATCCCCGTGATAGGCATTGTTCATTGTGATAAACGAATGCTTGCCGGTCTGCCCGCGATTTTGCCAGTATTGGAACGCCATTTTCAGTGAGATTTCGACCGCTGTTGCCCCGTTGTCAGAGTAAAAGACTTTGCTCAATCCTCTTGGCGCAAGGTGGATCAGCTGTTCTGCCAATAGAATGGATGGCACATTTGCCATGCCCAGCAAGGTAGAATGGGCGATCTGGTCGAGCTGCTCCGTGATCGCTTGATTCAGCTCGGGAACGTTGTGGCCATGGACGTTCAACCACACAGAGGAAAAACCGTCGTAGTAAGCCTTGCCGTTCACATCGAACAGCTTGATCCCTTCTCCTCTCGCAATAATCAACGGCTCCTGTGCGACGTAGTCTTTCATCTGGGTGAAGGGATGCCAAACGTATTGCTTGTTTTTGGCGGAGAGCTCTGCATAATTATTTAACAACCAAATCACAACCTTGGTTAACATATATTTGTTAACCGTTATTTTAAAATGGTTAACTCATTTTGGCAAAGCTTTTTTCTTCGCCTTGGGAAAAGAAAAAGGTCAAGCTCCTCTCCGCTAGAGAAGCTTGACCTTTCCTACTGCCATTTTATTTGGTTTGATGCAGGATGCGATATAGCGCTACGACACAAACTGCTCTTGTCGTCGATTTATTCGGCTGATAATTTCCTCCGACTGGATCAATCAGACCGAGTCCGACCATGTTGTTGATGGATGTAGATGCCCAGGATGGCCAGGTCCCTTTATCAGAGACCGTTTTCGTCGCTCCCTTTTTATTCACGAGGCGATCGAGAATGACTGCGGCCTCTGCACGAGTCACCGGCTGATCCGGACGGAAGGTGTTATCGTTATACCCCTTCACCAGGCCTTTGGAAACAGCAACCTGTACGGCACCTTGCGCGTAGGAAGGCACCTTATCCTTGAAATTCAGCTTTGGTGAGGAAGGGAGCTCCCATTCAAAAGTGCGCGCGAGCAGTGTGACGAATTGTGCTCTTGTCAAGGAAACCTCTGGACCGAACGTCGTCTCCGTCAAACCCTTCACGTAGCCCTTTTCCGCCATATACGTGATTTCTGCCTTGGCTGAATGCTTTGCAATATCTGTGAATCCAGCGCTGCTCGTGCCTGCATTGTCCAGGTAGTACGGAATATACTTGCCGTAGCTGTTGACTTCATATACCCACTGACCTTGTGCATTCACGGTTCCCATAAGCGGATCCAATGTATTGTTTACTTCGTTTACATACAAGAGTCCAACGCCTTTTCCAGCGAGCCATTGCTTCGGTGCCAAGGTCAACTTAATCGAAGAAGTCGAAATCGCGTCCTCTTGTCCTGCTTTTAGTTCGCCCGGCTTAATCGCAAACGAATAATCAGCAGGCACATAACCTGGCATTGGCTGGGTCACGATCGACTCCACATCAATCAGCGCACTATCCAGGTAAGATGCAGTATTTTCAAAGGAATAATGGAGATCGAGCTCCGCTCCGAGTGACATGCTGCCTGGCAGTTCAGGGACAACGGCCGCATCGCTCGGTTGACCTGTCTGGTTGCCCAAGAGGAGCGAGAATTCGTCGAAGTACAGTGTCCCTTTGTCGTGTGTAATACCATCATTGGCTTGGTCAACGACATACACACTCTTCAGTTGCAACGGATACGCAACATTGCTTGGGAAGTAGCCTTTGACCTGCTTCCAGCCTGTCCAATTGATCTCTTTTGCCAGATCGAGGTAGACCGGCTTGCCGTTTGCATCGACTACTTCTGCACGGAGCCAATGTCCGCTGTTGTCACCATTGACCCACAAGCCCAATCCGAGCGGCTTGCCAGGAATGGTCACAGGCTTCGCTCCCATAACGCCGTACGAAATCCGCATGTTGTTTGCTGGAGCTCCAGAGAAGTTATACACCAGCTTCGCTGCCTTTTTCGTGCGGAATGTCTGATCGGAGACAAGCGCGAACGAACCTGCGGAACTGATGCTGGTTGGATTTGCTGCATGGTACAAGCCAGCCTGATTATCAAAGGTGAGCCATGGCTGTTCAAATTGTCCGACGGCAAATGGTACGGTTGTCGCCACGCCATCATACGTAATCGTCAGGTTTCCGGTGCCTGGCTCATTGCCTGCTACCAGTTGCAGATTGTCGTTAATCGTCGCTACAGAAGAATCGACACTCGTTTTTACGCTAAGTGGCGTCGCTTGTACGGTAGAGCCCTTCTTCGTTTTGATTTTGACATCGAGATTAAGGGATTGTCCCGGTGCAATCGTAATTGGATTCGGGGAAACGACGATTTGCTGGACATCATTGCCGGAAATGACTTGAATGTCTTTATTTTGCGTCACATTGCCCAGTCGCGCAGTCAAAGTGATCTTGCCGGAACGAGCTGGTGTGAAGTGCTTGCCATTTACGGTTCCTGCTTCGGACTGACTAGCATCCCAGCTCACATCGCCTGCATTGATCGCATACGGCTGGTAATGAACGTCATAACCTTTGGATGCGCTGAGCGGGATAGATTGTCCGATAAGCACATCTGCTGGTACATCGATTTGGAAGCCTCTCAATTCTCCAGCAGGTGCCGTGTTGTATACGGCCAGTCCAGTAGGCACTCGACGCTCAGCACCGCCACTCGGCTTATTCGACAGATTCGCGTGTGTCTCACCCAGCATGCGAGCTGACATGGTCGTAGAGCCGCCACCGTCAAAGTTTACAGCCCGATAAGAGCCGAGCTCCGCCATGATTTTTGCCAGTTCGTCCAAATAAACACCTTGGCTCGCATCGATTGTGACCATGTACAAGGTCTTCCCGTCCTGGGAAACACCGACCGCTGTACGCGCCGTTTTGTTCGTGATGGACTTGTCCGCCTGAAAGGACGACAGTGCTTTCCCTTGATTGACTAAAAGGACATTACCACCCACCGCATGGTTTAAATCGAGTGTTTGCGGTGTCGTTTGATACTCAACTGTTGCAGTAGCGCCTACTGGGAAGTTTTGTTTGAGAAATGCTCCTGCTGCTCCATGTCCCCAAAGGACATAGCCGTTGTAAGGTATGTATACGCCAGGTTGATTCACACGAACTTCCTTGGCTACGTTGTCTACAAACAGAATCTCGACGACATCTTTGTAGCCCGATATCGTCCCTAAGCTGGTTTTGCCAAAGGAAGGGGTATAGACGTTCAGCTGGTTCTGGTGACTCTTTCGTCCGTCACTCGGGTTGTACTCTTCCTTATTGACACCCTGAATCGAATAGGTAGCGCCATTAGGAGCAGTAACCTTACCGCCAAAACCAAACTTATCGACGATAGCCATCTTGTCTCCGGTCAAGCCTAGGGCGTACCAGTAGGAGACCAAGCCCATGGAAGAAATGAGTTCATCGTCTTTCATGACAATACCAAACGGCGCTCCCCGCTTCGACATGTTAAAAAAGTCGGCATTGATCGCTGCTACAGCTCCGGTTTCACGCGCCATTTGTGTAACCGTCTGCCTGTCTGTCAGCTTGCCATTCGTTCCGTATACCGGTTTGACCTCAACGTAAGGATTGTTCAGATCAACCTTGGTCACCATGATCGTGACTACTTGGTTGGCAAATGATTTCGTATATTTCTGCAAAGTGGTCCCCTCACCAATTGGGGTTTGCCACATCATATTCAATGCACTGGTTTCCGCTCTGGCGTGTGCGACATTGGTCGCAAACGGCACAAACGGAACAAAAGCTCCCCAGGCCATGGTCGTGGCCGTGAGCAGCGTCACTATCCTTTGCGCTCTCATGTTGGTAACTCCTCTCCGTATTCCAAACTCTGTCTTTCTATCTCAGCAACTAAATATTAGACGCAAAAGGTCATGGATAGTTTCGCCAATTCTCTCGATTCTCTATTAGAAAAACATACCAAATCGTCAGTCTTCGAAACAAAAATTTCCCGCTTCCAACAAGAAACCCGCCTGGTTTTGACGAACGGTACCTGGCGGGTTTTCCTAGCTGTATGTTACTGACCTGGTTGGAAAGGCTCCGGTTTTTCAGCTCGCAAACCAAAATGATAGAGGATTGCTTCTACGATACGACGGGAAGCCTCGCCATCCCCGTATGGGTTGACAGCGTGCGCCATTGCATCGTATGCCGCTTGATTGGTCAGCAGTTCTTTTGCCATTGCATAAACTTGCTCTTCTTCGGTTCCCACGAGCTTCAACGTGCCTGCTTCAATACCCTCAGGACGTTCTGTCGTATCGCGCAAAACCAAGACTGGTACGCCAAGAGATGGCGCTTCCTCCTGCACCCCGCCAGAATCGGTCAGGATGAGATGGGCACGACGAGCGAAGTTGTGGAAATCAAGTGCATCCATTGGTTCGATCAACGAAATGCGATCGTGGTTTCCGAGAATCTCCTGCGCCACTTCTTGTACGGCCGGATTCAAGTGAACCGGATACACAACAGCAATCTCAGGATGTTCATCCACCAGTCTTCGAACTGCACGGAAAATTCGGCGCATCGGCTCGCCCAAATTTTCGCGGCGGTGTGCCGTCATCAGCACCAGCTTTTGACCAGCTACGCGATCAAGCACCGGATGCGTGTAATCCTCGCTAACCGTTGTTTTCAGCGCGTCAATCGCTGTGTTTCCTGTCACGTAGATGCTCTTTTCCGGCTTTGCTTCGCGACGAAGATTGTCAGCCGATCCATCTGTCGGAGAGAAGTGAAGGTCAGCCATTACACCTGTCAACTGACGGTTCATTTCTTCCGGGAACGGCGAGTACTTATCCCAAGTGCGCAAGCCCGCTTCCACATGTCCGATCGCGACTTGATTATAAAAAGCAGCCAGACTCGCAACAAAGGTGGTTGTCGTATCCCCGTGTACGAGGACAATGTCCGGTTTTACTTCCTTCATTGTTTCATCCAGACTCTCCAATGCGCGAGTGGTCACACCCACCAGCGTTTGGCGATCCTTCATGATGTTCAAATCAATGTCTGGTTGAATATCAAAAATGTCCAAAACCTGATCGAGCATTTGACGATGTTGGGCAGTCACGCAAACGACCGATTCGATCTGTTCGCTGTGCTTGTTCAATTCATGGACAAGCGGCGCCATTTTGATCGCTTCCGGACGTGTGCCGAATACCGTCATTACTTTTACAGTTTTCATCCGTTTTTCCCTCTCCGACTACTTCGTGCCGTACAAGCGGTCACCCGCATCGCCCAAGCCGGGCACGATGTATCCATGGTCGTTTAAATATTCATCAACAGCTGCTACGTAAATATCTACATCAGGATGCTCGTCCTGAACCAGCTTGATGCCTTCTGGAGCAGCGATAAGGCACATCAGCTTCAAGTTTTTCGCTCCACGTTTTTTCAAAGCGGTAATAGCGGCAACAGCAGAGCCACCAGTCGCCAGCATCGGGTCAGTCACGATCAACTCACGTTCAGCAACATCAGATGGCAGTTTCACATAATACTCAACAGGCTGCAGGGTTTCCGGATCACGGTAAAGACCTACGTGTCCTACTTTGGCAGCAGGGATCAGCCTCATCAGGCCATCCACCATACCAAGACCAGCGCGCAGAATCGGTACCAGCCCTACTTTTTTACCGGCAATTACATTCGACTGACAGGTAGCCACTGGCGTTTCGATGGTGGTTTCCTCCAACGGCATATCACGGGTAATTTCATAGCCCATCAGAGTGGTCACTTCATCTACCAGTTCGCGAAATTCCTTGGTCCCTGTATTCTTGTCACGAATATACGTAACTTTATGCTGAATCAGCGGATGGTCAAACACATATACACGGCTCATGTCATTTCCTCCGTTTCCCTATCAATACATCCTTTCTATAATAGCTGGTGAGAGTGGCGTCGTCAATTTGCCTAATCTTCGCACTTTTTTCGCATCCTTGATCCCTGTCAACAGCTGAGAAGTGGAAAAAAAGCAGACCCGTATGGGAAAAATTCCACGGGGTCTGCTTCTCGTTGCCTTGATTAGATATTCAAGCCTTCGTACATCGGGAAACGTTGGCACAAAGCTGCCACACGTTGGCGTGCTTCCTCGTGCTTCGCAGCATCCTCTGGGTTTTTCAATGTCAGAGCGATAATTGCTGCTACTTCTTTCATTGCTTCCTCATCAAAACCGCGGCTTGTTACTGCTGGCGTACCCATGCGCACTCCGCTTGTGACAAACGGGCTTTGTGTATCGTAAGGAATCGTATTTTTGTTCGTAGTAATGCTTACTTCGTCCAACAGATGCTCGGCTACTTTACCTGTCAGGCCGATTTTGCTTACATCAACCAATACGAGGTGGTTATCCGTTCCGCCGGAAACGAGAGTCAGACCTTCAGCAGTCAGCGCTTCAGCAAATGCACGTGCATTCTTAATGATGCGAGCTGCATAATCCTTGAAGTCTGGTTGCAGGTTTTCGCCGAAGGCAACTGCTTTCGCTGCGATGACATGCATCAATGGACCACCTTGAACGCCTGGGAACACGGATTTGTCGATGCCTTTCGCAAATTCTTCTTTGCACAAAATCAAACCGCCGCGTGGTCCACGCAAAGTCTTGTGCGTTGTAGAAGTAACGAAATGCGCGTGCGGTACTGGATTTGGATGCAGACCTGCCGCAACCAGACCAGCGATGTGCGCCATGTCCACCATGAAGTACGCGCCCACTTCATCCGCGATTTCACGGAACTTGGCAAAATCAATCGTACGCGGATAAGCACTCGCACCAGCAACAATCAGCTTTGGCTTGTGCTCCAACGCTTTTGCACGAACATCTTCATAGTTGATCAGGTGAGAGTTTTCGTCTACACCGTAATCAACGAAATTGTACAGCGTACCGGAGAAGTTCACTGCACTACCATGCGTCAAGTGACCACCGTGGGACAGGTTCATTCCCAGTACGGTATCGCCTGGCTGAAGAATAGTGAAGTATACAGCCATGTTTGCCTGAGCACCGGAGTGTGGTTGTACGTTTGCATGCTCAGCGCCGAAAAGTTCTTTTACGCGGTCGCGCGCGATGTTTTCCACGATATCCACATACTCGCAACCACCGTAATAGCGGCGGCCTGGATATCCTTCTGCATATTTGTTCGTCAATACGGTTCCCATTGCTTCCATGACTGCGCGGCTTACGAAGTTCTCAGAGGCAATCAGCTCAATCTTGTCGCGTTGTCTTCCGAGCTCCAATTGAACGGCTTCCAGTACTTGCGGGTCTTGTTTACGCAAAAAATCTAGCATAATAGTTTCTCCTCCTTAAAAGTTCGTGATCAAAAAGTGGGCTTGTCCCACATTCTTTTTAGGTACAGCTTTCATTCGGTGGTGTCTTCTCATACACGGCACGCGGCCCGCCAATTAGCTTGGGACGCGTTCGTGCTGCTGTAACATGTGCTTGTCCAACGAGTCGCTGTGTCGGACGCACCGGCACTGCCACATGCTTCAAATGCATGCCGATAAGCGTATGGCCGATATCAATGCCTGCATGCGCACGGATTTGCTCTACAACGGCTGCATCCGAGAATTGTGTAAATGCATGCGCGGCCATAGAGCCTCCAGCAGTTGGAACCGGAACAACCGAGACCTCTTCCAGTCCGTATCGCAATGCAACATCGCGCTCGACGACCAGAGCCCTGTTCAAATGTTCACAACATTGAAAGGCAACAGCAAAGCCGCGCTTCTCTGCAACAGATTGGATCCCACGATACAGAGCTTTTGCAACATCTTGGCTGCCAGCTTTACCGATATGCTCCCCAAGTACTTCGCTGGTACTGCAGCCGATCACCATGAGTTGTCCGGACCTCAGCTCTGCCAAATCGGCTACTTCTTCGACAATTTCACTGATTTGTGTTTCGATAGCGGATAAATCCACTTACTTCACTCCCGCATGCTTCGCTTCAATTTGGGAAATCTTTTCCACACGGCGCTCGTGGCGACCACCTTGAAACTCTGTTTCCAACCAAATTTTCACGATATCAAGCGCAAGACCCGGTCCAATGACCCGCTCCCCCATCGCCAACACATTGGTGTTGTTATGCTCACGGGTAGCTCGTGCAGAAAACGTATCATGCACAAGTGCACAACGTATGCCGGGAACCTTGTTGGCCGCGATCGACATGCCGATACCTGTTCCGCAAACGAGAATGCCTCGATCAAACTCCCCCGCTGCCACCTTTTCCGCTACTGGCAAAGCATAATCGGGATAATCAACCGATTCCTCGCAGGTGCAGCCGAAGTCTTCCGTCTGGATGTTCATGGAGGCCAGCAGAGTCTTGATCTCCTCTTTTAGCTTGTATCCACCGTGATCAGCAGCAAGTGCTACTTTCATCTGTCATCCCTCGCTTGTCTCATAATCTTCGTCTAGTATACATCAAAAAACGATAAGTAAAAAGTGAACATTTTTATGAAATCACTAAAAATCGTTCGTACTCTCGCAAAAAACAAGGCCCTGGCTATACACCAGCACCTTATTCATCCACTGATTTACGAAGACCCGGGTCCTTGAGTATCATGGAGAGCCTTTGGAGTGACTCATCGATTTCATCGGCACACCTGCGATAATCCATCAGTGATCCCCCATACGGATCTGCAATATCACTGAAGCCTTCTATCCCAACGAACTCTTGCAGGGTATGCACCTTTTCAGCCACTGAGGGGAAATACGTCAAGATCGCGCGCTTGTGACCGTGCGTCATCGTCAAAATGACATCAGACCATTCAATCAGCCCTTCGTCAACCTTGCTGGCCTTATGATCGTGGGCAATTCCTCGCTCATCTAATACTTGTTTGGCGTGCAAGGAGGCATCTTGACCGGCGAATGCCGCCACTCCAGCTGAGCGTATTTCAAACCCCTGCCCGTCTGTCTTCGCACGAAACATCGCTTCTGCCATTGGGCTTCGGCACGTATTTCCCGTACAGACGAAAAGTATCCGTTTCACGTATCGTTCCTCCTCTCCTATTAATTAGTCGGTTATATCATAAATTTTAACCCAAAACCAAACAAAATAAGTCCGCCTATTAATTCGCTATAATCCCCAAGCCACCCTCCCACACTCCTGCCTAACAATAAACCGAAGTAGGACATGGTGGCACCCATGATTCCAAAAAGGGAGATGGCCAAAAATCTGTTGACCTCGATCAAGCCGAACGAGAAGCCGACAGTGAAAGCATCCAGGCTGACACTTAATGCGAAGAGCATCAGTCCGAACCCTTTTGTCTTCAAAACACTTTTTTGATCCCCTTGAATGAAACCATTCCATAGCATATGCAAGCCGATGATCATCAGGACTCCGCCGCCAATAAACACGGCTATATCTCCAACCAAATCGGACAAATACGCTCCAACGACAATCCCGATGATCGGCATCATAATATGAAACAGTCCGATGGTGATACTTACTTTGATAATCTCTCGTAATCGAATCCCAACCATTCCTACGCCAATTCCCAACGAAAAGGCATCCATGCTTAAGGCGAAAGCAATAATGAGCAAGGTCAAAAATTGCCCCCATTGGAATAACACCTGATCCAAGTAGCTCCCCTCCCGTCTCTTCACCTTATGCGAACAAGGGGGAGTTTAGGACAGGTTTACATGGACAAGACACGGCCTCCAGCAGCTTTTTCCAATCGATTCATCACAGCCATACCCAACCCGTTTCGCGGGAAAGTCTCACCGACAATATACTGCACTTCTTGATCGTCGAATTCTCGTAGCACTGCATACAGCTGTTGGGCAACTACTTCCAGATCCGCTTGAGATCCGACCACAAGAACGACATCTGCCGCCGTGTGGCTTTGCCAAAAGGGAGCTGTTTCTTCCGTTGCCAGCACTCCCGTTTTTTGACCGTGCTGCTTCGCCTGTTGCAGCATATCTTCCATTTTCGCCCGAACTTTTTCACTCTCTCCTGACACTAACCACATTTCACCTTCAGGGGCGTAGTGGGTATATTTCATCCCGGGAGAGCGCGGTGCCTCGGCTGCTCCCACTTGAAAAGAAGGGTCTAGCTCTACGTAGCCAATCACTGGTTCCATTTGCTCTCGGGTGATTCCGCCTGGGCGCAGAATCATGGGTGGGTCCTGCGTAACATCAATAACAGTAGACTCTACCCCAACACCTGTTGCCCCACCATCGACCACACCTGCTACTCGTCCATCCAAATCAGCCAATACATGCGCGGCTGTCGTTGGACTCGGACGACCAGAGCGATTGGCACTCGGTGCTGCAATCGGCACTCCTGCTTCCTTGATCAACGCCAAGGCAATCGGATGGTCAGGCATGCGAACCCCGACTGAATCCAGCCCTGCCGTTACCAGCGAAGCTACCTGATCCGTTTTTGGCAAAATCACCGTCAAGGGACCTGGCCAAAACGCCTCCATCAGCTTTTTCGCTTTCTCCGGAACCTCACTTGCTACCGTAGACAACTGGTCCCATGCTCCAATATGTACAATCAGCGGATTATCGCTGGGTCTACCTTTTGCTGTAAATATTTTTTCCACTGCTTCATTTAATAATGCATTCGCTCCCAAGCCGTAAACCGTCTCCGTGGGAAACGCAACAACTGCCCCTTCTTGAAGAAAACGGGCTGCATCCACAATCTGTGCACAACTATGCTGATTTTCCACATCGTTATCCACAGACCAGACTTTTGTCACAAAATTCATTTCCATCGTTAAAAATTCCTTTCTCAAGCTCGTTTCTTTGTAAGGAGTGCCTTAAGTATAGATGTGCTCCAAAAAGTTTTCAACAGGCTGTGGGTAACTTGTGAATAACTTTTCTGAACAGCGTGGAAAACGGAACATTGTTACCTTTTCTTAACTTCATCCGTCTTAGCCTTGTAGTAGAATGAACACGAAAACAAAACAATAACTTTCCCTTTATCGAAAGGACCGTGAAAGAAATGTCATCTTTTAAATCCTTAGCTTCCAGCCTGCTTGGCACAGCTGTATTGTTAACAGCCGTCGCTGCTCCAGTATTTGCAGCACCTGCTGCACCTGCAACCTCCACAAAACCTGCTGTACAAGCGCCAAAGCCACAAGCTAACGGTGTCGTGTTCACACCGAAAACGATTACGGTCAATACGAAGGAATTTGAAGGTAAAGTGTCGATCCCGGTAATTAGCGGGATGAAGGATAAAGCTTTTGAAGCAAAATTGAACGCTACTCTGTTGAAAGAAGCGCAAACAGGCTTGGCGGAAGGGCAAAAAGCCGGCAAAGAAGATGCGGCAGAAGCGAAAAAACACGGATGGGAACCACGCCCTCATGCCCTCGACATCTCCTATGAGGTACACAATGCTGGCAAGCTCGTTTCTTTCTCCGTACAGACATACATTTATACAGGCGGAGCACATGGCATGACGGATGTTACGTATTACACTATCGATAATCAAGCCAAGGCAAAAGAGCTGAAGCTGGCTGACCTGTTCCAGCCTGGCTATTACTACCGTCCTATTCTCAATCAAATCATTTCCCAACAAATCAAAGCAAAAACCGAGGCGGATGGCTTTAACCCTTACGATGCATTCGAAAGCATCAGAGAGGACCAAGGCTTCTCCTTTAAAGATGGCAACCTGGTCATTCATTTTGGTCAATACGAAATTGCCGCTTATGCAGCAGGAATGCCAGAGTTCGCGATCCCTGCTCAACGTTACCAAAATCTGTTGAAGCCTGAGATTCGTGAGGCTTTGTTCAAAAAGTAAGCATAACAATTCAAAACGACACCTGCACATGCGGCGGGTGTCGTTTTTATGTCCAGCTTAGGAGAGCCAGCTCTCGATTTTTTCCCATAAGTAAAATCGTACTTCTACTTCAGGAGCAGAGGCAGTTGCTTCTTCTACTTCTTCTACTTTTTCTACCTCTTCGGACTCTTCTGCCTCTACTTTTGTTTGCTCAGCGTCCACCTTATTTGTTTCGGAATGTAGCCCTACTTCGTTTTCTTCTGGGGTTAAGACCGCTACTTGCCTTCTATCCAATCGATCGTAGTCTTCTTCCTGCTCGGATATGGATGCAGTCGTTTGCTCTGATTCTTCAGGTTCTGGAGTTGGCTCGGCTTGTACAGCATCGCCATTGGACATGTCAATAAAGCAGAGCGGCGGGAAAAGGACACACCACCAATTTTGACCTTTTGCTTCTCCAATTTGTACACGGACCGCTCGGTAATTACCCGCAGGATACACATAGGAGCCATACAGCTTCGTCGGAAAAGGGACTTGTCCGAAATCGACTACAGCTTTGTACGAAAAACCACGTTCCTTGATCGTCTTGTCTACGACTTGTTGAAGGACAGGCAATTGTGATTGAATCACTTGCTCCGCTTCCTCCAAAGACTCGATATCATCCGCCCACGTATTCATCTGAGCGATAATCGCATCTCTGACTTCTCGTTTTAACCATTGATCTTGGACAGAATCGCTGTTCGCAATAATGCGCAAGCGAACGGATTCCTGAGGGATCGGCCCATTATCCAACACATTAGCCGAAGTAAGCTGCCCCTCCCAGCTCATCATTAACATAAACAGGGTAAATGCCATTAACATGATCCGTTTCATCGTTATCCGTCTCCCTCTATACTGATCTTCTCTCTTTAGCAATCAGTATGGACGGATTCACACGATTCCAAACATTCATCCCTATGTAAAAAAGGCGAGACGAGCAAGCGCTATCGTCTCAAACCAATAACGACCCGCTCGATCCCCGCCAAATCCGGAACAATCTCTACATCATCCATGACACCGGATGCTTTCATCAATGCCGCTACATCCCCAGCCTGATAAATACCTACTTCAAACGCTACGACTGCTCTTTCTTTCAAAAGATTCGGCAGCGCCTCACACAGTCGACGATAGCAATCCAGACCATCTTCGCCACCATCCAAAGCCAAGCGAGGTTCGTGTACGAGCACCTCATCGTCCAACTCCTCGACATCGTGACTCGGGATATAAGGTGGATTGGATACGAGGATATCTACCTTTTCGCCTGCTTCCAAAAGCGGCTGCACCAAATCACCCTGTAAGAAGCGGACATCTGCACCAAGACGGCTTGCATTTTCCCGGGCGATTTTCGTTGCCTCAGGAGACAGGTCCACCGTAGTCACGCGCCATTGCGGTTTTTCTAACGCGAGTGTAATACAGATGACTCCGCTCCCTGTTCCGATATCCACTACCGCTAGCTCTTCACCCTCAGGCCAGAGCTTTGCAGCAGCAGCCATCACTTGCTCCACCAGTATTTCCGTTTCAGGTCTTGGAATCAGCACACCTGGACGCACCGTAAAGGGACGCCCGTAAAACTCCTGTTCGCCAAACATATATTGCAATGGCTCGTTATTCGCCCTGCGTATGCACAGTCCGTCCAGCTTCTCCAATGTTCCTGCATCAATTGAATCTGTCATCGCCATTAAAAAGCGCGTCCGATCCCAGTCGAGACAATGGCGGATCATTAGCTCCGCTTCGAACAAAGGATCCTTTGTCCCTTTTTCCCGCAA
This sequence comes from Brevibacillus sp. NPDC003359, assembly GCF_042878995.1. Taxonomy (NCBI): domain Bacteria; kingdom Bacillati; phylum Bacillota; class Bacilli; order Caryophanales; family Paenibacillaceae; genus Brevibacillus; species Brevibacillus sp. NPDC003359. The sequence continues at coordinate 160,883 of NZ_JBIAOR010000005.1, forward strand.
AAAGGAAGAAGCCCGTAATAGGGCTTCTCGAATCGTCGTAACATCAGACCAATCAAGCTGAGTGTGCATGGCTTTTCAAAAGCTCCGTTTGTTCATGCATGATCAGGTTGTCGATCACTTCATCCATTTCGCCTTCCAATACCGATTCCAGTCGGTGCAGGGTCAGACCGATGCGGTGGTCGGTCACGCGGCTTTGTGGATAGTTGTACGTGCGGATGCGCTCGCTTCGGTCACCAGTACCCACCAAGCTTTTGCGCGTAGCATCTGCTTCCGCATTTTGTTGTTGCATGTAGAAATCATACAGACGAGCACGCAATACACGCAGCGCTTTGTCTTTGTTCGAATGCTGAGATTTCTCGTCCTGACAAGATACCATGATCCCTGTAGGAATATGCGTTACGCGAACCGCCGACTTGGTCGTGTTAACGCTCTGACCGCCTGCACCACTGGAGCAGAACGTATCGATGCGGATATCTTTTTCATGTACTTCCACTTCCACGTCTTCTGCTTCTGGCAGAACCAGTACAGTCGCAGTAGAAGTATGGATACGTCCACCGGATTCAGTAGCCGGGATGCGTTGTACACGATGCGCGCCGCTTTCGAATTTCATTTTGCTGTAGGCACCACGACCGGACAGCGAGAAGACAATTTCCTTGTATCCGCCGATATCGGTTGGGCTTGCCTCCAACACTTCAATTTTAAAAGCGTTGCGCTCTGCAAAACGCGTGTACATACGGAAAAGCACAGCGGCAAACAGTGCAGCTTCATCGCCGCCCGCAGCACCGCGGATTTCCACAATCACGTTTTTCTCATCGTTCGGGTCTTTTGGAAGCAACAGGATCTTCAAGCGTTCTTCCAGTTGCTCCTTGCGTGCTGACAATTCATTGAGCTCGAGCTTGACCATTTCACGCATCTCGTCATCCAGCTTCTCTTCCAGCATCGCTTTGGCGTCGTCGATTTGACTCACCACTGATTTATATTCACGGTATGACGTTACCGTCTCTTCCAACGAAGATTGTTCCTTGGACAGTTCACGCAAGCGTTTTGTATCACTAATGACGTCGGGGTCACATAGGAGATTGGTTACTTCTTCAAAACGCTCTTCAACTGCAGATAAGCGTGTAAACATTTGTATTTCACCCCATCGCAAAGAATAATAGCCTTTTGGCGCAGGCGAAGCCTTGGTAGCATTTATGTCGATATGAATTGCGATAAATTATGTTCTACCAAAAAAACGGTTATAACAGATAAATTATAGGAGGAATGTCGCAAGAAGTCAAAGTACAATATTACTGGAAATGTTTTACGTGATGCCAAACAGGCCCGGCAATGCCGAGCCTTGCTACATACGTCCTGCTCACCTGTCAGCGATGGTAACCATCATGTGAGGTTAAATGAAAATCGTAGTTTGGAATTCTTTCTCGAAGAAGCGAAATCACCTGCTGCTCGATGGTACGCGCTTGATTCGCAGTGATGTTATGCACAAGGTCAAGAGTAACATATGCATTGCCATCACTGAGTGTGATGCGAGCATTTTCCACACCTTTCACCGACATAGCGAGCCTCTCCATATTGGTCACTTCGACGGGCGTATTGCGCACATTCGATTGACCGGTAACCATATTCGGATTCTGATTGCGCCCCATCAACGAATCACGATCCATAGCAATAGGTGCGCGTCCTTGCAATGTGTCGCCACTTTGATCCCCTTTTATCGTAGCACGGTGCTGCGTGTTTCTCATATCTGTACCATAGCTTTGTTGCTTCGTTGTGTTTCCACCGCAGCCGACGGTGAGGGCAGAAGTCAGTGTCACCAAGCCCAGTATGACCAACGAGCTTCGCCAAATAGGCTGTGTCCGCATGAAAAAGCCACCTCCTGTTTTGCTTAGTCTGCGCATCGCCTCTTGGGCTCATGCACGGAACAAACAGGGGTGGCTTATGCTTTCTTTATTCTGCTGCTGGAGGCGTATAGTAATGCTTGCGACAGACGCTGCTGTATGTATCATTTCCAGCAATTTCAATCGTCTCCCCGGAGTAGACGGGTTGTCCATTTTTGAACTTGAGAATATGCGTCGCCTTTTTATTGCAGTAGACGCAAACGGTTTTAATCTCTTCTACCTTGTCAGCCTCACACAACAGGGCGGCGCTGCCAGGGAAGAGCTCATTCTTGAAGTTTTTCAACAAGCCATAGACGATTACAGGGATGCCCAGCTTGTCTACAATCCTGACGAGCTGATCCACATGGTGGCGGCTGATGAACTGAGCCTCGTCAACCAATACGCAATGCGGCTTGACTGACTCTGCCTCTACGATTTGATACAGATCGGTCTCTTCGATAATCGGAATTGCTTCCCGGCTAATCCCAACTCGTGAAGCAACTTTTCCCACGCCATAGCGATCATCCACTGCTGGAGTAAACACTACTACTTTTTTCCCCGATTGCTCGTAGTTGTGGGCAACTGTCAATAATTGAATGGATTTGGAAGCGTTCATCGCTCCATACCGAAAATATAGTTGTGCCACGTCTCTATCTCCCTTTGCCTAAAAGTCGTTACTCAGTCTTTGCATGGCGGTCTTTTGCCTCCTGAAACAAGGCCATGGCCAGCTTTCTTCTTTAGTGCATGATCCACACAAGGAATCGGGTAGTCGAAGCCAATCTTGCAGCCTGCTTGCTCTTGGATAGGCTCCGGCATGTCCCACGGTTTATGAATATATTGTAGAGGTACTTCACGCAATACGGGAAGATATTTTTTGACGAATGCACCGTCTGGATCAAACTTTTCTCCTTGTGTGACAGGATTAAAAATTCGAAAGTACGGTTGCGCATCGGTACCAGTCGAAGCGCTCCACTGCCAGCCTCCGATGTTTGCCGCTTCATCGAAATCGATCAAGTGCTGTGCGAAATACGCCATGCCCCAACGCCAATCCACAAGCAAATCCTTTGTCAAAAACGAAGCGGTAATCATCCGCAGCCGATTGTGCATCCATCCCGTCTCATTCAACTGCTTCATCGCGGCATCGACAATCTCTCTTCCAGTGCGCTATGATACACCGTCCGGATAGACAGGGTACCTGCGTTAAGGGCAAAAGACAGCCGAGAGGTCGCATTCATCCCAGGCATGTCGCGTTTTTCTTTATAAGAATAAATGTCTCCATCTAAAAATTGCTGCAATCGTTTACGTGCCGCTTGCTCCCCGAACGGCTCTATTTCCCACTCGGTACCGATCGGTCGTTTTCGTCCAAACGCTTCCACAGTAGGAACTGGCTCACTCGCCAACTCCTTCAATCGATCAAATAGATTCCATTTTGTCGGCCGAGGGAATGGCACGTCTTTCGGTAGTGTCTGCCAAACGCGGCGATAACCAGACTATGGCAGTCATCGTTTAGTCCTCCCGAAAAATATCAGTGCCAGAAAAAGACAAAACCAGGCAGATTGCTCTACCTGGTTGTTCCCATACATTCTGATTATTACAGATTGTATTTGCGTTTGAAACGGTCTACACGGCCGCCTGCATCAACGAATTTTTGTTTTCCTGTGAAGAAAGGATGGCAGTTGGAGCAAACCTCCACTTTCAGCACTTGTTTCACGGAACCGGATTCAAATTCGTTACCACATGCGCAGCTAACGGTTACTACGTTGTACTTAGGATGAATGTTTTGTTTCATCTTATCTACACCTCTTTCCGCCCTGAATCGTTTGCCGAAACAGAGTTATATCAACACATATCAGATAGTAGCATGCCCACTGCCGAAATGCAACAGGTTGGCTGATTACGCCATGTTTTTCCTACGTTGGAGCTGATCTGGAGGAATATGTGTAAACGAACCGATCACCACATCTGGCAGCTCCTGCTGATAAATTTCGATGGCTTGCTTCATGCCGAATACTTCGCCTTGTGCCTTTGGAATCATCGCCAGATAACTCTCTGGATCGATATTCAGATTCCGCAGCTGAATCAGCTTAATATCTGTTCTACGGATGAACTCGATCATCGCTTCCATTTCCTCTTCGCGGTCAAACACGCCAGGGAAGCACAAGTAGTTAATGGAAGTATAAACACCCTTGGATGCAGCGTACTCGGCAGAACGCGCTACATTTTCCAACGTGTAGTTGCGCGGACGGTAGTAGGCATTATAGTGTTCGTCAATCGCACTGATGATACTCACGCGCATCAGATCAAGTCCAGCATCGACTATGCCTTTGATATGATCCGTCAAACCTGCATTCGTATTGATGTTGATAAAGCCCATATCTGTCGTTTCCCGTACACGACGCATCGCTGGAACGATAATGGAAGCCATCGTAGAAGGCTCACCCTCACAGCCCTGTCCGAAGCTGATGATGCTCTCCGGTGTCTTCAGGTGGTGCAGCATGACTTCCACCAGCTCGTCCTCTGTTGGCTTGAAGTTCATCCGCGTCTGTGGAGAAGGGAACCCACTATCATCTGGTTGCTCGGAAATACAGCCGTAGCAACCGGCATTACAGGTATAGGAAACAGGCAAGCTGCCTTCCCAGCGGTTGAAAAAGTTATTGGAGGCCGTCAAGCATTCGTACTCCAACGCACAGTTGGACAAGTGGTTCAAAATGCGGTTTTGCGGAAACGTCTCCAACGTCTTTGCCACTCGCTGGCGCAGTTCATCCATCGGGAAGTTCAACGGATCCCATTTGTAGATATCGTCACTCGCCCGACCCGTTACCCAGAAACGGTTATCCTTCCAAACGACTGCGGAGTAGCCGAACAACGGCAGCTTGCTTTCCTTGTTCGTTTTCACGTAGCCTGGCAGCAAGAGCCTTGTAATTCCTTGTGGAACCAGTGCGCCAACTGCCGTACAGCCATCTAACTTGACCATTTCACCTGTGTCGGGGTCCATCCCGATCGGCTCAGTGTCCGGCAAACTGACCAGCGTCGATCCTTCCGGGAGCGGGATCAGTTCTTCTTCCAGAATTTCTGTCAATATATCTCCGTTACGAGCCACTGCAAAAAGACCAGGGTGGTCGTATACATTGCCTTTTTCATCTGCGTAAACTAAATACATGGGAAAATCGCCTCACTTCTTTGCTTTGCCCATTGTATCGCATTGAAAAAGCAATGTAAATTGTATAGGGTTACCTGCCAAGATAGGGAAGCGGATTGATCGCCACATCATCCTGTCGCACTTCAAAATGCAAATGGTAGCCCGTAGAGTTACCTGTCTGTCCCATGTATCCGAGCATCTCACCAGCTTCAACGGTTTGACCTGGAGACACTAACAGCATACGCATATGGGCATAAAAGGTTTGCAAGCCATCTCCGTGATCGATCACGACCATCCGACCGTACCCAGAGCGATTGGCACCTGCCTCCACTACGATGCCTGCCCTCGCTGCCAAAATCGGGGTCTTCGATTCCTGTTCATTCCACAAATCCACGCCCTTGTGTGTTTTCCCCCAACGTGCACCAAAGCCACTTGTAATCGTAGCCTCTCTGACAGGCCAATCGAATCCTCCGCGAATCCTCGCGATGACTTGCCGACTAGCTGCTTGCACGGTACCTCGCTTCTGCTGCGGATCGTTACCTAACATCGGATTACCTTTTGCGATAGGGACATACACGACCTGTCCTACATACAGGTTGTCCGACAGCCATTTTAGCAGCGGATTTCGTTCGATTAACGATTCCCGACTCACACCGTACCGCCTTGCTATGTAATCCAGCGTTTCTCCGCGTTTCACCATATGTCCGACTTCATCACGTTTGATAATTAGTTTCATGCCTACGCTTAACAGATGGGGATTCGTAATGCTATTGGCCTCTACCAGTTTTTTTAAAGTAAGACCGTAGCGCTGGGCAATACCAGATAGCGTATCCCCTTGGCGAACAGCGTACACGACTGAATTTGCTTTTGTTGCTGGTGCAGGTGAAGCCAGACTGGCATACGGATTAAACGCTTGAAATAGCGCCTGCTCCACGACTGCTTTTTTGGCTTCCATCTGTGACTCCACCGGAGCGCTAACTTGCACGTACTCCACGAAGCATCTCCTCCTTCTTTTCCAGCTCCCTTCCTAACGGTATGCCAACGTCACAAAAAAAATGACGGTGAGTCATCATGAACTCACCGTCGTGTTAGCTGCTTTCCCTCTGCCGTGTTGCTTGGACTCCAGGGTTTGCAAAAATTCTTCGTTTGTTTTTGTATCAGCAAGCTTTTTAATAAAGGAGTCTACAAACTCATTTGTTTCATTCATGTTCTTCCGGATCATCCACAGCTTATCCAGCTCTTCTTTCGTGAGGAGAAGCTCTTCGCGGCGCGTACCCGAACGACGGATATCGATCGCCGGGAAAATTCTGCGCTCCGCCAGCTTGCGATCCAAATGAAGCTCCATGTTTCCGGTTCCTTTGAACTCCTCATAGATCACATCGTCCATACGGGAGCCGGTCTCTACCAAAGCAGTCGCCAAAATGGTCAAGCTGCCGCCTTCTTCAATGTTCCGCGCTGAGCCAAAAAAGCGCTTCGGACGATGGAAGGCTGCCGGATCAATACCACCGGACAACGTTCGACCACTTGGAGGAATAACCAGGTTGTAGGCACGAGCCAGACGTGTAATGGAATCCAGCAGGATCACTACGTCTTTTTTGTGCTCAACCAGTCGCTTTGCGCGCTCCAAAACAAGCTCAGCAACTTTGATGTGATTCTCAGGCAACTCGTCAAAAGTCGAGGCAACTACCTCTCCTTTGACAGATCGCTGCATATCCGTTACCTCTTCCGGACGCTCATCAATGAGCAGGACAAACAAGTGGATATCCGGACGGCTTTCGGTAATGCTGTTGGCGATCTCTTTGATTAGCATGGTTTTCCCCGCTTTTGGCGGAGCCACAATCAATCCACGCTGACCAAGTCCAACAGGAGAGAGAAGATCCATCAGGCGAGTGGACACACGTGCAGGGGCTGTCTCCAGTACTAGCTTGGTTTGAGGATACAACGGTGTCAATGCGGGGAAATGAAGACGCTCTGCTGCTATCTCAGGGTCTTCTCCGTTCACTGCCTCTACTTGAAGGAGTCCAAAATAACGTTCATTCTCCTTCGGTGGTCTTGCTTTTCCTGATACCACATCCCCCATCCGCAGATCAAAACGGCGAATCTGCGACTGGGAGATGTAGATATCTTCCGAGCTAGGGAGATAGTTAATGGGACGGAGGAAACCGTATCCCTCCGGCAATATTTCGAGAACGCCCTCCATAAACATGAGACCATCCCGCTCCGCCCGTGCTCGAAGAATCGCAAAAATCAATTCCTTCTTCTTCAGCTGGGAATAATACGGAATATGGTATTCCTTGGCCAGCTTATAGAGGTCGGTCAGCTTCTTTTCTTCTAGTTCAGAAAGTAACATACATCCACCACTCTTTATTTACTCTTGAAAAATCCTAGCTCAACATATAAATGCGAAAATTGTTTTCTTACAAACCGTTCTTCGGATTGCGTTCTAAGCGGTGGTTCCCTTCAATGAAACGTACCGTTCCGGTTTTTGCACGCATGACAACGGAATTGGTCGTCGCACGAGTTCCTTGAAAGCGTACCCCTTTGAGCAACTCGCCATCCGTCACACCTGTCGCTGCAAAAATGGCGTCATCACCTTTCACCAAATCATCCATGAACAGTACTTGATGAGGGTTCGTCAATCCCATTTTGACACAGCGTTTAATCTCTTCTTCATTTTGCGGCAAGAGCTTACCCTGAATTTCTCCCCCGAGGCATTTCAAGGCAACAGCTGCCAGAACACCTTCAGGAGCTCCACCAGAACCGAACAAAATGTCTACACCAGTATCCGGGAAAGCGGTATTGATCGCAGCGGCAACGTCTCCGTCTGAGATGAGGCGAATGCGAGCACCTGCCTCACGAATTTCATGAATGACCTTCGAGTGACGATCACGGTCAAGCACAATGGCGACCAAATCACTGATATCTTTCCCCTGTGCTTGCGCTACCGCTTTCAGGTTATCGCGAACCGGTGCGTTGATATCAACCTTGCCCACGGCTTTTGGCCCTACTGCCATTTTCTCCATATACATGTCAGGAGCATGCAACAAATTTCCCTGGTCTGCAATGGCAATGACCGAAATCGCTCCCCACGTACCTTTTGCGAGGATATTAGTTCCCTCCAAAGGGTCAACAGCCACATCGACTGCTGGAGCTACTCCTTGGCCCAGACGCTCACCGATATACAGCATTGGCGCTTCGTCCATTTCGCCCTCGCCAATTACTACGACGCCATCCATCGGCACTTTCATAAATTCATTGCGCATTGCGGTCGTTGCCGCATCGTCAGCCTCATCTTTTTTTCCGAGACCCATCCAACTGGCAGAAGCCAAAGCAGCCGCTTCAGTCACACGTACCAGTTCAAGTGTTAAACTGCGTTCCATTCTGGAAGACTCCTCTCCTGGTGATTGGTTAACGCTGGTGGTTTTCTAAGCTCTGCAAGCCCATCCGAGTAATGTCGGCTCCCAATGCTTGCAGCTTGCCCACCAAGTTTTCGTAGCCACGATCTATATGTTCGAGCCCTTCTAATTCTGTGGTGCCATTCGTTGCCAAGCCGGCAATGAACAAAGCTGCTCCCGCACGCAAATCCGAAGCTACCACCTTGGCACCATTCAGTTTGCTTCCGCCTTCAATGACAGCGGATCTTCCTTCAATCTTCAAGGAAGCTCCCATACGACGCAGTTCATCTACATGTCGAAAACGCGAGCTGTAAATATTGTCGGTCACGATGCTTGAGCCTCTGGCAAGAGTCAGCAAGGTCGTGATCGGCTGCTGTAAATCCGTTGGAAAACCCGGATACGGACTTGTTTTCACATCGATTGATCGATAAGAATCATGTCCGATGACTTGTATACTGTCATCCTGTTCTACCACATGCGCACCGATTTCGCGCAACTTGGCAGTAACAGACTCCAAATGCTTCGGAATGACATTCTCCACCATCACATTGCCGTTCGTAGCCGCTGCCGCAATCATGTACGTCCCCGCTTCGATCCGATCGGGGATAATCGTATGACGGCATCCACGCAAGCTCTCTACGCCTTGAATGCGGATCATGTCCGTTCCGGCACCTTTGATGTTCGCTCCCATATTGTTGAGCAAAGTCGCTACATCGACGATCTCAGGCTCACGAGCAGCGTTTTCAATAATCGTCACACCGTCCGCTTTGGCGGCAGCCAGCATGATGTTAATGGTCGCACCGACACTAACCAGATCGAGATAAATGCGCGCACCCTGCAAACGTCCATTTTGGGCACGAATAGTCATGACGCCGTTTTTGTTTTCCACCTCGGCGCCCATTGCTTCAAAGCCCTTGATATGCAAATCTACTGGACGCGGGCCCAAATCACAGCCACCTGGCAAGCCAACCTGCGCTTCACCGAACTTGGCGAGCAAGGCTCCCCACAAATAGTACGAGGCGCGAAGCTTTTTGATACGCCCATTTGGCATGAGCATCAGTTGCATCATGCGTCCGTCAATTTCCATCCAATCTTCTTCGAACAGCACGTCAGCTCCCATTTCCTGCAAGAGCTCGTGATAAATACCTACATCCTGAATACGGGGGAGATTCTCAATAACAACGGGCCCATCTGCCAGCAACGCGGCTGGGATGAGTGCGACTGCGCTGTTTTTTGCTCCGCTGATGGTCACCGTCCCCGCGAGCGGTTTTCCACCGTTGATGATCAGCTTATCCATGCTTTGCTCTCCTCAGGCTTAATCGGGAAAGAAGCACCTTCCCCAATGGAAAAGGTGCTTGGACTTTCAACTCGTGTCCTTATTTTTGCATGCTTGCCCAGTCAGCGAGGAATTTCTCCAAGCCACTGTCCGTCAGTGGATGGGCAATGAGTTGTTTGAAAACTTTCGCTGGAATGGTAGCGAAGTGAGAACCACGGCGAGCTGCCTCCGTTACGTGAACTGGGTGGCGCACAGATGCCGCAATGATCTCGGTATCGATACCGTGAACGGAAAAGATTTCTGCAATATCTTCGATCAATTGCATGCCGTCTTGACCAATATCATCCAAGCGTCCCAAGAACGGAGACACGAAGCTCGCGCCTGCGCGCGCAGCCAAAAGTGCCTGGTTCGCAGAGAACACCAGTGTTACATTTGTTCTGATTTTGCGCTTAGCAAAATACTTGGTTGCCTTCAAACCTTCTGCAGTCATCGGCAGCTTGATAACGATATTTTTGGAGAGAGCAGCGAGCTTCTCTCCCTCTTCGATCATGCCTTTTGCATCTGTGCTGATGACTTCGGCACTGATCGGACCGTCAACAATATCAAGAATTTCTTTCAGCGTTTCTACAAAATCACGCCCCTCTTTCGCTACCAAGGACGGATTTGTTGTTACTCCCGCTACAACTCCCCATTCGTGAATCTCGCGGATTTCTTCAACGTTTGCTGTATCGATCAAAAAACGCATGATTAGCCTCCCAGTTACGCGCGGTTGCTGCTTCCGAACAAGCGCATTTTTCCTTTAACAACTTCCTTGATCGCATCGCGAGCAGGGCTTAGGTATTTGCGTGGGTCGATCTCATTCGGCTTGGCAGCCAATACTTTGCGAACCGTTTCCGTGCATGCGACTTGGCTTTCTGTATTTACATTGATTTTTCCTACGCCCAAGCGAATCGATTCGATAATCGCATCGTCTGGTACGCCGGAACCACCATGAAGAACGATTGGCGCTCCAATGTTGCTCGCTACTTTTTCGATGATGTCGTAGCGGATTTTTGGTACACCTTTGTACATACCGTGTGCTGTACCTACAGCAATCGCTACGTAGTCTACTTTTGTTTCTTCCCAGAAGCGGATTGCTTCCTCAGGATTTGCCAGGGTAGCATCTTCCTCGTCAACAGACAGGTCGTCTTCTACCCCACCGATGGTACCGAGTTCACCCTCTACCGATACGCCAACAGCGTGAGCAGCCTCTACAACCTGTTTGGTCAGGCGAAGGTTATCTTCAAACGAATGGTGGGAACCATCGAACATAACAGAAGAGAACCCAGCGCGAATGCACTTCATTACCATGTCGAAATTGCTACCATGGTCAAGATGCAAAGCAACAGGAACTCCTGCGCGTTCAGCAGCCACTTTTGCAATCGCTACTGTATAATCGATCCCCATGTATTTCAGTGCTCCCTCAGAAACACCAAAGATCACAGGAGATTTTTCTTCCATCGCGGCTTCAGTAATCGCTTGAGTAAACTCCAAATTGTTCAGGTTAAATTGTCCGACGGCGTATTTATGCTTTTTGACGTCTTCGGTAAAAGCGGTCATAGGTACCAGTGGCATTTTGTAAATCCTCCTCTAGCAGACTTCAGTCATGTGGCTTATTATACCACAGACAAGCATTTGTTAACAGGGACGCTAGTACCCTGACCTTAGCAGTCAGTTCCTAGCAAGCTAATTGCTGATGCACTGCCATTCGTAGTTCATCAATATCAAACGGCTTCGTAAAATGAGTCAAAGCTCCCAGTTGCGTTGCTTCTTTGATCATGTCCAGCTCTCCGTAAGCTGTCATCATGATGACTTTGATTTCCTGATTGATCTTCTTGATGTGTTTCAAGATCTCAATACCATCCATCCCAGGGATCTTCATGTCGAGGATAACCAAATCCGGCGATTCTTTTTCCACGATTTCCAATGCCATTTTCCCGTTTGCTGCCTGAAAGGTCTTGTACCCTTCTTTTCCCAGCACCTCATACAGTAAAATGCGAATCCCATACTGGTCATCCACAACCAGTACCTTTTTATCTTGTTTGTCGAACATTCTGATTCCCCCCTGACGAATGCGTTTTCTTAATTACTATGGGTTCGCCTAAAATCAGGAAACTCCTTCACCTTTTTTACTGAACGTCCGCTTAAAATTTCCCATAGGCCTCATTTCGAGTATAATGGGAAAAACCAATTTCCCCTACACACAAGGAGCCAGATACTCAATATGGATGCTCTGTGGCTGATTTGCTTGTTAACATTTATTATCCATACGACAGAGACACTTACCTACGGAATCCGTTTTGCAGGGGTACAAACGGGCAGGATTGCTGTAGCAATGTCTCTGGTCGGAATCGTATTGCTCCTATCCCGTACTTCCAACCTGATTCAAGGACCATTTACTGGGGGATTGATGGATCAAGCCGCTATCGAACACTTTGATCCCAGCACGCAATTGCATGTGATCATTGCCGCGTCTTCACTCGGAACCTTAGCGGCTATCGTACTGTTTCCCACTTTTGTCCAAATCTCGAAGCGGTTGATTTCGCACTTGGAAATAGCGGGCTCGATTCCGCAAATGATTCGCACGGCGGTAACCGTCGAAAGCATCCGACGTGTCCGCTATCATGTCCGGATTCCTAGCTGGCAAGCCATCTCTCGGTTTCGAATCAAAGGAGTTCCCAAACGATTACTGCTATTAAATGCATTTGGGACAGCTATTTACACAAGCAGCGTACTGTCCGTATTGTACGCGACATTACTAGCCCCGGATTACAAAGCAACCGTGTTGATGTCTTCAGGGTTAATCAACGGTTTTGCCACGATTTTCATGACGATTCTGGTAGACCCGCAAATTGCCCTTTTGACAGAAAAAGCAATACAAGGGAAAACCACGCAGGGATCGATTCGTGACATGTACCTGTGGCTGATGATCTCACGTTTTATTGGAACGATTTTGGCTCAATTCCTGCTCATTCCCGCCGCCTACTGGGTAGCCTGGCTCTCGCCCTTGTTTCACTGATCTGCTTTTAAAAGCACAAGACGCACCAGCGACTCTACATCGCGGGTGCGTCTTTCTATTTATCGACCTATGTTATTTGTTCAGGGAAGCTTTCACGAAGTCACGGAACAGTGGCTGTGGACGGTTCGGACGGGATGTGAACTCTGGATGGAACTGTGTCGCTACATACCATGGATGTTCTGGAACTTCCACGATTTCAACCAGACGACCATCTGGAGTTGTACCCGCAAAACGCAAGCCCATTTGCGCCAATTGATCACGGTATTCGTTATTCACTTCATAACGATGACGATGACGCTCATAAACCAGGGTACTTCCGTATGCAGCCTCAGTCAGCGTGCCCTCTTCCACTTTGGTTGGACCGAGACCAAGACGCATTGTACCGCCCTTGTCCTCGATATCTTTTTGCTCTGGCAAGAGGTCAATAACCGGATACGCTGTATTCGGGTTGATCTCGGAGCTGTTTGCGCCGTCCATACCCGCTACGTGGCGAGCGAACTCGATCACAGCGATTTGCATACCCAGGCAAATTCCGAGGAATGGCACTTTATTTTCACGAGCATAGCGCGTAGCGATGATTTTACCTTCGATACCACGATCGCCAAAGCCGCCTGGTACGAGGATACCCTTTACATCACCGAGCAGTTCGCCAACATTTTCTGGCGTAACTTCTTCTGCGTGCACCCATTTGATTTCTACTTTGGAGTCGTTCGCATAGCCACCATGGTACAGCGCTTCTGCTACAGACAAGTACGCATCATGCAATTCTACATATTTACCAACGATTGCAATGGTAGTCGTTTTGGACAAGTTTTTGATTTTCGATACGAGCGAATTCCACTCGGTCATATCCGCTTCCTGGCAAGTCAGACCCAAGTGACGGCATACATAATCGTCCAAGCCTTGTGCTTGCAATTGCGGTGGTACATCGTAAAGACTATCAGCGTCTACACATTCCACTACCGCATTTTTATCGATATCACAGAACAGAGCCAACTTGTCTTTCATTTCTTGCGTCATCGGTTGCTCCGTACGTGTCACGATCACATTTGGTTGAATACCCAAGCTGCGCAGTTCTTTCACGCTGTGTTGCGTAGGCTTGGTTTTCATTTCACCTGCTGCCTTGATATATGGTACCAGGGTTACGTGAATGTACATGACGTTTTCACGACCGATGTCACTTTTGATCTGGCGAATGGATTCAAGGAATGGCAAGCTCTCGATATCCCCAACAGTTCCACCAATCTCGGTAATCACTACATCTGCACCGGTTTCGCGACCTGCACGGAAAATGCGATCTTTGATTTCGTTCGTGATGTGAGGAATAACTTGAACGGTTCCTCCCAAATAGTCGCCACGGCGTTCTTTGGCGATGACTGTAGAGTAAATTCTACCCGTCGTCATATTGGAGTTCGCGCTCAGGTTGATATCGATAAAGCGCTCATAGTGGCCCAAGTCCAGGTCTGTTTCCGCACCATCGTCCGTTACGAAAACTTCACCGTGCTGATACGGACTCATCGTACCCGGGTCAACGTTGATGTATGGGTCACACTTCTGGATGGTTACTTTCAGACCCCTATTTTTCAAGAGTCGGCCCAGAGAAGCCGCTGTAATTCCTTTTCCCAACGAGGATACAACCCCGCCTGTCACAAAAATATACTTCGTCATCGTTAACGTCCCCTCTTTCCCTCACCCTTAAGTTGTTATAAAAATCGAATGAAGACGGCTCCAAAAAAAAAGAAAAACAAAAGCGAGTCCTATCCCGTAAAGAAATGGGGTAGGGGCACTTTTGTTTTATAGTTTCCCATATTTGATCCTTCTTCATGTGAAGCCCAAGGAGTATTTTATCTGTCCCTCAGGCGGAAGTCAAGAACCTATTTCTCGTCTTCTTCGTCGAGCTCTTCGTCCGATTCTTCTTCCGCCTGCTCTTCGTCCTCTTCGAACATCTCATCATCTTCGTCTTCGAGTTCTTCCTCTTCGATTTCTCCATCGATTTCTTCTTCTTCGATTTCAGAATCTTCGTCGACGAATTCCTCTTCGTCCTCAAAGATGACAACATCGTCGTCTTCGTATTCTTCGACACCTTCGTCTTCGGAATCGTAATCGTCGAAGTCGTCTTCCGTGACGATTTTCTTCTTCTTCGTTCCGCCACCCTCTTGGGTTTCTTCCACGGTGTCGGTTGGGTACCAGCGTTTCAATCCCCATACATTGTCACCGAGGCACACGAAACGGCCATCAATGTTAATTTCTGTGTATACTTGCGCGATGATTGCCATGAGTTGTTCATTTGTCAGCTTGCGCACTGCAACCAGTTCATTCATCAGCTCGCGGAAGTTGTAAGTGCGGTTAGTTTCACGCAAAATTTCATACGCAATGTCAACTAACGCCATCTCACTCAGTTTCTCGGAATCAATATGAGCAAACAATTGACTCACTCAGGGCACGTCCTTTCCATATAAAAACGATTGATTTGAATACTGACCCGGTGCCCTGTTCGGGGGACGCAGGCTTGTATAAGTCATTCATAAATGATATCGATTTCTTCGATTGTACATCGTACAACATAAGAAGGCTATCATACAGTATTCCTTATTTTAGACGAAAATGCAAGGCTTTCAAACAGGGGCTGACTAATTCTTGTCGACACCAAAACCAAAGACATCCCTCGGCAATCGCTACCGAGGGATTTGTCTTACATATTTCTGCGGTATTGGCCGCCTACTTCATACAGGGCAGCACTGATTTGTCCAAGCGATGCTACATTGACCGTCTCCATCAGTTCGGCAAAGATGTTCTCTCCCGCCATAGCCACTTCCTGAAGACGTCGCAGAGCAGCCGCAGACACATCCTTGTGGCACTCCTGGAATGCTCGCAGGTTCACGATTTGCTGTTCTTTTTCCTCTTCGGTTGCCCGAGCCAATTCAATCTCGTAATCGTCCTCGGACGCATTCGGATTAACAAAGGTGTTCACTCCAATAATTGGCAGCTCACCCGTATGCTTTTTCATTTCGTAATACATGGACTCATCTTGAATTTTGCCGCGCTGGTATTGAGTCTCCATCGCCCCCAGCACGCCTCCGCGAGAACTGATGCGCTCGAACTCTTGCATGACTGCCTCTTCCACCAGATCAGTCAGCTCATCGATGATGAATGCACCTTGAAGCGGGTTCTCATTTTTTGCGAGTCCCATTTCCTTGTTGATGATCATCTGAATCGCCATGGCACGTCGCACAGAGTTCTCTGTCGGGGTCGTAATCGCTTCATCGAACGCATTCGTATGAAGAGAATTACAGTTGTCATAAATCGCAATCAAGGCCTGCAAGGTCGTTCTGATATCGTTAAAATCCATCTCCTGCGCGTGCAAGGAACGGCCGGATGTCTGGATGTGGTACTTCAGCTTTTGACTGCGGTCATTAGCACCATAACGGTTTTTCATCACAGTTGCCCAAATCCGGCG
Organism: Brevibacillus sp. NPDC003359; assembly: GCF_042878995.1. Taxonomy (NCBI): domain Bacteria; kingdom Bacillati; phylum Bacillota; class Bacilli; order Caryophanales; family Paenibacillaceae; genus Brevibacillus; species Brevibacillus sp. NPDC003359. The sequence continues at coordinate 177,085 of NZ_JBIAOR010000005.1, forward strand.
AGCCACTCGTCCAATCACGTTGTATTCCGGATCAAGACCATTGGAGAAGAAGAAGGACAAGTTGGGCGCAAAGTCATCGATGTTCATTCCGCGGCTCAAATAGTACTCGACATAGGTAAATCCGTTAGACAGCGTAAACGCAAGCTGGGTAATCGGATTCGCCCCCGCCTCCGCAATATGATAGCCGGAAATCGACACGGAGTAGTAGTTCCGCACCTTCTGGTCGATAAAATACTGCTGGATATCCCCCATCATTCGCAAGGCAAATTCTGTCGAGAAGATACACGTGTTTTGCCCCTGATCCTCTTTCAAAATATCTGCCTGAACGGTTCCGCGAACAGTCGACAGCGTGTACGCTCTGATTTGCTTCGCTTCGTCCTCGGTAGGCTGACGCCCTTCTTTTTGGACAAAAGCATTCAGTTGCTGCTCGATTGCCGTATTCATGAACATGGCCAAAATCATGGGCGCAGGACCGTTGATCGTCATGGACACCGAAGTGCTGGGTGCGCAAAGGTCAAAGCCGGCGTACAGCTTTTTCATGTCATCCAGGGTGCAAATGCTGACTCCACTCGTACCGATTTTTCCGTAAATATCAGGGCGGTAGTCAGGGTCCTCACCATACAGCGTAACCGAGTCAAAAGCCGTACTGAGTCGCTTCGCATCATCATTTTGAGACAGGAAGTGAAAGCGCCTGTTCGTCCGCTCTGGAGTACCTTCACCTGCAAATTGCCGCTTGGGATCTTCTCCCTCGCGTTTAAACGGAAAAACTCCTGCCGTATATGGGAATTCACCGGGGACATTTTCTTTTAACGACCACTTTAAAATTTCGCCCCAATCCTCGTAATCAGGGACGGCGACTTTTGAAATGCGTGTACCCGACAACGATTCGCTGAATAGCTTGGTAACCAATTCTTTGTCGCGAATTTTCGTAACGAATTGATCCTTCCGATACGCTTCCTTGAGCTTCGGCCAATTTTCGAGGATACGTCGGCACTCCGGATGCAGCTTTTCTTCAAAGAGAACGATTTGTTTATTGAGCACCACCGCCAGCTCGGCAGCAGCAGAATCTCCCGAGGCAAGCACCGTCTCCTTTGCCCCTTGCAACTGAAACACCTTACGTGCAATCGCCGACTGCTCTTCTGCATAGACCCGGTATTGGCGGACAGTGTTGGCAATGTCTTGCAAATAATTGATTCTCTCTGTCGGAATCAACGAAGTTTTATGAATATGAACAGGAGTCGTATCCAAATGCTCTACAGACCAGTCAACGCCAGTCTTTTCTGCAATTCGATGCATCAGGGCAGCAAACAACACATTCGTTCCCGGATCGTTAAACTGGCTCGCAATCGTACCATATACAGGAACCTTCTCATCCGGCAGCTCAAAAAGCTGATGATTGCGTCGATATTGCTTGCGAACCTCGCGAAGAGCGTCTTCCGAGCCTTTGCGCTCAAATTTGTTGATCGCAATTACATCAGCAAAGTCGAGCATATCAATCTTTTCCAGCTGGGATGGTGCCCCGAACTCACTGGTCATGACGTACATGGAGACGTCACACACTTCAGTGACCTGCGCATCCCCCTGACCGATCCCGCTCGTTTCCACAATAATCAGATCAAAGTGGGCAGAACGCGTTACTTGAATCGCGTCTTTTAATGCAGCAGACAACTCCATGCCCGATTTGCGGGTGGCGAGACTGCGCATGTAAACCCGCGGCGTCGAATTGGCATTCATGCGGATACGGTCACCTAGTAACGCTCCGCCTGACTTTTGCTTGGACGGATCGACAGACAAGATCGCGACCGTCTTCTCAGGATAAGTGCGAATAAATCGACGAACAAGCTCATCAGTCAATGAGCTTTTTCCTGCTCCACCCGTACCCGTAATCCCTAATACCGGAATGGTTGAATCGGCTTCCACTAAACTTGTGCGGAGAGGTTCTGTCCATTCGGGCTGATTTACTGCATACTCTGCAACGGAAATAAGCCGGGCAATCGCCTGATGGTTTTGCTCGTGCAAGCCTGCTACTTCCTCCTCCAACTGCTTGACGGTCGGGAAATCGCTATGTCTGATCATGTCATTGATCATGCCCTGCAAGCCCAATCGTCTGCCGTCATCTGGCGAGTATATTTTACAGACTCCGTACTCTTCCAATTCCCGAATCTCGCGTGGAACGATAACGCCGCCACCGCCGCCAAAAACACGGATATGCTCTGCTCCCCGCTCGCGTAATAAATCAATTACGTATTTGAAATACTCCACATGACCGCCTTGGTAGGAACTGATGGCAATCCCTTGCACATCCTCCTGGACAGCGGCTGTTACAATATCGTCAACAGAGCGGTTGTGTCCGAGATGGATCACTTCTACTCCCGACGATTGTAAAATACGGCGCATGATATTAATCGAGGCATCGTGACCGTCATACAGACTGGCTGCGGTCACAAAGCGAACCTTGTTTTGCGGACGATACACTTCCGTTTCCATCGTTCCACTCTCCTTTTCATAAGCTTAAAAAGGAGGAAAAACAGGGCCAAGCAAATCAAAGCGCAGTAGACGCGAGGTATGCTTGGCACCCTATATTTCCAGGCTTTTTAAACTCTCTTCTTAATCGGAGACACTGATTTCGCGAAGCAGAAGCGCGATCTGCTTCTCTGTGTACTCCTCAATGGTATAGTGCTTTTTCAATGCCCAGCGGCGGAAGACCCACATTTCGCCCAGCACCATGATATTGTCCGCCATCAGCTTGACGTTCTTTTCGTCTATGCGCAGCGAACCGTCAGCAATCCCTTTTTCCAGGATTTCGACGAAAATGTGTGAAATGGCTTCTTCACGCCCCAACACGTAGCGGAGTGTTTCTTTTGGCAATGACTTGGCTTCCTGATAAATAAGCAAAACGCGGTCGCTCATCTGATCCATCACGCGGATCAGGCTCTTTAGTGCTACTTTTAATGTTTTCAAGCCAGTTCCGTTGAAGTTGATCGCTTCACGCAAACGCGTCTCCATCTCCGCATGAATGGCATCACAAACAAGATAGAGCACGTCTTCTTTTGACTCGATATACTCGTACAGCGTACCAATACTAAATCCAGACGCCCTGGCAATCTCCCTCGTCGTCGTTTTATGAAAACCTTTATTAATGAAGAGATGAACCGCAGCCTCAATGATCTGCTCTCGTCTTCTCTCGATCAGTTTTGGGTCCTTTACCAGGGACGGTATCGCTTTTCTCTTATCAGACATTCCAAAATCCACCTTTCCAACCGACTGAGCGTTTGGTCAGACACCTCATAGAAAAGAAGGCGCAAACACTCTACTTTTGTATCATTCGCAGATCATTATACGCGAGTAAGAGCACAAAGCCAAACTTTTCTTTTCTACGCTTTCAATCGTGTTGGATGACTGGACCCGCTTCCTACTCTTTTAGCAGAAAGCTGCTGATCACGACACGTTGGATTTCATTTGTTCCTTCATATATCTGTGTAATTTTGGCATCACGCATGAAGCGCTCCACAGGATACTCACGCGTATAACCGTAACCCCCAAAAACTTGAACGGCCTCGGTAGTCACTTCCATCGCGGTATCCCCGGCGAAAACCTTGGACATGGCCGATGCTTTACCATAAGGAAGACCTTGATCCTCCAACCACGCTGCTTGGTAAGTGAGCAAACGGGATGCCTCGATCTTGGTTGCCATGTCTGCCAGCTTGAACTGAATTGCCTGCAAGGATGCGATTGGTTTGCCGAACTGATTGCGTTCTTTGGCATAGTTCCGCGCATGCTCGTATGCACCTTGTGCTATTCCCAATGCTTGAGCAGCGATACCGTTTCTTCCACCGTCCAACGTCATCATCGCGATCTTGAAGCCTTGGCCTTCTTCACCCAGTCTATTTTCTACCGGCACACGCACATCTTCCAAATTGACCGCAAGTGTTGGCGAGGAACGGATACCCAGCTTTTTCTCCTTTTTCCCCATCGTGAAGCCATCCATGCCTTTTTCTACGATGAATGCCGTGATGCCTTTATGCTTCAACTCAGGTTGGGTGACCGCGAATACGATGTAGATTTCTGCTTCACCCGCATTGGTAATGAAAATTTTGGTGCCATTAATAATGTAGTGATCACCATCGCGTACGGCTGTCGTGCGCATCCCAGCAGAATCGGAGCCAGATCCCGCCTCGGTCAAACAGTACGCGCCCATCTTCTTGCCTTCTGCTAATGGACGCAAAAACTTTTGCTTTTGCTCCTCTGTCCCGAATTTGTAAATCGGCCAGCTCGCCAAGGAAACATGTGCGGACAGTGTCACACCGATAGAGGCATCCACACGGGAGAGTTCTTCCACTGCAATGACGTAGCTCAGGTAATCTGCACCTGCCCCGCCGTATTGTTCCGACCAAGGAATTCCTGTCAGTCCAAGCTCAGCCATTTGCTCAAAAATGGAACGATCAAAGCACTCTTCTTCGTCGCGCTCGGCTGCTGTCGGAGCAACTTGATTCTCTGCAAAGTCGCGAATCATTTTGCGCATCATTTCATGTTCTTCCGTCAGTTGGAAATTCATATGGATCACTCCCCCATGTCTTTTTCATCTGTCTATTTAATCAGCAAGCAAATGCTTGGCGATAACGATTCGTTGAATTTCGTTGGTTCCCTCATAGATTTGCGTTACTTTCGCATCCCGGAATAGACGCTCTACCGGATATTCTCTGGTGTAGCCATAGCCCCCAAAGATTTGCACGGCTTCAGTGGCAAGCTCCATCGCGGAGTCTGTGGCAAAACGCTTTGCCATCGAGGCTTCCATTCCACAAGCGACTCCTTGACTGCGCAGCCATGCCGCTCGGTATACCAGCAAACGGGCTACTTCTGCTTTCGTCGCCATGTCAGCCAGCTTGAAGGCGATGGCTTGTTGCTTGGCAATCGATTGCCCGAACTGCTTGCGTTCCCGCGCGTACTCTGTCGCGTACTGGACTGCAGCCTCGGCAATACCAAGTGCCTGTGCAGCAATACCGATTCGACCGGAATCCAGATTCGCCATCGCGATACAGAAGCCTTCCCCTTCCTGCCCCAGCAGGTTGGCAGCCGGTACACGCGCATTGTCGAATACGAGCTCTGTCGTATAGGAACCGTGAAGTCCCATCTTCTTTTCTTTTTTCCCAACCGTGAAGCCCGGTGTATCCTTGTCTACGATAAAGGCCGATATTCCCTTGGTTCCCTTTGTAGAGTCGGTAACGGCAAACGCGATATACGTATCTGCCTCCCCACCGTTTGTGATGAACACCTTGTTTCCGTTCAGGATGTACTCATCGTCTTTTTTCACGGCTGTGGTTCGGATACTGCTCGCGTCAGAACCTGCATGCGGCTCGGTCAAGGCAAAAGCTCCGAGGTATTCCCCACTCGCAAGCTTGGTCACGTATTTGCGTTTTTGCTCCTCGGTACCGAAGTAGAGAATCGGGTTCGTCCCGACTGAGGTATGCACGGACAAAATGACGCCTACAGTCGCACTCACCTTGGAAATCTCGTGAATGGCCAAAATGTAGGAAATAAAATCCGCTCCTGCTCCTCCCCACTCCTCGGCGACCGGAATGCCCATGAGTCCCATCTCGCCCATCTTTTTGAGGATCTGGCGCGGGAACTGGTCCGTCTCTTCCATCACAGGGACGAAGGGTGCGATCTCTTTCTGGGCAAAGTCTCGCACCATGCGGCGCATCATCTCTTGCTCTTCGTTCAATCGGAAATCCATGTCCGTCCTACCTTTCTGCGAAAATCTTCGGTTAGCTATACACGTAGAAACCGCGACCGGATTTTTTGCCTAGCCATCCTGCTTTGACGTACTTGCGCAGCAATGGGCATGGGCGGTATTTCGAATCACCGAACCCTTCGTGCAGTACCTCCATAATGTAGAGGCAAGTGTCCAGCCCGATGAAATCAGCCAGCTGAAGTGGCCCCATCGGATGGTTCATACCCAGCTTCATGACTTCATCGATCGCTTCCGGTGTTGCAACTCCTTCGTACACACAATAAATCGCTTCATTCAGCATTGGCATCAGTACCCGATTGGACACAAACCCAGGGAAATCGTTTACGCTCACGGGTACCTTGCTCATTTGCTTGGACAAATCTTCTGTCAGTTGATAAACCTCATCGGATGTTTGCAGGCCGCGGATGATCTCGACCAGCTTCATCACCGGAACGGGATTCATAAAATGCATCCCGATTACTTGTTCCGGCCGCTTCGTAACTGCGGCAATCTCTGTAATTGGCAGGGAGGATGTATTGCTCGCGAGCACCGTATGCGGCGGACATACCTCGTCCAGCTTGGAAAAGATTTGCGTTTTGACCGCCATGTTTTCCGTCACCGCTTCTACCACAAAATCTGCATCAGACGCATCTGCCAGATCAGTAGACAATGTCAAACGACCGAGAATCGCTTCCTTTTCCGCTTCGCTGAGCTTGCCTTTTTCCACGTTGCGCGACAAGTTTTTCGTAATCGTAGCAAGACCGCGTTCCACAAACGCCTGCTGAACGTCGTTCAAATAAACGCGAAAGCCAGCCTGCGCCGCTACTTGGGCAATCCCACTGCCCATTTGTCCTGCCCCGATAACCATAATCGTTTGTACGTTCATGCAAAAAGGCCTCCCTTACTCTACTTTAATCAAGATGGCGTCACCCTGTGCGGCACCACTGCAAATTGCCGCGATCCCCAAGCCGCCGCCTCGTCTTTTCAATTCATAGGCGAGGTGCATAATAATCCGAGCCCCACTCGCCCCAATCGGATGTCCAAACGCGATCGCTCCGCCGTTCACATTTACTTTCTCCGCGTCCCAGCCGACAATTTTGCCACTGGTCAAAATCACCGCAGCAAACGCTTCGTTCACCTCGAACAAATCGATGTCAGAAAGAGCTACTCCTGTCTTCTCCAGGAGCTTGTTAATGGCAAGCCCCGGAGTTGTCGCGATATAAGGTGCATCTGCGCCGACCTCGGCGTGACCAAGAATCGTCGCAAGCGGCTTGATACCCAGTTGCTGTGCTTTTGCATCCGACATCAACACCATCGCTGCCGCTCCGTCGTTGATTCCTGGAGCATTGCCTGCCGTGATCGTCCCGTCCTTTTTGTACACAGGAGGCAACTTCGCCAATCCTTCCTCGGTGGTATCTGGACGCGGTCCTTCATCCACGATTACTTGCAGCGGCTCCCCTTTTCTTTGCGGAATGGAAACCGATACTAGCTCTTCGGCAAAAAGTCCTTTTTCCATCGCTTGAGCAGCTCTCTGCTGACTGCGCAGTGCCCACGCATCCTGCTCTTCTCGCGTAATCCCGTTCTCTTCCGCCACATTGCTGCCATGCACAGCCATCGCTACTTGATGAAACGGGCAAGTGAGGCCGTCATACATCATGAGATCGCGAACCGTCGCATCTCCCATCCTCATCCCGTTACGTGCATCCGGCAGTGCGTACGGTGCGTTGCTCATGCTCTCCATGCCGCCAGCGACGATGATTTCTCCGTCTCCTGCGCGAATGATCTGGTCCCCCAACGTCACTGCACGCATCCCGGACGCACATACCTTGTTAATCGTCTCGCTCGCTACATTCCATGGCAAACCAGCCTTACGAGCTGCTTGGCGTGAGGGCACCTGACCCGCACCTGCCTGCAAGACCATGCCCATAATCACTTCGTCTACCTGTTCGCCAGAAATGCCCGCGCGCTCTACCGCTTCCTTGATTACGATGGAGCCGAGCTCTACTGCCGATAGCGCTTTCAAAGATCCGCCAAACTTACCAAACGGGGTACGCGCTGCCCCCACAATGACTGTTTTCATCGAATGACCTCCATTCGGATGATGTTTCACATCAACAATAACTAAATTGATCGAGCGTTCGTTCACTTTTCATACTTTTATTTTGCCGTCTTACGTACGAATAGTCAATCAATAATGAAAAAAAGAGCAGCCTGACTTTTGGGAGAGTCAGGCTGTTCTTGCTATTGTCGTGCCATCCAGCTTAGTTTCCAGATGCCTTGTTTGTTTTTCTGCATTTTATATCCAACCTTATCACTGTTGTCCTTGAAGGTCACCCATACAACCGCTTCCTTTTCAGACGTTTGCTCAAGCGTTATGTCACTTGCCAATTCTCGCATCTTTTTCAACTGCTTCCAGCTATTTCGTGCTCCAACCGGATCTTTCTTCATATCTTCCAAGTATTGTTCCGGTGTTGGCTTCTCTGATCCATCGTCCTCGATATGCAAAGCGTACTGCATTTCGAGTTGACCCTCTTGCTGTGCTTTCACATACAGCTTCAATACATCGATTGGAGATAAACCACGCAAAAGCTCATCTTTTTTCTCATACATGTAATTGTAATAACGATCCTGTTCCTCTGGCTTTAAATCAAATACGGACGTAGCTACTGGTGTTTGTGTGCCATCCTGGGGGACATCTACGACATCCTCATTAACGGTACCGTTACTGTTCATTTTGAAAAGATAGACGTCTTTGCCTTGGACATAGCTTACGGTATACCAATGAAGCTTTTTATCCTTCCATCCAACTAACAGCTCCAAGCCCACGTCTCTTTTTAACAGACCTTCTGTTTCGATCATCGCCCAATCTTTTCGTTTATACCCTTCTTTTGCGAAAATCGAATAGCCCCAATACTCATCTGCACCATCGTCCCCGCCGGCTCCGTAATCATCCATGGCTGTGTAAGTCATCGAAACTTTGTCTTTGATTTGATCTTGTGTCATCCCAACACGCAAGACACCGACGATTTCATCCACCGTTTCCATAATCGCCTGATCATCAGAGGCAGGGTGAGCCTTTGGATCGGGCTTTTGATTGGTACCTGGCTCGGCAGACGTTCCGTTCGGCGTATGTGTACTCGTAATTTCCTTTTGCAGTAGATAAGGGGTAAACCCAATGACAAGCACAACCGCAACAAGTGCTGCGCTTACAGGGTAGATGAAACGAAACCTTTTCTTGCCTTTCTTCTCGATATTCATGCGAATCCGCTCCTCCAAGCCAGTCGTATCGTCCATTTCGCGCAACAGTGTCCGGTCAGCCGCTTCCTTGAATTCCTCCAGCAATTTATCCAATTTCATTCGATCCCCTCCTTTTCCAGGAGCACTTTGAGCTTTTGACGTGCACGGTGCATTTTCGTATAAATCGCTCCTGCGGACGTGTCCATAATCACCGCAATCTCCTCGACGGACAACTCTTCGTAGTAGTGAAGAACAATCAACTGACGATAGCTATGCGGCAGCTTCATGACGAGATGGGCAAAACGGGCGCGAAGGTCATTTTGCAAAACGGTCGACTCTGCTCCCTCGACTACCTCTATGTCCACTTCTGGCTTGAAAAACAGATGACGAAACGACCACGAGCGCAGATGCTTTTTCGCTTCGTTTACGGCAATTCGGTACACCCATGTTTGCATCGAGCTTTGTTGGCGGAATTTCCCCAAGTTTTTGTAAGCTATCAGGAACACTTCCTGTGTGATATCTTCTGCCAGACTCCGGTCCTTGACTATCAAGTACACAAGTCGCAGCACCTTTTTCAAATAGTGTCGGATTAACTCATCAAATAATGCCTCTTTTGTTTTGGTTAAGCCTTTCTCTGCAAGCTCCAGCTTCCTCACTCCCTTCCCACTCCTTTAGATTCAGCTGGCTCCTCTATCTTACAGTTTTTTTGCAAAAAAATAATGCGCAAGCCTCGTCGCTTGATCAGCACGAGACTTGCGCATGGTATGAACCTAGATGGCGTCTGCGAGAATTTCCGCGACGTCGCGTGTTTTGACGTGATCTTCCTGCTCTTTGGTCTTGATTCCGTCGTTCATCATTGTCAGGCAGTACGGGCATGCACTGGCGATTTCCGTCGGCTTGACCTCCAGAGCTTGCTCTGTACGTGTGACGTTGACACGGGAGCCCTCATGCTCCTCCATCCACATCAAGCCGCCGCCCGCTCCGCAACACATACTGTCGCAGCCGCTGCGCTTCATTTCGACCACCTCTACGCCAGGAATGGCTTCGAGAATCACGCGTGGCTTGTCATAAATTTCGTTGTAGCGGCCCAAGTAACAAGAATCGTGGTAAGTGATGCGCTCTTTGACTTCCTTGGTTGGCTTCAATTTGCCTTCCTTCACCCACTCCGCCAACAGCTCGGAGTGGTGATACACCTCTGCATTCAATCCAAACTCTGGATACTCGTTCTTAAACGTATTGAACGCATGCGGGTCGCAGGTGACGATTTTTTTGACTTCATACGCTTCAAACAAAGCGATATTTTCTTGGGCGAGCTGCTGGAATAAGAACTCGTTACCAATGCGGCGAGCGGTATCGCCAGAGTTCTTTTCCTCGTTGCCCAAAATGGCGAACTTCACGCCCGCTTCGTGCATGAGCTTCACAAATGCCTGCGAAATTTTTTGGCTGCGCAAGTCAAACGATCCCATCGAGCCTACCCAGAACAAGTACTCAAACTCCTCGACCTGCTTGACCGTCGGCACCTCGTACTCGCCATTCAGACCTTCAATCCACTTCGTCCGGTCTTTACGGTTGATTCCCCACGGGTTGCCCTGACGTTCAATATTGTTCAACGCACGCTGCGCTTCAGCTGGCATGCTGCCTTCTGTCATAACCAAATAGCGGCGCATGTCGATGATTTTATCTACGTGCTCGTTCATTACCGGGCATTGATCTTCGCAGTTACGACAGGTCGTACAAGCCCACAGCTCCTGCTCGGTAATGACATCGCCGATCAAGCTTTTCTCATAGACCGCAGTTGCTCCTTCCGCCGTCGCCGCTACTTCAGATGCTTGGATCGCAATCTGGTTGGCAGTCGTCTGCGAAAAGGCGAAGTTCGGCATCCAAGGTGTACGTGATGTCACCGACGCACCTTTTTCGGTCAAATGGTCGCGCATTTTCGTAATCAGATCCATCGGGGAGAGCATTTTTCCCGTTCCCGAGGCTGGGCACATATTCGTACAGCGGCCACACTCTACACAAGCGTACAGGTCGATCAGCTGTGTTTGTGTAAAATCCTCAATCTTGCCGACACCGAATACTTCCTGCGTCTCGTCCTCGAAGTTGATGCTGGTCAGCTTGCCTGGTGGGTCCAGCTTCTTGAACCATACGTTAACGGGTGCAAACAGCAAGTGCGCGTGCTTGGACTGCGGCACATACACCGCGAAGCTGAGCAAGATGATCAGATGCAGCCACCAGAAAACGTAAAAGCCTACCGCTGCACCTGTTGTCCCTACCCCAATCGCGGAGAATACAATCGCGAAAACAGATGAGATCGGAGCAAAGCCGGACGGTTCGTGTCCGAGCCAAATTTGTTCAAAAGCGAGCGAGAGCAACACGGTCGCCATCAGAGAGGAGATCAGCAAGAGGACGAGTCCTGATTTGAAGCCGCGCTTCAGACGCTTGAGCTTTTCGATATAGCGACGGTAGAAAGCGTAGCCGACCGCTGCCAAAATGAGAAACGTGGTGATCTCCTGCATGACAGAGAAGTATTTGTGAGCGCTACCAAAAGGGAGCTCGTAGCCTTTCGAAAGCCCTTTGATAACAAGCTCGATGGCTCCGAATTGCAGAGTGATAAAGCCGTAAAACATGACGACGTGCATAACGCCGCTCTTTTTGTCCTTCAGCAGCTTCTTGTGGAAAATGACGTTGTCCAGCATCAGATTGATGCGTGCCCCAAAGTCATTTTTCACATCTGGCTTTTTCCCCAGCTTGATGAACAAGTATCTGCTGTATACGACATGCCCAGCTAAATACAGCCCGTAAGCGAGAACTAGGAAAAAGGCGATCAAATTAATGAGTGCCAGCATGATTTCTACTCCCCTCTAGTGCTAGTTTGTCTTTGGACGTGAAAATCGTTTTTTTCTATCTTATCAGAATCATGGAAATAAATGAATGAGTATTCAGTCAGTTTGTTTATTTTTTTCGAAAAATGAAACGATACTGAGCGACCGCTCATAATGGGTACAACTCGATCTTATCACACAAGTTGCGAATCATCCATCCTCTTCGAAGAGTTGGAAATATTCTTACGAAAAAAGAAACAGCTACCTTCATACGGGTAGCTGTTGATCCTGCTTATTTTCCCGAGGCTTCCTTCGTCTCGGCAGTAGGCTGTTCTTTTTTGGTCTTTTGCTCCGACCGCACATCTGCGAGTGATTTGACCTTGGTGGCCTTGATGCGCTTGTTGCGCGGGAGATCAGTCGGCTCCAGATTGTCTACCTCGTCTTGCATGAGTGCTGCGATACCAACTGCTTTGCCTTTTGCAGCAATGCAGTATTCGCAGTTGTCTTCATCATGCTCATGGTATTGCTTCGGCTCTGGGTAGGAGGTGATCACACCTTCAAAGTTGCGCAGGACGACTTTATCAGATGCTTGCGAAATGATGTAATTCGGGCTTACAGGAATTTTGCCTCCGCCGTGTGGAGCGTCTACTACAAAGGTCGGAACTGCATAGCCAGAAGTATGGCCGCGCAGGTGCTCAATGATTTCGATACCTTTGCTAACAGGCGCGCGGAAGTGTCCGATTCCTTCTGACAGGTCGCATTGATAGATGTAATACGGGCGGACACGGATTTTGACCAGGTCCTGCACCAGCTTTTTCATCGTATTCGCACAATCGTTAATGCCAGCTAAAATAACTGCCTGATTGCCGAGCGGAACACCAGCGTTGGCGAGCATTTCGCAAGCCAGCTTCGCTTCTGGCGTAATTTCTTTCGGATGGTTAAAGTGTGTATTGAGCCAGACTGGATGGTATTTTTTCAGGATATTGCACAGGTTTTCGGTAATGCGCTGCGGGAATACAACTGGTGCACGCGTACCGATTCGAATAATTTCAACATGCGGGATGTCGCGCAGGCTGCTAATGATGTATTCCAATACGCGGTCGTTGATCAACAGACCGTCTCCACCGGAGAGCAGTACATCGCGGACTTCTGGTCTGCTACGGATGTAATCGATACAGGCATCTAACTGTTTCTTAGGCACGCCCATGCCAATCTGTCCGGAAAAGCGGCGGCGCGTACAGTAACGGCAATACATGGAGCATTGGTTTGTTACCAGGAAAAGCACGCGATCTGGATAACGATGCGTCAGACCAGGTACGGGAGAATCGGTGTCCTCGTGGAGTGGGTCTTCCATGTCGTATTTCGTACGAACCATCTCAGAGGACAAAGGTACAGACTGCATGCGAACCGGATCGCTTGGATCATCTGGATCCATCAGATGAGCATAGTACGGTGTGATGTTGAGTGGAATGGTTTGCGTAGAAATACGTACGCCCTCTTCCTCTTCCGGTGTCAGGTTGATTACCTGCTTCAAATCATCGACCGTCTTGATGGTGTGTGTAAGCTGCCACATCCAGTCATTCCATTGCTCGTCCGTGACATCCTTCCAAAGTTCTATCGAACGCCAATCGCGTTTTGTCGCTACTGTCATGTGCATCCCGTCTCCTCTCGTCTTATGGTGAACCCATTCGTTTCACTCAACCAACAAGAGATGCAAGTGCCATGCCAACAAATCAAAAGATTTAGAAAATAAGGAATAGAGCGTTTTGTGAGCGTTTCATCCTGATTTGCGCTTATGTGAGTCTGCCGAATTTTCGGCACTCAACAGGGAGGGACCATCCGCTGAGAGAGCTTATATTGCAGCGTCTGTCTTGGGATGCCCAAGAGCTTGGCGGCACGAAGGACATTGCCTTCCGTTTGCTGCATCGCATCTTTGATCACCTTTTCCTCCACCTCACGTAAAATCTCGGGCAACGTACAGCCTTCCTTTGATAGGAATTGCGGAGAGATAGGCGCTTCTATTTTCTCTGACTGCGAGCGTTCCAGCAAATGAGCCGGAAGATGATCCAACAAAATGATGTCAGACTCCACCATGTTCATGGCTGCTTCGATGACATGTTCCAGTTCACGTACGTTCCCCGGCCAATCATACGCAGCAAACAAACGCGCTACTTCACTGCTGATTCCACGCACATTCATATCGAAAATCCGATTGAATTTTTGCAAGAAATGATCAATCAGCATATCCACGTCTTCTCTGCGCTCACGCAGCGGCGGCAATTCAAAAGAGACGACGTTGATCCGGTAGTACAGGTCCGTTCGCATGACTCCCCGCTCCACGAGTGACTGTGGTGCTTCGTTGACTGCGGCGATTACCCGTACGTCCACTTTGGTCGATTGGCTCCCGCCGATTCGTCTGATCTGACCGTCCTGGAGGACTCGCAGCAGCTTTGCCTGCAAATCGAGCGGCATACTGTTCAGTTCATCGAGAAATAAAGTACCACCATCCGCCAGCTCGAATAACCCTGGTCGATCATCTGCTCCCGTGAAGCTCCCTTTTGTCGTGCCAAAGAGCAAGCTTTCGAGCAGCGAGGCTGGCAGCGCGGCACAGTTTTGTGCGATGAATGGCTTGCTGCTGCGTATGGAAGCCTGATGGATAGATTGGACAAACAATTCTTTTCCCGTCCCAGTCTCGCCGTATATCAACACGGGAGAGGTTGTCCGGGCAGTTTTTCGAGCGCGTTCTTTGAGGCGCTTCATTTTTTCACTCATCGTCAAAATGTCTTCGAAATGGAAAGTCGTCTCATCTACCGTGCGTTTTGTTCGTTTCGGCTTACTAATCTTGGCCTGAAGATCGACCAAGCGCTCCGATAGTTCCTTTAGCTTGCCGATATCCTTCGCCACCTCGACTGCACCGACTAACCGTTTGCCTACTCTCACCGGAAGTGTCGTGTTGATGGTCTCCACACGCATTCCCTTCCAGTTCTTATATGTCTGTGTCTGGTTGTAGATTGATTCGCCACTATCGATGACACGAAGCAGGGTACTCGACTGTCGATCAAGCGAAGGAAAGACTTCCAACAACGGCTTCCCCAATACCTCTTCTGAGGTCAGCCCATCGAGCTTGGCTGCGACGTGGTTGTAAAAAATGGTAATGCCATTTGCGTCTACAACGTGAATTCCTTCATCGATTGCACCCAAGATTGCCTGCAACATTTCTACCGTATCTGACAACGGCATCCTCGCTTTCACTCCTTCCTTCCATCCATGCTGCCAAAAAATCATCACTTCGCCGAATATTCGGCACTTTTACGATATTATCGATTACGTCCCACCTGAATGGCAAGCATTCCGGTATACAGTAAATGTCCCAATACCCAGATGAGAAACGCTGTCAAACTCATCGCGGATTGACTCAACAGGCTAAATGGGAAAAACGCGACAGAGAAACCGAGCATCCAGTACAGCAAGTATCGTACCGATTGGGCTTTTCGTTCCCGCGGATAAAAATGCATGAGAAAAAAGGCTACGATCACACTGATCAACAAGTGTATCAAGAGTTCTACAATAGAGGGCAGGTTTTCCATGCCCGGTACATAGCTGACATCAATTAAAACGGGAAAGGTATTGGTATCAAACAAACCATCTCCAAGCGCCAAAAAAGCAGCAAGACCCAGACCGGCTATTAGTCCATTTACGAGTACAAACATGCTGTATCCCCCTTTCACATCCAGCCGCAAGTACTCCTATTGTACGTGCAAAAAACCGCCCTTGCAAAGGGCGGCTTATTTTCCTAGCACTATTTTCAGCTCATGCTCACCAGCGTACTGCTCATTCATCCACAGCTGATACGCGATTTCTACCTGTACAGGAACCTCTTCTTCGTAGCGGATTCGCAGCTTGTTCGTATGCGTCTCCATCGCAAACGGGCCATAGGGACTTTGATAGGTAGAATGGGTGCTGGCTCCTTTTTCGAATTGCTGTCTGGTTGATACACCACCCTGACGAACCAGCGTAATGGACGTATCTGTCAGCTTCAGTGTCGTGCTTACTTCGCCTACGCCTTCCATCTGCTCTTTGTAGGTCAAGTACCACGCGGATGCTTTTTGCACGCGCTTGCCTTCATAGCTGTGGGTCGTTTCTTCCCAGTTGCCTTCGACATGATGCCGTGCCGTCAATTTCACTTGTATGTCTTGCATGCTGCTTCCACACTCCACTTTCTTTCGCTTCCCATTTATCCCTACATTCTACCCTTCATCACTCTTGTGTGGCAACCGCCGCCTCTGCTTTGGCATCCGCCAGCAGGTATCTCATGGTAGCAGCAATCCCGATCGCCGCAAGCAACAGCAGACCTGCCAACACCAAGTACCCGACTCCTGCCCCCGTATAATCGATCATAGACGTAAATAAACCGATAAGAACCAAACGCATCATCATGCCGATAGAGTTGAAAAAGCTCATCACCCGCCCCATCTGATGCTTTGGCACAACTGTCATATAGAGCGATTGCCGAATCAAGCGGACAGAAGCATTACTCCACCCGTAAAACGTGTACGCCGCAATCAGCGCCCAGCCATACGGCAAAGCAATCATGACGACAATGGCAATCGCGAACAATATAGTATTGCCGATCATGGCTGCCAGTTGCCCCATCTTGCGAACAACGACAGCAACGAGCACACCTGCTGCTACCGCACCCAGCGCATACGTGACCTCGCCTAGCGAATAAACCGAGACACCCGCCTGCAACGTTTGGCTTATGTAGACAGGCTTCAATAAGTTCGTAGCCATAACAGCAATGAAGGGCATGAGTGCCGATATACCAAACAGGAGGAAGCCTTTCTTTTGCCGAATGTACCGCCAGCTTTCCATCAGCTGCCCCGTCCAGGCGACACCCTGGTTTTGCTTCGCTTCTTTTTCCAGCGTGAATGTATACGTCATGGTAGTCAGCAAGGCAAAAGCGAACAAGTACGTAATGGCATTAAAAATAATGACCACATGCAGCCCGTAGGAACTAAGCAAAATCCCTGCAAATGCGCCAGCAAGAACAGATGCCGTTTGTCCTTCGATTTCGAGCAGACTGTTGATGCTGTTGTAATGCTTGGGCTCGAACGTCTCCTGAACTAGTGCGGACTGCGTCGGATAATGAATCTGGTACATAAAGGTCGTCGTCAAATAGATAACGATCAGCATCCACTCGGTGTACTCTCCGAAAAAGCCCCAGATCGCAAGCATGCCAAGTACGCCAAATCCGATCAAGTTTTCTACCAGTAGCATTTTTTTGCGGGAATAACGATCGATGAGTGTACCAATATACGGACCGATGAAAAACATCAGTACCGCTGAAGTAAACATGGTGGAGCCTAGCAACTGAGCGGAGCCCGTCGTTTCCACGAGGAACCAAGCAATGCCGATCATCGTCATGCCTTGCCCAAAACCGGAGAAAAGATTGGAAAAGAACAGCTTTCGAAATGGTGCGTAGGCAAATACTTCTCTCATACAGACAACCCCTTTGTAAGAAAACCTCCGTTTACTCATCAATCATCTCACTATTATGATTGTACTGACAATTCTATACTTTGTAAATAAAAATGTTTATTAATATATTTGAACGTCTACCTCCAATAGAAAAAGCCCCCGGTTCTTATACAAAACCGGAGGCTTTTTCAGTGGATATCTTATTTTACAAAGCTCAAGAGCAGCTCACGAACAATTTTGGATGCCGCGATTTGCGTCATTTCACTGTGGTCATACACAGGAGCAACCTCCACCAGGTCACAACCGATGACATTCGCACCGTTGTTTGCCATGAAGTGAATGGTATCGAGCAACTCACGAGACGTGATGCCGCCTGCTTCTGTTGTACCTGTTCCTGGAGCGTGCGCAGGGTCCAATACATCGATGTCAATCGACAGGTAGATCGGACGGTTGCCGATGGTAGGCAGCACTTGCTTCACTGGCTCCAGTACATCGTATTTGTACAAATGCATGTTTTCTTTTGCCCACTCAAACTCATCCTTCATCCCGCTGCGGATTCCGAAAGAGTATACATTTTTACCGCCAATCAGGTTGCATACCTTTTTGATCGGGGTGGAGTGGGAGTATTCGTATCCCTCGTAGTTGTCGCGCAGGTCGGTATGCGCGTCAAAGTGGAACACGACCATGTCTTTGTACTTTTCATAAACGGCTTGGAATACTGGCCAGGAAACCAAGTGCTCTCCGCCCAGACCCAATGGGAATTTGCCATCTTCCAATACTTTTGCCACGAATGTACGGATCGCATCCAGACTACCTTCCACGTTTCCAAAAGGAAGTGGAATATCGCCAGCATCAAAGTATTTGATATCTTCCAACAGCCTGTCCAAGTACGGGCTGTACTCTTCCAGACCGATGGAAACCTCACGAATACGGGAAGGGCCAAAACGAGAGCCTGGACGGAAGCTCACTGTCCAGTCCATCGGCATTCCGTAAATAACCGCTTGGCTTTCTTCATAATTCCCGTGACTACGGATAAAAACATTTCCAGAGTATGCTTCGTCAAAACGCATAGTTGTTGTTCTCCCCCGATTAGTCGCGGGTCAGCTCAGCCACAAAGTTAGGCAGTTTGAAAGCAGCGTGGTGAACTTCCGCATTGTAGTATTTGGTGCCCAAATCTTTGATTTTCGCTGGATCTACTTCCAACGGATCATGTTGCTTGGAAGCGATGGTGAAGCTCCACAGTCCGGATGGATAAGTAGGGATGCTGCAAGTGTAGAGACGAGTAACCGGGAAGATCGATTTCAGGTCTTTGAACACGCGCTTGATCAGTTCACGATTGAACCAAGGAGATTCGGTTTGAGCAACCATGATACCGTCTGGTTTCAAAGCATCGTGAATGCCTTGGTAGAAACCTTTTTCGAACAGACCTACAGCTGGGCCAACTGGCTCTGTAGAGTCTACCATGATCACATCGTACTCACCTTTGTGGTCATGGATATGTTTAATACCATCGATAACTTGTACATCTACACGCGGATTACCTGTCAATGCACTCGCAATCTCAGGGAAATATTTTTTGCAAGATTCAATGACGCCACCGTCGATTTCAGCCAGAACTGCTTTTTCTACTGACGCGTGCTTTACGATTTCACGAATAGCACCGCCATCGCCGCCGCCTACAACCAGAACCTTTTTCGGGTTTGGATGCGTATTCAACGCGATATGAGAAATCATTTCATGGTAGACAAACTCATCGACATCGGTAGTCATAACCATGCCGTCGAGCACTAACATGCGACCGAACTGCTTCGTATTAATTACGTCGATTTGTTGAAACTCGGATTTCTCACTGTATAGGGTTTCTGTAATTTTCGTTGTTATCCCGTGATTTTCCGTCTGTTTTTCGGTGTACCACAATTCCATATTCATGGCTATGTAACCTCCTTCAATTAACCGCATGAAAATACAATATAACAAGAAAATTATAGTAGCTGTCTTCCAAATTGCAAGATATTTTTCTGACGAGGAAAGTTTAACCAGCTTGCAAGAGACACATACTACTAGTAACGTAGTATGTCCTATTTTATTGATTCAACCGCAGAAAGGAGGAGAGGCACACATGGAAGTCATTCGCGAAGCCCCATTGCTGCGCTATTTGCGTTGGGCTAAGAAATTCTTAAAATTTACCATTCTCAGCCTATTATGTTTCTCTTTTGCCATTTTGCTACTCATTTTGTACTTACGCTCACAACCACTCCCAGAAACGTTCGTGAAGCAAACCACGACAATTTACGCTTCCAATGGAGAGGTTTTGGATACGATGCACCGTGGCGAGAACCGGATTTCTGTGCCACTTGCAGAGATTTCACCAGCATTGCTTGATGCGACCATCGCGATCGAGGATCGTTCGTTCCGCGAACATTTCGGCTTTGATTGGAAGCGATTGGCCATGGCCGCTTATGTCGATGTCATTAACATGGACAAGCGTCAGGGTGCCAGCACCATCACCCAACAATTGGCAAGAAATTTGTACCTCAGTTTGGACAAGACGTGGGAGCGGAAAATCAAAGAAGCCCTGCTTTCGATTCAGCTTGAACTGAATTACAGCAAGGATGAAATTTTAGAGATGTACGTCAATCAGATTTATTACGGGCATTCAGCCTATGGCGTACAAGCTGCTGCCCAAACTTATTTCGGCAAAGACGCTAAAGATTTGACCGTTGCGGAAAGCGCCATGCTGGCAGGCATCCCTAAGGGTCCTACTTATTTTTCACCATTTGTCGATTTAGAACGCGCCAAAGCCAGACAAAAGCTTATTTTGAATGCCATGGAGCGTGACAACCTACTGTCATCGAAGGAAGTAGAGCAAGCCTACGCGGAACCACTCAAGCTGAAGCAGCGAACAAACGAGAATGTAACCGAGCCAGCTCCGTATTTCCGCGATTACATCGCCAATTTGGTAAAAAACAAATATGGGATTGATGAAGAAAAATTTATCCATGGCGGTCTGAAAATCCACACGACCCTTGACCCCGTTATACAAAAAAAGGCCGAGGATATTGTTGCCTCCGTCTTGCCGAAGAATAATCCGAATTTGCAAGCAGCCCTCGTCGCCATGGACCCTTCTACCGGCTATATTAAAGCGATGGTAGGAGGTCGCGATTACAAGGTGAGCCAGTACAATCGCGTGCTGGGCAAGCGGCAACCCGGTTCCTCTTTCAAGCCGATCATGTATTTGTCCGCCTTGCAAAACGGCTATACACCGCTCACTTTGATGAAAAGCGAACCAACTGTTTTTACCTACGATAACAATAAACAGTACATTCCCGGCAATTTTGGTGGGAAATATGCAAACGCACTGATCAACATGCGCGAAGCGATCAAAACCTCCGACAACATTTATGCTGTTAAGACCATTGATTTTCTCGGGCCGCAAAAAGTGGTTGATCAGGCAAAGCAATTAGGTATTACCAGCTCGATGCAAGCAGTTCCCTCTCTGGCATTAGGAACTTCACCTGTCTCTCCCTTAGAGTTAAACGCAGCTTATGTAGCAATCGTCAACAAGGGACAAGCAGTGAAGCCCATTGCCATCACCTCCATCGAGGACAGCGAGGGCAATATTTTAGCCGAGGAAAAGCCAGAGAAAACACAGGTAGCTGATCCTGTTGCGTCTGCTCTCTTGGTGAATATGATGCAAAGCGTATTCGAACAAGGCGGTACGGGATATCGCGTTGCGGGTGAAATGAACCGACCTGTAGCAGGGAAAACAGGATCAACGGACTATGACGCTTGGCTGAGTGGATTCACTCCGCAGCTGGTTTCGACCGTATGGATAGGTTACGACAAAAATCAAAAGGTCGATGATGTAAAGGAAGGCTATCTGTCCAAAAAAATCTGGGCCCAGTTCATGGAAAGTGCGCTCAAAGGTCAGCCCCCAGCACTCTTTGACATGCCAGCTGGTGTTGTTTCTGTCTATATTGATCCTGCTTCTGGAAAATTGGCGACCGAGCATTGTCCGAATCCACAGCTCTTTTATTTCGCCAGTGGCACAGAACCACAAGATTACTGCACGGATCACATCCCGGCGAATGAGACACCGACACCTTTGAAGCCGCCAGATTCTTCAACCTTCTGGCAGCGCATGGGCAGTTGGTGGAAACCGAATAACTAAAGAAAAAAGGACGTTTCTCTTCAGCGAGTACGTCCTTTTTCGTATGCCTATTAACCTTGCGTGCTCTGATTGTCCCCGCCGCCCACGACTCCATCTCCATCGGCAAAAACATGGTCGTTGACGATCGTAATCAGACCGGCACTATCAAGCTGTTCCAATACTTCAAACAAGCTGTCCCTTTTTCCAGCAGGGAGCTTGCGTACAAAGTTGTTTATCTCGGTCGGAGTCACGTGTGTGCGGAAATGGACGCCACCGTGCTTCACAAAATGATCATGCGATTGTTCATTACCACGGAGATCTTCTCCCAATGGGTACCGCCCCTTCCGTCAAACAGTTTGGTTCAATCCTCATTAGTGTTCCGCGATATCCCAAAAACTATGATCAATAAAAGAAAATGTATACACAAACAGGGAAAGAGTGACGGCTCTCTCCCTGTTTGTTGACCTAGTGTACATATACACAGATATGGAAATAAGTTTACCTGACTTCAATTGTGTGAACAATTGATTTCACGATTTGTTCACAGACCGTTCACGATTTCCAACTTTAGGACAAATTTTGCTTCAATTCCTCGGTGGAGTTCTCAAACATGTCCGCGTTATTATCAATCAAAAGCTTTTTCAGAGCGGCTTTTTCCTTCTCGGACAAATCAGACAGCATAATACGTCTCTTCATGGAGTAATCCATGCGATTCACGTGATCTGCCAAAATTTTATATCCCCGACGCGCTTCCCGATCGATTTCCATGTAGCACGCAGTTGCCCCTGCATAGTAAGGACCAACTTCATTGCGATCGACTGTTACCCAAACGAGCCAATAAGGCTTTCCATTTGGTACTTCTTCTTTATTCATCGTCCATTTGATGCCCTTTTCAACTGCACTCTTGGCATGCAAAGCACCCATGTCAATGTACGCTTCGTCCCCATCGATAATGACCGAGGACACAGCATTCAGGTCGAGTACACCTTGACCAAACCCTCCGTGTACATCGGTTTTTCCACTCATGATGGTAAAGCCGCCTTTTTTATTATCAAAAATATCCATTTACATAACCTCCAGCAATCATTCTCCTTCCTTTTATTCTACTCGAAATACGTGCAGTGACGCAATTTGCCTATGTGCCCAGTTATTTATCCATGGACTTTTGGCTGTTTCGTTTTTTGTTTACGAACCGGATGGCTTTTTCGACTCCCCATACGATCAGGATCGTTACGACTGCTGTGTTGACAGCCATGGCAGCTTTCATGACTAACAGTTCACCTAGCATCGTGTCAGAGGGAACAATAAACAGGTAGTACACGAAGCTGATAAAAAGGACACTTAGAAAGATCAACCAGCCTCGAAAGCCTAGCGTGAAGCGAATGAAAGCGGCGATGAGCAAACCGATCAAAGGTCCCGCAAACATCAATGAGAAAATGAAAGGACCGAGTATGAACCAGACAAACCAATTATCATCCATTGTCTTACTCCCTTTGCTTTTGATGGCTACTCATCATGAGAATCCGTAGATTCTTCTACCTCTGCCAGTCCACGTTCATCGAGTACGTAACGTCTGCCTGTTTCTTTGTAACGCTCCGAATCATCTGAAGAGAAACGTTTGATCAGAAAGCGCGCTGGCTCCTCTCCCTCTACAACTACAGGCGGCTGGAATTCCAGGTCTTCACCATCTCGAACATGGATGACAACGATGCGATCGTGGTATTCAATAGACAGATCTTCCCGTACTTCTTTTTTATTGGCATCGAGCGTAAAGTTCTGGCCCGATTTGTGTATCGTCACTTCAGGAAAGCTTTTGTCATCTTGTGCAATGATGTAGTACAGGTAGTCAGCATTTTGATCCGGGGCATTGCGCAATCCTGGTTGTGATTCCTCATCTCCCTGTAGCAGCCGCGTTACTTGGTCGATGACTTCCGGTATGGTCGGCAGCTTGGCGTGTTCACCTTTCACGTAGTAACGTTTTTTCATATCCTTTTGGGCGTAATTGGCACTCATATACGGAACGGTACCGTCCCCAACGCCAGGATCGAGAATCGGGGACCATTCGTTATAAAACGAATCATAAAAGTAACCGAGTAGTGTTACTTGGCCTGTACCCACGATGGAATACTGTGGAACATTGATCGTTTTGTTATCCCACTTTTCATGCATCTTGCCGCCATGTCTGACGAGCGGCGCATAGTCGAGGCGAATATTTTTGTCTTTTAAAAATTCATCGTAGGTGTAGTACTGGATGTTACTCTTTTTCAGGAAGCCAACCGTTTCAAAGTATTTTTTGGAGGGTAACAGCTCGTAAACGGCAGGTGCATAAGAGGAAATCACTTTCCCTGTTTCCTCATCCAGCCAAGGGATCGAAAAATTGTATCCGTGCTTAAGAGCCTGATAGGCCCGTGGAGAGCCAAGGAAGGGTGTGCCCATATACACGACACGATTCACTTTGCGCTGGTAGGACACATTGGATAAGAGTGTTTCTTTTACCAAGAGCCCACCCATGCTATGTGCCACCAAATGTACCTGATTTGCTCCACTTGCCTTCAGTGCAGCATCGATTTCTTCTTTTAGAAGTTGGGCATTTTTGGTGCTGCTGTATCGCCAATCGTACGGCAGTGCAAATAAGCTGCGATGCTTTTTGTACCCTGCCTTCTCCAGTTCCTTCACCATGCTGTAATACTGTTCGGTAAGTTCTTTTAAAAATGGCGCATAGGAAAGATATTCGATCGCGTAAAAATCGTCTTTCTCCGGGTGGATCGTCGCATCACGAACGACTGGCTGTACTTCTACACTATTTGGTTTGATCGGCTCCAGGGAGAGTAGCCTGCGGTGTTTGGGATCATTAATACCAATGAGACTATCGCCAAGTCCCAACCAGATTTCCGATCTCTTTCCATTCTCCTCTACTTCGAGTCGCGATCCACCCACTCCCGGGATTAAGATGACCGGGATCGTTCTGTCACCTATATAAAGACTGTAGGAATTCGCGGTAAATCCCGAGCGTTTACTGGCCATTACCTTGACTTTGTAGGTTCCAGGATAGGCATTGAAAATAATATGCTCATCCGAGTTCTTCGCTTTCTCGGATTTGGCGACTACTTTTCCTGCCTCGTCGAGCAGAAATACATCCATATCCATTCCAGTAGGGATATCCTTGAGGGAGACCTCCACAGTAGAGGAGAGCTTAAAGGATAAGCTATAAAAATCCACATCCGTCTTTGAATGAAGATTTCCTACGATATTTCGGTTATACGCATCAAGCTCGTAGGCCTCTTCCATTGTGTTATTCGGCTCGTATCCATCTGCCTTGCCCCCTCCTTGATCCACAAGAAAATCGGCTCGCAAACGGTAGTAGTAATCTTTTGAAAACGAGCCCTGCTTTCCAACGACCTTGATGTAATACCATTTGTCTTTTTCCAGTGCCAGTCCCTCGATTAACTCAGGCTCATTTCCATGCTGATCAGAACGGGCAAGCTCCCGCTCCTCCTCATCATACACATACAAATCGTAGTCCTCATTTGCCTGAATATCTCTAAGGGATATACTCATCTGCCCATTTGTTGTTCCTCTGATTTTCCAAAAATCAACATCATCTTTGCTGCTAATCTTCCCATGACTATCCTTTCCATCAAATAGCCAGTCCGATTTGCTGCCCAACGTATCATTCGGTTCTACCTCAAAGCGAGCTTCTCTACTGCGCAATTCTGCTTCTTCTGGCTTATTCTCGCCTGAAT
The DNA here is from genome assembly GCF_042878995.1 of Brevibacillus sp. NPDC003359. Taxonomy (NCBI): domain Bacteria; kingdom Bacillati; phylum Bacillota; class Bacilli; order Caryophanales; family Paenibacillaceae; genus Brevibacillus; species Brevibacillus sp. NPDC003359. Next base: position 202,246 of record NZ_JBIAOR010000005.1, read on the forward strand.
AATGCGCATAAAATTCCTCTGCCAGCCGCGAAAGCTCTTCATCGGTGGTATCCTGCACCTGTTCTTGTTCTGCCTCTTCTGGCGGGGCTTCGTATTGGTCTTCGATCTCTATTTCGATCAACTCTAATGCTTCTTCCTGATCGGGAGCCATTTCGTCCCAAGGTGCCTTTTTGCTTTTTATTTTCTCTTCCGTCAGCTCTATATGTTCAGGCAACGCTAGCTCCCAGCTACTTAATGGCTCCTCTGAATCATCTATGAACATAGTTATCTGGATAGGACTATCATCCATCGGCATTACTGCAAGGGAAATCTGAGACTCCTCGTGAAAAGAACGGGTTATGCTGTCTCTGTCCTGATTGAAAGACAGCTCGACTTTATCCGGAGTATCCGATAATTGTGCCTGAAAGCGCACCTCTCCCTCTTCGAGCCATGCCCACGCCTCCTCTACGAATATCTCCCGTTCATTTGCCCAGCCCTGCTCCACTGTATTTCCCAAGCATAATGCGAATAGGAGAAGTGCACATAGCAAGCGCCGCGTGATTGTTCTCACAAAAATCCCCCTCATCCTTTTTCTAGCTTTACAGTAGAAAAAGACAGAGAGGGGGTGCAAATATTTTTACTGAGTCGTATGGTTGCGGATTCCTTGTCGTTCCCATGCATTTGCAATAATACGGAAGGGTAAATGATAATCTTTTAGCTCGTGCCCTTGCCCGGAAGCTTTCTTTTGATAGGGAAAGCCTTTATTCACGTCAAAACGAAAGGAAACAGAGTAATAGACAACGTAGCTTGCATCTTTTTGGAAGCCATGTTGTTTATCCCCCATCAAAGGCGTATCTACGCCCACTTCACGAGTTCCTAGCTTGGAAGCAGAATAGGAAGGTCCTCTCCATAGCTGGGGAGTCGCTTGTTGCAAGGTTAACAACGATTGTAACGGCGTTTGGCGTAAGCCAGTTTCTGAAATCCACGCCCGTGCAGATGTCATTACAGGAAACTGGTTGCTCACGGGATGGCGGTGTCGTTCCTGCAGCTCCACTTGTGTCAAGATGCGCTCCCCCGCGTAGTAATCGTTGGGCTGGCTGTTTGGATATCGATCTCTGGCATGGTACGCTGCCCATTCGTCTGTATGGAGAATCGAGCCTGTTGCATTCGGTTCAAACACTTCAAAGGAACGCTCTCCCCCTTTTACCGTAATGGTATAGCGTCCTGCCATTGTTTTGGAAATGTTCTGTGGTTCGCACACCTCTTCATCTTCTTCGTTCATAGCACAGCTCTCGTAGGACAGTTCAAAATCGACTTGATAATCCATCACGATGACAAAGCCGTTGATTTCCGCTTTGTACTTTTGCGATTGCAGGACTTGGCGCCAAGTCGTCTGCGTTGGGACAGTGGTTCCTGTATACACGACCTCTGTGCCTGTAGATGCACTGCTTACCTGCCATTGCATCGGTGCCCCAGGGCCTGTCAGCTTCAAATCAAGCTGCGACGGTGTATATACTGCCATGCTCTTAGCATCTGAAATCCACCCCGGATTCGCAGTGACGGTTATGTTTTTACTATTTTCCCCGCTAACTGCTCTCTCTAATTGTGCTTTGAATTCCGTTATCTTCTGATTGAGTTCCTGCTCTGTTTTTTGGAAGCCTTCGTTTATTTTCGTCTGATCAATGACCACGCGAATCGTAGCAGGCTCACGTTCCCACACACCATCTGCATGTAGCGGCAGTTTTTGTAGCTGTCGACCATCACTGTCATAAATCTCCAAACCAATTTCACCGCCATCAAAATCACCTCCACCACCAGGCGGATTGGGAACTTCTCCACCGACAATCTTCACTGGCCAAGTCGCACGATTGTCCGTCCAGATCGTCTCATTCTCCGGCATAGATTTCGCAGGGTTGATATGGGCGATGAAATCCTCGGATTTTTGCGGATACTTCGTCGGAACCGTGATCTTACGTACCTCGCCCGGCTTGAATTCATCCACGTCCAAGCTGGTTTCCTTTTCTGAGCTAGCCCAGCGAACAGCCAATTTCGTATCATGCGTTAATTTCCCGGCATTCTTCACGTTGAATGTAATTGTCGCATCGGTTCCTGCGGCTTGAGGGCTCTTCGGATCAATTTGAAAGCTCGATTTCACAATAAGCAAATTCTCTCCATCCGGTTTCGGAGAGCCTTTGCCGATTTGCACAAAAAAATGACCGTCGCACCCATCACTCTGGGTTGAATAAAATTGCACCTTGTACAGCCCTTCTAAAAGAAGATCATTTTCATCCTTAGGGAAATACACCCAGTGGCTATTTGTGGAGTTGTTTGAGCTATCGAGTGCTTTTCCGTTTCGCTTTCTTTCCCAGGAGCCTATTGCTGGGTCGAACCATCTCATAGAAAAGTGACTATCATCCGACAAAAACATACGAAACCGAAACTTGTCCGGAATCTCATCTGCTGTTAGTTCAATTGTTTCACCACGTTGAATATCCTTGCTCCACTTTTGGTTGTTTCTATCGATTTCTACTGACGCTAGAATATCCCAGCATTTTTGGTCAGATTCAATAGTAAATCGTACCTCACCCGTGCAGTCCGTCTCAGACTCAAACAGCAGTACGATTTCATCGCCAACATCCACGCTTGCCGGCAACATGAGCCTGAATTGCTCGTTCGCCGCAAGCTTGTCGGTTAACGCTATTTTTCCTCCGGGGTTCTTCCAATACCAAGTACCAGATACCTTCGAGGAAAACGATAGATTGGTATCGTATTGATCTCCGGCCTCCGTAAAGTACTTGATGTATACGGGGTCTTTCAGTGTAAAGCCTGAGCTGACTGACCCATTCATGCTTTCCCCTTCAGGAGAAAATGGCAGAGGTGGTTCGCTATGCACCAAAAACGCCACCTTTTTTTGATCAGCGATTGTGCAGGAAGCATCTTTTACGACGATCGTGATTTCCCAGTTGCATTCAGGTCGCTCCCTCCACTTTGTCCCATCAAAGTTTAGCTTCAGTTTGTATGTTTTTCCGCGCTCGAATTGAAAATGATACGGGTTATGAACATTCTCGTACGGAAGCTTTAAACTGGAGGAAGGATAGGGTCCCCATCTGCCATTGTCATTTTCCTGAACCGGCAAGGTATAGATCTTTCCGTTTGGAAGGGTTACGTCCCACTTGAGTGATGCTTCCGAGCTATCCCCGTATTTGGTTGTGTATTTGGCTCGGAACGTAAGCGTGTCGAACGGCATAATCTCAATCGTTTCACCGTTTCTCACTGCAGATGCCGAAAGTGTAACGATGGGGCATGAGTCTTCGCCGTCTGGCGACTCGACTCTCAAATATTTCTCCCAGCATTCCGTTCCATCCTCACTGATGTAGACGACTTTCACTCGGCCAGAACTCCCCACACTTCCCGTTGCGACCTTCCGATTCCCATTCGCTCCAGGCTTCATGTCATAACCATTCATCGTGTATTTTCCAGGTTTATTGGCATAAAGAGTGATTTCGGCATTTTTTTCGACAGGGATATCTGAACCGCCGCTTGCAACAGCATTGTGGTCTTTTATATCCTTATCGCCAACGACTTGAATGTTCAGCTTGGTTTTTGTCGACCCAATTGAACATGCTGGACCTGGGTCTGGCTTTTCGGGGTCTGGCTTTTCCGGTGGAGTTACATCGCCTACCGTGAATTGTGCTGTGTACGGTGTGGAAACGCTTATGCTGCTTGATCCTTGGCGGCTCCTTTGATGCAGGTCAGTGACTGTTAGCGATACCTCATAGACGCCCGGCTCCGTAGGTCTATATGCTGTATTCGTATAGGTCCACTTGTAGCCTGGGGGACTGCTTGTCTCGTTCACCGTGGGAATAGCCGTGCTTGGATCGTTGAATTTTTGATTAGATAAGATGCTTTTGTATCCACGTCCTGTTGTCTTGTTGATCACATTTAAAGACCATACAAAAATGCCGCGGTCATAGTAAGAAAAGTCCGTGGCATTTGCATGGATCTCAACTGTTTCGTTGAGATTGTATTTGGTTTTGGCGGTGGTTACGCTGCCGCTGGGTTGTGGGGTTGTTCGGAAGTGGCCTACGGAGATGTAGCCGCCTTTGCCGTCGGGGACGAGGTTGTCTCCTTTGGTGTAGCCTGCGCCGCCTGAGGCGGAGGCTAGTTCTGCGAGGTTGTAGGCTTGGTATGGTTTGAATTCTGGAACTTCATTAGCTGTTACCCATTTACTATAAACATTGGCAGATCCGCCAAGTATGTAGTTGGGATTCCCGCCAAACTTGCTGATCCAATAGGGAGCCTCATCTCCGTCCACATAGTACCATCCTCTGTCTGCCTTTTTATGTGTGTCAGCAAAACCTAACACTCTATTACTATCAATAACTCTGTCAATTTCAATTTGCGAAACTGTTGAACCAAGCTGTGCATCAATTTCTTCAATTGAAATGATATCGAACCTCCCCTTTGGAGCAAGCTCTTTATTAGAATCTACAGTCGCAACTGCAATACCGTGATAGTTAGGTGAAGCATCAACAAAATTTGGCTGTAGTGTAATTAACCCACACAAAAGGACAAAGGAAAGCACAGAAAAAGATAATTTTCTGTGCTTAGTTAATTGTTTTCTCAATTACTCGTCACCCTTTTCTATATAAAATCTTCGGGTGTTATTCTTTTGTTCTAAATTAGGTAATTTTGTATACAAGTAGATACCTGCATCAGTTGAATCATTTGTATTTATTACACTAAAAGATAAAGAACTTACATTGCTTAAAGAAATGTTAAAAGATTGGTTATTTAGGAATCCTTCTCTACCATTTTCTTTCGTAATGAACATTGCTTTTATCATAAAATTACTATCACCCTTTGGCACCTTCCCACTAATCTTCCCATTCACAACCTTCAAGCTCTTATGAAACTCATCCGCATACTTCGCCCCCTGCTCAAGCTGCCACTTATCCTTCCACAAATAACGCAAAATCTCGGCCGCTTCCCCTCGCGTCACAGGTAAATCCTCACGAAATTTAGGCTGACCACTAGGCGCAGGCTTCATCCATCCCCACGTGATAAGCGCACCGGTATTAGTTAAATTCGGATTCTTTTCACCCCGAATCGGCTTCCATGCAGCATACACCAGCGCTGCCGTCTCTTCCTTCGTCAACAGTCTGTTCGGCTCTACCTTCACCCCCGCCAAAATCCCCGCTTTCTGCGCCTTCTCATAGCTCGTCTTTGCCCAATGCCCTGCTGGGAGCTGCTGTACGGCCGCTACCTCCTTCAAACCGCGAATGGCTACTAAACTCGCGATAAACTGCCCTTGCGTCATTTGACTATTCGGATAAAAGTTCCCCTTGCTATCCAGCCATAAGTATTTCTTCTGTACACCGAATTCAATTGCTGCCTTTGCTGAATGTAAATTGTAATCCTTCGCTGGTGCAGCAGCTTGTACGATATGATTGTCAGCAACTCCAGTAAACCCTGCCATTGCAAGGACAGATGCTAGTAGGTATGACAACATTGCACGTTTGTTCATGGAATGACCCCCTCTTTATCGGATATTTTACCTATATTATCCATTTTTAGATAGAGTCTGTTCTAGGTTCCTTTGCAAAAAACTTCGCAACATATTCTCGGGAACGGCTCCTTCCAGCTTGTCGACCACCTTACCTTTTTCGACGACAAAAACAGTGGGGGTTGCCTCTGCACCGAGGCGCGACGCTTCATCCAGCTCTTTCTGCTTATGGATATCCAGTCGTTGGATCATTTCCGGTGGATACGCCTTCACGACTCTCTCGAAGGTCGGGCCAAACTCCGTACAATATCCGCAGCTATCACTATAGACGTACACCACTCTTACTTCATGCGCACTGGCTATCCCCCACGCACTTATACCGACGGCAAAAATAACGGCACCGAGCGCGATCCACAACCACCATTGCTTGATTCTACTCAAGTCCATCTTCCCTCCGCTAATCAAAATGTTTCATACCTATGTACTTGTCAAAGAACGATGCCCGTATTATGCAGCTCCAATCTGAGACAAAAAAAGCCAGCCCCATTGGACTGGCTGACATGGATAAAAAAAGACGTACCACAACTCTTGCAAGTTCGTACGCCGTGCTTGTCCTCGTATGATGTTCCCTATTGCTCAAGTGCAGTGCCGCCGTCTTCCTTCATCAGCACACGTAGTTCTTCAATAAACGCCTGTCCTTTTTGAATCTCTTCTTCGGTGTAGCGTTGCTTGCTCTTAAACGTAAAGATTTTGCCCTTCATTTCCTCATACGATAGGTGGTTGAAATACAGAATCGTAGAAACCAGCTCGAGAAAACGGGAATTCTCCTCATTCATACGCAAAATTGCACGTTCTCCACTACCGAAGTCAACCTCATGAAACTTGAGAAAATCATGACCGGTTTCGTTCAAGGAGTAACGATACATATGAATGGCACCTTTACTCTCCATTTGCTCATCCAGAAGCCCCATGTTGCACAGCTCGTCGACTCTGAGCGTCAGTTCCTCCGAATATGGACCGTACATGTGAAACTCGTAGCGCTCATCGAAATCCATCTCCAGATGTTTTCCTATGTACACCATCTTTTGCAATTTTTTTCGCCCGCTCACTTCGCCGACTATCTCAATCAGGCGTATGATCTTGGCGTGACGATTAAGCATCCTCCATCACTCCCAGACGTTCTCGAATCTTACGGGAGAGATCCCCCGGCAAAGCCATGACTTTATCCAATGGAAAGTACAGCTTGTAATCAAAACGCCGCTTTCCGCTAATGGCCTGTACAATCTCTGACTTCTGTGACAGCTCGACCAGTTCGCCTGAAGGCATTTGGAGCATAATCGGAATGCGCTCCTCTTCTTCTCCGGCACGGTAAAAATCATACGGAAGATCGGAGGTCGTGTCTACCTCCAAATAATACATCGGATCAATTCCGGCAGATTGAAATAGTTCTTTGAGCTCAGACAACAAGCGAAAATCCCTCGGATTATATTCGACGTATTTAAAGAGATTCCTGTCCAAAAAACGGCCGCACAAATCTTTCAACACCGGGTCTTGCTCTCTGCGCCATAGCTGCATATAGAAAAGAATAATCGACTCATCGAGCGCCAAATAGTCAGCGAGCTCTACCTTTTCCTGCAAGAAAGGAAGCAGCATGACAGGCTCCTGCATGAACGGATAGCCTTGGGAGAACAAGAGCTTCGCCCGTTGAAAAATTTTGCACAAGATTACTTCGGCACTGCGTGTCACGGGATGAAAATAGACCTGCCAGTACATTTGATAGCGAGACATGATGTAGTCCTCGACGGCATGCATCCCGCTGAACTTAAAGACAATGCCATCCTCCTGCGGCCGCATGACGCGCAAGATTCGCTCAATCTCAAAATTGCCGTAATTGACGCCTGTATAGTAGGCATCACGCAGCAAGTAATCCATCCGATCAGCATCGAGCTGGCTGGAGATCAGGCTGACAATCAGTTTGTTGTCATATGTCTTATTAATCACTTCTGCCAATTTCTTCGGGAAGCTCTCATCAAAACGACGAAGAATTCGGTTGATTTGCGTATCTCCGAGCAAAATGGCGCGCGTCCAATCCTCGTGGTGGTACTTGAACACCTTTTCAAACGAATGGGAAAACGGACCATGTCCCACATCGTGGAGCAAAGCCGCACATAGGCATAATAACTTTTCTTCATAAGTTAACTGGATTCGCCCTTCGAACGTCTCCAAAATTCTGCGCATCAGTTCATATACACCAAGCGAGTGGTTAAAACGACTATGCTCTCCACCATGAAAGGTAAAAAAACTGGTGCCCAGTTGCCTGACTCGGCGCAAACGCTGGAATTCTGCCGAGTTGATCAAATCCCAAATGAATTTGTCACGCACGTGGACGTAGCGGTGGACAGGGTCTTTGAATACCTTTTCTTCATGAAGAAGCTGTGGCTGTTGCATCCTGGACACTCCCTTCCTGTACTGCGTTCTCTCTATTAGTGACAGTGAATGTTGATTCTATCATATCATACGTCTGCTACCGTTTCTTGCTCAATCAAACTCTTACAAAAATCTGAAGAATGCCGCTTTAACTTAGACCAGTTAATTACTATATAGGATTATATAGGAAAACCCGTGTGATTGAGAGGTTTTTACGAATGTGGACAAACACATTTCGATACGTTACCAAAAACCCACTTTTACTCATTTTGTTGATGAGTCTACTCTTTCTGCCCTTGATTGCCTCTTGGGGGCAATTTCTCTCATCAGGCTTTTTGCGAGAAACGGATTGGAAGATCGCTGTCCCGCTTCCCGGCTGGCTCATTTTTGGTGTGAATTCACTGATTTACACTGGCGGAATCTTATGGCTCGTACAAAAGAAAAAATTGGGCCAAGTATTTCTTTTCATCCTCGTCGGTCTCATAGTGGCAAAAGCCGGCGGAGTTGCCTTTCAAGCGATTAGCGGTTGGTCTACCACGCAGCAAATCGACGCACAGCAAATCGCTGGCAAAGCAAACCTGCTTGTGTTTGCCACTTGGCATAATCCTTTGTGGGAGGAGCTTGTCTTTCGCGGTATCCCACTTTTATCGCTAACACTCATCTATCGAAGCCGCGCGGACCTACCCGCTGTTGCGAGGTGGATCTATCTTCTCATTCCTTCGATGATTTTCGCCTACTACCACATACCTGGGCATGGTCTAGGAGCTCTTTTCGAATCGTTTCTCATTGGTGTTTTGTGGGCATGGGCAGCACTTCGCTGGGGATTGCTCTCTCCGATCGTCCTGCACATTTATGCAGACGCGATGATCATTCCTTCTCTCCCCAAAATGAAAAACATGCCTCTGGAGGAGATTCCCTGGCTGGTCAACCAAAGCATGCTGCTACAGTCGATCTGGGCTCTATGTGTACTCGTTTTTCTCATACTGGTTCTTGCTCTTTTGATCGTCGGCTGGCGAAAAGCAAGAAAAGCTTACTAAAACAAACAGCGACAAACTCCCGAAGAAAATCTATCAGAGAGTTTGTCGCTGTGAAATGCGTTATAATGTCTCCGCCTCTGGCCCATACAAATCCGGACGCTTCGCGGCTTTTTTCGCCAGCTTTTTGATCTTGCGCTGCGTCAGTACCGTATAAAAGGATGGCACGACGATCAAGGTCAACAGCGTCGAGAACGCCAAACCGGAAATAATGGTGACCGCAAGTGGTTTGAACAAAACGTCACCCGAAATGGCCAGCGGCATCATACCTGCAATCGCTGTAAGCGAGGTCAAAAGAATCGGCCGCAGTCGCGCCTCGCACGCAGAAATAACCGCTTGCTTGAGCTCCATGCCCGTATGGCGTGCCTCCTCGATGAACTCGATCAAAACGATCCCGTTACGCACCACGATACCCGCCAAAGCAATAATTCCCATCATCGTCATAAAGCCAAGCGGCGTCTGCGTTACGAATAATCCAATCAAGCTACCCGCTACAGCGAGATAAATTGTACTCGTAACCAGTACAGGAATGGTCAAGGAGTAGAATTGCATCGCAATCAAAATCAGGATTAGGAATACGACAAGGATCGAGAGTTTGCCCATGTCGATAAAAATATCGGTCTGCTCGGAAGTCTCGCCACCGATTTCATAGCGGTATCCTTCTGGGAAGGACATGCTATCGAGCATCGGCTTGATCTCTGCCATCACTTCTGTCGCAGTTCGGTCTTTCAAATCACTGGTAACTGTCACGCTCCGCGACAAATCACGGTGCGGGATCGTCTGTGTGCTAAAGGTCGGTTTTACTTCCGCGAGCTGTGACAACGGAATCAGCTCACCCCGTGCATTTGCGATACTGAGTCGTTGGAACAGCAAGGCAGGGTCTTCCTCGCCTTTTTGCAAGAACAGCTTCATATCTACCAGGTCTGAGCCTGTATCAAACTCGCTGACGGTAATGCCTTCACTCACCAGACGCAATGTCGTGGACAAGTCCGTGTAGTTGACGAGCTTTTGCTCCATTAATTCTTTATTGACGACAAATTCCAAGGTGTAGCGTTCTACCCCGAAATCGTCTTGCACGTTGTACGTTCCCTTTAAACCGGCAACCTTGTCTTTTACTTGTGCGGAAAGAGAGCGCAGTGTCTCAATATCCTCTCCGTACAAACGAATCACGACTGGTTTGCCTACCGGAGGACCTGCCTCCAACTGCTTCGGCAGGATACTCGCTTCCGGATACAGCTTTTTGAATTCCTCCGTCCACGGCTCCAGCATGTTTTCGAGTTTTGTCTCTTTTTCATTATAGCGAACGACGAGTTGGCCGACGGTAATGCCACTTCCGGCACCTGTATCGCCCCCAAACATTTTCGGAGCGCTGTTACCCGCGTACGCAGATACTGTCTCGATCCCTGGCTGCTTCAAAACCCAATCCGCCGTCCCACGTACCACTCGGTCTGTTGCCTCCAGACTGTTACCCACAGGGAGACGAATATCGATGAGAAACTGCGGGCGATCATCATTCGGGAACAATTCCACCGGAGTGAGCGGTATCAATCCATATGCCGCCGTTCCGATCAATACCCCAATCATTCCCGCCAAGAGCGGACGCTTCAAAATTCTCGGCATGAGCTTACTCGCATACCACTTGGTCAGCTGCTGCAATTGTTTCCCCAACAGTCCAGCAGGCTTGCGATAACCCTCTACGCCAGCTTTTCTCCGTTGCTCATACCACTGGCGAAAGATCGGGATGATCGTCAGCGACATGACCATCGACGCCAGCATCGTCATGGAAATAATAGCTGGAACCGGACGAATGAACTGCCCGACGTTACCGCTAAGAAACATCAACGGGGCAAACGACGCAATCGTAGCCAACGTAGCGGTCGTGATCGAAATCGATACTTCCTTGGCGCCATTAACGGCCGCAGCCATTGGTTTTTCGCCCAGGACAGACAGTCTCCGCTCGATATTGTCATTCACTACTACGGCGTCATCGACCAAGATCCCAAGCACAATAATCAAGGAAACGATCGAGATCATGTTGAGTGAAATACCCAGAGAAGGCAGGAACATGAGTCCCACTGCCAAAGAAATCGGAATCGCCATCGCTACTACCAGCGATGTGATCAGGTTCAATCCAAGCGCACACACCACCAAAACAGCGACGATAGCAATCATCATTTCCCGGGTAAGGTCGCTAAAAAGCTCATCTACGCGTTCATTTTGACTGTAAATCGAGTGTCTCTCGGCCCCTGCTGGAAGTGTTTTATCCAAGGTGACCATCATCTCGTCTACACGCTTCTGCAAGGACGGCACATCACTGCCCGTCTCTGCATTGACACTGATCGTAATCGAAGGCTTTCCATTGAAATACGAAGTCGTTTTAACCGTCTCCGTCGCCATTTTGACCGATCCGATGTCCTTCAAATAAATCGGGAAGCCCTCTTTTGAACGGGAGATAATGACTTTGTTCAGTTCTTCGACATCTGTATTTTCCGCCAGCTTGAGCTGATAGGTCCGTTTTTCTGTGGTCAGGTCGCCAAGCGGAATTTTTTCATTTTCCTTTTTGACTGCCATCAACACCTGGCTCCACGTGATCCCGTACTGGCTCAGCTTTTGCGTATCGACCTCGATGTGGACTTCTTGCTCCGGTAGACCTTCCACTAATACATCCGCGACGTTTGGAATCGTTCGCAGTTGTTCTTTCCACGATTTCAGCATGGTACGCATGCTGTACAATTCCTCACGAGTGTTAGCGGTAACCGCAAACGATTGGACAAACGTACGGTTCAAATCATCATTGATGATCGGTTGTTTCGCATCGGCTGGCAGATCCGCTTCTGCGTCCTTTACCTTCTTCCGCAGCTCATCCCATTTTTGCTTCGGGTCTACATCACTCTTTGTTTCCACCATGATAAAAGAGACCCCGAGGGAAGACGAAGATGAAATATAATTGAGTCCCTGTAATTCATTGATTTTTTCTTCCAGCTTTTTCGTAACGGCCTGCTCGACCTTTTCCGGCGAAGCTCCCGGGTAAATCGTCGTGATCGTCGCGAGGTTAATAATGATATCTGGCGACTCTTGCTTGGGCAGCTGAAAAAAGCTGAGGGAGCCTACAAGTACAATCATGGTGAAAAACAGGAGCGTGATTTTGCGCTTTTGAACGATGTACTTGATCACGGTTGTGTACCTCCTGCCGCCTCGATTGGATCACCGTCAAACAAACGGTCCACCCCTTTGACGATCAGTTGGTCTCCTTCTTTTAGTCCGTTCTTGATCTCGAGCTTGTCACTAGCAATCTGTCCAATGACTACGCTTGTTTTGACAGCCTTACCGCCTGTATTGACGAAGACATGCGCGTCATCCTTTCCTCTGCTGATGACTGCTTCTACTGGAACGTAGATACCTTCCTGCCCTGTTACCATTTTGGTCGCTTTCACCACCTGTCCAGCAAACCAGTCACGAGCTTGGTTGGCGATTTGGACCTCTACGCCAATCGTTCCGGTGCTTTGGTTCGTGGCAGGAAATATTTTTGTCACTTTGCCATCCCGTTTTTGTCCATATAGGTCAAGGGAAATCGCCTCGCCTACTTTCCATGCAGAGATTTCACGATCGGGAACGGGCAATACGACTTTTAATGTGTCGATGTTGCCGACTTGATAGACAGGGGTACCTGAGCCGACCAAATTGCCCGCAGACGAGAGCTTGGCGATGATCGTCCCGTTAATCGGTGAACGAAGCTGCGTTTTTGCAAGCGTATTGGCTGCCACTTCTTTAGCGATAACCGTCTGATTGAACACAGCCTGCGTCAACTGTTTGTCTTCCGTACGAGCCCCTTGGGTAACCAGCGAATAGGACTGCTGGGCATTTTGCAAATCTTTTTGCGCAATCGTCAGTCCATTTTGTGCGCTTTCATACTCGCTCTTGGAGATAGCATTTTGTTGGTAGAGCTTTTCAATGCGGTTGAAATCATCCTGCATTTTTTGCAGACCCACCGTTGCCTTCTCCACCAGCAATCGCGCCTGCGTCACTTCTTGCTCTCTCGCCCCATTGTTTACCTTGCTAAGATTTGCTGCACTCTGCTGCATGGCAGCGTTGGACGAAGCGACTTGGAGCGAGTAATCTGTGGCGTTCACGCGGGCGAGTACATCACCCGCTTTGACCGTGTCTCCTTCTTTACGGCTCATCTCCACGATACGACCGCCGACTTCAAAAGAGACGAGTGCTTCCTCCAAAGGAGCCAGCGTACCAGACAACTCCGTGACGGTAACAGCCTGTTCCTTCTTCACTTGTGCAACGACGACATGCTTCATTTCCTTCTGGGGTGCCGCAGCAGGCTGTTGCTCGCTGCAAGCCGTCGTTGCCAATAGTCCGATCATCATTACAGATACAAGCCATCTTCTCTTCATGACTTCCTCCACCCCTATGTAGCTATGCTGTTTTTTAAAGTCCCTTGATGCCTTGTAGCAAGATTTCAGAAGCATTTTCAAAAAGCTCTTCTTCTACCATTTCGATATCGAGATTGACCCGATGCTTCGCCATGAAGGCATAGAAGAAGGTGGAGACGAACATAAGAGCTGCCGTGAGCGGATCTGCCTTTGGCAAATGACCTTGCTCCTGAAACGCTAAGAGCTTGTGGGATAGTACCTCGACTGCGGTCATCGGCAAGCTGCTGAAGATCTGCACGACTTCCGGATGGTTATCCGCTTCAATCATGCAGATCATGAAAATTTCTTTGCGCTCGACCAATAAGCCGTAATACGTGCGTGCGTAGCTGACTAGCATTTGCTTGAGATCAGAAAACTCGCCTTGCAACCCTTGCTCCAGCTGCTCCCGGACATCCATGATTTCTTTCAGGAGTTCTGTCAAGATGCCTACCTTGTTCTTGAAGTGACGAAATACCGTCACCTCATTCACCCCTGCAAGCTCAGAAATCTTGCGTGTAGTCGCTCCCTTGTATCCCTTTTGTGCCATTAGCTGACGTGCGGCTGATAATATTCGCTCACGGGTTTCCTGTTCCTCTTCGCCTCTCCCCCCCAGCTTCTGTTCTATACCTGGGTGATCCATAACGCACCTCCGTGCCAAGCAAGCAATTACTTGCATTTTCATTTTTTTCCAAACTCATTATATAAAGGAACTGCATGCATGTAAATACTTGCATACAGTTCCGAATGTTAATTTTTCCTTGTCAGCCTTACCGTTGTGTCAGCGTCTTGATCTGTGAGCTTGGGTCTTGCTTACATTCTGTACTGTATTCAACCAAATCGATTTCGCAGTCGGGCCCAATCTCGATCTTGTTGCCGCGAACGACCTTGGCCTTTGTGTTTTCCAGATAGATTTCGTCTCCTTCAATCGTCTCTACGGACAAGGTATTGTTGAGAAAATGCTTCAACAATTTGCCCAAGGTGCTATTCCCAGTCCGGCGCACCTCGATGTACTCTCCGCCCATTTCTTTTGCTTCACAGCTACCATGCAGAAGTACCTCGATTCGCCCCGCATTCAGCAGTCCCCCGATACTAAACGCACCGTTTGCCCGGAACACTTCCGCTTCGCAATCCCCTGCGGCTTTCAATGACCCGAGAACCTTTACGTCCTCGCCTGCCATATTGCCCTGTACCTTGACGTTGCCACCTACTTTTAGACTCGTAAAATTCAAATCCTCCGCAACATCAAGCTGACCATATACGGATAACGTATCCATTTTCACTTTGCCTTTAATAGACGCGTTGCCCTCTACTCTTGCCGAAGAGCCAGTGAGATCTCCCGTGATACTGACATGTCCCGCACAATGAAGCGACTCGCACTCTACGTCGCCATTGATCTTACCGTAACCCTGCACATCTACTTTGTTGTATACGCCACCCGTAGCATTCACTGCCCCATGAAAGATCAAATCTGGTTTGTTATTGTTCTCGTTCTGCATGGTATAGTCTCCTCCTACATAAATTTTGCTTTTAATTCTTCGATGCAATTGGCAAAAACGAGCCGCGTCACTACCTTTACACCGCTGTCAAAATACATTTCGGTAGAGCCAGATACCAACACGAACGTGGAAATCCCCATCTTGCGCATAAAAATCAGCTCACAAGGCTTCCCTTCGAATTTGGGATAGTGGCTAGCCAGTACCTGCAGCAATCCGCCGCCTTCTTCTACAGTTAAGTCTCCTGCTGCCAAAAGCTTCTCCAACACATAGACGTACAGCGCTTGCTGGAAGGTAAAGGTTCTTAGGCTCCCGAGAAAAACATTGAACACTTCTAAAGAGGTAACAGAAACAATGTTTCGTGCCAATAGTTCATCTGCGGACAACGACGTTTCACTCATATTCGGTGAAAACATATCCGCCAATTCATCTAGCGACAAGTCGTCTTTCATATTAAGGATCTTGTCGATTCGAGCTAAAATCTGTTCGCGCGGAAAGAAGGTTTCTTGCCCTGTAAAAGTCGCTCGGCGAATGAACCACTCCTCTGGAATCAAGTTCTTTCGTTTCCAACGGTATAACTGTCCGTACGAAATGCCTGTCAGCTCGAGCAGGTCCTTCTTCGAGATTACATTTGCGTCCAAGTGAAGCACCTCCAAAAACAATGTAACATAACACTGTTACGTTATTCAACTACGGACTGTTTGACACTCGGAAGACTTTTGCACAGAAAAAAGGACTTCTGTCGTAGAAGTCCTTCTGTCCGTTCTTATTTAAACTCCGCTTGCATCAAGCGTTTCATATCAGTTGGTATCGGTGCCTCGACCACAATCTCTTTTTCGAGAAGCGGATGCAAAAAAGACAACTTTGAAGCATGCAGAGCCTGTCGGCGTAACAAACCTCTCGCTCCCCCGTACATCGTATCGCCAGCAAGCGGGTGTCCCATGTGGGCAAAGTGAACGCGAATCTGATGGGTACGACCCGTTTCCAGCCAGACGCGAGAGAGAGTCATTCCCTCAGAGGTCTGTTGTACTTCGTAATGCGTGATAGCAGGATCGCCACTCTCCACGACACGGCGCTTCGTCGGATGGCGCGCATCTCTGCCGATTGGCGCATCAATCGTTCCAGCCTGCTCTGACAGTACACCACTGGCAACCGCTAGATACTCCCGGTGAATGCCCCCTTCGCGCAGCAGCCTGTCAGCCAATTGATGACCATAGCTGCTTTTGGCTACGAGGATAGCACCTGATGTATCCTTATCTAGCCGATGCACGGGATGTACGCTCGCCTGCTCGCCACGTGCCGTCAGTACGGCAGCAAGTGCATGTACCAACGTGTCGGTCTCCTGTTTAATCGGGTGCACCATCATGCCTGCCGGTTTGTTTATAATCAAGAGATGATCGTCCTCGTACAAAATGTCGATGGACGGCATTGGCGTGATCGGTCCCTCGGGCTTCGTATCATGCTGGGGCTGGCTAGACGGTTGCTCTTGTCGCTCGATGACCCGAACAGCGATTGTATCTCCTGCTTTTACTTGTCTTTGCAGGAAGGGCTGCTTGCGATTGAGCAAAATCCCCTTGCTTCTCGTCAGCCGCTGCATCATACGACCCGACACGTTGAGCTTTTGCCGGACGATTTGTTCCACGTTCATTCCCGCGTCTTGTTCACTGACGATGTATTCGATCCAATCTTTGCGGCTCACGTCTAATCCCTCTGTTCCATGCTTTTTTCTTATTGTAGCAAAAGGATGCCAGAGATGCTCGTTTGTAGTCGTTCTCTTACGTTTTGGGGGAAGCCCTGCCACATGTCTTCCAGTCGCCTGTATCCTCTCTGCGTTCGGGCGGTCTCCTTCCAGACATGTGACAGTGCTTACGGACAGCTTGTGTTTACTTCGTGCTTTTAGAGCGGTCTGTTTGTTACTCAGGAGGGTAAAGAAGTTAAACAACAGCCACATAGAAGAAGCCCATTTCCAGTCCAAGCGCCTCTGGAGCCCGACCCAGCGGAGGGATGAATGGCGGGGAATTTCACTTATGAAATCCTTCCTCGGAACTTCTACGTTTGAAGCGCTCCCGCCATTTATTCCGGTGCGAACAGTCAATCCCCCCTTGTGGGGCGTAGGCCGAAGCGTAGACTGGAAATGCGATTCTTCCCTCACGACAGCCACTATTTAAACATCATAAAAAAACCACCATGCTAAGCATGATGGCCCTGTAATTTAACTTTACCCTTTTAAGTTTTCCGGATTGAGTCCTTGCAGCTCTGGCAAAACGAACAAACCGTCTTTGCGAATCAGCACATCATCAAACCAGATTTCTCCGCCGCCGTACTCGGGACGCTGGATGTTTACCATATCCCAGTGGATTTGGCTGCGGTTACCGTTATCTGCGTTGTCGTATGCACGGCCTGGCGTGAAGTGGAAGCTGCCGGCAATTTTTTCATCGAACAAGATATCATTCATTGGGTGCAGGATGTACGGATGCACACCAATTGCGAATTCTCCGATGTAGCGCGCGCCTTCGTCCGTATCAAAAATTTGGTTGAGTCTCTCGGTGTTGTTAGAAGTCGCCTCGACGATTTTTCCGTCTACAAACTTCAGACACACATTTTCGAATTTCGTACCCATGTAGCTTGTTGCTGCGTTGTACGTAATCGTTCCATTCACAGAGTCACGCACAGGGGCTGTAAAAATTTCACCGTCTGGAATGTTGCGAAGCCCGGAGCAAATGATACTAGGGATGTCCTTGATCGAGAATTGAAGATCTGTTCCAGGTCCAACAAGACGCACTTTGTCCGTGCGATCCATCAATTGCTGCAAAGGCAAAAAGGCTTCGTGCATCTTTTTATAGTCAACGGAACATACGTCAAAATAAAAATCTTCAAAAGCAACTGTAGACATGTTGGCATTTTGCGCCAAAGCCGTGGTCGGGTAGTTGAGCAGTGTCCAACGTACATTGTTGGTCAGGTAGTCATTCAATTCTTGCATCACACTTTGGTGTGCACGACGACGCTCTACCGGGACATCGGCCATCTCACTGTCGTTGGACGGACCATTGATGACGATATATGTATCCAAATCTTTGTACATTGGCTCTTCCCATCTCGCCAAATGAGTCGCACGCTCTGCACTTGCACCGAGCATCAGCTCACGTTGGATAGACGGGTCAATAATCCGTACGAACGGATAAGCTCCCAATTCATACGCCTGCTTAACCAATTCTTTTGCTAAAGCGTGACCCTCGCCACGAACTTCAATCAACAAGCTTTCTTTTTCCTTCAGGCGTACAGAATGGCTCAGCAAATTTGTAGCCAGCTTGACGATGCGTGCATCCAGCATGCGATATCCCCCACATTCCTAACATGATTGGTTATTGTTAAAAAATATTTTACCGAATGAAAGCACCTTTTTCAATTCTCGATGTTCTTGGTACTATTCAAAAAAAACCCAAAAATTATCTTGCATAAATTCGACTCTTTCGAGTATTCTAATCAACAAGAGTTTACCTATGTAAAAAATTTGAAAGACGGGAGTGCTGAGTTCATGGTGTTTTCTGTAGTTATCTTCGCTTAGGTGGGGCCTCTGTTAAGGGGCACTGCCTCTTACAACCCTATCCAAAAGCTAGAAGCTGCAGGATGCCTGAACCGCTTCCGTCTTTTTCCCGATATGAATTGCGGGCCTTGTTCTACGGGTGAGCAGTCGGTTTAATGTACCTAAAATCAGTAGGTATAGAACCGTCTCTCTTTTGTCCTCCGTTGAACGGGTTATTTCCCGCCACCCTTGTATCGTCTGATAAAGCGCAAGCGGAAGAGCATCGTCTCTATCCCGTTTGCGCTTTTTTACTTGCCATTTATCCAAGAAAGCAATCGAGTTCAAGGCACCTGCAGATAAAGAATGGAGGAATCTGTGTCATGATTTGGCGTTCGTGGGATCTTAACTTGAAAGTACGTCTGTTTGGCGAATTGATCACGCACACCTTCTTTTGGATGTACTTTCCGTTTATGGCGATTTATTTTAGCGATACGTTTGGGAAGGATGTAGCGGGACTTCTGTTGATGGTGCCGCCGCTGCTCGGGATGCTGTCCAACCTGTTTGGCGGATATTTGGCTGACCGGGTAGGGCGCAGATTCACCATGCTGCTCTCGCTCTGTACATCGACGGTGATGTTCGCGCTGTTTGCGTTCTCTCCGTCTCCTTGGATCGATTACATTGCCTTCATCGGGATCGGAATCGCTGGGGCTCTCTACTGGCCTGCCAGCTCCGCCATGGTGGCTGATTTGACGACAGAAGAAGATCGAAGAATTGTCTTTGCCACCTTTTACACAGCGATGAACGTCGGGGTGGTCGCGGGTCCCGTATTGGGTTCAGTCTTTTTTGTTCATTATCGCCCGCAGCTGTTGATGTTCTGCACTATCGTTGAGCTGCTTTTTGCGGTCACCGTCTTTTTCCTGATCAAAGAAACGCTGCCTGAACACGTCCGTCAGGAGAAGGCAAAGGAGCGTTTTTCCCTGATTCAGCAATTCAAGAGTTACGCCATTATTTTCCGAGACAAAGCATTTGCCCTGTACATTGGCGCAGGGGTTTTGATCGCCATTGGATTCATGCAGCTGGATATTTACATGGCGTTGTATGTCAAAGAGCATGTCATGCAGCAATCATTATTTTCATGGGGCAATTGGAGTTATTCTGTCGGCGGAACCAGCGCATTCGGCTGGCTCATGGCCTTAAATGGTTTTTTGGTGGTTCTGTTTACACTGCCGGTCACACGCTGGTTTGAAAACTGGAGCGATCGAAATAGCCTCGTCATCTCCTCAATCTTATTCGGTGTCGGTCTGTTCTTGATGGCCTTTACGACGAATATCTGGCTCCTGTTCGGCTGTATGGCGATTTTGACATTCGGCGAGCTGATGCGCACACCAGTCGCCCAGAGCTTCATCAGTAAATACTCGCCGGAGGATGCACGCGGTCAGTACATGGGAGCTTCTTCGCTCCAGTTCTCGATTGGTCGCTTCATCGCTCCCCTGACGATCGGTCTATCCCAATGGGTCGCTCCTGTCGGCGTATTCGGTGTCATCCTGGGCTTAACCTTAGTCAGTGCGTATCTGTATATCATTTTGTTCCGGATGATTGGTGCCAAAGAAGTTAGCTAGAGTAGCTAGCTAGAGTAGAGCATATCCGTTCTACCAAATCCCCTCCTCTCATATAAATGGGTCATAGATAGCTTGACCAGGAGGGGATCGTCATGAATCAGCCGAATGCCTTTGCTACATTCAGAGAACATCGAGGGGTCGTCTACCGAACTTCTACCTATCTTCAATGGGGACCGAATTCAGAGGGCCATCATTCTCTTGGGAGCTGTCTCTTACTCAATC
Organism: Brevibacillus sp. NPDC003359; assembly: GCF_042878995.1. NCBI lineage: Bacteria > Bacillati > Bacillota > Bacilli > Caryophanales > Paenibacillaceae > Brevibacillus > Brevibacillus sp. NPDC003359. Next base: position 222,470 of record NZ_JBIAOR010000005.1, read on the forward strand.
CTGGTAGTGCCAAGCTTTTTCGTGAAAGACCTGCATCCGGTCATAGCATGATGGGTCAAACCACACTCGATCCTACGATGCGACAACTGATCCGGCTGGTGGAGACGCTCTACGGAAAACGGGCATTGGCAGGCAGATTTCACATTTACAACCTGTTTTCCGTACAAAATGCTGCTGCCGTGAATGCCATTTCTCATTTCGAGCAACTCATTCATGAGAAAGAGACGACGCTCGAGGCTCAGCTCGTATCTACACAGGAACTGCAAAAGCATCCGTGGCTCCTGCTCGGTTGGGGGCTTTCCCACCACCATTCCTGGCAGCATTTTTCTTCGCTCAAGAAACTGTGGAAACAACGGATCGCAGCAGCAGGAGTACCGACTTTTGGCAAGCCATGTCCCAAGAGAATTGACTACTACCATCCGAGTCCCCCTCTACATGCATCGAAAGAAATGATCGTGGAGGAACTGGTGGAGATCTATAGGAAAACGATTGGGCGAAAGTCTACCCATCCGCTTTCGCATTGAAAAAAGAGTCTGTCTCCCCACAAAGCGGGAAACAGACTCTTTTCCTTTCACTACGGCATCTCGCTGCCCTCGAAAAATTCGGTTCTATCAAAACGTCCGCGCATCCATTTGTACGTATCATCATAGATGGCGCGCTTGACAGGGTCCGTGCTCTTGACAGACTCTAGCAATGTCTTGGAGCCGAAGTAGTAAGCGTGTACGTTGTTTTTATCCATCCCCAGCTTGTGGGTAGCTACTAGCTGATTATAGTAGGTCTGATAGAACTTCGGATCGTTGTACATCTTCCAGTCGCCTTCGATCTCGATGTCCATGTCGTACTTGTTAACGACGTCCAGTACCCCTTGAATACGGTCAATTCCCACCGGCTTGTCGCTGTAATAGCTCGGCTGCAGGAATGCCTTATCGAAATAAAGAGATTTCCACTCGGACACTCCCGGTGCACCGAAATACGGAATCCAATAGTAACGCAATGCCTCGTCATGTACCATGCTACCCATGTCACGAATCAGTTGGCGTTCTTTCGGTGCACTATCCTCCACCAGCTCATGGAACCAATAGATTCCTTCCAGTTTCAGATAGGCGTATCCTTCCTTGTTCCAGCGCTTCATGAGCTCTTGGAAGTACCATTCCATCGCAACTTTGCGGTTCAGATACGCTTGCTCTTCCCCGATTCCCGCAGGGCTGAAGGAAAGGGATGGTTTCTTTTCATCCAGCTGGCCAAAATTGGTCTGACTGGCATTCGGATACGGCAGCGCCAGCACGACATTTTCCTGCGTCGGTGTTGAATATAGCGTTCCGCGCAGGCGGTTGTACTCTCTCATAGCCTGGTTGAGAGCGTCGAGCTGCTTATTCGAGCCGAACAAATCATTCATATACTTTGTCCAGCTTTCCTTCGTAGCAGGAATAGTCTGATACGGCAGGAACAGAATCGTGTCAAACATCTGGTCACGCATATAACCATCTACGGTGCGATAGCCAACCATCGGAAGGAAATCCTCTTTGGTCCATGTCCCAAGTTCGGCATGCTCCCCAGTATAAGCGAGCAGCATATTTTCCACACGACGACCTGCTTGTTTGGCTTCTTCCAGCTTCGCCGGGTTTGGTGGCGGCAGCAAGACAGCGCCATTGTTCCACTCGCTATCCGATTTTGCCCATACCTCTAGCTGGCGAGCGAACGTAAATACTTTCACCGGGAAGGATACCCGGACGTAGCGAGTGTTGACGTCAGGCAAGGTCACGCTCAATGTGCGTGTAACCAGCTTGTCCTCTTTGGCGGAAACATCGTGAACGGCTCTTCCCGCATACGACCACACTTTCCCGTCGCGAGATACCTCGACTTCCATGTATTCTGGCATCGTGATTCCCGATGTCTTCTGCTGTTTAAACGTCAGCGCAACTCTCTCCAATGGCTTCGCCTCTGCGAGCTCAACGGTCACCTTGCGCCCAAACTGACGGTGATACCCCGTCCAATCTTCCGTAGGCGTTACAAGCCCGCCTACCGGACCCGGGTACTGCTTCTCCAGCTCTTGGAAATACGAGTCTGGCGCTCCAAAAGTAGTAACAGATGTATAACTGCCTGGTGCGATATTGACCAGTTCGTCCTTCTCTGCTGGCTCCTTTGTCTCTTCCTCTGGATCAGCAGGCTTCGTTGCATCCGTTTCTGTTGCTGCCTTGTCTGCGTCTGACTTTTCTCCGTCGACTCCCGTCTTGCTTTCATCGACTTTCGTTGCGGAGTCATTGGAGGAAGTCACCGGTGCAGTCTTTGGCGTGTCCTCTGCCTTTTCGACAGCTGGCTTACCAGCGTCCTTGATCTCAACGGGAATCGTCGTCGTTTTGTAGCCGACTGTTACCGTGAGATTCCCTTTTCCTGCTGTAGAACCAGCAACAAAGGTTCCGTCAGCTGAAACAGTTCCCAGCTCGGGACGATCAAAAGCGAAAATAGGTGTAAATGGCAGTTCATCTCCGCCGGCACTGCTTACCTTCAAGCGTTGGCTCGTGCCAGCAGCCAAACTCAGCCGCTCTACATCTACCTTGTATTTCACCTGTTCTGCTTGCTGATAGCGTGCATCCAAGACACGCTCAGCGATCACAGCAGCCTCCGCACGCGTGACGGTTCCTGTCGGATTAAACTTGCCGCCTGCACCTTGCATCCAGCGCTGATTCGTCACTTCTTCCACTGCCGTTTTGGCGTAGTCGGCGATTTCTTCTTCATCGCTGTAGGCAACAGCAGTCTGACCTGCCACTTTGGTCACAGCGCTCTCTTTCATCAAGCGAGACAGCATGACAGCCAGCTCTTGTCGTGTAAGCGGGTCTAGAGCACCCATGGTATGCTCACTTCTGCCGTTCATCACACCTAACTCAGAGAGTCCATATACGTACGGTGCATAAGGACTTTCCAATGGTACATCTTCAAAAGCGGCATCCTCAATTTCTGTTGGTTGAAGACCGATCACTTTTGTCAAAAGAACCGCAATATCCTGTCGAGAAATCGTGTTTTGCGGATGGAAGCGGTTATCTCCCTGACCACTGATCATATGAAGGGATGCAAGTCTGTTTACGGCTTTACTGGCGTAGCTGTTACCCAAATCCGTAAACTCCGTGCGCGCTTCTTCTTGTTTTTTGAACTGATCATCCAGCTTTTTGGTCTCGTCTGCTGGTTTCTCACTCTCCACCGCCGATTTCACTGGCTCTGTCGCAGCATGAGTCAACGGCGTGCTTTGGACCAGTAATGTAGTCGCTGCCAATAGAGCGGCTAGCATTCTGCTCCCGAATCGTTTCTTGCTCATTGCATTTTCTCCTCCAATTATGCCCCTTCTTTATGAGATGGTTCAAACAGTCAACTGTTGAACACACCCCTTTGTCTACTCGGTCGGGGTAACCATTGGCCCGCGCGGCGGTCTAGGTCCGAAAAACTGATAGTAATCTACCTTGATATTTCCGTTGTAGAGCTTGCGTTTTTTACTTGCTGTACGGCCAAAATGCTCCTCAAACTGTTCGTCGGACGTAATAACGTAGAAAGACCACGTATCCATGGCAGCAAAGGTTTCCCCCATTTCACCATACATCTTGGCAACCTGCTTCCATTCTCCCAAGCGCTCCCCATAAGGTGGGTTGCAAATCAAGTAACCGTACTTGCGCTTAGTTCGCACATCCCGCACATCCATGCGCTGAAAGTGAATCAGGTCATCTACACCAGCCTCGGTTGCATTGTGGCGGGCAATTTTCAAGATCTCGTCATCCATATCTGTCCCGATAATCTCCAGCTTTTGATCATACCGCGCCAAATCATGTGTTTCTGCGCGAGCTTCACGCCAAGCTGTTTTCGGAATAATAGGCCACGACTCCGAGACGAATTCGCGGTTCATCCCCGGAGCAATGTTTTGCCCGATCAGCGCCGCCTCAATCGGAAGTGTTCCCGATCCACAGAATGGGTCCATGAATACGCGATCCGGCTTCCAGCGAGACAGCATAATCATTGCTGCCGCCATGGTTTCCTTCAATGGCGCTTGGCCGATCAATTCCCGGTAGCCGCGCTTGTGCAGGCCCGGTCCTGACGTATCAATCGTCAGCGTCGCCACATCCTTGAGAAGTGCCACCTCGATCTTGTACAGCGGACCTTGCTCATCGAACCATTCGCGCTTGTAGGTCTTTTTCAGACTTTCTACCACTGCCTTTTTCACGATAGCTTGGCAATCCGGCACACTGAACAAGGTCGATTTGACCGATTTCCCTTCCACAGGAAACGTCCCGTCCTCGGTGATCCAATCAGCCCACGGCAATGCTTTTGTCTTTTCAAACAGTTCGTCAAACGTAGTCGCTGTGAACTCCCCTATCTTAAGACGCACGCGGTCGGCAGTTCGTAACCACAAATTTGTGCGGGGAATCGCAGAAATATCTGCGGTGAACGTTACCCTGCCGTTTTCCACCTGTACCGGACCGTATCCGAGCGCCTTCACTTCTTCTGCTACTACTGATTCCAAACCAAAAGTCGCCGTAGCGATCAATTCTACTTTTTGCATATGTAATCTCCTGTCCGTCCATTAATCCTTCGGGCTATGCCCTGATCCTACTACCTATATTATATTACCCCATTTGATAATAGGGTTGGTAAACTTGTCTAAATTAAAACGACCCCCTCACCGAATAACAGTGAAGGGTACGGCATGCGAATCATCCATATGGGAAATCCTATCAAAAACTTTGCGTACGGGAGGGAGTCAGCATGCCGGAATTGCCTGAGATGGAGACCTATCGTCGATTGCTACAGGAGAAAATCGGTGGAGGAACGATCACAGCCACACACGTTCAGCGGGAAAAAACGATCAATCTGCCACCTGCGGAATTTGCTCGTCTTTTGCAAGGCAATCGCCTGACACTTGTCGATCGACGTGGCAAGCATCTTCTTTTCCATCTGGAAAGTGGGCATGTCTTGCTGCTTCATTTGATGCTCGGCGGCTTTTTATACGTGGGCTCTGCAGAAGACAAACTGAAGCGAACGGCCCAAGTGACTCTTGCCTTTGGGGAACGCATCTTATATTTTCACGGCCTCCGCTTAGGCTACCTGCACTTGCTCACCAACGTTCAGATCGACGAAAGGCTTTCTCCTCTTGGGCCAGAACCTTTGGACCCCCTGTTTACCTTCACCCGTTTTACAGAACTCCTCGCTGACAAGCGCAGTGTCCTCAAAACAGCATTAGTCAATCAGCATTGGCTGGCTGGCATCGGTAACTGCTATGCGGACGAAATCTGCTTTCATGCCGCCATTCTGCCTACCCGGACAATCCCGACGCTTTCTTACGAGGAACAAAAATGTCTGTACCAATCCATGCAAACCGTACTCAAAGAAGCGATTCGATTCGGCGGTTACATGCAGCCGCTCTTTTCCGGCGATTCCCTGACAGGTGGCTTCGATGAGCGTTGCCAGGTGTACGATCGCGGCGGAGAGCCTTGCCCGCGCTGTGGACAGCCTATCGAAAAAAGCGAGCTCTCCTCCCGCAAAGTATTCGCCTGCACGAACTGCCAGCACTGATTGAGACGTTTCCACGCTCTAGACGACAGGGGTCTGTGCAGTTTCCATCTGCTTGACCATATACACCTGCTCCGTCTCGGAAGGACCGAATCCCGCCGCTTGCAGTATTTCGACGAGCATAGTATCAGCCACGCGCAAATTAAACGTAGACCGGCGACAATCATGCGCAATCGGGCCATACACATGAGCGAGGGCGGTTTTCAAAATGTCTTGTGCATCAGGATGCTCTGGTTGCGCTACACATTGACGCAGCACGATCCCACTCACTTTGCCTTCTTCGTTTATCGAACTCTTGTACATCGCATAGCCGACTGCCTGACCCTCTTTGTCTTCTACGAGCACAGCTTGCGCATCTCGCAAGTTCAGCCAATAATTTTGCCAAGGGACATCAGTCACGTAAAACGGGAGCATAGCGGCTTCCGGGGCCAAAATGCGTCGAACCCGATAATCAGCCTGTAAATTTGTCCGAAAAGCGTTCTCTGCCAAAGGTCCACTCTGCTGCAAAAACAACAGACGATCCACGACGTCATAGCCTTTTTGCTCATATAAGGCAATCGCTTTTGTATTTTGGCTCAATGCTTCCAAGGTAGCTACATCCACCCCAGCTGCCCGGTATAAATCCAATGTCGCCTCAATCAGTTGCTTCCCTACTCCTTGTCGACGATATTCCGTGGCGACACCTGTTCCACCATTCCACGCGACTTTTTTCCCGGCAATGGTCCTCATACCGCTGGCCACTACGCCAATCGGCTCCGTGTCGTCAAAAGCAACCACAGACAAGGACAGCACGTATCCCTCGCCCCCCAGTCGCTGAACAAGCATTTCTTCTGTCATCGTAAACTCGATAAAATAACCTTCAAATCCTCTGTTCCACGCTTTGGTTACTTCTGCAAGGGTACAGTCACTCATCCGTTTGATGGTAATCATGGTATCACCTTCCTGATTTTTGATAAAATTATTTTAATCGATAAAATCTAAAAATTCAATTATTTTCGAGCGCTTTCTCTAGCTTTGTCACCTACTCACCTGACATGGTAATATGAAAAAAATCACTTACTCGGGAGGTTCCTATGCGCAAACAGCTTACGGTCGGCTCGCTCATTCCTGGACGATCTGACGTACAGATGTCGAGTCCAGCTCCCGTTCCCCTGTACACGCCGTTGAAAAAAACAGAAATGAGCCCGGCACGCCCCAAATCAGAGCAGAAGCTCGTACAGGTGAAGCAGCGCTCAAAAACGATGCCAGTCGAGTACACTCCCTCTCAGACACTATTACAAGCTGCACTCACGCAAGATCAACCCATCGCTTACAAATGTCAACAAGGGCATTGCGGCAAGTGCAGTGTACAAATCGTAGCTGGTGCATCATTACTCGACACCCCAACCGGACAGGAAAAAGCAAAGCTGGGAGAAAAACTCGCTACAGGCTATCGCCTCGCTTGTCAGAGCACATTCCGCTCTTCGATTACTTCATAGAGGTTGTTCCAATGAACACTCACTCATAGAAAAAGGTGGCCGTAGCATGAATCCTACACGCATCCTACTATTCGCTGGGGGCAATCTGGGCAACTGGGCGATACAAGAAATACGCGAAAATGATTGGCTCGTCGGTGTTGACAGAGGTGCCTTGTTCCTCATTCGCAACGGTCTTGTGCCGAGATTGTCGATCGGTGACTTTGATTCTGTCAGCAACACGGAAATGGCAGAAATTGAACGCCACAGTATGCACGTCTCCTCCTGCGATCCCGTTATGAAAGATTTAACCGATACAGAGATGGCCCTTACTTGGGCAATCGAGCAACAGCCGGAGGAAATCGTGCTGCTCGGTGTGCTCGGTTCTCGTTTTGACCATATGCTGGCAAACGTACACTTGCTGAACAAAACGTTGCAGACTGGCATCAGCTGCCGTATCCTCGACGATACGAATGAAATCCGTCTGATTGACCGCCATAGCACGATAGAGCAGGATCATTTTGATCACATCTCCCTGCTTCCTTTTACACCGGAAGTCACAGGGATTACCTTAACCGGATTCCTCTATCCGTTGAAAGACGCCACCCTGCGCATTGGCGACACGCTTGGCATCAGCAATCTACTAACGGCACAGACTGGAACGATCACGATTCAAACAGGCAAACTGCTCGTTGTAAAAAGCAAAGACTAATTGCTAGAAAAAGAAAGGATCTCCCGAATGATGCAAACAATGGAGATCCTTTTCCTTTACATTCATAAATACATTCACAAATCCAGGTTACTCTTCCTCTACCTGCATCGGCAACTGCCAATCAATCTCTTCGATCCCACGCGAACACAAAAACTCATTTGTCCGCGAAAAAGGACGACTGCCAAAAAAGCCGCGATTCGCCGAAAACGGGCTCGGATGCGGGGAGGCGATGACGAAATGCTTGTTTCGATCAATGAATGCCGCCTTCTCCTGCGCATGCTTTCCCCACAGGACGAAAACCAGCGGTGTCTCCCGGTCGTTCAACAAATGAATAATTCGATCCGTAAACGTCTCCCACCCAATGTCCTTGTGCGAATTCGGAGTGCCACGACGAACCGTCAGAACGGTGTTCAGCATCATGACGCCTTGCTTGGCCCAATGGTTCAGGTAACCATGCTGGGGAATTTCAAAACCGACATCGCTTTTCAGCTCTTTGTAGATGTTGACCAGAGAAGGCGGCGGCTTGATTCCTGGCTTGACCGAAAAGCTCAATCCATGTGCTTGTCCCGGTCCGTGATACGGGTCCTGTCCCAAAATCACGACCTTTGCTTTCTCATATTCAGTCAGGTGCAGCGCTGTGAATATATGATACATATCTGGATAGATTGTCTGCGCCTGATACTCTTCTTTCAACGTCTGACGAAGCTTTACATAATAGGGCTTCTCGAATTCATCAGCCAATACGGGGGCCCAGTCATTTTGCAATATGGTAGTCATGTTCCTCACCTTGTCCGCTGTTTTTTTTCTACCTTACCACAAACCTTTCAATCACTGAACCACTGATTCGAGAACTAGGACTATTCTGATTTAGTCCTATCTTTCCCATGATTCCTAGTCCTTGTTTCCTAGTACCCTCGTTTGATAGCTTTTCTCCTATGATCTTTGACATAATGATTGCTGGGAAGATTTAGAGAAAAGAGAAAGGGAGAGGGTTTCACATCATGAAATGGGACATCAAGTCATTTTTGGGGGGCATTGTTGTAGGTTCGGTGCTCTTCTCCGGAATTGCAATTGCAGCACCCGCTTTTCCAGATGCGAAAGAAGGCATGAAAACACCGTTCACCTACTACTTTGACGGGTTGCCGAAATCACCAAACAGCGACGTACAAGGCATTATGTACAAAAACTCCGTCTATGTGCCAATCCGCTTCGTAGCAGAGAACCTGAACAAACCGGTCATTTACGATGCGAGAACCAAATCGATTTTCATCGGTAAAATTCCAACAGCAAAAATGTACTCCAAAATGGAAGCGATTGAGCTGGTGAAAAAGAAATTCGCTGGCAAACTCTCGCCGACACATGTAGTCGAGTACGCTCATGACGACGAAAAAGGGCACTATGTCATTCAAGTGTACCAAACGGTCGTGAACAACTTCCAATCTGGCGACAGCTACACCAGTACGTATGGCTGGTTCGTAGTGAACCCGAATAACGGGGAAATTAAGTCGTTGCTATAATTTAATTGCACTTATCTATTTGTACAAAAAAGACAGCGGACTAGGGACCCGCCAGCACCGAAGGAATTATCTTCGGTGCCTTTTTTTGTTTCTTGGAAAATTTTTGATTGATTACCACTTGTCCGTTGTGATACTATCTCCATACCGCTAATTAATAAACATTTTTATTTACTATTTATTTTATATAAGGAGTGAACTTGTTTATGTCCACCTTACCGAACTGGGCGAGTTTATACCTTCAACGTCTACAGCTAGACCATAAATCCCCTAGCCTCTCTTATCTTAGCCAGCTCTGTCGCGCGCATCTGCAGACCTTCCCTTATGAAAATGTAAGCAAGCTGCTCTTCTTCCAAGCTGGGAAACACGTGGTACCGACCCCTGAGGAATATGTACACAATGCGATCCACTATCATTTCGGCGGCACATGCTATACCAACAACCATAGCTTTCTCGCACTGCTTCGCGCCCTTGGATTCTTCGGTCACCTCATCTTGCCAGGCGGTGGGCATGCTGCTATCCTAATCGATGGTCCGAACACAGGGGAGACACCCGTCTACGTAGATACGGGGGCTACCGCTCCTATCTTTGAGCCGATTCATTTTCTGGAAAGCGGGAACCATGCCAGACCCTTTGGCACTATTTCGATGGAATTGACCAAAAGTCCCGATCATCCTGAGCACTATCGCTTTACTCGGTATGAAAACGGAAAAGTGGCAATTCCTCCGTGGGATTTTCATCCGAATGAACGAAAAGAACCGTCTGACTTGTCGGAAGTCATTCGCTCCTCTTTTTTACCAGACGCCTTCTTTTTGAATCGACTTCACATTCATCGTTTTCAGCTGGAGCAAGATCGCTTCGTGCTCCTCAAAAACAACACTCTCCACATCGGTTATTCAGATGGCACAGACCAGATAACACCCCTCCACACGATCTCTGATATAGAAGCTGCCGTAGCCGATGAAATGCAATTGCCACTTCTCCCTGTTCGCAAAGCGGTAGAAATCCTACTCGAACGCGGTATTGATATTTTCACTGCCCCCAAAAAAGAAGAAGTCCCACTTGAAAACGAAGCTCTCGATCGCCCTACCATTTGCTAATATTTGGTTGACAATGATAATATTTCTCACTAATATGAAAAAGTAAGGAAATGGGATATAAGGAGTGTCGCACTTCATGATGATGGAGATAAAAACATTCGTCGTCCAGGAAGGTCATTCTGACAAAATTGTACAAGGCTTTAGCGAGCCTGGTGTTGTTGAGAAGGCTCCTGGTTTTGTAGATTTGAGCGTTCTGGTACAGAAACCGCGCAAAGGTGAAGAAGAAGTGGTCGTCATGATCCGCTGGGAATCAAAAGAAGCGTGGAAGCAGTGGGAGCTGAGTGATGTTCATCTGGCAGGTCACCGCGAAGCACGCGAAGAAAAAACCCCTGAGTGGTACATTAGCGGCAATACCGGTCATTACGAGCTGAAAGCGAAAAAAGAACCGCAGCCTTCGTAAATACAAACAAACCAGCCCAGACCTCGGAAAAACTCCGATCCATCCAGGCTGGTTTTTTATTTTTCCAATCCGTATTTCTCCATCTTCCGGTACAAGGTCGACAAGCTGATTTGCAGCTCATTGGCAATCGCGGCTTTATCCTGTCCATACTTGCCTGCGTTCAAGTAGCGCTGGAGAATGGAGCGTTCATAGTCTGCTACCAGCTTTTCCAATCCCAAATCGCTGCTTACTGTCGTCAGCTCATCCTCCAACAGCAGATACTCAGGAAGTTCCTCGTTGCCAATGACTTGCCCTTCTGCCATGTTGGCCATATACTCGACGGCATTTTCCAGCTGACGAATATTCCCCGGCCATTCGTATGCTTGTAAACGCTGGACGAGCTGAGCTTCGAGCTCCAGTCTACCTTTTTGCAGCAACGTCCCGTACCGATACAGGAAGTGTTGCAAGTAAAGCGCGATATCCTCCGTTCGTTCACGCAACGGCTTTAACCGCAGGGGGATGACGTTGAGTCGATAATACAAATCCTCGCGAAACGTCCCTTCCCTGACCATGCTCTCCAAATCTCTGTGTGTAGCAGCAATGACGCGTACATCGACATCCAGCGTTTTTACGCCGCCTACCCGATCTACTGTTTTCTCCTGAAGGACGCGAAGCAGCTTGGGCTGGAGAGACAACGGAATATCCCCTACCTCATCCAGAAAAATCGTCCCCTTGTGGGCCAATTCAAATTTCCCCGGCTTCCCTTCGCGCCTGGAGCCTGTGAATGCCCCGCCTTCGTACCCGAACAATTCGCTTTCTAACAAGGTCTCGGGAATCGCCGCGCAATTGACCGCGACAAATGGCTGTCTGCTGCGCCCACTCTCGCAGTGAATGGCTTTTGCCAACAGCTCCTTGCCCGTTCCGCTCTCCCCCCGGATCAAAACAGTGGAAATACTGTTCGTCACTTTTTTCGCTTTGGCAATCACATCACGCAAGCCTGTTTCTGCACCAATTAGCTGGGCGAAATACACCGGATGAACCGAGGCCTGCGGCATTTCCTCCTGAATGTTACAGCTCTTCTCCCGCTCCGCATCCAGCTCCAGCAGCTTGTGCTCAATCAAGGAGCTCGTATGCTGCAAAAACGGCATCCACTTTTCCGAATGGTGCAGCATTTTTTCTTTTTGTTCAGGGGAAAAACCGATAATTCCGATGACCCCTACCGTCTTCTCCCGTTTGTGCACCGGAAATCCAATCGTCGCCAGCTCCCGGCATTGCTGCAAGAACTTGCAATTCCCACACTCCGCCTCGTTCTTTTTCATGTCAAAAATCATTCCCGGCTGTCCGGTTTGCAGGATCATTCGAAAAAACGATCCCTCCGGTGCAGGCAATCCAATCAGGTCCTGATAGTAGCCGGTTCCGCTCACACGTATCCCTTGTTCATCCAGGATGGTGACATCGAGTCCCAGTACCTTGGAAATATTGTCGGCGTACGATTGAATGAATTCCTCAATCCGGGAAAACTCTGTCATGCCCCATCCTCCAGTTTCACGTTCCTTTATCCCCTCGACGCTGCCGCCATTGGCAGACTAGCTAGCGCCTGCTCCAAATCCGCGATGATATCCTCCACATCCTCCAAGCCAGTCGATAAGCGAATCAGACCGTCCGTAATGTTGAACTTGATCCGCTCGCTGGCTGGGATTGAGGAATGCGTCATCGAGGCAGGATGCTGTACCAGCGTCTCAGGATCTCCTAAACTAAACGATATCATAGCCAGGTGCAGAGCGTTAATGAAAGATTTGGCTGCCTCGTAGCCGCCCTTTACTTCAAAGGAAACGATCCCGCCCATTCCAGCCATTTGGCGTTTGGCCAGCTCATGCTGTGGGTGCGAAGGCAGACCAGGGTAGTAGACGTGTGAGATTGCCGGGTGCTGCGCCAAAAACTCCGCTACTGCCTGCGCGTTTTGCCCATGCTGTCTGACGCGCAAGCCGAGTGTCTTCAGCCCGCGCAGGATCAAGAAAGCATCCCATGCATTCAAATTTTGCCCCAAGTCTCCCATGACGTTTTTGCGCATGAATTGGATGTGTTCCTGCTTCCCGACGATGAAGCCCGCGATGACATCGCCATGTCCGTTCAAATATTTGGTGGCGCTATGCACGACGACATCCGCCCCCAGCTCAAGCGGTCGCTGCAAATACGGCGTGAGGAAGGTGTTGTCGACGATTACCACAATGCCATGTTCGTGCGCCAAACGTGACAACGCTGCGATATCTAATACAGTCAGACACGGGTTCGAGGGTGTTTCGATGTACAGGACTTTTGTATTCGGCAAAAAAGCTCTCTCGACTGCCAGCAAATCGGTACAATCGACGAAGTCCGTCGTAATGCCATAACGAGGGGCCATCGTTGTTAGAAACTTGTAGCTGCCTCCGTATACATCTCGCGTACACACGACATGATCACCCTGCTTCAAAAAAGCGAGCAAAGCTCCCGAAATGGCTGCCATCCCACTGCTCACGCCCAAGGCAGCTTCACCATTTTCCAACGCGGCGATTTTTTGCTCCAAGGTAGTAATTGTAGGGTTGCCGTATCTTCCGTAGTACGTTCCTTCCCGCTCGCCAGCCACGCAAGCCGCTGCTGAGTCTGCATCTGGAAACGCGTAAGCCACGGCAGGCACTACCGCGGATACGACTGCTCCTGTTTTTTGGCAAGGCTTTTGTGCGATATGAATAATGGAGGTGTCCATCTTCCACTTGTTTGTTGTCATTTCTCGTCTCTCCCTTTGGCTTCAACTGTTACCAAAGGGTATAGCAAGGAGCATGCCAACATGGGAAACCGCATCATTCCAACGTTCTTCCCTTTTTGTACACGCAGACATTCGCAATCATGCAAATAGACTTTTTCAGATACACGAAAAAAAGCCGTTAGTTGCCCCAACGACTTTTCGCATAGTTGCAATTGTGTTTTGCATAACTAGAAATACAATTATACGAGCATGCCGCCCGCGCTTTTCCTGTATTTCAAAATGCCTTCTGCCGCTCGATAGGAGAGAGCACCCATCGTTCCGGTCGGATTGTAGCCGCTATTGTGCGCAAAGGCAGAAGCTCCGACGACAAATACGTTTTCCGCATCCCACATCTGCAAGTAGTTGTTAACTGCTGAGGTTTCTGGAGAGGCTCCCATGATGACGCCACCTGTATTGTGCGTCGATTGGTATGGTGTGATATCGTAGGGGCCGAGCTTGCGGTTGATTTCGAGCTTCTCGTTCGCTCCCATTTCTTTTACAATTTCCGCGCACTTATCTGCACAAAAAGCCGCCAGCTCCCTGTCCTGATCGACGAAATCATACGTAATGCGAATCAACGGATCTCCAAATGCGTCCTTGTACGTCGGGTCAAGATCAAGGAAGTGCTGTCGAAATGGCATGGAAGATCCTTGGGCGCCTACCGATATGAACCGGTTCGTGTATTTGATCGATGCTGCCTTGAACTCCTTGCCCCAGCTAGGGGTTCCCGGCGGTACCTTGTTCGTGCCGATTGGTCGGAAGCCGGTTTGTGTGACAGAGATATTCGCACCATGGATAAACTTCAGATCGGAATGATCGAAGTTGTCGCCGTTGTAGTCATCCAGACACATCCCCAAAGATCCGGCTCCCGCGAAATTGTTAAACTCCCTGTCGTCGAAAAAGCCGACTGCGCCTCCTCTCATGACCTGGTAGGCGTAGTTTTTACCGATTGCGCCTTTTCCTGTAGCTGGATCATACGGTTTCCCCAGTTTGGACATGAGTAGGATTCTCGTGTTGTTGAATACATAGCTGGTCATCACCACAATATCGGCGGGCTGTTCGAATTCCTCCCCTGTCGTGACGTCCGTATACAAGACGCCTGTCGCCTTGTTCCCTGTATGTAAAATTCTGCGGACATGGGAATGCGTACGAATATCAAACTTTCCTGTCTTCTTAGCTACCGGGATCACCGTCACCACTGGATCGGCTTTGGCTCCGTACTCGCAACCGAACCTTTCACAGAAGCCGCAATATTGACAAGCTGCCCGTGCCACCCCGTCTGGATTGGTATACGCTTCCGAGAGGTTTGCTGATGGCAGGATGCAGGTTTTTCTTTTTCGCCGTATCCGCAAACAATTTCATACTCGGTGTAGTACGCATCGGTGGTACCGGATAAGGACTGGAGCGTTTTCCCCCCAATGGATTCTCTTCGCCCGCGATTCCTGCCATCTTTTCAAACTTATCGAAGTACGGCTCCAGTTGATCGTAAGTAATACCCCAATCCTGGATCGTCATTCCCTCCGGAATTTTCTTTGCGCCATACCGTTCAATCGTCTTGGAGTGGATTTCGAAATCATACGGCAGAAAGCGGAAGGTCTGTCCGTTCCAGTGGATGCCAGCTCCCCCAAGCCCAGTACCCAGCAAAAAGGAACCGTATGACCGCATAGGAAGCGCACGAACGTCCATTTTACTACGGAACGTGATCGTTTCCTTGGACAAATCTTGCATCATCTCGTAACGGAGAGCGTAACGCAATTCGTCGTGTACCATGAAGTAATCTTCGGTTTTGCGCTCCTTGCCTCGCTCTAGTCCCACTACCGTCAGACCTTGCTTGGTAAGCTCGGAAGCAATAACACCTCCACCCCAGCCCACCCCCACGATCACGACGTCAACCTTGGGCAACTTTTTGGCCATGTGTACAGTCCTCCCTCAATGTTGTTGATGATCCCGCAGACTTAAGGGAGCCATCTTCACAAACTCAGGCTTATCGATCAGCTGTGTATACGCCATCTGATTCCCTGGGAAATTCTTCATTTTCCAGCCGTCCATATTTTTATTGCCTCCGTACAGAGGGTCTGCGTAAACACCTTCGATCGTACTGGCCCGCAGCATATTGAAAAAAGTGCTCGCCGAAATGGTTGTCAATTTTACTTCATCGGTTTCAAAGTCCTTTAAAACAGCGTCCTGCTGTTCCGCCGGAAGTTCATAAAACCGTTTTCCATGGGTACTGTTGCTGTAGTTGTTCATCTCTTGAAGGCCGATATCGAATATTTCCCTTCGTTTCAACCGGCCTTGATAGCCCTGTGTAATCTCACCCGGAAAAAAGGGCGCTTGCATGTATTCACGAGAGTTAAAACCCCAATCACCTGCTAGCTGGTGGTCAATGAAATAAGCTGCACCGAGTGCCTTGGCGCCAGGGCCCAGCTCATCCTCAGGAAAAATGCGCTCACAGGCGGCATCCGCCACCTTAAATTGCTCAGGAGTAAAAAACATGAGCGCCTGGTTGTAATCGGCAGCAGGGGGCGGTGCTGCTGGCTGCGGCGGAGGTTCCGGTTTGCGGAGCAAGCTCCCTGCTACGCCACCCACTACCAAGCTGCCGAGCACCAAGCCGGAGTTTTTCAAGAAGTTCCTTCGGGATACTGGCTGCTCTTTCACGTTGTTTGAATCTGCCAAATCTACCACCTCCAGTGATTTCCTTTCTTTGGTTTGTGCATTTTTTCTCCAAGATAATCGTGGGCAACGGAATTTTTTCCAACATGCTCCACTCATAACTTGATGAAGCAAACAAAGGATAAGTTTATCTTAGTAGGAAGACTTGGAGGGATCGTGATGAAGTATTTCCATACATGGGTAGGAACTGCGGGATTAGGGGCTGTACTTTTGATGACAGCTTGTACGAATCAGGCGGCTCCACCTACGAAGCCGCATCCACCTGCACACACACAATCCACCGTACAGACTCCCAATGGCGCAACCGTTATTCCAAGCGTGGATCGTAATAAGAAATTCACGACAAACTCGCATGGCCATACGTATAGCGGAATGGGCAATGCTCTCTACAGCTCCATGGGCAGCTCACACCTGCACGCGGGTGGTCCTTCTACAAAGCTGGAAGCCCAACTGAAGGCAGCGGGCGTTCACGGTGTTCAGGCGTTGATCGTAAATGATGCCATCTACTTGGCCCCTTCTACTGCCAATACGCAATCGATCAATCAAATGGACCCGATGCAATCCCATCTCATCAGCAATTACTCCGGTAGCTCCAGTCGAGGGCATGATGCTGCCCGTACAAAATCAGGGAGCGGAACCGCGGGAACATTGGGTACGAGCGATCATCAAAACACATTCGCACAAGCACGCTCTCAAATCGAGCGTATCTACGGAACAGATACACCCGTGAAAGTCGTGAGCTCGAAAAAAGGCATCAAAGCGTTAGAAACGGTGAAAAAGGAAATGAGTGATCAAAAGAATAAGCAAGTCATGGCTGAACAGCTGAACGTGCTTATGCGCGAAGCGAAGCGGTAAACAAAGAAAAAGGGACAAGCATTTTCGCTTGTCCCTTCCTTATTTCGATAAGAAATCATGGATTTCGTTCACTGTCTCTTGCGGATGCGTCACCATCAGTAAATGTTGTGCTTCCGGTATCATTTTCACCTTGGCCTGCTTCACAATTTCCTGATAATTGGCGATTGCCTGGCGATGAAACTGCTGCTCTTCTTTTGACAATAAGCTGCCGTCAGCCAGCAGTAAAAGCACGGGACATGTCAGCTGTTGGAACAAATCCGGTTGGCTATGGACGCTGTACTCTTGGAAATAAGCGGAGAACGCTTCCCTCGGCAAACGGTATCCGTAGCTGCCGTCTTCCCTTTTCAAAAGCTCCTCTCGCATCCAACCCTCTGGCATCACTCCCGTACCATACCGCTCTGCGAACTGCCTTTCTGCTTCCTCCACGGAAGAAAACCGCGTGGCAGCCAGCCGCTCGACAACCTTCTCCCTATTGAATCCGGGCACTTCTCCCAAGGAATAATAGCCTCCATCAAGCAAAACGAGCGACGCTACTCGCCTGGGTTCGCGAATCGCAAGCATTTGAGCAGGCACAGCAGAAAAAGACGCTGCGACAATCGTCACTTGTTCGAGTTGTTCTTTCTCCAAGAGTTGAATCAAGTCCGTTACGATCTTCTCAAACGAATAGGAGTTTCCCTGGCTCTCAGAATTCCCGTGACCACGGATATCTACCGCAATCACCCGATATCGCTCTGCCAGTGCTGGCAAGATGGGCGCAAACAGTAGCTTGGTGTTGCGAATGCCGTGCAAAAGCAGCAGTGTGGGGGCATGTGGCTTTCCTGTTATGCCGTACTCCAGCGTGCCCCCTTCTACCTGTAAACGATTGACATGCGAAAACAACGCCTCGTCCATTTTGCTTGCCTCCTTACTAAATACGCCCCGGAATCAGCACGCCAATATGATCAGGATGCAGCCTGGCGATGTAAAACAGTGCTGCGACAATACATACACCAGCCACGAGTGTGATTACTTCTGTTTTTTCCCATCGCTTGCTGCGGTAAAACCGGTGCTGACTATTTCGCATGCGAAAGCCTTTGGCATCCAATGCATTGGCGATCAATTGCACACGTTTTAGAGAGTTGAATATGAGTGGTACGAGCAAATAGCTGTACTTCCTGATGCGTTCTGGAATATTCCCTTCGCTCGTCGACATCCCTCGTACCATCTGCGCCTCCCGAATGATCGCCAAATCATTTTTGACGAGTGGGATAAAGCGAAAAATGAGCGAGAGCAAATAGCTAATCGAAAACGGAACGCCAATCCCGCGAAGTCCCATTGCTATTTCTCTGGGCGAAGTCGAAAGCACATAATA
Source organism: Brevibacillus sp. NPDC003359 (assembly GCF_042878995.1). Lineage (NCBI taxonomy): Bacteria > Bacillati > Bacillota > Bacilli > Caryophanales > Paenibacillaceae > Brevibacillus > Brevibacillus sp. NPDC003359. The sequence goes on from NZ_JBIAOR010000005.1 coordinate 240,837, forward strand.
CATCGACAATAATGCTACATTTGCCAGTCGTAGTCCCATTCCCAATGCCCATAAGACACCGACATCGGTATTTTGCACGGGATAGTGGATCAAAGGAATTGTGCTGCTCCAGTACGGATTGCCTACATTGGTAAACGGTAGCCACGTAATCACAGCAAAGCACGAACCGACTCCACCAACCAATACATACGCCTTAATCATGGAGCGCTCCCAGCCCAGCTTGGCAATCAACGCGATGTTTATCGCCAACAGAATGATAAGCGCGCGCGGGTCCTGGAATAAAAAAGGGAGCAAGCCCAGCAGCACAAATACAAGCAGCGCGTAGCTCGGGTGGGCATTTTTCATCTTACTTCCCCTCTCCCAGCAGCTGTTTTTTCATCGCTGTCAGCGTGAGTGGAATCGGGTCATCGACCTGCACAGCCTTCCCGAAACGATAAATGGCAGGCGCTTCTACTTGGGCAGCTGCTAATACTTGCGGCTGCGAAAATACGTGCTGTGGGTCCCCGTCGCATAGCAGCTTTCCTTTATGCATAACGATCACTCGCTGGGCGTACTCAGCTACCAGCCGCATATCATGCGTGATGACGATGATCGTATGACCTTCCGCGTGCAAATGCCGCACCAACTCCATCATTTCTTGCATGCCTCGGTAATCGAGACCGGTCGTAGGTTCGTCCAACACGATCACTTGCGGCTTCATCGCCAGGATCGAAGCGACCGCAATCTTTTGCCGTGTGCCTTTGCTCGAAAAATGGGGCTCTTCGTCACCCTTGTCGGATAACCCCACTGCTGCCAACGCCTCCGCGACAGCTTGCTCTATTTTTTCAGGCGGCCAGCCCATGTTTTTGGGCCCGAATGCTACCTCCGCCTTTATGGTCGAATGAAAGATTTGATGATCAGGATTTTGATAGCAATACGCCACGATTCTCGATAGTTGGGCAACGTTCATCGTCTTGGTATCGAGACCATTCACTTTGACGGTACCTTGTGTCGGCTTGTATAGACCGTTACAATGCTTGGCCAATGTCGTTTTACCGGAACCGTTTCCCCCGATGATGGCGACGAATTCTCCCTGTTTCATTTGGAGCGAAACGCCATGCAGCACGGGCTTTTCCTTTTCATAGCTATACCAGACATCATTAAATTCAATGACGACACTCACAGGCTACCCTCCCGAACGAGCCGTGCTGCTTTGAAGTGGAGTGCCAGCTCCTCAACAGTCAGAGGCACACCAGCAGAGAACGCCGACATGACGCCTTCCTGGCATAGCATGTGATAAAGTCGGATGACATCTGGAACCAATATGCCCTGCTCGTCCAACACGTCTACTTGGGCAAAAAATTGGCGAGTTGGCAGGTCCAAAATGATTTTCCCCTCTGCAATCAGAATCATTCGGTCGCAAAAGGCGGCGAGCTCTTCTGTCGCATGGGACGATACGACAATCGTCATGTCTTTTTCCTGCTTGAGTCGTGAAAGCAGTGAGAAGACCTCCCGCGCTCCCACCGGGTCCAGCTCAGAAGTAGGCTCATCCAAAATGAGCAACTGTGGACTGTGGGTGAGAGCAGATGCAATCGCGACTCGCTGTTTTTCTCCTCCCGACAGCTCAAGAGGTGAACGATCAGTAAAACCATTCAATCCGATCAGGTCCAGCACCTCTACCATGCGTTGTTCTATGCGTTCATCCGACCACCCGGCATTCTCAAGCGAGAAGGCTAGCTCCTCCTCGACTGTCAGCCCGATGAACTGGGTTTCCGGGTCCTGAAAGACGATGCCCTGCTCGCTTTTGGACTCGACGCTCCCCACGAAATGTCCACCGTAGTTAGATGGAATCAGGCCTGACATCGTTAATAGCAGCGTCGTTTTCCCAGCGGCAGCAGGCCCGACAACTCCGACCACTTCTCCTGGATAGAGAGCCAGATGAATGTCCGCTAGCGCTGGCTGTGCTCCTTCTTCATAGTGCCAATAGACTCCGCTTACTCGCAGCAATGGTTCTGTTTTCACCTTGCGATCCTGCTTTCATTCCCGAGGTAGTTGTAATCCTGCAAGGGACGTCCCCGGTACAGTCCAGAGCGCTTCACGAATGGGTACAACAGCTTCAAGAGGATTGGCCCCAGAATCGCCGTTGATATGGCTTGGTTCAAGAACACCGTCGGGATGAATACAGCAACTACCTCTTTCGGAGTCAAGCCCAGTGCAAAATTAACGAGAATCCCGCATGCTACTACTGCTGAGCTGATGAAAACGACAAACACAATGTATTGAAGCACACTGCGTTTTGTTTTCAGGGCAGGGTGACTCACAGCAAGCAGCCCGATAAAGCCACCCATAAAATTTGAAAAGAAACCGACCGCGATCGCATGAGGCGGTGCGCTTCCGGTTAACAAATCACTGACCATATTTCCAAAGGCAAGGCCGATGCATCCCGGAAGGCCGAATAACATGCCAAATACGGGCTGCAGGGCATTGGCTGGACGGATTGGTACGGAAGGAATGAGCTTGATATTGGCAAGCGTAATAATAGCAACAGCGTAGAGCGCGGCGGTGACGACAATCAGGACGTAATCTACTGTTGTCCACTTCCGCCGGAACAGATTCGAAAGCATCAGAATAACCCCTCCTTGTGTCAAGTGTTAATGTTTGGAATATTCCTGTAGCCAGTTTACTCTCTCTTCTCTAGAACGTCTAGCAGGGGATGGGGGAACACTTTGATCTGGCTGTAGTGGTGGGGAGGAAACAGGAGAAAACGCTTAGCTTCTAGGGCCACCCCCTGGGGGATTGACTGCACGACTCCATGCAAAAAGCGAAACCGCGTCCAAAGTGGTCCGTTCAGGATGTGTTTCAGAGGTGGACGCTTAAGGGCGTGTTTCGCTTTTTGCATTCCGTCTCGGTCGGTGCCCTAAGATCTTCGCTGTTTTCTCCTGCTTCCTCTGCGAAGCTGCTTGCTGTTACCCTGCTTTTTTAAGGATCAAAAATGAATAAAAAAAAGAGAGAATCATTGTTCTCTCCCTCCTGAAGTCACTTTCAAATATTGGTTACCAAAGCCACGTGCGGCGGTGTCTTCCATACACCCTCGTGATATACTAGTAGTCAAACTAATCAAATATTCAAGATAACTAAATAAAGGAGTTATCATGGGACAATATTTAATCAGAGAGAGCACGAAAGATGACGCTGATTTAATTGAGCAAAGAATCGTTGAATACAATGAATCGAATGTTCCGTTTGAACTGACCATTCCTTTTTCAAAAATCAATAAACACGTTCGTGATGAAGATGGCAATATCATTGCGGGAATAAACTGTGTGTACTATTCTTGGAGATGTTTGTATATTGATGCTTTATGGGTCAGAGATGATTTGAGAAAGAACGGATTGGGAACCAAGCTTCTTCTTGAAATTGAAAACACAGCTAGGGAGTATGGAATTCATTTGATTCATTTAGATACTTTTGATTTTCAAGCAAAGGACTTTTATGTAAAACACGGGTACGAGATACATGGTGTACTCGATGATTGCCCTCTTTCCCATCAGAGATTTTACCTACAGAAGAGAATTGATTAGCAGTCTAATCTTCCGCAAAAATGTAGCCCCACATCCAGTAATGGGTGTAGGGCTCTTTGTGTTCCACATGTTACTCCTCAAACTTCATCATTTTCAAATTGCTTTTCTTGATTTTCACCAAATACAACAAATAAATCAGTCCGATAAAGCTCCATAGCAAGCCCAGCATCATGGACGTTGTTTCGAGGTTGACCCACAGAAAGGCGATGAACGTCGTCCCGATAAGTGGAGACAACACGAAGCCCCACCAATCCTTGATATGCTTGTTCTTTTGTTTGCGGAAATAGTAAGCCATCACGCTGATGTTCACAAAGCTAAAGGCGATCAGCGCACCGAAGTTAATAAAGGAAGTTGCCGTTATCAAATCCATATACAAAGCGAACAGCATCAATGCTCCGACCAGCAAGACGTTAAGCAAAGGTGTTTTCAGCTTCGGATGTACATAACCAAACCAGCGTCGAGGCAAAAATCCATCCCGTCCCATTGCGTACAACAAGCGCGTCACGCTCGTGACAGATACGAGCCCGGATGCCAACGTCGAAGACAAAGCTGCCGCCAAAAACACCAATTGAAAAATCGTCCCTCCGATAAACAATGCAATCTCCGCAGAGGCCGCTTCTGGATCAGACAATACCGAAACATCAGGAAATAATGATTGCATGAAATAAGAGGCCGTAATAAATAACGCTCCCCCTGCGATTGCCACGAGCATGATCCCGCGAGGAATTGTCTTTTTCGCATCGACGGTTTCCTCTGTTAACGTGGTTACTGCATCAAAGCCAAGGAAGGAAAAGCAAAGAATCGACGCACCGGAAAGGAGTGCAATTACAGACAGGTCCGGTGACACAAATGGACGAAGATTAAATACTTGCCCAAGCCCATCGCCTTGCATAAGACCACGGATTGCCAATCCCGCAAACAACACGACGACCACGACTTGAAAAAGCACCAGAAACGAGTTGACGGATGCTGTCACCGTTACGCGAAATACGTTTAACCCCGTCACCAAAACAATGAAGCCAATAATCCACCACGCCGTCGACACGTCAGGAAACACAGACGATAGGTATACCCCCGTCAACAAGGCGTTAATCATCGGTAAAAACAAATAATCCAGCAAGGACGCCCACCCTACCAAAAATCCTGCATAGGGATGAATCGTTTGCTGCGTATACGTATACGCGGTTCCTGCTGAGGGGAATAGCCGTACCATCTTTCCGTAGCTTGCCGCCGTAAACAGGATCGCAAGAAGTGTGACTGCATAAGCAGCAGGAACGTGCCCCCCCGTTTCTCCAGAAACAATGCCAAAGGTGTCAAAAACGGCCATCGGGGCCATGTAGCCCAGTCCAATTACGACAATATGCCGCAACTTCAAACTACGTGTTAGTTCTGCTCTCCCGTTCACTGCCTGTCCCCCTTTATGTAACAGAATAATTATACACGCTGATTTATAATCACGAAAGAAAAAAGCACTGCTGCACACGGGTTCTCCATGCACAGCAGCGCTTGATTTATATGAGTATTCCCTATGCTTTTGGCAGTTCAAAGGAGCTCTTCAACGATACAATCCGGTTGAATACGAGCTTATCATCTGTCGTATGCTTCGGATCGACATTGAAATAACCATGACGGAAAAATTGATACTTGTCTTGTGGTTTGGTTTCTTTCATATTTGGCTCCACATATCCTTGCACGACTTCCAACGAATTCGGGTTAATGTTGTCGAGGAAAGTACCCTCCGCATCTTCATCATCCATAATCAATGGCTCGTACAATCGGAATTCAGCAGGAACCGCATTAGTCGCATCCACCCAGTGAATCGTACCTTTTACCTTGCGACCTGTAAAACCGCTGCCGCTCTTGGTCTCAACATCATATGTGCAGTGCAGCTCGATCACGTTGCCGTCCGCATCCTTCACGACGTCATTGCATTTGATGAAATACGCGTGCTTCAGACGCACTTCATTTCCCGGGAACAAGCGGAAATACTTGCTCGGAGGGTTTTCCATGAAGTCGTCCTGCTCGATGTAGATTTCGCGGGAGAACGGAATTAGGCGGTTGCCCATTTCTGGGTTCTCTGGATTGATTTCCGCATCAAGCATCTCGACTTGTCCTTCCGGATAGTTCGTGATGACGACCTTCAACGGATTCAAAACAGCCATCGTACGTGGTGCCTTCAACTTCAGGTCCTCGCGAATGAAATACTCCAGCATTTTCTCGTCAACGGTGCTGTTGGCGCGCGCTACCCCTACTTCACGAGCGAATGTACGAATCGCTTCCGGTGTATAGCCGCGACGACGGAAGCCTGCGATGGTTGGCATGCGCGGGTCATCCCAGCCGTCTACTACATTCTCATCGACGAGCTGTTTCAGCTTGCGTTTACTCATAACGGTATTGGTCAGGTTCAAGCGGGCGAATTCGTACTGGCGTGGTACACTCTCCATTTCGCACTCGCGGACTACCCAGTCGTACAGTGGGCGATGATCTTCGAACTCCAGTGAGCACAAGGAGTGTGTCACGCCCTCAATGGCATCCTCCAACGGATGAGCGAAGTCGTACATCGGATAGATGCACCATTTGTCGCCCGTATTGTGATGGGTTGCATGGGAGATTCGATACAGAACCGGATCACGCATGTTGAAGTTCTGAGAGGCCATATCGATTTTCGCACGCAGCACCTTTTCCCCGTCCTTGAATTCCCCTTGGCGCATCCGTGCAAACAGATCCAGGTTTTCCTCCACAGATCGGTTGCGGAACGGACTATCTGTGCCTGGCTCTGTCCATGTTCCACGCATTTTACGCATGTCTTCTGCAGACAGATCGTCTACGTAAGCCAGACCTTTTTTAATCAACAGCACTGCACGGTTGTACATCTCTTCAAAGTAATCAGATGCAAAAAACAACCCGTCCCATTTAAAGCCAAGCCATTGAACGTCCCGCTTGATTGCTTCTACGTATTCGATGTCTTCCTTCACCGGGTTGGTATCGTCAAAACGCAGGTTGGCCTTTCCGGAAAATTCCTGTGCCAACTCAAAGTTGAGGCAAATCGCTTTCGCATGTCCAATATGAAGATACCCGTTCGGTTCTGGGGGAAAGCGGGTAATGATTTCCTTTACTTTGCCCTCTTGCAAGTCATCAATCATGATATTGCGGATAAAATTGGATGCCGCTACCTTGTTTTCCAATGAAATCAACCTTTCACTTCACCTTTACATTCCATAATACTGATTCTCTACCCAGAGTTCAACAAAATCGGGTCGTTGACCGACCCGCTCACGTCTTCCATTGCTGCCTCGTTTGCCATTGTGGCCTGCAATACAGATGAATGACAGAATCAACCGCTAAGCGCTGCTCCGTGATCCCTCGAATCGTTGCGAGATGCTTTGGGGAAATCAGATGCAGCAAGGGCTGTTCAACATGATTGAAACGTTGGAATGCTTCCACTGCAATTCGATCCCACTGTGGATAATATCGAAGCAAATCATCAGGCATCACCCTAGAGCGATCCGTGTCGGACTCTGGCAAACAATCAAAAGGTTCATCCAGATTCAACGTCCCATAATCATCAGTCAGCTCTTCACCCGGCAAAATATCCCGTGCAGCCAATTCCAGATCATACATGGTAGGCACACAATTCGCGTGAAAGCTGTGGTTCACGTACCTTGCCTTATCCCAACAAAGAATGTACTTTCCGAACTGGTTCTTGAATGAATATTTTTGTACGTCCTGTTTTCGTAATGAGTCAAGTCTTTCCACAAATGCCGGGTCCAATACCTGATCCAGATCGTCTTGTGCCCATACAATGGTTCCTTTGGGAATCAGCTTTGTCGCAAACACACCGTACCCGATCTGAGCGTTCCTATAGCGCAATTCTGTATCGGGATGCATCATGGCTGATGTTTCACTCCTTGGCAATTACAATGCCTTTTTACTATCATAAGCAGTTCAGCCCCAGGAGGTGTGTGAAACTATGACAATCCACACTCCATTTTTCAAGCCCCTTTTTCACATTGGAGCCATCTTCAACACTTATTTTCTGGATGAAAATAATTTTTCTTATTTACCCCAAATGTTAAATAGTCTATATTATTGGCAAACGGAGTTTTATTAGGAACATTTTCCCACGACGATCAAATCAGTATATGTGTCAATTTACTACTTCATCCATTGATATCGAAACGGCATACCCGGGGAAATCCGGCGACGCAAAGCTACAGGGGCTACCTCCGGAACAGCGGACACGCTTGCCAGCTACCGAAGTATTGATGTAGGACGAGACCAATGATCCTATATCATTGGTCTTTTTTTGCGCTCATTATGTCTATTTTTGTCTATTTTTGTATGTTTGTGTATTTTTAACTTTTAAAGGAGGTGGGGCAACAGCGGATAGCCGGTTTAATGAAATCATTATTCTATTCATCATGAAGGAGGTTTCATAGGAATGTCATTCTGGAAGAAACTCTCGACCGTCGCGCTGACTGCTGTCTTCGGGTTATCAACATTCTCTGGGGCACAAGCTGCAAACCGTCCAACATCGATGTCACCGAACGCAATGGTGACGACTCCTCACTATCTGGCTACGGCTGCGGCCCTGAAGACATTGGAAGACGGTGGAAATGCAGTAGATGCTGCTATTACAGCCGCTTCCACATTAGCTGTCGTCTATCCTCATTACACAACCATTGGCGGAGATAACTTCTGGCTCATCTACAATGCCAAAACAAAAGAGCTGAAGGCGCTGAACGGCAGTGGTCGCGCAGGCGAAAAGGCAACCATCGACTATTACAAAAACAAAGGCTACGAAAAAATCCCGTCCCGCGGTTATGAATCGGCAAACACTGTCCCTGGTGTCGTCTCCGGCTGGTGGGAGGCGTACAACTACGCCCATAAAAGCATGGGCAACAGTAAGCTTCAATGGAACAGACTGCTGGAGCCTGCCATTGGATACGCCGAGAACGGATATCCAGTCTCCCCCAACCAAGTATATTGGACGAAATACGCCACAGATCCAACTGACAATGACTTGAAGAATCTTCAACGTTTTGATGGATTCCGTAAAACATTCCTGAAGCCCAACGGCGATCCCTATGCAGCAGGCGAAATCCTCAAACAAAAGAATCTTGCCAATACTTTGCGAATCATTGCAAAAAAAGGCGCTGACGGTTTTTATAAAGGAGAAGTTGCTAAAAAAATCGTAGCAGACATGCAAGCCAACGGCGGATTACTCACGTTGAAAGATTTTGAGAAGCACACCTCCACTTGGGCAGATCCAATTTCGGTAGACTACCGCGGTTATAAAGCGTACAACGTTCCGCCTAACTCCCAAGGCATGGCATCACTCTCTATTCTTAATGTTTTGAATAACTTTGACCTCAAGAGCATGGGTGAAGGAACACCCGATTACTATCACACGATTGTGGAAGCTACCAAACAGGCTTTTGCTGACCGCGACAAATGGCTGACTGACCCTGCCTTTGTGGATATCCCTGTGGATGAGCTGTTGTCCAAGCAGCACGGGAAAGATTTAGCTGCGCGCATTGATATGAAGCAAGCCGCCAAATCCGTAGAACCGCTTGATCCAAAAGGCGATACAACCTGGTTCGGGATCGTCGACAAAGATGGAAATGCAGTGTCCATCATTCAGAGTCACTATTTTGACTGGGGTTCCGGCATCGTAGCGAAAGATACGGGCGTCCTTTTACAAAACCGCGGAAGCTATTTCTCTTTGGATTCCAAACACATCAATCACTTGGAACCAGGAAAACGCACCTTCCACACAATTAACCCAGCTATGCTCTTTAAAAGGGACAAGCCTTATCTTCTCTACGGAACACAAGGGGGAGAAGGACAGCCGCAAACGCAAGCCGCTCTCGTCACGCGTATCATCGACTTTGGTTTCAGCGTGCAAGACGCAATCGAAGCGCCAAGATGGCTGCATGGACGCAACTGGGGATCTGCTTCCAACAATCTCAAGGTGGAAAGCCGCATCCCTCAAGAAGTCCTGGACGAGTTAATTAAACGTGGGCATCCAGTCGAAAAGCTGGAAGCAGCCTATACCGATACGATGGGACAATCCGGCGCAATCCTGATTGACCCACAAACCAATGTAAAATTTGGCGGTGCTGACCCTCGCGGTGAAGGCGCAGCAATGGGATATTGATATTTTGTCAGACTGCTGAGTTAATCTCAGCAGTCTACCTTTATTATATTCAATCACGGATTAGGAGCGGAAAAACCCTATGTTTTTGTTCAACAAACTCAGGAACAAAATGATCCTTTGGTTTCTCGTCGTGGCCGTCATTCCACTTGCTGCCGTTTCGTTGTTTATCACGAGTAGCTTTTCATCCATTCTGATTGATAAACAAAAATCATCCTATGTTGACCTTACTTCCAGTACAGCCATAGCTATGGATCAATATCTGGACCGGCGTATGACAGAAATTCAAATTTTAGCCCGTACCTCGGATATTCAATCCGATGATGCAGCGGCAAAAAATGAATTCATCCGCAAGTTTACCGAGGAAATGAAACTGTATGACGGAAATACGTTTATCGCAAGCGATGGAAAAGTAACGGCTGATACGTTCCCCAAAAGCGTTGGAATCAATCTTGGCGAGCGCCAATTCTTCAAAGACGGTATGCAGGACAAGCCCAGCTTCTCCGATGTCCTTGTTGCGAAGACAACTGGCAATCGCTCTATCATCGTCGCTTCCCCTGTAAAAGCGAAAAACAATGAGAAACTTGGTGTCTTGACCGGGCTCGTCAATGTAGATGACTTCACAGCTACATTTCTCAAGAATTTGAAAGTAGGCAATGATGGTTATCCGATTCTCGTTGATAACAAGGACCAGATTCAGTACCATCCTACCCAGGATCTGATCGGAAAACCGCTTGAGGAATCCGCTCTGCCGCAACCATTAATAGAAATCCTTAAATCAGGAAAAACGGAAAAGGGCTCATACAGCTACTCGGACAATGGCAAGGAATACGTTGTCACCTACTCCCCCATTCCTAAGACCAACTTTGGCTTGTATCTGCATATCCCTGTCGAATCCATAACGTCTGCGGTTTCATCCGTTACCACCATGGTTACGATCATTGTCATCGTTGTTGTTGCTGTCGTGATCGCAATCGCATACGCTGTTTCTCGGCAAATCTCACGCCCTATTGCGGCAGTTGCCTCTGTGGCTAACCGCATTTCCGAGGGTGAACTGACTGTACAACCCTTGCAAATTCGAACCAAGGATGAGGTTGGACAGCTATCCCAATCAGTAAACACAATGGTGCTCAACCTGCGAACGATTATTCAACAAGTAAATGATTCAGCTTCAGATCTTGCTTCTGCAGCAGAGGAATTGTCGGTCAACGCCGACCATACGAGCAAAGCTACCGAGCAAATCGCAATAACGATTCAGGAAGTAGCTTACGGTGCGGAAAAGCAAGTGAAGAGTGTAGAGGAAAGTGTCACGGCAATTCAAGGCGTATCGACAGGGGCTCAGCAGGTTGCCACGAATGCACAGCAATCCGCCGAATCGGCTTTGGGCGCTTCCCAAATTGCAGTGGAAGGCAATCAGGCCCTTCAGGTCGTTATCAACCAGATGCAATCGATCGAGAACACTGTCGGTAACATTGCCGATATCGTCAAACGATTAGGAAACAGCTCGCAGGAAATCGGACAAATCGTACAAGTCATCACCGCCATAGCTGAACAAACAAATCTGTTAGCGCTTAACGCAGCTATTGAAGCGGCGAGAGCTGGTGAACAGGGGCGCGGATTCGCCGTTGTGGCAGACGAAGTGCGCAAATTGGCTGAGCAGTCCGCGCAATCCGCGCAACAGATCAAACTGTTGATTACGACGATTCAGCTCGAATCAAACCAGGCTGTTCTTTCGATGGAACAGGGCACCAAAGAGGTCGCCACTGGACTTACGGTCGTTAACAATGCAGGCAAGTCCTTCGAACAGATTCAAGATGCTGTCACGCAGGTGGCAAGCCAAATTCAAGAAGTAAAAGCTTATTCTGAGCAAATGTCTTTTGGCACCAAACAGGTGGTAGAATTGGTCAGTGTCATTGAAGACGTAGCGGAGAATTCTGCTGACGGAACACAAAGCGTGTCGGCCGCCACAGAAGAACAGCTGGCAGCTATGGAAGAAGTCAGTTCATCAGCTACTTCTTTGGCAAGAATAGCCGAAGAACTGCAATCTCATGTAAGCAAATTCAAGATATAGTCCAAACAAAGAAAGCCGCCCGGCATGTTGCCTGGCGGCTCTTTCCTGCTTTCACTTATACAAACTCCCACATCCGGTCAGGATGGTTGGTGCAAATTTGAACCTGGGGATGCCACGAAATGACTTCGCGGATATGCTTCGGATCATCCAAAGTCCACACGATGACTTTGAAGCCTTTTTCGATCGCGGCTACAGTTAGCTCACGAGTCAGGAACGGATAGCCCATGGAGAGAATCGTCGCACCTGCTGCCTCCATCTGTTCCAGCATGAGTACAGGACGGCCATATACAATCAGGCCTGTCTGCACTTCTTGATCGAGCGTGCGAACGTGACGGATCAAATCGTGGTCAAATGAAGTCAGGTACACCTCTTGCTTCATTCCATGCTTTTCTACAAGCGCGAGCACCTTTTCTGCGATACCAGGATACATGTCACTTGTTGCTTTCAACTCGATATTTAGCGTGCAACGACCTTTTACTGCGATCAGCACTTCCTCCAGTGTAGGGATTCGCTCGCCAGCAAACTTGTCGCCAAACCAGCTCCCTGCATCCAGCTCACGCAGCTCTGCCAAGGTATGATCCATGACCAGACCGCGGCCATTGGTCGTGCGTTCCAGCGTAAAGTCATGAATCAGCACCGGAACACCGTCACGCGTCAGCTGTACATCAATTTCCATTCCTTTGATAGCTGGCTCTGCCAAAGCCAGTCGAATCGCTGTCATTGTATTCTCCGGGGCTTTGCCTGACCACCCGCGATGTGCCATACAAATGTTCATGTCGCCAGCTCCTCTATCGTTTCGATTCTGTTATTTTTTCAAAAGCTTGCTGCCTTTTTCCGTCGCCGCTTGCATCGCTTCATCTACAGTCGCTTGGCCAAGCATAGCACGCTGGAGTTCTTTTTGAATCACATCCTGCAATTCTTTGTAGCCTGGAGCCATTGGACGAGGGTAGCCGTATTGCAGCTGATCTACCGCGACCTTGAAGTTTGGATCTTTTTCATAGAACGCCTTCATTTCAGCCGAATCGATTGCTTCTGTTGTGACAGGCATATAACCGGAAGCGATCGACCAAGGAACCGTTTGCTCAGTATCGGTCATCCACTTCATGAATTCCCACGCCGCTTTTTTCTCCGCATCGGTCGACTTCGCCAGCATCACGAGATTCGCACCGCCCGTTGGCGTACCAAATGTTTTATTGGCTGGCAAAAAGGCTGCACCCATGTCAAATTTGGCATTTTTCTTCAATTCCGTCAAGGAACCTGTCGAGGTAAAAATCATGCCCACTTTTTGATTCAAGAAGTCTTGCTCCGCGACATCCCACGCGTTGTAGTTCTCACCTGGAGGGTTTTTCATAATGCCTTCCTTCACCATTTTGGACCAGAGCTCAAGCGGTGCTTTTCCTGCTTCGTTATTGATGGTCAGCTCCTTGCCGTTCTCGCTCAAGAGGTTGCCCCCGCCTTGGAAAACAAGCGCTTCGTAGAACCAGATATCAACAGGTGTCGAGAAGCCATAACGAGTAATTTTGTCCCCTTCTTTTTTGCTCAGCTTTTGCGAGAAGCTAACGAGCTCATCCCATGTTTTCGGACCGTTTGAATCAAGTCCTGCTTCTTTTAACATATCGCGGTTGATGTACAAGAGTGGAGTGGAGCGGTTAAATGGCACTGCATACAGTTTGTCATTCCAATAAGAGTTTTTCATGAGACCCGGAATGTACTTCTTTTCATCCCCTTGCGAGTAGGGGGTCAAATCTTCCAAAACCTTTGCATCAGCAAATGCCGCGATCGAAGCGATCTCGACCATCGTGACATCAGGATTGTTGCCCGCTGCTACAGATGCCAGTACTTTGGAGTGGTTCTCTTGATACGCGCCTTGGTAGGCTGGTTTGACGATAATATCTTTATGTGTTTCATTGAATTTTTTGACCATATCCTCGATGGTTTTCCCACGAACGCCACCCAACGCATACCAGAAATCAATTTCGACAGGACCGCTGGATGCTGTAGACGTTGCAGGCTGAGAAGTGTTGCCTGTATTAGCAGACTGTTCTTTTCCAGATGATCCGCATCCAGCCAATACTCCTGACAAACCGATAGTCAATGCACATAGAATCGTTCCAGTCTTTTTCATTAAAAACATGGTTTGATTTCCTCCCTAAAGCTATCTTTTTTATTTGGATTGGTAGATAAACGCTTTGATAATATGCCGTTGTGCCACGAAGAAAATCACGAGAATCGGTAGAATGAGGATCATGTTGCCCGCCATCATCACGTTCCACAAGGTTCCGCCGTCGGACATGTGCAAGCTGGATATTCCAATCGGCAAAGTGCGCACCTCGTCGCTGTTGGTCATAATCAACGGCCAGAAATAGTCGTTCCAGTGGTAAATAAAGCTGAATAGTCCGAAAGTGACCAGCACAGGTTTTGCCATCGGGACCATGATCGTCCACATGATCTTCCATTCGGACGCGTTATCCAGACGTGCTGCCTCGATCACTTCATCGGGAACCTGCATGAATGCTTGCCGCAGCAGGAAGATTCCGAAAGCACTGGCTGCGTACGGTAGAATAAGCGACCACAGCGTGTTGACGAGTCCCCAGCCACTCAATTGCACGTAAATCGGCAAAAAGATGACTTGTCCAGGAATCATCAAGACAATCAAGACAAGACCAAACAACAGATTGCGACCGGGAAACTTGTAGCGGGCAAAAGCGTAAGCCGCGGGCACCGCCGTCAAAAATTGCAGGATCAAAATCCCTACCGCAACCAGAATGCTGTTCCACGTATACATAAGGAACGGACCTGATTCCCACGCTTGGGCGAAGTTGCTCCACTCCCACGTCTCAGGCAATAGCGTCGGGGGAAATTGCCGGACCTCTGGCATCGTTTTGAAAGCCGTCGAGGCCATCCACAGAAACGGGAAGACAAACAGGAAAGCCACGATCAAAAGTCCAATCCATTCCACAGTCTTGCGTGAAGCCAAAACCACTCGATACATGCTTCTCCTCCTTTCTCACGAGTTCATCAACGATAATGCACGCGCTTGGACATCACTAGAAAATGCAAAGCTGTTAAAATCGCTACCAAGATCAGCAAAATGACAGAGGCAGCCGAAGCAATCCCGCCATTGTAGAAGTCCATACCTTGCTCGTAAATGTAGTAGACAAGCATGTTCGTACTATTGATGGGGCCACCCTGCGTCATAATGGCGATCGTGTCAAACGCTTGAAAGGATGAGATCGTATTAATAATGAGCAAAAAGAAAATCGTCGGCGACAGCATCGGAATGGTAATGCGCCTCAGCGTCCGCCACCACGGCGATTGATCGAGCGCCGCTGCCTCGTATATATCGCCCGGAATACTTTGCAGTCCTGCGATGAAAATGAGCGTGTTATAGCCGACACCTTTCCAAATGCTGACGATAATCAGTGACAGCAAGGAGCTTTTCGGGTCAGTCAGCCATGTATAGGCAGGCAATCCGACCGCTTCCAACGCTGCGTTCAAGAGGCCAAACTGCGGGTCCATCAGCCACATCCACAACATCGAGACAGATACCAGTGAAATGATATGCGGACTGAAGACAGTCGCCTGAATAATGCCGTACACCTTTGCCTTTTTGTTCAGCCATAGTGCGAGCAGGAAGGATAGCGTCAGGCCGATCCCTACTGTCGCGAAGGTAAAGACCGCGGTATTTCCCAATACTTGATGAAAATCTCCGTCCTGCATCAAGTCCTGATAGTTTTGCAAACCTACCCATTCCATTTGCTCCAGATTGATCAATGACCAGTCCTGAAAGCTCAAATAAATGATCGAACCAATCGGGTAAAAGAAGAACAAGACAAAGCAAATCAATGCGGGTGCCAGATACAAGTACGGACGCAGCCGGGACGCGAGGGCAGACCATGCAAATGCCGACGAACGCACTTCTGTTTGCGACTGGCTTATACCCGGCAACTCCTGTACAGTTGCCGCTTTTCGCATCAGCTATCCCCTCCTGCACGTGTCGATACAGGCTCTCGTCCACTTATGCGACCCACTCGTTTTCCGCTACCCTTTTCGAACACATATATGTACTCCCACGGCACAGTGACCGTGACCGAGGAGCCGACCTGCATCGCTACCTCTGAGTCCGCTTTGACGATGACCCTGCCTTTTTCTGTCTCTACATGAAGGAGCATGTCTGAGCCGAGAATTTCCCTGGATACGACCTGACCTCGTGCGTTCCACATCTCTTCATTCGTGATAGCAGAGACAGCAGCAGGCAGCAACACTGCTTTTTCCGGGCGGAATCCCCATACATGCTCACTCCTGCCCTCCGCTGAGACAATGTTCATCGCCGGAGAACCGATAAATTGGGCGACAAACAGATTTTCCGGCTCCTGATACAAGTCCATCGGGGCTGCTACTTGCATAATGTGACCGTCATTCATGACAACAATCTGATCGCCCATGGTCATCGCTTCTACCTGATCATGTGTGACGTAGATGAAGGTGCTGCCGAGTTGCTTGTGCAGGCTGGTCAATTCCACGCGCATCTGATTTCGCAGCTTCGCATCGAGATTGGAGAGCGGTTCGTCCATCAGAAATACCTTTGGCTTTTTCACCATGGCCCTAGCAAGTGCGACACGCTGCCGTTGACCACCAGAGAGCTGAGACGGCTTGCGTTTGAGATAATCGGATAAGCCGACGATTTCTGCGATCTCCTCTACCAGCACCTGACATTCCTTTTTCGACGTTCCACGGTTTCTCAAGCCATAGGCGATATTGTCGTACACGTTCATGGTTGGGTAGAGGGCGTAATTTTGAAATACCATCGCAATATCACGCTTGCCAGGTGGCAACTGGTTCACCGTTTGGTCACCGATCATGATTTTACCGTCCGTCACTGTTTCCAAGCCAGCGATCATCCTGAGTGTGGTTGATTTCCCACAGCCGGACGGACCTACCAGAACCGTAAAGGAGCCGTCTGGAATGACCAAATCCAATCCTTTGACCACGCTTTGATTCTGAAAGGTTTTCGTTACCTGCTCCAATACCACACGTGCCATCTGTTGTTATTTCCCTCCTTGTGCCTTTGCGGCCAGCAATTCCATTACAAATGTCTCGAAATCGGCGTAGCGGTAATCCGGAGAAGCGTAGAGCCAGTTCTCTTGTCCGTACCACTCCAGCACGACAGATTGCACACCCGCTCCTACAGCAGCCAGTACATCATAGCGACTGTCACCGATCATCATGGCTTGCTCGGGGCGTTTGCCTAGCGCCCCCAGCGCTTTTTGTACAGGCTCAGCCGACGGCTTGCCCCGTGATACATCATCGACAGTGACGATTGCCTCAAACAGATGCTCAATCCCTGCCATCTCCAGACCAGCCAATGTAAACTCCCGTTGCTTGTTCGTGACGATCGCGAGCTGATACCCTGTCGCCTTGAGTTTCTCCAACCCTTCGCGAACAAACGGAAACAATCTGACATGATCTTCATGATGCTCCCGGACGTAGGCGAAATATCTTTGCAGCACTTCCTTTTTGTCAGGAACGCCTGCTGCGTTGGCCACAGCCGCCAAAAAATCATCAAACGATTCGCCAAAACGCGCGAGCAGTTCTTCCCTGCTAAAATGTCCCGGTGCGTACTGCTCAGCCGTAAAAGCAACGGCATCCACGACCGCATCCCGACTGTCCAGCAAGGTTCCGTCCAAGTCAAATAACAATGCTTGAATCACGGTTCATACACTCCTTCCACAACAGGGGACTTCCGACTGAAACAGCTGTCGCTCCATGCTGCAATACTTCCTCCATCTGTTCCCGCTTGCGAAGCAGCCCGCCAGAAATGATCGGGATATCGATCACACTTCGAAATTCTTCGATAAACTCTGGCAGCAAAGCTGGCATCAGCTCGACGGCGTCAGGCTGTGTATCCTGTAGGGAGGTTAGGCCTGTTTTAATCGAGTCGCTATCGACCAAAAACAATCGCTGAATGGTCAGCAGTCCTTGCTTTTTCGCCAGCTTGACCAGTGTGTTGCGCGTAGTAACGATCCCGTCTGGCTTGACGTAATGCGCCAGAAATGCGATGCCTTCCCGGTCATGGCTGATTCCGCCAATCCGCTCCAAATGAAGAAATACAGGGATATTCTTTGACTTGAAATAATCCACGTAGCCTTTGATCACACCAATGTTGCCGATCGAGAGTACCGCAGCACCCAAGTCTGCCTCTGCCGCTTTTTCCAGGTACTTCGCTTCTTTTACGGAAGCGATCAGCTTGTACTGTGCCAATTTTGCATGAAACTGTTCCTGGTTCACTCGCTTAAGCCTCCTTTGCCCAAGACAAAAAACCCTGCGACATGACAATGCCAAAGAACTCTCGATGAAAGTGCTTGGAAAGGCTGTCGGGGGTTTCTCCATGGCTCCAACCGAAGGGATGTGTTCACTTGTTACTTTGAATGGTACTGTACGAGCATTAAGGAATCTTGAAGCAAATGTTAATAAACGGAAAAGATCATGTAAGGATGGAATTGACGGAACGGAATAGCGGATGTATGATCCATCTATATTCAAATAATCAAATATTCGAAAATACGAAAATGTGTAAAGAAGGGTTGCAATCATGAAGTGGGCACCAAGATTCGAAGGCTACGATCTCGTTTCCTTTCGAAAAGACTGTGTATCAGGCTTAATCGTCGGCATTATCGCGATACCGTTGGGCATGGCATTTGCTATCGCCTCCGGAGTAAAGCCTGAGTACGGGATTTACACAACCATTATCGCCGGAATATTGATTTCTCTCTTTGGCGGTTCCCGCTATCAAATCGGGGGACCTACGGGCGCTTTTATCCCGATATTATTTGCAATCGTCATGCAATACGGCTATGCAGACTTGCTCCTCGCTGGATTCATGGCAGGAATTCTCCTTGTCTTCATGGGGGTTCTACGGCTCGGAGGGCTGATCAAATTCATTCCGCGCCCCGTCATCATTGGATTCACTTCGGGGATTGCAGTTATCATTTTCTCCGGTCAAATTGCCAACTTTCTCGGCCTGGAGCAGCTGCAACGACACGAGGATTTTTTGTCCAGCATGGGGGAAATTCTCCTTCACCTAAACACGATTAATCTATACAGCGTAGCCATCGCTATTTTAAGTCTCGCCCTTATTTTAGTGACTCCCCGATTTTTCCGAAGCATACCGGCCTCTCTCGTCGGACTCGTAGTCTCTAGTGTCATTTCCGTCCTCTTTTTGGAAGGAAAGGTAGCGACGATTGGCTCTACCTTTGGTGAGATACCGAGTACATTACCCGGCTTTCAATTCCCTGAAATCACATGGGAACGCGTCCAAAAGTTACTGAGTCCTGCCCTGATCATTGCTATACTAGGAGCGATAGAGTCTTTATTGTCAGCTGTCGTCGCCGATGGGATGACACGCAGTCGCCACAACAGCAACCGGGAATTAATCGGCCAAGGAATTGCTAACATCGTGACCCCGTTATTTGGGGGAATACCTGCTACTGGCGCGATTGCGAGAACAGCCACCAACATTCGAACCGGGGCAACCTCCCCCATGTCTGGCATCATTCATGGTCTTGTCGTTTTGCTCATCCTCGTTCTGTTCGCCCCTTACGCCTCGCATATTCCGCTGGCGAGTATGGCGCCGATCTTGATGTTAGTTGCCTGGAATATGAGTGAGCGCAAGGAATTTGCCCACATGCTAAAAGCGAAGACGAGTGATTCTCTTGTGCTGGTGCTCACCTTCCTTTTGACCGTTTTCACCAATTTAACCGTCGCCATTGAAGTGGGATTGGTGCTGTCTATCCTGTTGTTTGTCAAACGAACGCGCGATAGCTTGCGAGTAGCTCAGGTGCTGCCTGATCCCTCTTCCAAGAACGACAAGGTCATGCCGCATATGGTTACAGAGGGGCACGATTGCCCGCAAATCAGCATCTACACGATTGAAGGTCCGCTGTTTTTCGGGGATGCCGACTTATTTGAAAGCTCCCTCATGCAAACCCTTCAGCGACATCCAAAGGTATTGCTACTGCGGATGGGAAAAGTCCCCCTGATGGACATGACCGGGGAAGCGAACTTGTCCCGGATTGTGAAACAATGTATGGACCAAGGGACAACAGTCCTTATTTCAGGAATCCAATCTGGCCCCAAGAAAATTTTGCAGCGTACGGGGCTATATGGCCTTGTAGGCGAAGCTCACTTTTTTACTCATACTGGAGACGCGATCGCGTATGCCCTCAGTCTACTGGACACTGGGAAGTGCCTCGGATGCAAGCATTTTGCCTTCCGGGAATGCGCGCGCCTGTCCGCTCCTACTGAAACTTCCACATGATGTTACGATCGGAGGAACCTATCATTGAATTTGGAACTACAGCAATTTAAAGCGAATTTCTTCAAGGCGTTGGGACATCCCCTGCGGATTCGGATTCTGGAGCTGCTGGCGGAAGGAGATAAGAATGTAAACGAGCTTCAGACACTAATCGGGAGTGAAGGCTCCGCTGTTTCCCAACAGCTCGCTATTTTGCGGAACAACAATATCGTATACGGAACGAAGGACGGAAACAAAGTCACCTACTCGCTGCGTGATCAGATGATCATCGAGCTATTGAGTGTAGCCAGACAAATTTTTAACAATCACCTGATTGATACAATCTCTATGCTGGATCGTTTTAACGAGGAATGATCGCTTGAGTCAACATAGTGGAGGAGAAGAAAAAGCACAGTTCTCTTCGACTCTGACACGCTAGCATGGGTGATTGACTGCTCGTCTCCATTTCAAAAAGGGGACCGTCGAGCCAAAGCCACCCTACCGGCGGAAGTTTCTCAAGGAAGAAGTGTTCGACAAGCGGGTCCGCTTTTTGAAGTTCCGACTGGGTAGGCGTTGTCAAGGTCTACGAGCTCTGTGCTTTTTCTTCTCACCAGCTTTATTGGTTCATCGATGCCTTTTAAAACTACAAAAAAGCCCAGGACCTGTAATCGTCCTGGGCTTACCTATTTTTACTAGGAAACCGCAATAACCGCATCCAATGCGATCAGTGCTTCCGCTTCAATGGCTTTTGCCATCACATCGGTGTGGGGGTTATACGATTCGAGCAGGTCTGCATCTGCATACCCGTCAATCGCCAAAATAGAGCCTGCTTTCATACCGCGAAGTGCCGCAATCACGAACAGGGCGGTGTTTTCCATCTCGACTGCCAAAACGCCAGCTTTTTGGTACTGCTTGTGCGGGAACTCCAGCACCCCACTGTAAAATACATCGAGTGTCAGCGTGATTCCTTCGAATACCTTCAAGTCTGATGCGTTTGCTCCCGCTGCTTGTACAAGTGCGTCTACGACATGACGATTGGCAACAGCCGGAAATCCTTCCGGAACCAATTGGCTGGTCAAGCCGTCTTGGCGAACCGCTGCCGAGCTGATGACGAGGCTGCCTGTCTCGATTTCTTTTTGGTATGACCCGGCAGTTCCTACGCGAATGATGGCCTGAACGCCGCCCTTCGCCAGCTCCTCAAAGCATACGGCTGCTCCCGGTGCGCCTACACCATGGCTCACTACCGCTACCTCGACGCCTTTCCAAGTACCCGCATAGCTGTGATACTCACGGTTTTCCCCGATTTGACGCTGATCGTCGAGTTTCGAAGCAATCAAGGCTGCGCGCTTTGGATCACCGCATACGATGACGCGCTTTGGCAATTGTTCTGGATCTACCTTTAGATTCGTCAACATCTCAATCGAACTCCTTTTTCTCCCACTCATCCTCTGGTATCGGCAACGCTTCACCGGAGAACCGCTCTTCACGGAACGGGTCTGCGATCAAGTGAAAACCATTTTGCTCCCAGAAGCCGGGCTTGTTTTCCGTCATAAATTCAATTCCTCTGAGCCACTTCACGCTTTTCCAGAAATACAGATGAGGAACGACCAAGCGAAGCGGCCAGCCGTGCTTGTCCGTCAGTCGCTCTCCATCAAAGGAGTGAGCCAGCAACACATCATCACGCTCCAGATCAGCGAGCGGCACATTGGCGGTATAGTCGTGGTCACCGTGCAGCATGACGAAACTCGCTCGCGGAGTCACGCCAATCGCCTGTAGAAAATCACGAAAACGCACGCCTGTAAACGCATTGTCAAAACGGGACCAGCGCGTCACGCAGTGAATATCGCTCGTCATTGTCACCTGTGGCATCGCCATGATCTCTTCGTAGGTGAGCGTCACTTCCCGGTCTACCTCTCCGAAAACGCGCAGTGTCCAGTCACTCATGTCATTCATGTCATACACCGGCACGTCTCCCTCATGCAAAATGGGAAAGCGCTCTGTCAGGATTTGTCCGGGCGGAAGTCGTCTGGCGAGTCCCGGTCCCACTGGGGCGGGTACTTTCATTCTTTTGATCCGATCTGCCTTGTTGTTCATCTCGCATTTCCCCCTGTCTTCGCTGTCTGACTATCTTCATGATTTAGCGGGTGCTCTGCTGATTGTTACTGCCGATCTGACTCTTGTTCTTCAAGAAGAACATCGCCGCAATCGTCAGCACGTATGGCAGCATGGCTGTAAATTGCGTCGGAAGCGAAAAGCCCTGCAAACGAATACTAAGGGCATCCATCAACCCGAACAAAAAGCTCGAAGCCAAAATTCCGAGTGGATGCGACTGCCCCATCATCATCGCTACCAATGCGATAAAGCCCCGACCAGCCGTCATCCCTTCTGTAAACATCGTGACTTGCCCCAGTGAAAGCTGTGCCCCTGCAATCCCGCACAATGCGCCACTCATCACAATCGCCAGCACCTGAAGTCCCGTCACTTTCAGACCAATACTACGTGCTGCAACCGGATTGAGACCCACTGCAAGGACGCGGAAGCCCGTAACCGTCCGATAAAAGAACACATACAGCAGAATGGCGGCCAAAAACGCAAAATACACGAGCGGCGAATGACCAGAAACAATGCTCCCGACGACAGGGATATCGTGAATGATCGGAATCTCGACTGTCGGCAAGCCAACCATATCCTTATCGTAAAACGCCCCTTTGACACCGAAGATCGCCCGCAGTGCAAATGTCGTTAACCCCAACGCGAGAAAGTTAATCGCCACACCGACGACGATTTCATTCGCCCTAAGCTTGATCGTCATGTAGGCGAATAAGAGAGAAAAGACAATGCTGACCAGCGCTGCAATCAAAACAGCCAGAAAGAGATTCCCGGTAAAATGATTGCCGACAATCGCGGAAAAGGCACCCACCAGTACCAATCCTTCCAGGCCAACATTAAAAATTCCGACACGTGTGCAGAGCGCTCCACCCAAAGCTGCCAACAAGATCGGCGTGACCATCCGAATGGTAGAACTGAGGAGGGACCAATCAAAGAGCTCCATGCGATTCCCCTCCTTTTGCCTTCCGCTTTTTCCACCAGTCGTAGCTGAACTTGGCAGAGATGAACAAAATCAGTACGGCTTGTATAACACTTGCCAGCTCCAGCGGCACGTCCGTATTGCGCTCCACACCCATAGCTCCTGTCTGAAAAGCAGCAAGCAGGATTGAAGTCACAATGATGCCAAGCGGGTGCGAGTTCGCAAGCAGAGCTGCCATCAGGCCCGTCCAGGCAAACCCTGGTACAGTCAGGGCACCGTCAACAAAGCGATAGTGCGCCCCCATTACCTCGACGGTTCCCGCCAGCCCAGCCAGTCCACCACTGGCAAACATCCCGGTCAGCATCACCCGGGTCCGATTAATTCCTCCGTATTGAGCGAACAGCGAGTTTTGACCCAGCATCTTCACTTCATAGCCAAAAGGAGTAAAGCGAAGTACCCAGAACAACAGCAGTGCTGCAACGATCGCAAACAAAAACCCTGTGTGCACGCTCATCCCAGCAAACAGCTTCGGAAGCCAAGCGCTTTTCTCCAGCATGGCGGTCTGTGCCAGTGCCGCAGAACCCGAGCGATCCCGGAATGGCTCTGTCACGAGATAGCTCGCAAACAAAACGGAGATATAGTTGAAGAGCAACGTAGAGATGAGCAACGGAATACGAAAACGGGCTTCCATAAAGCCTGGTAACAACGCCCAAATCCCGCCGACTGCCATTCCTGTGAAAATACCCGCCACAATTTTGATCATTCCTGGTGCTGGCAAGTAGATCGCGACTAACGCAGCACTGACGGCACCTAGCACCATTTGCCCTTCCGCCCCCAGGTTGAATACCCCTGCCCGAAATGCGAGGGAAAGACCCAAGGCAATTAGCATGATAGGCGTGGCTCTCGCTAATGTAGACGTAAAGAAATAAAAACTGCCAAAGGCGCCTTTCCACATTTCCTGATAGGTGCCCAAGATTGATTCGCCAACTGCGGCAATGACCAGCGCCCCGGTCAACAAACCGATGACGACAGCCAAGAACGGCTGAACCAATGACTTAGATAGCTCTTTGATTGCTGCCATGAATGCTTCCTCCCGCCATGATCACGCTGATTTTTTCTTCGGTTGCCTCCAGGCGTGAAAGCTCTCCAGCGATTCGCCCTTTATACATGACCAAAATCCTGTCAGACAAGGCGAGAATTTCGGACAACTCGGAGGAGACTAGCAAGATCCCGTCTCCCTGATTGCGTTTTTCGATCAGCGCCTGATGGATGTACTCCATGGCACCGATATCCACCCCTCGTGTAGGCTCAGCCGCAATTAAAAACGGGGTTTCATGTCCCAGCTCCCTTGCGACGATCAGCTTTTGCAAGTTTCCTCCTGACAGATTCCCCGCCAGCTCCTGCAATTGCCGGGAGCCTGTCTTGATGGCAAACTGATCAACCCAGCCTTTTACGACTTGGCGGAATTTCTCCCGCAAAACGACGCCGCGGCGGTTGTAAGCAGGCTTCCGCTGATAGCCCATCAACGCATTCTCCTCGACGCTTGAGAGTTTGGCCGTCCCCCACAGGTAGCGATCCTCCGGAATATGC
This sequence comes from Brevibacillus sp. NPDC003359, assembly GCF_042878995.1. Taxonomy (NCBI): domain Bacteria; kingdom Bacillati; phylum Bacillota; class Bacilli; order Caryophanales; family Paenibacillaceae; genus Brevibacillus; species Brevibacillus sp. NPDC003359. The sequence continues at coordinate 265,536 of NZ_JBIAOR010000005.1, forward strand.
GCCAAGCCAGCATCCCGAATGGTGGTTACTGATTTGTTCGTCACGTCCTTGCCGCCTAACCGCACCGTGCCCTCCTGCGCTGCCCGCAAGCCGCTAATCGCTTGCAACAGCTCGGATTGACCATTCCCGGAAACACCGGCGATCCCTACGATTTCCCCGTGGTGCACGGTAAAGCTGACTTGATCGAGTAGCGTCTGCTTTTCTCGAACCGTGAGATTTTCCACCTGCAAGAGCGGTAGAGGTTCCAGAGGGATACGCTCAGAAAGCTCCTGCAATTCACGGCCGACCATCAGTCGTGCCAAATCGTCCGCGTTCGTCTCGTCCCGAGAAACAGTTCCCGTCACCTTGCCTCCGCGCAGCACCGTAATACGATCTGCTACCTCCATGACCTCCTGTAACTTATGCGTAATCAAAATGACGCTCTTGCCACTCTCCGCCAGGTTTCGAATCGTTTGCAGCAAGTCGCGTACCTCCAACGGGGTAAGGACAGCGGTCGGCTCGTCCAGCACGATAATATCCGCTCCCTGATACAGGACCTTAAGAATTTCGACCCGTTGCTGTTCCCCAATCGAGCAACTCGCTACCTTGGCCTGCGGATGAATCGGAATGCGATACTGCTCACTAAGCGCCCGCACCTTGTCATTCGCGTCATTTCTTTTGAAAAAACCCGCTTGCTTCGGCTCGTAGCCGATCACGATATTTTCAGTCACACTGAATTCTCCGAAGAGCATAAAGTGCTGGTGAACCATCCCGATTCCATTTCGAATCGCGTCCTCTGGTCCGCGAAAAACGACTGGCTTGCCATTTAACACGATCTCTCCCGACGTCGGCTGCTCCATCCCGTACAGCATCCGCATCAGTGTCGTTTTGCCCGCTCCATTTTCCCCGACAATCGCGTGGACTTCTCCTGCTGCCAGTGAGAACGACACCTTGTCGTTGGCGGTAAAATCTCCGTACTTCTTGGTCATGGCCCTCATTTCCAAGCGATCGGTCATTCCCACTCCCTCATTTCTGTACGTCCTTTTATGAAAATGGAAGACCGACTACACAGCCGTAGTCGGTCACATCCATCACTGTGCACAAGCTTTTTTACGTGCGTATTTAGAACTTGTCTGGTACTTGGCGGGTGCCCGCTACAATCTCATCGCTGATCGCTTTCACTTTATCCACCACTTCTTGACCAATAAAAGCGTTCAGAGGCGTTTTGCTTTCATGCGTTACATAGGTTACGCCTACGCCTTTTTCCTTCAAGCCATACGCAACCACACCTGGTTTGAACGTTCCTTCTACAAAGTTCTTCACCGTTTCATAAGCTGCCGCGTCGGTCCCTTTCAATTGGGACAGAACAATATGCTCTGGATCAATCGTCGTACGGTCAACGTCCTGACCTGCTGTGAAGAAGCCTTTTTCCTTCGCCGCTTCGAAAACGCCGAGGTCGCCTACTGCTGCTGCACCGTTAATGAAGTCAGCGCCTTTGGAAGCCTGGAGCAAAGCCAATTCCTTCGCTTTTGCCGGGTCAGTGAAGCTTCCTACATAGTTGACCATCAGCTCTGCATTTGGATTCGTCGCTTTCAAGCCCTCTTCGAAGCCAACTGTCCATTTTTTCAACTGCGGAATATCAAGAGCGACAACCATACCGACTTTGTTCGTTTTCGTTGCCAGACCTGCTGCTGCTCCCACCAGGTAAGCCGCTTCCTGTTCGCGGAAGGTAACACTGCGAACGTTTGGCAAATCGACGACGGTATCAATAATCGCAAAATTGCGGTCAGGATTTTCGGTAGCTACTTTCTTCAATGCATCCTCTGCTGTAAAGGAAGAAGTGATGATCAAATCATAATTTTCTGCAACAGCCACGCGCAGATTCTCTTCAATCGCTCCATGGTCCGTAGATTCAATCGTTTTTACTTCTGCGCCCAGCTCTTGCGCGGCTTTCTTCGCACCTTCATCCATTTGTTGGAAGAATGGATTCACACCGATTTTCTCGGGCAAAATCAAGGCAATTCGCTTTTTACCCGCGCCCTCTTGTCCTGTTGCTTGTCCTCCTGGCTGATCTGCAGGTGCATTTGTGCCAGTCGAGCACCCTGTTGCCAATACTGCGAATGTCGTTAATGCCAGCAATAACTTCTTCATGATGTATCTCTCCCCATCCGAACTTTGCGTTTTTCTTTATCCTATTAGGTAATGTACGGCTTTTTACCCATTTTTTCAATACTATTTACGAATATTCTCTTATAAAATTAATTTATCGTTCGTTTATTCCTCCCTTCCCTTTACAAATACAACAAAAAAACTCTTCCCGGAGGAAGAGTTTGCGTACGAAGCCGTTCTCTTCCTCATCTGTCAAAACCATGGTACAGGTTTTGCAGGAATTGGCACCTTTCTGTTCATGTATACACATGTCCAGTGGTTGCCGGGCATCATCGGGCCAGTCCCTCCGCCGCTCTTGATAAGGTAGGTGAATATATATAGTTACAATGGAATTCATTCTAGCAGAATGGTTCAAAAAATCAATTCTTTTTTCTCAATTCCAAATACTTCTATAAGTGAACCGAAGTTGAAGTTTAAAAAGTCGTCTTTTCAGCACCGAGAAATTGGCGAGAACCTGAAGAAGGAGGAGCGGAGTGTAGGAGACCTACATGAGCACCGGACTTCGAAGGTGAACGTCAATTTCGATGCCGAATCAGCTTTCAGAACTACTTCGTGATCAAAATACGACTTTTTAAACAACCTTTAATTAATTTACATGGAAGGTTTGCTGGAGACGATGAGACAACGTATTCAGCTCGCCCAGCTCTTCCGTAATCTCACGCACTTTTTGATGCTGGTTTTCGGCTGTCGCAAACAGCTCTTCTAAGTTGGCAACTGATTCCTCGGTTACAGCTGTAATAGTCGACATCTCGATGGCAACCTCTCCGGAGCGCACTTTTACCCGGTCCATGCTGGAGCTTACTTGATCAGCCGCTTCCAAGAACGCCATCATCCCAGCGCGTACCGCTTCGATTGACGCCACTGTTTTCACTGCCAACTCTCGGCCTTTTGCAACAGAATTCTCGCCATTGCTCATATGCTGAACCGCATTTTCGCTTTCCTGGTGCAGAGACTTGAGAATGTCGGTAATTTCCTGCGTAGCTGTCGCGCTTTGTTCTGCCAGCTTGCGTACCTCATCCGCTACAACAGCAAATCCTCTACCATGCTCGCCTGCACGCGCCGATTCAATCGCCGCATTCAGTGCCAAGAGATTCGTTTGTGTCGCGATCTGATTAATAGCGCCGACAATTTCCTCTACGCGATTCGCCTGCCGATTGAGCTGATGAATCGTAGAAGCTGCTACATTGACTGCTTGCACAATTTGCTCCATCTGCGAGGACAGCTCGTTCATCATCTGAACGCTATCTGCCAGACGACGGTTGTTTTGTTGCGATTCTGTTTTCATTGCGTTGGTCTGTGTTGTGACCTCTTCGATTTCCTGATCGATGGATTGAACCTCTTCTTCGATCTTCACCGTAGAATTCGCCTGCGATTCCATACCTGTGGCGACTTCCTTGAAGGCTACCATCATTTCATCTGTATTGCGCTTCGTACCTTCCGCATGCTCATGCACATGATCGCTTGTACGATCCAACTGCTCCGTCATTTGCTGGATGTTCAGAAGCATTTCTCCCAGACGGCGCTCCTTCTCTTCCGCTTCCTGCCTTGCGTCATGAGCTTTTCGCAAGGAGGCTTGTCCGGCGAGACATAGATACGTGACGGCTCCCATCATCATGAGAATCGTGACAATACGCATAAGCAAATTGAGCTCCGTAAAATCACCTTCGAAAATCTCGTAGGTTCCTGTGTAGAACCCGATAACCGTGACAATGATTTGGGTAATTCCAGCTGTTACGACTAGCTTCCAATCCAAATAGGCTGCCAAAAAGCCCATGACGATAAAGGCGAGGAAGGTAACCTCCTGGTAATCGGTAAAGTGATCGAATGAAATCGCATAAAACATGAGTCCAATTGCTACCAGATAACGAATCACATGACTATCTTTGCGAATGAAATAATACGGCGAAACAATTAGAGTGACTAGCAATCCCAAGGACGTCACTTTCCAGAAGTTCACATCCACTTGGTAGGCAATGAGTCCCGCCATCCATAAATGATTCCATAGGATGAAAATCATAAAACCTTCTTTGTCAGTCAAGGTATTGCGAATCAATTGAATCATAATTGCCCCCCTTTTCCCTATTACTTATGTATCGGATTCTTTCCCCATTATATAGCCAAACCTTTGCCAAATTTGTGAAAAAAGTAAGAACAGCCAAAAACAATTTCGAATAGGCTATTACACAACTCACACGTACAGGAGGCAAACGGAGAAAAGTGGAACTCAATCAATTGCCAGCTACCGTGCTGACGCGGACGATTAGCCGTCCGAACACCACGATCTACTATCCGCAATTGGCAGGCCTAGCCAATGTGCAAGCGGAAAAAGATATCAACCGGGCGATTTATCAAACGGTTCAAGGCTTAATTCACGAGCAGCAACGGGTCCAAGTACCGGGAAATACACAAATGCAAGGAAGCTACGAAATAAAGACAAACGAACGCGGCATTTTCAGTGTCGTGTTGAGCAATTACGCCTACACACCGCAAATGGCTCACGGCATGACCTTCCTCGGGTCGATCACGGCAGATATCCAAACAGGCAAGCTGTATACGCTGCGTGAATTATTCAAGCCAGGAAGCGATTACGTCAAGGTGATTTCCGAAAACATCAAGCGTCAAATCAAAGAAAGAAGCATCCCCACACTAAACGGTTTTACCTCGATTAAGCCCGATCAGGATTATTACCTCGCTGACAAAGCACTGGTCATCTACTTCCAGTTGTACGAAATTACGCCTTACTACGTCGGTTTCCCCATGTTCCCCATTTCGGTCTATGAGCTGGAGCCGCTCATCAATGAAAAAGGGCCGCTCGCCATCTTGTCCGCGGATTAATGCATCACCGTATTCTATAGCCAGGTGAGAGTCTTTTTCCATGACACTTGCCTGGTTCTATTTGTGTCAGAAAATCCATTATTTCACCATCGAATAAACGTTTACTTATATGTCCAGAACTGCTAGTATGTTATTGTACATATTTACTTAAGCAATAAAGTGTACGATATATCGGACCAGCTTTCCTGGAGGTATATATTCATGCAATATTATGGTCATCGAATTAGCCAAACCGCAAGAATATTCAGTAAATCTTTGAATGGGACTATGGCTCCCATGGGATTATACAGCTCGCAATGGGGTATTATCCTTTGCTTGCATTATCGTGAATCGCTCACCCAAGTTCAATTGAGCAACTACCTGAATGTAGAAGCGCCGACGATTACCCGGACACTCACCCGATTGGAAGAGATGGGCTGGATTATTCGCTCAGAGGGTGATGACAAGCGTGAGCGCTATGTGTCCTTGTCCCCGCAAGCAATCGCACGGTTCCCGGAATGGCTGGAGGCAGCCAAAGAGCAAGAGGAGCTGGCACTCCGTGGCCTTGACGAAGCAGAACTCGCTATCTTCAACCGCGTCTTGAAGAAAATGAACGATAATATGCAACCGTCGTAACACGTAAAAAAATGACTTCGCCCAAAAGCAGTTTGGAGAAGTCATTTTTTGTTAGCCATTTTTCCTTGTACTATGGATGATGGTGTTGAGCTCTTGTTCCAATTGAATCAGTTCAAGCTGTATCTGTTGCTTTTGCAATTGTTTTTTCTGTTGCAGCACTTGTTTTTTCAACTCATTTGATTCTTTGTCATTTGCTACGTTCGTTGTAGAAGTATCCTGATCCGGTTCCACCTGTCCAGTCGTGCCTATAGCCGATAGGAAGGCAGCCAGAACAGCGATCCACCCGCCTACCGCTGCCAGCTCATTCGCCAGATTTTTGTCAATCATCCTTCTTCCCTCCATTTTTGGATGGCTTCTCCTGCAAATTCTTCTTTATATCTTGCATACTGTCTCGTAATTGAGCAATTTGCTGTTCAATTCGTTTGAATTGCCTATCTTCATCGTCGTCATTGCCATTCTTATTCTTCCCATTGACTTGCTTGTTTAATTGAATGAGCGGCTGCACTGACTTCTCATTGTTGCAGGCAGGCTTTTGACTTAATCTGGTTGTTTTATCAATGGCCAGTATGACAAAGCCAATCGAAATAATCCAAAGTGCTATTACAGCGGTATCGTCATCCTCACAAAAAAACATAGATACCTCCCTGCCAACAAAAGGTCGTGGTTTGATTATTGGCCCTTCTATACAATACGCTTCTGCCTAATTCCTCGTGACATCGGGACGATTACTTTCCTGATGATGTTCTGTCATGAAAAAAAGCTCCCCACCAAGCACAAGCGTGCCCGGCAAGAAGCCTATTTGCTTTTGATCGTATTCTTTATTGCATGCGTTTCGTGATATTGCGAGACATCCAGACCCCAGCAGCTCCGGCCTGTGCCAGACCACGCGTTATTCCGGCACCATCCCCGCCACAAAACAATCCCTTGATCTCTGTTTCGAATTCCTCCGTCAGTTTCGGACGTGCCGAGTAGAACTTCGCTTCCACTCCATAGAACAAAGTGTGCTCGGAAGCGATTCCCGGCGTTACCTTGTCCAGTGCTTCCACCATCTCAATCAGACTTTTCATCGTATTGTAGGGCAACACGAGTCCCAAGTCACCCGGCACCGCTTCCTTCAGAGTAGGCTCCAGGAAACCTTCTTTAATACGCGACTCCGTGGAACGTCGACCGCGCAAAATATCACCGTACTTTTGCACGATAACCCCACCGTTTGAAAGGTCGTTCGCCCGCTTGCAAATTTCTCTCGCGTACTCATTCGGCTTGTCAAATGGCTCTGTAAACGTATGGGATACCAAGAGCGCAAAGTTCGTATTCATCGAGCCCAGCGCCGGGTCTTTGTAAGAGTGCCCGTTTGCCGCCATGACCCCACTGTGGTTTTCCACAACCACGTGACCGGATGGATTGCTGCAAAACGTCCGTACACGCGTTCCGACAGATGTATTGAAAATGAATTTTCCTTCGTACAGGTGTTCATTGATTTCGCGCATGACGACATCGGACGTCTCTACACGTACGCCTACGTCGACTTGATTGTTGTACATTTTCAGGCGGCGTTTTTTCAAGATATCCGTCAACCATGCAGAGCCGTCGCGGCCTGGACCGATTACCACGTAATCACTTTCGTACGCTTGGCCGTTTTTCAAAACGACACCTTTTACCTGATGGCCTTCTTCTCCTTTTACCGTAATGATGTCCTCCACCTCTGTCTTGAACATCATGTCGATGTGCTTCTTCAAATGCTCGAAGATCGACTGGAGAATCTCCAGGTTTTGCTCCGTTCCCAAGTGACGTACCTGCGCTCGCAACAGCTTGAGTCCAGCTGCATAGCCGCGCTGCTCAATGCTCTTGATCGTCTCTGTAGTCGGGTCCGTAATCGATTGGGTTGCCCCGTGCTCCAAATTGATTTCATCCACGTATTTGATCAGCTCGAGTACAGTGGAAGGGCTGAGATAGTCTGTCATCCAACCGCCAAATTCGGTGGTGATGTTAAATTTTCCATCGCTATAAGCGCCTGCTCCACCAAAACCACTAGTAATCGAACAGGCCGGCAAACAGCCTGCGAATTCTTTTTTTCCTGCTGGCGGCGGGCAGAGCTTGATCTTTTCCTCCAAGATCGGACAGCGTCTGCTATAGATGTCATGCCCTTTATCAATCAACAGCACCTTGGTATTCGGTGCTTTTCTCATTACCTCGTAGCATGTAAATATCCCTGCTGGTCCTGCTCCTACAACGATTACGTCATACTTATTCATTTCGTTCCCTCCCCCGAAAAAATGAAAAAAATTCCCGGCCGACGAATAGGGTATACCAAATCTGCCCTATTCGTAGCCGGGAATTTACGGTTCCCTGTAGAGACCCTCAAACCATATTTCTGAGGATATACGAATACAAATAACTATTTCATTCGTCAAGCCTGCGTTGTTCTTCACAACAATATGTATAGTAGCTTATAAGCTGAATCAAGTCAACTGCAATCAGCCTATTTATTCGTCTTTTAAAGATTATTTTAATGTTAACACGCCTTTACAATCGATAAACACACCAAAACACGAACATTAAAACGCGAACATTCGCTTTTTCTGTACACGACGCTCATCTGCTCAGGAAGGAATCAGTCACAAACAGGTAGAATAGAAAGAATTTTATGAAATATTTTCCGTATATTATATCTCTTAAAAAGGATGAGGCATGTACATGCGGGATTATCGCTATTATCAGTCTGCCTTTGCCGGTGTTCCAAAGCCGTTCGCTTTCGTCGACCTAGATCTCCTGGAGGAAAATGCGGAGCAAATCTGTTTGCAAAGCAATGGAAAACCCGTTCGAATCGCGAGCAAGTCGATCCGAAGCGTTGCCATTCTCAAACATGTACTACAGTTGGACGATTGCTTTCGTGGTCTCATGTGCTATTCCGCTCCTGAGGTGCTTCACCTGTGCGAGGCAGGCTTCGATGACCTGCTACTCGGCTATCCGCTCTGGGAAAAAAGCTGGCTTTTGTTAATCGCCTCTGAGATTAAAAACGGACGCTCCATTACTTTGATGATCGACTCTCTCCCTCATGTCGAACAGCTCGAACAAATCGCCCGGGAAACGGGAACCAGGCTACCTGTCTGTCTCGATATTGACATGTCATCTGATGTGTTTGGGCTGCATTTCGGCGTCTGGCGCTCCCCTCTTCGCTCTCTCGAGGCGTCCCTCTCCCTTGCCAAGCGCGTCGCTTCCTCCGATCATCTTTACCTAGATGGTGTCATGGGGTACGAAGCTCAGATTGCCGGGGTGGGTGATCGGTACCCTCGTCAATTCCTGAAAAACAGCATCATTCGTCTTCTCAAGCAGTATTCCGTGAAAGAAGTGGCACAGCGACGCGCCACACTGGTGCATGCCATTCGGGAGCTAGGCATTTCTCTTCGCTTCGTAAACGGTGGGGGAACGGGCAGCTTGCACTTGACCGGGAAAGAAGACGCCGTTACAGAGGTGACAGCAGGCTCCGGATTTTTTTCGCCTGGGCTGTTTGACTACTTTCAAGATTTTCGCTTTCATCCTGCTGCTGGATTTGCCCTGGAGATTATCCGCAAACCCACTCCGCATATTTACACCTGTGCGGGTGGTGGTTACATCGCCTCTGGTTCTGCGGGGCAGGACAGACTCCCCAAGCCTTACTTGCCAGCGAGAGCAAAGCTGTTCCGCAACGAAGGAGCAGGTGAGGTCCAGACACCGATCCACTATCAAGGCATGGAAACGCTCGAGTTGGGAGATCCGATCTTTTTTCGCCATGCGAAAGCAGGAGAGCTCTGCGAACGTTTTACCCGTCTGTATTGCATCTCTGGCGGAAAAATCATCGAGGAAGTGACCACCTATCGGGGGGATGGATTATGCTCACTGTAAGGAAGCACGCGAATCACTGGACCAATTGGACAGGAAATGTACAAAGTCAGCCGAAACAAATCGCGATGCCAGAGTCCGTCGATGAGGTCGTGCAGCTTGTCCTTGCTTGCAAGAAGGCAGGTACACGGATACGAGTCGTCGGCTCAGGTCATTCCTTCACGCGACTCGTTCAGACAGAAGACTGCTTGCTTTCCTTGAATCATCTCCAAGGAATCGTAAGTGTAGTAGACCCTGCCGATGATACCGTTGAAGTCTGGGCAGGCACCAAGCTCAAAACACTCGGACACCTCCTGCATCAAGCGGGATACTCTCAAGAAAACCTCGGAGACATTAACGCCCAGTCCATTGCAGGGGCCGTCAGCACCGGAACACATGGCACAGGCATTCATTTTGGCAGCATCTCCACGCAAGTCATTGGGCTGACAGTCGTGACCGCATCTGGGGAGGTTTTGGAAGTATCCGAGCACGCCCGGTCGGAGCTGTTCAAAGCCATACAGGTCTCTCTTGGTCTCTTGGGCATCATTGTACGCGTCAAGCTGCGTGTCCTCCCAGCCTATCGCCTGCGCTACCAAAGTCGTCGTATGCCACTAGAGGAGTGCCTGTCTTCTCTGGAGACGTTTAAAACCGAGCATCGGCATTTCGAATTTTTTATCTTCCCATATTCGGACACCGTTCAAGTGAAATTCATGAACGAGACCAGCGATCCCCCCAGCGGCAATCAACGTTGGAGCTATTTGAAGAAAATGGTGGTGGAGAATGGGCTGTTTTGGCTCTTATCGGAGAGCTGCCGATTGCGCCCTTCTCTCTCCAAAAGCGTCAGTAGACTGTCCGCCCAAAGCGTTCCCTCTGTCCATGAGAGCGGCTACAGTCATCAGCTTTTCGCCACCCCGCGCCTTGTTCGTTTTTACGAAATGGAATACTGCTTACCCGCTGAAAATATGGGCGATGCCATACTAGAGCTGCGTCAGGCGATTGAGCAGGAGGGCTTTGCCGTTCATTTTCCACTGGAATGCCGATACGTCAAAAAGGACGACATCTGGCTCAGTCCCGCTTACGAACGGGATAGTGCCTTCATTGCCGTCCATATGTACAAGGGCATGCCTTACGAAGCGTACTTTGCCCGGATGGAGGAGATTTTCGCCCGATATGGCGGACGTCCACACTGGGGGAAAATGCACAGCATGACCACCGAGAAGCTTCATCAGGTTTATCCGCGCTTGCCCGATTTCCTCGCCATTCGCTCTGAGCTCGACCCTGACGGCTTGTTCGTGAACCCGTATTTGGCCGATCTGTTCGGCATCTCCTGAAGATAATCATTACACCACAAAAATGCCCCGACCACATCATCATGGCCGGGGCATTTTTGTATCGATCATGAAGGCTTAGCCTTGCGTTGGGAGATTCGGTTTATGCACCTTTTTGCGTCCATACCGCACATAATAGAACGTATAGAATAGCACCAACGCACCGATTCCGTAGAAGAGTCCAATACGTTGTGTCGGGTCAAACGCCGGGAAGATGAGAATGAATGTGCAAATAGCCAGACACAGGATCGGCATCACCGGGTAAAACGGTGCTACGAACTGCAAATCTTCTATTTTTCCACCCTCGCGCAAGTATTGACGGCGGAAATTGAATTGAGAGAGAGCAATCCCCATCCACGTGAAGGTAACCGCAATACCGGATACAGACATGAGCAGCACGTATACCGTATCTGCTGCAACTACACTGGTTAACAGAGACAGAAGCGAGAACGCCAACGTCGCCAAGAGCGCGTTCAAGGGCACTTTACGCTTGGTCAATTTTCCAAAAGCAGGATGCGCCATATTGCTATGGGAAAGTGACCACAACAAGCGAGTTGCTGCGTACAAGCATGAGTTGCCGACAGACAACAGAGCCGTCAAAATGACGAAGTTCATGATATCCGCTGCAAAAGGAATCCCCACTGAATCAAACACTGTCACAAACGGGCTTTCCAAGAGTCCCAGCTCACTCGATGGAAAGAGTGCGGACAAGATCGTGACCGACGCCACATAGAACACGAGAATACGAAACACAACGTTGCGAATCGCCCGCGGAATGGTCTTCTGAGGGTTTTCTGCTTCCCCCGCTGCAATTCCGATCAGTTCAGAGCCTTGATAAGAGAATACGACGTTCATCATCGTCACAAAGACGATCATAATGCCAAACGGGAATAGTCCCCCATCTGCCGAGAAGTTGGAGAGAAACGGAGCAGGTCTTCCTTCCATACTGACAATACCGAATATAGCACCTAGTCCGACAATAATAAAAATAAGGACAGCTAATACTTTAATTCCGGCAAACCAGTATTCGGTTTCCGCAAACCCTTTTGTCGTCAGCGCATTGAAAGCAAAGAGCAAAACGATAAAGAGCGCGCACCAAATCCAGATCGGCGTATCCGGGAACCATCGTTGCATGACCATGCCCGCTGCAGTGAACTCTACCCCGGCCGTTGTAGCTGACCCTAACCAATACATCCATCCCAGCGTAAACCCGCTCGCCGGGCCAATATACTTGCTGGCGTATGTTTGGAAAGAGCCTGTTACTGGCATTTTTACAGAAAGCTCACCCAGACACGTCATGACCAGATACAGCAAAATCCCGCCGACGATATAAGCGACAAGCGCTCCGCCAGGTCCAGCCTGATTGATCGTAAAGCCAGCATTGAGGAAGAGCCCTGTTCCGATCACGCCACCTAACGACAGCATAAACAAGTGGCGACTTTTCATGGAGCGTTGTAGCTCTGTATCTCTTTCATTCCCAGTGTTCATATGATTCCTCTCTTTCACCAGCTTTTTAAGAGGCCTATCAGGGGTCGAGAAACAAAGAGAGAACTGCCTGCGTTAGAAGCGCAGGGACAGGCAGCTCAATCCTCCGTCTTGTTTACGGAATTCAGACATATCCAGCTCAATCACATGATAACCAGCGTCCGTGATTTGCTTTTTCGTGCTCTCAAAGCCTTTTGGAATAATGACGTAGTCGTTGATATGGATGCAGTTCGCGGAGTATTCTACTTCTTTTTCCACGATCAGATGCTTGTATTTGCTAAATACCTCAGAATCGATGAACTCCCCTGCCAGGACAAGCAGGTCATTGCCAAGGTAGGCGATTCCTGTTTTCAGGTGGAAAAATTCTTTCAGTGGAACAATGATGACTTCATATCCGTATTTGGAGAGAATCTCGCGGAACTGGATAGCTCCTTCTTCATTCGTACGGGTAGAGAGACCGACATAGAAATGGTTGTCTACCTGCATGACGTCTCCGCCATCGAGGAAGCCAGGGGACTGAATATATTCAATCGTGTCATAGAAACGAGGAAGCACCAATTTCATATCCTCAATTTCACCATTGCGGCTTTCTGCACCGGGATTGGTGATGACGGCGCACTTTTCCGTGAGGACCGCTGTATCTTCGACAAATGTAGAATCCGGAAAACGCTCGTCCGCTTCCAGAACGGTTACATCCAGACCTGTCTGTTTCAGCGCTTCTACGTAAGCGGCATGCTGCTTGAGAGCAAGTTCAAAATCGGGTGTACCCAAATCAGAAGTCGTCAAACCATTTACATAACTGTTTCCCGGTTTTCTTACAATCGCACGTGAAAATTTCATGATGATAGATCTCCCTTCTATTTTCGAATCTTGCTTTTGACAGTAGGCGACGAGAAACGAGCATGTAAACGCTTCCGCATCTGCTACTTTTGCATGTTCATCGCCACCATGTTGCATTCATTCTCCTCTGAGTAATCACTCAGAAATATTCCGCATTGTGGAATTGCTTCTGCAATACAAAATTACACTCTTAATGTAAAATAGTTTCAAATTTTTTGTCAACAATTTTTATCTAGTCTAAATTATATTGATTCGGCTGAAAAATTCTGATAGATTGAGGTCATATTAGGCTGGCGTGACATTCGATGAGCAGTCACTATGCAACAAGGCCAGGAGGTAACCTACGTTGGTACAATCGATTGACCGGGCAATGAGCATCATCTCCGTCCTGGTATCAGATCCAAACAAGCAGCATTGGTCCATCTCGGAAATTGCTGAACAAACGAACCTGCCACTAAGTACGGTCCACCGTTTAATAAGCAGCCTCATCAAGCATGGACTCATCCTCCAGGTTCCTGAGAGCAAACAGTACAAGGTCGGCTATCTATGGATGGAAATCGGGCTGCGCATCCTGGACAAGATGGATATGCGCGCAGTCGCCCGAACTGTCATGGAACAATTGGCAACAGATGTACGAGAAACGGTCTATTTGAACATTCCGCAAGGCTCTCATGCCATCGTACTCGAACGAGTGGAAGGTCCAATGTCTGTCAGAAGCATGGATAATCTGGGCGAGCGTATTCCGCTACATATCGGTGCGGCAAACAAAACGATTCTCGCCAGCATGAATCCGACCGAAGCAGAGCAAATCGTGATCGGTTTAATCCCGGATACAGAAAAACGTCGCGAGCTGTTGGAACGACTGCCAGAAATCAGACAAAACGGCTATGCAGTCAGCTACAGTGAGAAAACCGAGGGCACCGCATCCATTGCCGCTCCTATCTTCGGCGTTAACCAAAAAGTCATAGGCGCTTTGAGTATCGGCGTTCCAAGCTATCGGATCAATGATAAACTCTTGTCCTCACTGATTGAGCAAGCACAACAAAGTGCCAAAGAAATTTCTCACAAAATCGGTGCCTTACCTTAATTTTTTTGCCCACTAACCGGAAACAGTTTTCACTATACGGAAAACGGAGGCGTTTTTAATGCAAAAATGGCAAACAAAGGAGCAACTCGTTGATCTATTGTGCAATTTGGTAAGCATCCCAAGCATTACAGGGTCATCTGCCGAGAAGGATTTGCCTGGCTACGTCGTGGATCAGCTGCGTACCCTGCCTTATTATCAAGCCAATCCTGATCATGTGCGTGCGAATCCAACTGGAGATGGGCGCCATTTTGTCACCGCTTTGGTTAAAAAGGAAGGCGTACGGGACACCGTCATTCTCGTCAGCCATTTTGATGTAGTCGATGTCGAGGATTACGGCGCCTGGATGAAGCATGCTTTTGATCCGAAGACCCTCACTCCTCTATTCCAGCAAAACCAAACAGATATGCCAGCTGATGTTCAACAGGATATCCGCACTGGAAACTGGCTGTTTGGCCGTGGAACCATGGATATGAAGTGCGGACTGACTCTGCACATGTCGATGATTGAGCAAGCGATTGCCGGAGAGTTCGACGGCAACATTTTGCTTCTGACCGTCCCTGACGAAGAGGTGAATTCTGTCGGAATGCGAGCAGCAGTCCCAGCGCTGTTGAAAATCGCCGAAGAGTTCGACCTGAGCTACACCACCGTACTCAACTCCGAGCCGATGTTTACCCGCTATCCAGGGGATACGAATACGTACTTGTACACTGGCTCCATCGGAAAAGTGCTGCCAGGCTTCCTCTGCTACGGCAAAGAAACACATGTCGGCGAGCCTTTTGCTGGCTTAAACGGCAATTACATGGCCTCTCAAATGACATGTGAGCTGGAGCTGAACACTTCCTTTTGCGAGGTCGTAGAAGGGGAAGCCTCTCCTCCGCCGACGAACCTGATTCAAAAGGATCTGAAAAAAGAGTACTCTGTGCAAATTCCGCACCGCGCTGTGACGCTGTTCAACCTGTTCCTGCTGGAGAAGCAAATGGAGGATGTCGTAGAGCCTCTGCTTGAAGCAGCACGAAATGTCGCAGAGAGTATGAAGCAAAACTACCTGAAGCAAGCGAGCCAGTTTGCCAACTTCGCGCCGTTCAGCCCGCGGGATCTGTCCATTTCCGTCATGACTTACGAAGAGCTATATGCCTACGCGAAGAAAACGTACGGGGAAGAAAAGCTGCGCCAGCTGGAAGCAGATGTTATCGCCAACCGCGGCAACAAGGACGACCGCGACACCACGATCGAGCTGGTGGATCAATTAGCGATTCTTTGCAAAGAGCTGTCGCCGATGATGATCTTGTTCTTTGCTCCGCCGTTTTACCCGGCAGTCAGCTCGCGCAATCATCCTCTGATTCAACAAACAATGGAAGAGATGAAAGCATACGCAAGAGATCAGCACCAGGTCAATTTGGTCAAACAAAACTACTTTGGCGGTATCTCTGACTTAAGCTACGTCGGACTCCAATATCCGGCGGCATCCATGAAGCCATTGGTAGCGAACATGCCTTTATGGGACAACGGCTACTCCATTCCGCTTCAGGAGCTCGAAGCTTTTGATGTACCTGTCATGAACCTCGGTCCAGTCGGACGTGACGCTCATCAGTGGACGGAGCGTCTGGACGTCGACTATGCATTCGATACGTTAAAAGACATGCTTCCTCGTTGCATCCAGTCTCTCTTGCAAAATGGGAAAGTATTGAAGTAATAGAAAAAGGGGAAAGGTTCCTGTACCGATAGATTACTGTCGCGCGGGAGCCTTTTTTCTTATAATGAAGAAAAGCAATCTCACGGGAGGGTTACGCATGGAATTTCAAGCGAAAGAAAATGGCTTTATCACTCAACTGTCCTACGGTGAGCTACACGTATCGGGTGATGAACAATATGGCTTTCGTCCCTACCAGCTATTGGTCTCTTCCATCGCTGTTTGCAGTGGCGGCGTTTTGCGAAAAGTATTGGACAAAATGAGAATGCCGTGCACAGACATGAAGGTAACGGCAGATGTTCAGCGCAATGAGGCAGAAGCAAATCGTGTTGAAAAAATTCACCTGCACTTCATCATTACGGGAGAAAACATGAAAGCAGAAAAAGTGCAAAAAGCCATTGAAGCCGCGAGCAAAAACTGCCCGATGGTCCAATCCGTCAAGGGAAGCATCGTCGTAACCGAGTCCTTCGAATTGGTATCTTAATGGAAATGTGAGGTAATCATGCGCGACAATCGTGCTGCACATACAAGTACGTCTCTACCGCCAACTTCTTTGTTTCTTCTAAAAGACATACAGCAGATCACCTTGTCCCAAGCAGAAGAATGGCTATTTTCAGGGGAATCTACCCATGCCATACTCATCGTGACAAAAGGAACAGGTCGCATACTGGACGAATCGGATCAAGCCAACTTGCCAGAGGGAGGTGTTCTCATCATTCCACGAGAATCTTCCAGACAAGTACGGGCTGATACAGAAGATCCACTCCGCTTCCTTGTGTTCTATTTTGACTTACTGCAACAACAAGATGCGCTCACCAATGCCTATATCCCGAATCGTTCCTGGCAGCTTGACCAAAACCAAAATGTCTTCAGCCAGATCGACAACTGCACGGAGCTTGCCCTCACTTTGTACGCCCACCAGCAAGCCAGTGAGCCGTTGGAAGTGTTTCAAAATCAGATTCGCTTCCAGCAATTGCTGCATCTGATATGGAGCTATGCAGAGCGACAAGCTGCTGTAGAGACGTCCACAGTCATTGATCAGACCATTTCCTACATCCATGCGAATTATGCGGAGTCCATCTCCTTGGATGATTTGGCGAATCGAGCTGGCCTGACCCCTCGGTATTACACCGAGCTCTTCAAAAAAAAGGTCGGAAAAAGCCCGATTGATTACTTGACAAGCTGTCGGATGGAGCATGCGAAGACACTTCTGCGAGAATCGAATAAACGCTTGCGTGAGGTGGCACGCCTCGTCGGATATGCAGATGAGTTTTACTTCAGCAGACGTTTCAAGCAACAGATTGGGGTATCACCCACCGTCTTTGTCCGCATGAACCAGAAGCAATTGGCTCCCGTCACCTTCCACTATGCCGAGTATTTATTGGCTCTCGGAATCAGACCGATTGGCGCTCCAGAAGAGCAAGTCTTATATTTACGCGAGCAATTACGCATGAAAGAAGCAGATGAAATCGTTAGCTTGCCCGAGAACACACCGGACTTGATCAAGCCATTGCAACCGACGTTTATTTTGACGGAATCGACAGGAGATTGCGCTGCTTTCTCCAAAATCACCCCTACCTTAGCACTCCCCTGGCTTGCGCATGATGTATTCGGTCATTTGAACATGCTGGCCGATATGTTTGATAGGAAGGATCAGGCACACTCGTGGCTCAAGCAGCATGAACAGAAGGTTGTAAAGGCGAAGCAATCCATCGACGCTCATATTCAGAAGGACGAAACATTCTTGATCCTCAATGTGCGTCCAACGAGCCTATTGGCATACGGCGCCAGAAACATCGGGCATGTTCTGTACAAATCTTTGAAGCTGACGCCGCCCAAAATGATTCAAGAGGAGCTGCAACGGAACCCAAATTTTTGGGCGACCCAAATCAACGAGGCTCAATTGAGTCAGTATGCCGCCGATTGGCTGTTTGTCCACATTTTTGATGATGATCTCTCACGGGCACATTTCAAAAAGCTGATGGAACAGGATCTATGGCAACAGATTCCGGCTGTGCAAAAAGGCCAGGTAGCCGTACTCAACCCGATCTGGTTTTCGTACGACCCCCTCTCCCTCGACGTTCAACTGGAAGAGGCTGTCCATATTTTGACTCAATCAACCACCGCCACATTGTCCAAGGAAAAACGGAATATTCTCCATGGATAATAAGAGCAGGTTCAGGGTAAGATGATCCTTGTTGTTGAGAATCATTTTCAACCTTGGAGGATATACGAATGAAACCATTACGCATACATGCTTGGCTTCCCGGATTCATGATTCTTTCCTTGCTCTTGCTCACTGCATGCGGTCAGACTGCCAGCCCTAATCCATCGGCACCTGCGCAAGAGAACAAAGGTAGCGAAACACGCGTATTGAAGCACGCGAAAGGCGAATCCACCATTCCTTTGAAACCAAAACGTGTCGTAGCCCTGCAATATGTGGGCTCTATGCTTGCTCTAGGTGTGAAGCCAATCGGAGCATTGAAGGGACACATGGAAGGTGCCGACATGGCTCCGTTGGTCAGTGGCATCGAACTCGTGGGAGATTATGATGCCTACAATCTGGAGAAAATCCTTGAATTGCAGCCTGACTTGATCCTGACAGGCTCCGATGACGAACAACAAGTATATGAGAAGCTGACGAAAATCGCCCCCGTTGTTGCAATCGATTTTGATCAACACGATGTCTTTGGTCATGTACAGAAGGTAGCGGAAGCACTAGGCATGGAGAAAGAAGGAAAGGCTTGGGAGGAAAAGTACAAAGCAAAGGTGGAAGAAGCTCGCAAGCTCGTACAAGCCAAGGTCGGAAAAAACGAAACCGTCGCAGCTATGAACGTCCGTGCGAAAACAATCAAAATGTACGGCGCTCGTAATATGGGGCATGTTTTGTACAACGATCTACAGTTGACTCCACCTGCACTTATCAAGACTGAGATTGAAAAAGACCCGCTGTTCTGGTCAAAAGACCTGTCCATGGAGCTCTTGCCAGAATATGCGGCCGACCATATTTTCCTGATGCTGTTCCCAGGGGAAGATGCCACCCAATATCTAAAAGAAATCGAACAAAGCAGCTTGTGGAAAAACTTGCCTGCCATTAAAAATAACCATGTGTATGTTGTCAACGTGGACAGATGGCTAGGATACGACGCCATTCTGATTGAAAAGCAGCTGGATGAAGCTGTGCAGTATTTGACTGGGACAAAGAAATAATAAGCAAGACCTATGAAGGGCATTCTGGTTTGAGTCCACATAGTGGAGGAGAAGAAAAAGCACAGTTCTCTTCGACTCTGACACGCCTGCAAGGGGGATTGACTGTCCGTCTCCACTTCCAAAAGGGGACCGTCGAGCCAAAGCCACCCTACGGGCGGAAGTTTCTCAAGGAAGAAGTGTTCGACAAGCGGGTCCCCTTTTGGAAGTTCCGACTGGGTAGGCGCTGTCAAGGTCTACGAGCCCTGCGCTTTTTCTTCTCGCCAGCTTTATTGGCTCATCGATACCTTTTAAAACTTAGGATGATCATAACCTCTTAACTAAAGTATAAAAACAGCCCGGCAGCTTAGTGCGCCGGCCTGTTTGTCATTAGTTGCTGACAGGCTGTTGCTGTGGAACCTTCACTCGGTTCTTTTTGCCTTCTGGAATGAGGACATTCAAAAGAACTGTTGCCAACGCCCCTACTGTAATCCCTGAAGATAAAATGTAGTTCACGAAATCAGGTACTCCTGTGAGCGCATCTTTTGGCAAGACTGTTACCGCCATCGTCAAGAGGATCGGCAAACCAATGACCATCATCGTCCGATCATCAATCGTTATGTTTTGAATGACTTTGATTCCGTTTGCCACAATCGCTACACACACGATCCCAAAAATTCCGTTGATGACTGGCTCCGGAATACAGGTAATCGCCGCCGACAGCTTTGGCACCAACCCAAGGGCAATCAAGATCAACCCTCCAGACATAATCGCCATCCGGCTTCCTACTCCTGTCACCGCGATCAACCCTGCATTGGAGGAATATCCAGTCGTAGGTGTACCTCCGAACAATGCGCCAATAAAGCATCCCAAGCCTTCACCGACAGCACCGCGATTCAGTCGCTCCTCCGTCAATTCACTGTTCGTTACCGTAGAGACCACGAACCAAGTCCCTGTTGTTTCAATCATGATAATCAAATAAACAAATAGCATCGTCAAAACAGCACTGAGATCAAATACAGGGGCCCCATACGGAAACAGCTGCGGCAAGGACAGCCATGACGCTTGTCCAACCGGACTAAAATCTACCGTTCCAAAAAAAGCAGCCGTTACCGTTCCGACGAAAATCGCAATCAGGACCGATACAAGTCTAAAAAACGCACCCGCTACCTTTGCTCTTGTGCCAAGCAGCATACAGATGACAAGCACACCAGCAGAAACGGCGGCAATCAAAATGTTCGTCCAAATATTTCCCGGGGAGTGATAAATGTTCCCCATCCCTGTTGGCATCAAAGCAATACCCACGATGATGATCACCGTACCGCCTACGAGTGGTGGAATGAATTTGCGAACCGCTTTGGCAAACCACTTCAATGGATAACCCATCAGGGCCACAAACAGAGCTCCAGGGATCATGCTGCCAATCATCGCACCCATGCCCAGCTTACTGCCGATTGCAGCCAGCGCACCGATTGGTACATAGGAAGGGCCTTGTACGACAGGCAAACGCAATCCAAATCCGGTCTGGATTAACGTCCCGATACCCGTCGCGAGAAAACACATTTGAATAAAGAAAGAAGTGCTTGAAGCGTCCATGGTCAGCAGCCCAGCAATAATAATAGGAGCAATGTACAAGTCCATAGCCAACACGTGCTGCAAACCAAGTAAAAATGCCTTGCCCACACTGATTTTGTCATCGACGCCCACAACAAGCTGATTGCTTTCTCGATGTTGTTCCACTTTCAAAAGGCCTCCCTAGTGGTATTTTAGCTAATCACGAACGATATAAGTGGGATTATAACGGATAATTACGGTATTAGGCAACTATTTACGTAATAAATAGGTAGTTTCACTTAATAATGTTCGTGTTTTCTGTTGACTTCCCTTCTAATCACCCGCTACAATGGGTGAATAACCGAAGTATCGACAAAGGAGTGTCTCATCAATGATCGTGCAAGATACCGTGCTACGTAATGAGTGGATCGTCGCCTGTCGTTCGGTGGATGTGCAAGACCGCCCGATCCAGGTCACCATTATGGGCGAGCGGGTCGTCCTCTTCCGAAACGAAGAAGGAATCCATGCGTTTAAAGACCTCTGTATTCACAGAGGCGCTGCCCTGTCTCTGGGCTGTGTCCGAGAAGGAAAGCTGGTCTGTCCGTATCACGGATGGGAATATGAAGCATCCGGAGCCTGTGTAAAAATTCCTCAGCTGCCTGCCGATCAAGCGATTCCCGGCAAGGCGCGCGCTATTTTATACGGCTGTGCAGAGCGTTATGGATTCGTGTGGGTGAATCTCGCCAACCAATCTCCAGAGTTTTTTGCACTGCCGGAATTTGAGGATGAACGTTTTCGAAATGTCATTTGGGGGCCACAAACCGTGATGGCCAAGCCTCCACGCGTCGTAGAGAACTTTTTGGATGTAGGCCATCTGGCTGTCGTTCATGAGGGTTATTTGGGTGTCGAAACACACATGGAAATCGGGGACTACCGCGTTCACCGCGACGAGAACGGTGTCATTCGCACAGATGAGATCAAGATTTTTCAGCCTGACCCAGACGGTACTGGTCAAGCAAAGCACGTCTATTACACCTACGAAATCCTCCGTCCACTCACGGTTAAATTTACGAAACGCGATGCAGAAAACGGCAATCTGATGTCTATTTTGCTTACTGTGATGCCGCTGGATGAAGCGCGAAGCGTAGCTTATGGCGTACTTTCTTTTAATTATGAGACGAACCTTTCCGATGAGGAAATCATTAGCTTCCAAAACCTCATCTTCGCACAAGATAAACCGATCGTGGAAAATCAAAAGCCTGAGGACCTGCCACTCGATTTGCAAGTAGAGCTGTCCTTAAAATGCGACCGTGCGAGCATCGCTTACCGTCAATACTTGACGGAGATGGGTGTTACGTTCGGAACCGCATAAAGTATAAACAGAAAGGACCTGCCAGCCCGTGTTTGTTCACATAGGCTAACAGGTCCTCTTTTGCTTTCCAGTCCCATCTTTATAAAAGCGGAGACAACAGGCGTGTCAACGATTCCAGCAAGCGCAAACGCAGTGGTCGGTTCACATACTCTCCCAATGTCATTTCCCGGCAATCAGCCAGATCGGAGACAAACAGTTCCTCCAGCTCCTCTGCCATTTGCGAATCGTACATAAATGCATTCGTCTCGAAATTCAGCTTGAAGCTGCGAATATCGACATTGGCCGTTCCCACAGACGACAGCTGGGTATCGACCACGATTGTTTTGGCGTGCATAAAGCCTTTTTCGTAGAGGAAACAGCGCACACCGCTCTTTAACAAATCACCGAGATAAGAATGAGTCGCCCAGAACACCATCAAATGATCAGGTTTTCCCGGGACCATCACCCGCACATCCACGCCGGACATCGCCGCCATTTTCAGTGCCGTCAGCATACTCTCATCGGGAACAAAATAGGGCGTCTGCAAGTAGATCTTCTTCCGTGCCTTGTAAATCATCTTCAAAAAGGCATGTTTAATTTGCTCTTTTTCCGAGTTTGGCCCGCTCGATACGATCTGAACGCCAATCGTGCCCTCGGCCTCTTGAATCTCCGGAAAATACGCGAGTGACTCATGCATTCTTTTCGGTGCGGACAAATTCCAGTCCAGGAAAAAGCGTGCTTGCAGCATGTACACCGCTCTTCCCTCTATCAGCAAATGGGTGTCACGCCAATACCCCAGCTTCTTATCTTTGCCCAAGTATTCATCCCCGATGTTGAAGCCTCCGATATAGCCAATCTTGCCATCAATAATCGTCAGCTTGCGATGATTCCTGAAGTTGACCCGAAAATTAAGGAACGGAATCTTCGCCGGGAAAAAGGAGGCGACTTCTCCCCCTGCTTCTACCAGTGGGCGCAGGAAACGGGACGAGACACCAGAAGAACCTACCGCATCATAGAGCAATCGAACCTCGACGCCCTCCTGTGCCTTCTTCGTCAACAGTTGAATGAGCTGTTTCCCTAAATCATCGTCATTCAAAATATAGTAGAGCAAATGTATATGCTCGCGTGCTTCTTCCATCTGTTTGAACATGAGGTTGAACAGACTATGGCCTTCTCTAAAAACCTGAATGGTATTATCCTGCGTATAATACGCTCCATCACTGACCACGTTCATGAAAATCATGTCGCGGTGTCTCTCCATCTCAGGGTCGTTCACCTGTAGTTCACCATGGGCAAGCAACTGCTTTTGTCTATCGACCGCAGCCCGAAAATGGGAAAATTCCCCTTCCTTGAGCCGATACAGCTTTTTCTTGCTTAGCTTATGTCCAAAAATCAGGTAAACGATAAACCCGATGCCCGGCAAAAACAGCAAAACCATCAACCAGGCCCAGGTTGCCGCAATGTTTCGCCTCTCCATGAAAATAAGAACGGCAGCCAAGATCAGGTTACCTATTGTTATAATCGCAAATATTTTTTCAAACATTGCCATCACACCACATCCACCTCTAGGATAACTCCCATCTTACAGCATTTCGTTTCGGGATTCATCCTTCCTATCCATCTAGTTTGTCCTATGTTGCCAATAGCTTTCCGCTTTTCATGATACATTTGTCGTCCAAATATACATCCGGCTCTTTGACAACCAGATCAATATGTACACCCGCGACAATCGTCCCGCCAAAAGTATTGTTGCTGCCAAAGGCTACGTGGATCGTTCCGTACACCTTTTCGTCCTCTAAAACAACTCCCGTGATACGTGCCTTGTCATTCGTTCCGATTCCGAATTCACCCAGCATCCGCCCGTCTTGGTCACCGAGCATTTGCAGGAGGCGTTCAGCCGCCGTTCCTTCTGCCTCTGTGATTCGGCCATTTTGGACCGTCAGTAGCAAGGGCGAATCGATTTTCCCGATACCAGCGATAGAACCATCGACCAGGATCTGTCCCTCTGCTGTCCCTTCCAGTGGGGCGATATACGCTTCCCCGGAAGGCAAGTTGCCCGATTCACCAGGATTGACGTACATACCTGTACTCGGCACCCCTTTGCGATCTGCGATAGAAAACGTCAGTGACTTGCCCGCTTTTTCGATCCGCACGGTACTTGCCCGGGTTAGCATCTCGGTCACACGCTCGGTGAGAGCCTTTACTTGTGTATAGTCGGCAGAAATTGCTCCAGCTAGGAACATATCTTCCGTAATGGCTGGCATGGTAGCCAGTCTCGTACCATTTGCTGCTGCTTCTTTTCGTGCTTTTGTATGCGTCAAAGAGTGCTGGGTCACACATACCACCACATCTGCACTCTTCATCGCCGCTGCAACAGCAGCAGGGGGCTCTTGACCGGACTTTTCCCGCTCCTTCATGACCATCAGCATCGCTTCTGCCCCTAGCTGTTTCCCTGCTTCCCAGAGCGCCTCACCAATGTCCCGCTTCCGCTCGTCGGCCACCACCAAAAATGTCTCATTCGCTTGCAATGCCAAGCAATTCATCAAAATGGCTTTGCTGGATTCTATCAACGTCATGTAAGAATCATCCCTTTTCATCTATCTTATGGTTAGATTATATCCACTTTTTTCTTGCAAACCCTTTTGTCTTCGCTAAATAGATCGTTAGTCCTGCCCTTATGATGTTTATCGGAATCTTCTTGCTTTTGCTGTAAGATTTAGTATGATTAGAATACAAATGAAAACGCTTAAGACAATGAGGTCTTCTACCCGCGCTTTGCAAAAGGCGTGGGGAAGGCCTTTTTCTTTTTAAAGGAAATGACAGCGTTTTCATTTAGAGGGTTCGAGAAAAAGAAGAAGGGGATGACAACAATGTCACACAGAAAAGCACAACACAAAACATGGTGGCTGACCATGCTGATGATCGTCGCTCTACTCGCGATGCAGATGCCAGCTCTGGCCAAAGACACCAGCGTGCAGATGCTCGACAAGGGGAAATGGGCACCTGCTACTTATCAAGCCGTCCATGAATTGATTGAGAAAAACGGCATCAAGAGCGCTACCTATGATGCCAAGAAAAAGCCGTATGCCGTTTTTGACTGGGACAATACGAGCATCATGCATGACACAGAAGAAGCGCTGTTTGTCTATCAGATCAACCATCTGGCTTACAAGCTCACACCAGAAGAATTCGGGAAGGTCATCCGCACGAATGTACCAGAGGGACCGTTTTCCGATTCGTATAAAAATGTCGACGGCAAGCCTGTCACACTCGATGCCATCGCGACTGATCTCGTAGCTGACTACACGTACTTATATCAAAATTATCAAGGTCTCAAAGGAACAAAGTCGCTGGAAGAAGTGACAGCAACAGAGCAATTCGCAGATTTCAAAGCTAAGCTATTTTTCCTGTATGAAGCGATCAATGATACACACAGCAACTCGATTGGCTATCCGTGGGTGCTCTACCTCTTCACGAACATGACCGTTGAAGAAGTACAACAATTGGCAGAGGCATCCAATGATCTCAGCCTGGGCATGTCGATTCAAAAAGTAACCTGGACGAGCCCGAAATCGTTGGCAGGCAAAACTGGCGTGGTTAAAGCCTCTCACACAACAGGCTTGCGCCTCACCTCAGAAGTAGCAAACCTGATGAACACGCTTCGCGCCAATGGCATCGACGTGTATGTCGTGTCAGCCTCCTTGGAGGATGTTGTTCGTGTCTTTGCCACTCTCCCGAAATATGGCTACAATCTCCCAGCGGAGAACATCATCGGCATGCGTCTGAAAACAGAAAACGGACGGATCACGAATGTGTACCAGCCTGACTACCCGATTACGGTCAGCCACGGCAAGACTGTAGTGATCCAGGATGTATTGGTGAAAAAGTATGGTCATGGCCCAATCTTTATCGCGGGCGATAGCAACGGTGATTTCGAAATGATGACGGAGTTGGACAGCGTGCAACTCGTGCTCGTCGTGAACCGCGTCAAGGGCGGCAAAATTGGGCAGCAAATTACCAAAGGTGCAGAACAAATGGGCAAAGGCAATCCTACGGTAGTCCTGCAAGGACGTGACGAGAACACAGGCATGTGGATTCCGAATGAAGCGACGATCCGACTTGGGCAGAAAGAGCCGCAGTTAGTCGCGAAATAACGTAGAAAAACCGCCCTTGTACTTGAACTGCACCCCAATTGTTAGACACAACTAACGATTGGAGGTGCAGTTTTTTCTATGACTAAATTTTCTACAGACGATAAACTATCAGCGGT
>NZ_JBIAOR010000006.1:0-230913 GCF_042878995.1 Brevibacillus sp. NPDC003359
GTAGCGCTCTGTACATTGGCGTACTTGCCCTTAGTGTAGCCAGAGTAACCTACGAAGTTACGAATAGGGGCTGTCCTCGTTCATGATAACTTATGGAATACTTCTTCGAAACTTCTACGTTTGAAGCGCTCCCGCCATTTATTCCGGTGCGGACAGTCATATCCCCCTTTGCGGGGCGTAGGTTGAAGCGTAGACTGGAAATGCGCTTCGCCTCCACTACAGCAACTAAGAAAGACCTCCACCGCCTTTATCAAGCAATGGAGGTCTTCTGCATTTTACAAACGGACTTATTTCATCCACTTCACATTTTCTTTTTTCTCTTCATTCACCAACAACGTAAAAACATCCGGTCGCGAGTAATGGCCAACGACATCAAAATCGAATTGGCTATAGGCGATATCGCGAATGTCTAGATCAGCGTAGAGAATCTCCTCCCGACCAAAAACAGGCTCGACGATATAGTCACCCAATGGCCCCACAATCGCACTTCCACCTCTGCTCATCTCGTCTGGCGAAGAGGCCAGATCGTCATAGCAGGCCAAATCAGTCGGATACATCTCTTTTGTAACGTACTGATTGCTCGATAAGACGAAGCATCTGCCTTCCAATGCGATATGGCGGATGGTGGCTTGCCATGCATCCCTCGCATCAGCTGTTGGTGCGATATAGATTTGAACACCTTTTGCATACATCGCTGCTCGTGCTAACGGCATATAATTCTCCCAACAAATTAGGGCCCCGATCTTACCGTAAGGAGTCTCAAATACCGGCAAAGTACTTCCGTCCCCTTCACCCCAAATCAACCGTTCGGAGGCAGTCGGCTTCAGCTTGCGATGCACACCGAGCAACCCACCATCGGGTCCAAAAAATAAGACGGAACAATATAAGGTGCCGCCGCTATTTTCATTGTCTCTCTCGATCACACCTATGACGAGATACACGCCAACTTTGCGCGCTGCCTCTCCGAGCTTGTCTGTCTCTTCACTCGGGACGACAATCGAATTGTCCCAATAACGAAACCAGTCTTTGCGGCCTT
The DNA here is from genome assembly GCF_042878995.1 of Brevibacillus sp. NPDC003359. Lineage (NCBI taxonomy): Bacteria > Bacillati > Bacillota > Bacilli > Caryophanales > Paenibacillaceae > Brevibacillus > Brevibacillus sp. NPDC003359. The sequence continues at coordinate 1,037 of NZ_JBIAOR010000006.1, forward strand.
CTGGAGAACGACTTCCTACTTTTGTCCCAAAAGTAAGGCCTCTCGGATACGCAGGGATAAAAGCTTCGGGAAAAACAACGATATTTGCTCCCTTTTCTCCTGCTTCCAGTGTCAGTGAAACTGCCTTTTCCGTACTTGCCTCAAGGTCCATGATGACAGAAGCAGCTTGAACTACAGCAACTCGAACGTTTTGTTGCGGAATAGACATATTGACCTCCCCTGCTCTCCTAGAGAAATTCGCTTGTTCTCCTACTATTCGGTGTATCCGAGGGTCTCCCCTACTGCTGCAACAATTTAATATCCTCGATAATTTTGTTGTAAGGCACGTCCGTCATTCCTTCATAACGGTTAACCACTGTTCCCTTTTGATCGACCAAGTATAAAAACGTGTCGTGGATGATTTGATCGGAATTAGGGTCCTTTTCTATCGGAGTCTTGAATGACTTGAGAATAAACGTTTTGATCTCATCAAATCCATAGCCAGTCAATGCATGCCAATTGGAGAAGTCAGCATTGAATTTACCCAGATATGACTTCAATGCCTCCGGCGTATCTCTTTCTGGATCAACCGAGAAGGAAACAAACTCCACATCAACGCCAGCTTCTTTTGCTTTTTTCTGCAATTCAGCCATGTTTGCGGTCATCGTAGGACAAACGGTTCCACAATACGTAAAGACAAAGTTAGCAACCCATACCTTATTTTCCAGATCTTTCGATGAAAAAGGCTTCCCTTCCTGGTCCGTATAAGCAAATTCATTAACCGGATAGTTGTAATCATATCTTGCAGGACCACACGCAGTTACCAAAACCATCAGGATACTGAGCATGATCAACCAAGCTGTTTTTTTCATTGTACCGCCCCTCTCCTATTCCTTTTTCTCAGAGAGCCACTTCGCTAACTGGCCGATTTCTTCGGCGCTGAGTACATTTTCATAACCAGGCATGCCATTTGCACCGACCGTAATTATTTCAACGAGTTTTTCCTCCGTCATTTTCGAGCCAACTTGCTGCAAGCCTGGACCCACCCTACCGGATAAATCGTTTCCATGGCAGCTCATGCAATTATTTTTGTATAGCTTCATCGCACTTTTATCTGCATCTGCAACTTCTGCTTGTTCTTCTGTTGCACCACCGCCGCATGCAGTTACGAGCAAGAACAGAGAACCGATCATTAGATACTTGATAGCTTTCATGGAACTCCCTACCCTTCCTACGGGAATGACTATCCCTTACAAAAAGGGACGGCCTGTCGTATCCACTACCATGCACACAAACACAATCATCAAATAATTAATCGAGATAAAAAAATTCGTTTTCGCCCATTTTTCCGTATTCTCCGACACAATCCCAATAATCGTATGCCCCATCCATACCATTCCGAATAGGAAGGAAACAGCGAAAAAGATAATCCCTACGTAACCCAGCACATACATAATCGTTACCGTTGGCAATAGCAACACCACGTACGGAATCATTTGCAGCTTGGTCCGCTTGATCCCCTTCATTACCGGGAGAAGAGGAAATCCAGCCGCTGTATACTCGTCTACACGTCTGATGGCAAGCGACCAGAAATGAGCAGGCTGCCACAAGAACAGCAAAGCGAACAAAAGCCACGCTCCTGCGTCAATCTCATTCGTATAGGCACAATACCCCATCACAGGCGGCATTGCCCCAGACACTCCACCAATGGACGTGCTCCAAGTGGACGTTCTTTTGAGCCACATCGTGTAAACGACTACGTACACGAACATCCCGAATAATCCGAGCCAACCTACTAGCGCATTGACTTTATAAAATAGCACCAGCTCTCCTACAAGACCGAGAACCAGGGCGTACAGCAGTACGCCCCCAGGTTTCAGTCGTCCAGTAGCAAGTGGTCGGTCTTTCGTACGGGTCATTTTTTGGTCAAGCTGCCAGTCCCAAATGTTATTTAACACACAGGACGAAGCCATTGTGAGTGTGGTCCCGATCATCAACCATAACAAGAGCATCCAATCCGGCTCCCACTTACTCGCTACCCAATACCCACCGAATGCTGCTACCAGATTGAGTTGTAGAATGCGAGGCTTGGTCAGCTGTATCCAATCTGCTAGCATCTCCATACCCCCGGCAAAATGTTGGTCATTATAGTGCGACCATGTTGTACATCATGATCCAAATCGAACCGATCACAATGAGGAATACGATAAACAACCCGAGTAAGAGCGACATCAAGTTGTAGCGTGGTTTATCCTCTTCTTTCAGATGCATGAAGAAGAATAACTGGACAATAAACTGGAACAGAGCCGCAACTAAATAGATGATGAGTCTCTTATCACTATCCAACCAACCGTTCTCTAGGGCTAGAATGGGAATGATGGTGAAAACAAGCGACAAGACGAAACCGATCACATACGATTTCAGGGAACCATGACCGCCGTGTTGTTCTGTCGTGCCATGCACAGATTGCTTGCTCAATTAATTCACCCCCATCACATATACGATGGTGAAGACGAAAATCCAAACAACATCAAGGAAATGCCAGAACAAGCTGATGATGTTGACTTTTCGCTTGGTCACTGGGGTAATACCGCGCTTCGCGATTTGCATAATCAGGATGATCATCCATCCTAATCCGAGAGCCACGTGCAAGCCATGCGTTCCTACCAATGTGTAAAAGGCGGTCCAGAAAGCACTCGTGCTAATCGTTGCCCCTTCGCTTACGAGGTGCATGAACTCGTTGATTTCCAGGAACAAGAACGATGCTCCCAGAAACACAGTCACACCGAGCCAGTTCATCAAAGCAAGACGATTCCCCTTATTCATAGCGAGAATCGCAAGACCGCTCGTAAAACTACTGGTCAACAAAATAAACGTACTCGCGTAAATCCCATTCATCTGAAAAAGATCTTTTGGACCTGGTCCACCATCCGTGCTCCCTTGCAGCACGATAAAAGTCGCAAACAAGGTAGCGAATAAGATGACATCCGTCATGAGGTAGATCCAAAAGGCAAACGTGCGCAATTCCTCTTGGTCTGGATGATGATCATGATGTCCAGCATTCACATTAGCCATTACGTAATCACCCTCCCTGCTTCTGCCTCTGTACGTTTAATCTCTTCCACCGTGACGTAATAGTCCGTGTCGTAGTTAAACGAGTGAACAACCATACACGCAAGTACACCGATAAACCCTGGTACAGCCATCCATAACCAGTCAAAAATCAAACCGAATCCGACAAAGAACCAGAACATGGACATCACGATTGGAATACCGGAGTTTTTCGGCATATGAATCGGTTCCAGCTCTACTTTCGCCGGCTTTTCCAAGCCTTGCTCGATGCGCAGCTTTCTTTCATGCCAATCATCTTGAGACGTTACCTGTGGCATTACGGCAAAGTTATAGAACGGTGCTGGAGAAGGAATCGACCACTCCAATGTACGAGCATTCCATGGGTCTCCTGTTGTATCTCTCTTCATATGTTTGATACTGTGTGCAATGTCCCAAATTTGGACAAGGAAGGCAGCACCCATGATTACGGCACCGATCGTCGATACCAGGTTCATTTCGAACCAGCCTTTGTCCCAGCCGTACGAATAAAGACGACGCGTCATTCCCATCAAGCCCAGCGCGTATTGCGGCATGAAGCACAGATAGAACCCGATGTTCCACAGCCAGAAAGCCCAACGACCTATACGCTCATTCAGCTTGAAGCCAAAAATCTTCGGCCACCAGTAATACAAGCCCGCGAAGAATCCAAACACAACACCCGCAATGATCACTTGGTGGAAGTGAGCAACGAGGAAGTAGCTGTTGTGATACTGGAAGTCAGCAGGTGCCACGGACAGAAGTACACCCGTCATCCCACCGATGACGAAGTTCGGGATAATCCCGACCGTCCACAGCATCGGCGTTTCGAACGTAATTTTTCCTCGGAACATCGTAAACAGCCAGTTAAACACTTTCACACCCGTCGGAATCGCAATCAACATCGTCGTGACCGCGAAGAACGCATTGACGTCCGCACCGGAGCCCATTGTGAAGAAATGGTGCGCCCATACGAGGAACGAGAGAACGCTAATGATGATCATGGCGAACACCATGGATTTGTAACCAAACAGCTTTTTCCGAGAGAAAGTCGCCACGATCTCGGAGAAAATCCCGAACGCTGGCAGAACGATAATGTAAACTTCCGGGTGACCCCACATCCAAATCAAGTTGATGTACATCATCGGATTACCGCCGCCATCCAAGGTGAAGAAGTGCCCACCCAAATAGCGGTCGATAAACAGCAGTGCCAATGTAACGGTCAAGATTGGGAATGCGAAAACGATTGCGATACAACTCGACAAAACTGACCATGAAAACATAGGCATTTTCATCAAAGTCATACCAGGAGCACGCACTTTCAAGATCGTCACAATAAAGTTAATCCCGGTCATCAAACTACCTATACCTGAAATCTGAATCCCCCAAATGTAGAAATCCTGACCTGGTCCCGGGTTAAAGGCTAACTCCGAATACGGCGGATAAGCCAGCCATCCTGCATCCGGGGAACCCCCAATGACGAAGGACAAGTTAAACAGCATCGCCCCTGAGAAAAACAACCAGAAGCTGAGCGAATTCAGAAACGGAAACGCTACGTCACGTGCACCGAGTTGCAGCGGCACGATGACATTGAACAAACCAAACATGAGGGGCATCGCCATAAACAGAATCATGATAACGCCATGCGTCGTAAAAATCTGGTTGTAGTGATCCCCACTCAAAAACTGCATATCAGGCATGGCGAGCTGAGCTCGCATCAGGAGAGCATCTACCCCTCCTCGAAACAGCATGAGAACGGAAGCGAGAATGTACATGATACCGATCTTCTTGTGATCGACAGTTGTCAGCCATTCGCGCCAGAGCCATCCCCATTTTTTAAAGTAAGTCAGCACCGATACGATTGCGATCATACTGAGCACAATGCTGACGTCCGCACCGTAAATAAGTGGATCGCCTGTTACGAAAAATTCAGAGGCGAATTCTTTCACACTCTCCCACATCGTTGTCTCTCTCCTCCCTCTTTCAATTTCAACCGACTATTCTTTCACCCGCGCTGGCGGTTGCACTCTCGTAGATAGGCCGTGATTGTGTGAAGCAGCATACTTGGTCACAGTCATCTCGTACAATCCTTCAGGGAAAGCGGAGAAATAGCGTACATCCGATGTTCCTTGTTTGGTCAGCTCTTTGTAACCATCCAACGTCAGCCCAGGGGAAGTATTTTTCACCTGATTCACCCATTGATCAAAGCCTTCTTGGGAAGTCGCATTTGCTGTAAAGAACATCTTCGCAAATTCTTTTCCGGTAAAGTTCGCACCAGATCCCATGTACTCACCCTGCTCATCTGCTTGCAGGTAAAGAGTCATAGACATGCCGGACATGGCATAAATCTGACCGCCAAGCTGTGGAATCCAGAATGAATTCATCGGGGCGTCAGATGTCACTTCGAAGCGTACCGGCACATCCTCTGGGAACTGCACATAGTTCACAGTGGCAATGCCTTGTTCAGGATATTGGAACAGCCACTTCCAATCCAAATTGGTCACTTGAATCGTGATCGGTTTCTTCTCGGATTCCAATGGCTTGGATGGCTCCAGAGAATACGTGTACTGAACAGTCACGATCCCGATCAACGTAATAATGATGATGGGAATGCCCCACCAAATGATTTCCAGTTTCGTGCTGTGTTCCCAATTAGGCGTGTACTTTGCCTTTCTTCCTTCTCTGTCACGGTATCGCCATACGATGACAAAAGTAAGAATTAGTACAGGAACAATCACAATTAACGTTAAAAGCGTGGATAAAATCATTAAGTCCTTTTGCTGTTCACCAATGGGTCCTTTCGGATCGAGCACGATATAGTTATCAGCGCAACCGGTCGTCAAGAACAGCAGGATGAACATGAACAAAAATGACATACAGCGTACTGTCTTGGACGTCTTCATGTCCTTGTCCTCATCTCCTATCACCATGCACAGGGTACTATTGAAACAAGTCTTACTCTAAAGCCGGACCGTTGGAGTGTCACCAGCCAATGACAAAGTGGATCAACCAGCCATGTTCAATAATCCGCTACATTTTGTACACTTTTTAGACATAAATAAAACCTTCTCAATTAAGAAGGTCCTTATCTAGTCGAATGGAATTGGAAATCGATGGGTACCCTAAGAGCACTTCCATCTCATTGCTGATTAGGTGAAGCTATATGATCAAAAAGTTTCGGAGAAAGCTATCGATTCATCACATCAAACAGAATCAAGACCCACAAGAAACTCCCCTACAGGAAGACCTTCAAGCAAATGTGACTACCGTTCGCAGTCATTTTGGGTTCACGAGTGACCTAGCCGTCCGAACCTTTTGGCTTGGGGCAAATCAATCACATCAAGCATCTTTGCTGTTCCTTAAAGGCATGACGAATCAAGATGTCATGGATCGAGATGTCATTAGACCGCTGATGAATACCATTGGCGATCTCCACGAGGGCATGGTTGATCATATTATGAATGCTGTTCTGCATGTCTCGCTGGCGTGGAAGGAGAGCACACTTGAAAAAGTGCTCGAACAGCTTGCCCGCGGATATATCGTTCTTTTTATCCATAACCAAGCACAGTGCATTATTATCGGAGCCAAATCGCTTGGACAAAGAAGTGTGGAAGAGCCTTCTAAAGAAGCAGTCATTCGCGGTCCACGCGAAGGCTTTATTGAAACGATTGACACAAATCTCTCACTGATTCGCAAAAGATATCACAATCCCAATCTCCAAATTGAAACCTATTGGATCGGTACACAATCGGATACAAGGGTATGTCTCGCCTACATCCGAGGAGTTGTGAAGGAAGAATTGGTCGACGAGGTGAGAGCTCGTCTATCTGTCATTAAAATGGATGCCATCTTGGATTCTGGCTATATCGAGCAATGGATCGAAGACGAACCGTTTTCTATTTTCCCGACGATCTACAACAGTGAAAAACCGGACATTCTGGTAGCCAAAATTTTAGAGGGGCGTGTTGCTATTTTGGTGGATGGCAGTCCCGTTGCCCTCATGGTACCAGCTACGTTCCAAGAGTTTTTCCAGAATCCGGAGGACTACTATTCTCGCCCCTTCTATGCCAGCTTTTTACGCTTGCTTCGTTACGCAGCATTTTTTGTCTCAGCATTTCTCCCATCTCTTTATATATCTTTCGAAAATTTCCACAAGGATTTAGTGCCACCTACGTTGCTGTTCAGTTTTATCAATGCCAGAGAAGGCGTTCCGTTCCCTTTGCCCATCGAGCTGCTTCTTATGGCGATCGTGTATGAATGGCTTCGTGAAGCCGGGGTACGTATGCCCCGTCCTATTGGACAAGCTGTCAGCATCGTAGGAGCTTTGGTCATTGGAGAGGCTGCTGTTAGTGCAGGGTTAGTAGGGGCGCCGACCGTTATTGTCATTGCCGCGTCAGCCATCACTTCGTTTATTTTCCCTGCCATTTCTGACGTGGTGGTCATTCTGCGATTCGTTTCGATTTTTGCCGCGTCGGCGCTTGGACTGTACGGCAATTTTCTCGTCTTTTATATGGTTGCGATCTATTTGTGCGATCTCCGTTCATTGGGGGTACCCTATCTGGCTCCTTTAGCTCCTTTGAAGCTGCAAGATTGGAAGGACTTCTTTATTCGCTTTCCGCTTTGGTTCATCAAACTAAGCTCTGGTGCTACCCCTTTCCCACTGAAGAAGCAAAAGGGAGAATGATTGGTCATGAAGACACTAACCGCTGTGATAGGCTTGCTGACTGTCATTTTAGGGGGTTGCTGGAATAACATCGAGCTCACTGAGACAAGATTTGTCACGGCAGTTGGAATCGACTTGAACGAGGAAGGCCGTTATGTCCTTACTGTGAACGTCATGAAGCCAAGTAGTGGAAAAACGGATGGAGGCACGGCGGAAAAAAGCGCGATTATCCAATCGACAGGCTATACCACGTTTGACGCAGCCCGAAATATGATCGAGTACTCGGGGTACAAGCTTAGCTATCATCAAATGCAATACGTAGCGATTGGTACTGACGCAGCCAAAAAGGATATCATCGGGCCCCTTGATTTATTTTTTCGCGACCAGGAATTATCCGGGCGTCACTGGGTCATTTATGTCGAAGGGAAAGCGGAATCTCTCCTGCACACAAAAGGAAATACGAACGACATCCAGCCGTTGCAAATCAACGAAAAAATGATAGCCAGTCGAGCCATTGGCAAATATCCACCCGTACGTTCGCTGGACCTAATGCGGATGATGGCGAGTAAAGAGAAAATAGGCTATCTGCCGATCAGTCATCCAATCCAATCGAAGAAAGAAAGCCGTGAAGCTGGAGCTGTCATTATCAAAGGCGGAAAAGCTATTGCTTCGATCAATGAGACACAGGTGCGCGGATTACTGTGGACAACGGGGAAAATAAAAAGCACGATTGTCATCGTTCCACTCAAGAAGCAGGGACAATACGCATCGATCGAGATTATAGGTTCCAAAACAAAAATCCGTCCCGTTCTCGAAAATAATCAGTTACATATCCAGGTGACTGTCCATCCACACGGATATATCGGAAGTCTCAATCATCCCATTCCAATGGACACAGAGACGTATAAATGGTTACAGACAAAAGTCAATCATGTCATTAGAGATGAAATCCATGAGGCTGTAGCAGTAGCGAAGAAAAATAAGGCCGATATTTTTGGCTTTCATGAATATGTGCATCGCACGTATCCACAAGTGTGGAAAACCCGGGAAGAACAATGGCCCGCTCACTTTTCAGAGCTAGACGTAAAAGTGAATGTTCAGAGCAAGCTCCTCTTAAATGGACTTCTGGCAGAGCAACTTGGCGAAAAATAAGGAGTGGGATGGTTGGACGTCCGGACGATTTCAAGATTTCAGTGGGTCTCGATCCAAGCATTAAGTCTCCCCATAATGGGACACGTCTTCCTAATCGAACCTCTGATTCATACTGCGGGCAAAGACGGCTGGATATCTGCTTTGATCAGCATTCCTTGTGGCATTCTATTCGTCCTGCTGTTGAGCATACTGCGAAGTAAACTTCAAAACACCTCGTTGCTGACGGGAACTGAAGAAAAAGCCGGTAGAGCACCAGCTGTCATTTTATGTGTGATCTTACTCGCCTATTTTCTGTATGCTTCTGCTACGACGATGCGTGGTCTGGAGGAGTTCGTCAAAATAACCTTTTTGCCAGAGACGCCTCTCTGGGCAATCGGAACGAGCTTCATTCTTCTCATTTGGTTCAGTCTGCAAAGAAACATCGAATCCATCGCTAGAATGGCCGTGATCTTTTTTTTGATGACGATGATAACAGGACCGCTTGTTGGACTGACACTCATGCAAGAAAAAGATTATGCCCGCATTTTGCCGATCCTCGACAATGGGTGGGGACCTGCTCTGGAGGGCTCGCTTTTCTATGTTGCATTGTGGGGGGAATTGATCTTAGTCCTCCTGCTTCAGACAAAATGGGTCGGAGTTCGTCATGACTTCAATGGTTTCTCCTTTCTTGTGTTATTTAACGTCTTTTTGGGAGCATCCATGCTAATGAGTGCCATTGCTGTATTTGGGCTGCCTCTCTCGGAAAAATTGGACTGGCCGGTACAAAATACAGTCAGACAAATAAAAATGGGATTTATAAGCCGGGGAGACATTTATGGTATATATACCATGACAGCAGGCTGTTTCATCCGGGTAGCGGTATTTTTATATGCCATCTGTGAATGTCTTGCCTTTCTCCTTTCCACCACTTACAAAAAGCTGAGCTTGCCCGTCTGTTTGGTTACGCTTTTGCTGTCTTTACTCGTCTTTTCCAATCATCAACAACTCTTGCAGACTAATCACGCCTATTTTAAGTATGGATACGTACTCCTGCTACTGCCGATTTTTTTGCTGATTCTCTTCCGGATCAAAGGAGGAAAGGCGGTAGAGAACCCTTGAGTAAGCAAAAGAAAAAGGCCACCCCAAGGCGGCCTTTCCTCCTATGATTCGCTACGGTTTAACGCAACGGCAATTTGTGCAGCGAGCTTTGCATTATTTTTCACCAGGGCAATGTTTGCCTCCAGGCTTTTTCCGCCTGTTCGTTCTTTTACATTCGCTAACATGAATGGCGTTACTTGCTTGCCAGTGATTCCTTGTTTTTTCGCATCATGCATTGCTTGGAGAATAATCGCTTCGATTTCATCGTAAGGGATCCCATCCGCTTCGAGGATCGGATTGGCAATCACCACTCCGCCCTTCATACCGAGTTTCCATTTAGCATCCAGCATCGCAGCTGCCTCTTCAGGCAAATCCATGCTTACAGACACATCGAATCCACTGTGGCGGGAGTAAAAGGCCGGGAACTCTGTTGTTTGATAGCCAACAACAGGTACTCCGAGGGTTTCCAAGTACTCCAGTGTTCTTCCGATATCCAAAATGGATTTGCAGCCCGCACATACGACTGCCACATTTGTCTCTGCCAGCTCTGTCAAATCAGCAGACACATCCCACGTTATTTCCCCTTCACGGTGAACACCGCCGATTCCACCTGTTGCAAACATGCGAATGCCTGCCAACTCAGCACCGATCATCGTCCCCGATACGGTTGCCGCTCCGATTTTTTTCGAGGCTAAAATATACGGGATGTCCCGGCGGCTGACCTTGGCCACATTTTTGTTTGTCGCGAATTCTTCCAGCTCACTCGCACTCAAGCCAATCTTGATTTGCCCGTCCATAAAACCAATCGTTGCCGGAACAGCACCATGATTGCGAATGATTTGCTCTACGTCATTCGCCATTTCCACATTTTGCGGGTAAGGCATTCCATGGGAGATAATCGTCGTTTCTAGTGCAACAATCGGTAATTGATGATCAAGTGCATGTCTGACCTCTTCCGAAAAGCTGAGATATTGTTTCATAGAATTCTCCTCCAATGCCTGATTGTATGGTTATTCCTTGATGACACGAATGGTCTGTAGCGTGGGATCTTCAAAGCCCTGTACCGGCAGGCCTGCCTCCATGTTTTTCTTCGCATAGATGAGGTTCTCTTCCGAAATGATCTCACCCGGGATAAAGATCGGTATACCTGGTGGATATACCATGACAAACTCCGCGATAATTCTTCCCACGGATTGTTCGACGGGGATCATCTCCGTCGGTGCGTAAAAGGCATCGCGCGGGGTAACCGCGAGTACCGGTATTTTGGGAAGCTGCATTTTCGGGCGGCTATTTCTGTTTACTTGATCCTCGAACACAGCAGCCAGCTCTTCCAATGCATAGACAAGGATTTGCAAATCTTCTTTCGTATCACTTGGTGTGATAATACAAACGATGTTGTACAGGTCAGATAGCTCTACTTCAATGTTATAGCGATCGCGGAGCCATTTTTCGGCTTCATACCCCGTAATGCCGAGGTCTTTTACCGAGATGACCAGCTTGGTCGGATCATGAGCAAACGCTCCATTTGTCCCGATAATTTCTCTACCAATGCAGTACAGATGTTTAATTTTATTGATTTGTGCTCGTGCTTCGTTGGCCAGCTGAATTGTTTGATCCAATAGCGCTTTCCCGGCTGTAACCAACCGCTTTCTCGCCACATCGAGCGAAGCGAGCAGTAAATAGGAAGTGGACGTCGTGGTGAGCATACTATAGATAGCTTGTACACGCTGGATCGAAACCAGATTTCCCTGAATGTTCAACAACGAACTCTGCGTCAGCGAGCCTCCTAATTTATGCATACTGCTTGCAGCCATATCTGCACCAGCTTGCATCGCCGATAGTGGAAGCTTGGGATGGAAGTGCACATGTGAGCCATGCGCTTCATCGACGAGTACAGGAACTCCTCTGGCATGCGCAATTTGAACAATACTCTTCAAGTCACCTGCAATTCCAAAATAGGTTGGATTGATGACTAGCACTGCCTTTGCATCAGGATGCTGTTCCAATGCTTGTTCCACAGATTGTGGTGTAATTCCATGGGAGATCCCGAAGACTGGATCTATTTCTGGATGTAAAAAGACAGGAGTCGCACCCGATAAAACGATTCCACTCATGATGGATTTGTGTACATTCCGTGGCACGATGATCTTATCGCCAGGATTACATACCGCCATAATCATGGTCATAATGACTCCGCTCGTACCTTGAACAGAAAATATGGTGTGACCAGCGCCAAAAGCTTCAGCAGCCAATTCCTGCGCTTGTTTGATAATTCCTTTTGGTTGATGCAAATCATCTAATGGTTCAATGTTAATCAAATCGATGGAAAGTGCATTTTTTCCCATGAACCATCGAAATTCAGGATCCATCCCTTTCCCTTTCTTATGACCTGGTATATGGAATTGGATTGGATTCTTCTGGGCATGCTTTCTCAACCCGTTAAAAAGCGGCGTTTGCCCTTGAATCAACATTTTTCCCACCTCACTATCCTTCCGTGTTGTTTGAATGAGTGATGTTTCTGGGCTGATTATAAAGTAAGCTGCTCCTTCCTTCATGATCCAATCTTGACTTTTATGAACCATCCAATTTGTGTTCTTCCCCATAATTGGTCTGTTTCATCTTTCATGAATTGGCTGGTTACAGTACTGGAGATTTCACTTACAGTGTTGCTACCATGAAGTTTTGGAGGCCATATAGATGAAACAACTGCCCACGATTCCATCGCGACAAACATTAGAAAAAATACAATCCTATCAACCTGGGATGCCAATTTGGGAGATTAAAAAAATGTACGGACTCTCCCATATCATTAAATTAGCCTCAAATGAAAATCCACTCGGCCCATCCCCCAAGATCATCCGCGCCATTCTCGGTGCGCTCCCGGAACTGCATCGTTACCCGGATGCCAATACAACTACGCTGAAAGAGCACTTGGCTGATCACCTTGAGTTAACTCCGGAGCATTTACTCGTCACGAATGGCGGGGACGAACTGATCAAGCTCATTTCCGAAACCTATTTGGAGCCTGAGGACGAAATCGTCGTACCTTCGCCGACCTTTAGTGAATATGAATTCGGCGCACATATCATGGGGGCTGTCATCAAAACGGTTCCGCTTGAGGCTGATTATGCATTCAATGTTTCCGCTATTTTGGCAGCCATCACGGATCGAACAAAGCTTGTCTACCTTTGTTCCCCAAACAACCCGACAGGCACTTATTTGTCTCGTCTGGACTTGACGTCATTGCTAGACCAATTGCCAAACGGGGTGCTTGTGGTACTCGATGCTGCTTACAGTCACTATGCAACAGCTGACGATTACACAACGGGTATTGAATTTGTCCGCCAAGGATACCCTGTTCTCGTCTTGCAAACCTTCTCAAAAATTTATGGGCTTGCCGGTATTCGAGTCGGATTTGGTGTCGCTCACCCATCGGTAATCCAAAAAATCCTGAAAGTAAAAGAGCCGTTTAACGTCAATTCTTTGGCACAAACAGCCGCAATTACCGCGCTTGGAGACGTGGAGCATTTTGAAAAATCTCTCTCAGAAAACACCAAAGGCCGTAAGCAGCTCTATGATGCCTTCGATGAAATGAATATTCCCTATGCCGTGAGTATGTCTAATTTTGTCTTGGCAAAATTGGGGCCAAATGCGGGTAGGATTTATCAAGAGCTGTTGGCAAGAGGAATCATTTTGCGTTACGGAGACACTTGGGGGTTACCGGAGCATATTCGAATCAGTGTAGGTACGCTGGAAGAAAATCAAATTCTCATACAAAACCTCCGTGAGCTATTGCTTATCATAGGAAAATGAACGAAAAACACCGGATAGAAATGTCCGGTGTTTTTGCTTTTGCAAAGTGTTTATTCGGCTGGATTATCCTTGTGTTTACCCGTCCCCAATACTATACTGAATGAAAATTCCCCAGTCTTTTCCATCCGAAGGACTGACTGAAATTTCATAACTTCACGAAAGCTTTCGCTCCATAGAAAGGTGGATCAGATGTCACTCAAACGCGAAGATTTACAAAGCTACATCGACTCCCCAGATAAACAGCAAGGACTATACAAACGAACGCTCTGGATTGTGGTCATTTCGCAAATTTTTGGCGGTGCAGGACTTGCGGCAGGAGTCACCGTAGGGGCTCTCCTCGCTCAGGATATGCTCGGTTCGGAAAGTCTCGCGGGCATACCTTCCGCATTGCTCACGCTTGGCTCTGCTATCGCCGCATTGCTGGTGGGGAGACTCTCACAACGCTTTGGACGCCGTTTGGGCCTCGCTAGCGGATTCTTTGCCGGAGGGATAGGCGCAATTGGGGTGGTAATCGCAGCCGTCGCAAATAGTGTTGTCCTTCTGTTTGCTTCCTTAATTCTGTATGGTGCTGGCACCGCCACTAACCTGCAAGCCCGCTATGCAGGCACAGACTTGGCAAAGCCTAAACAGCGAGCGACTGCCGTGAGCATTGCCATGGTCTCCACTACATTCGGGGCTGTTGCAGGACCAAACCTGGTGGAAGTCATGGGACGATTCGCTACATCCATCGGTGTCCCTGCACTGGCTGGTCCTTTCATCTTGGGTGCCGCTGCCTTCATCCTCGCTGGTCTCGTATTTTGGGCATTGCTTCGACCGGACCCGTTCATCGTTTCGAAAGCAATTGCCGAAGCACAACATTTGGATCAGAGTTCCACGTCCTGTCTGAATGAGAATCAGCTTGCAAGCAACAACCGGGGAATCATCGTGGGAGCCACCGTCATGATTTTAACGCAGATCGTCATGGTCGCTATTATGACGATGACGCCTGTACATATGAAGCACCACGGGCATGGTCTCTCTGAAGTAGGCATCGTCATCGGTTTTCATATCGGTGCGATGTACCTCCCCTCGCTTTTGACGGGTGTACTCGTTGACAAGATCGGTCGCTCCACAATGGCATATGCTTCCGGTGCCATTCTGCTTGCAGCCAGCATGCTCGCTGCTTTTGCTCCCGCTGATTCGATGCCGCTGCTCATCGCAGCTCTTGTGCTGCTCGGACTGGGCTGGAATTTTGGATTGATTAGCGGTACCGCGCTCATCGTGGATGCAACGCAGCCCGCCACTCGTGCGAAAACCCAAGGAACGGTTGATGTCTTGATTGCCTTGGCTGGTGCTTCCGGTGGAGCCCTGTCTGGTATGGTTGTCGCCAACGCCAGCTTCGCAGCACTTTCACTCGCTGGAGGCGTACTATCGCTGTTTCTGGTCCCTGTCTTGATCTGGTCCCACCGCAAGAGCAAACACAGTGTCGAGATCGCCCAAAACTAAAGCCACCCTCATCAGGTGGCTTTTCCTCTATCCCAAGTACCCCGAAACAAAAAATGACACTGCTTACGGGCAGTGTCATTTTCCTCCAACCACTTTATTATCATGTCGCTCATTCGGACTATGTTCATCTACAATCTGTTTTAAGCTAGCGAAGCCAGGAGTAAATTTGCTGTTGGGAATCTTCTTCTTGGAAGAGAGATTTTTCGAGTAAACAGCAGTTTCGTTGCCTCTTTTCGAGAAGAACTCAGCTAATTTCATCGTATCCCACTCCTAACTAGCTCTCTTTAGGGTTTTAACCTTATTCACAAACTTGGTAACAAATCCTAATAATAACATATACGTAGTCAACCGCTCGAACTCCTGCATATTTTCGGGAGTAAATGTGTCATTCTTGTAAACAGCGACCGCGAATCCAAGCCTGAACTTGCCAAAATTTTTTACAATCGCAAATTGTTCGATGTCCGTGTCTTGAATACGTCCTTTTACTTGTTTATCGGCAATTCTGCAATCATCTTGAAGCATGGAAGACAGTAGTAGCGTACGTACTGTGTCAAAATCCTTCAACTCGGTTAAGTAAAACACTTCAAACTGCTTGTCATTATTCGTAGGTACGATCCAATAACAGCATAGCTCGTCCGGTTTCAATCCATAAATCGTCTTTACCTCCATTTCAAATGCCTTCATAAACGTGATCGCATTCGCATTAATAATAGCTGTTGATTGACCGCTGCCATCCAAGCTGTAAATCGCATTGGCCAATTCTTTCTCACAATATTTCACTTCCATCTGGAACTCGATGTCGTTCCCTCTCACCTTGTTGCAGATGAACAAAACGATGAATACCATTCCTGCCAAAATGGCGGAATACAAGATAGACAGGCCTAGAACAGAGCCTAATGAAACTAGCTTGTTTTCCTCATTTGGCGGTGCTAGGATAAACAGCCATTCGATCGGTTGAAACATCCACTTATGTATGACTGTTATCAAATCTGGCAATAAACCTTTTAAAATTTCAAGTACGAGCCAGGAGACCAGAACGGACAAGATGCCAAGAACAGAAAAAACAATTTTTACATTGCTCTGCACGAGATTCTTTAGCACCTGTAAACCTCTCCTTCTGGTAAAGTTTTACATTATTTTAACATTTTATTTAGATTCTACAAATAGGAAAAAACTACCTACATTTAGGTAGTTTTTTCGGCGTTTCTATCGTAATCGTACTTACTTTTTGATTCCCTATGTACTGTATCGTCTGCTGTATAATCTTGCTGTTCTCTTCAATTCTCTTCAGTGGTTTAAATGAACTCAGCAATTGCGCGCTCCCCCTATCGGTATACTGGGTGTAATTCGTAACGAAATGCTCCCTTATTGGTCTGCCCATTTTTCACCGCTATCAAACACGAAATGCTCATCATGACCTTCCATCCATCTTGCTAATACCCCATACCTTATGCCGTTTTAATTTTGTTTAGACCCTCTTCTGGGTGCTGCTTTTCCACTGTTAGTGACGGTTTTGTTACAGACAATGTTGCTCCCATTGGCACAATTGACTTCCACAATCCTTGCAATAATAAAGGATAATCCGAACGAAAAGGAGTTAGTCAGAATGAATTCAGTAATAGCGAAGAATGAAACCGTTCTTTCTTATATCATTGCCATAGCGCTTATCTTGCTCATGGTAGCGGCTTCCGTCATACTCGATGATCCCGAAGTGATTCTACCAGAAATTGCAGCGATGGCGATTGGCATATGGGTATACCGAGAACCGGGATGGATCAGACAGCCCTCTAAAATTTTTGTGGCTCCGTCGATTACAGCTGCAATCGGATTTGCGATAAATCAAGTAGACTTGCCGTACCTTGGAAAAGTCAGTATCACGCTCGTACTCATGATGCTCTTTTTACGAATCATCCAATCGAATTTTGGACCATCCCTTGCCACTGGCTTATTACCTCTGGTCACGAATGCAGTTGAATGGTCATTTATGATCTCCGTTGTCATGCTTTCCTTCATCATCATGCTTGGCGTTCTCGCCTTCAAATGGAATGACGGTCTTGAGAAAAAAGTGAAGATACCGTATCAGTATATGCTCGTGTTTTTGATTTTGACATTCGTATGGATCGGGTTATGCTGGATGGCTGGTTACCCACAGTTAGCAGTTATTCCGCCCATTCTCGTCGTTGTATATGAATCCCTTCACAAGCCGATGTTCAACGGCAAGATGGCCTTCAAACTCAGTCTGGTGTTAACCATATCGGCGACAGTTGGTACTTTGCTCTACTTTGCAATTGATTCGTGGGTGATCGTCACGCTGCTCGACATGATTTTGATGCTTGTTTTGTTACGTATCCTAGGTATGCGTGTCCCGGCAGCATACGCTTTTCCACTGCTTCCTTTTGTCTTCCCTGATGAAATTGTGGTCATGCTGCCCTTCAGTGCGCTCATCGCTTCTACATTCTTGTTTGGCTCCGTGCTTTTGTACAAGAACTGGGAAAGAAAAAGAAGTCAGCTTCATGCCCCGAGGAATTAGCCCATAACAATAGAGCCACCCGTCTTGGGGTGGCTTTTATCCTTACTTCGCCTTTGGGGTTACCTTTTCCACTTTGTTTTCGCCCATCTTCACTTTGAATACATCTTTTTTTTCAAAATCGGAAGCTTGATAGTCGTAAAAAAAGATGAAATCTCCCCCGATGTTTATCGATTGACTGGAAATGCTACCTAATGGATACAGCGGGGTTGTCTTGCCGTCCGTCATATTCATTCGGCCTACCGTGTGTGCCCCTTTTATTTCTGAGATGTAGTATAGATACTTCCCAGCAATAATGATCGGATTCTTTACTGGTGGCAACCCTTTCTTGACTAGAGCAGTCTTCCCATCCTTCAATCCTATTTTATAAACATCCGCGACTCCATTATGGTCTACCCATTTTGTGTAGTAAATGAAATCGCCAGACAGACCGACAAGGGTCAGTTCTTTGTCTTTGCTTATTACCTTATTCTGCGTTCCATTCCTCTTCATTTGATATAGTTGACCACTCTTATTGGAGTAAAAAATCCAATCCTGATAGAAATAAACTTCCTCAAACTGATCAAGCAGCTTCTTTTGATTTTTGCCGTTCGTGTCCATCCTGTGCAAACGACCGTAATCATCTCCGTAAAAGATGACATCTCCCACTACATACAATCGATGTACGTTATTGGGGTCCCCTTCCGTAAGACTACCGCTCTTGATAACTGTTTTCGAACTGCCATCTGTCTTGATTTTCATGAGCTCCGTCACATCTTCATACGTACGATTGATATCGTAATCGGGCATCTCAAGCTGATAGATTTCTTTAAAAGGCTTACTGCGCGTATAGTAAATCCAGTCACCTACGACATTCAAATTATCGGCCCAATCACTGCTCAACTTTTGAAGGGAGCTTCCATCCTTTTTGATTTTGTATAAGCCATCGTTGTTATAAAAAATCCACTCTCCTTGAACGGTGACAAAGCTTCGGTCTGAATTGATATTGACAGGATCGCTGCCCAACACATTTATCACTGGCTTTTTTATTGGAGCAGTCGCTATCGTTCGTTGATTTCCAAAACCAAAAACCACAATCAGACAGACTGTCATCGCAATGGTGATCATCCATTTCCCGTTTCGTTGCACCATGCATCTCTCCCATTCATATGCAATCCGGCGACACTGATTTATATGTACCAAAACGAAATTACTTTTGTCTATCTTCATTTGTATGATTTGGAAGATTTTATAAATCAAACAACACATATGCCATTATTACCGGCTAAAAGATGGTTGTTCGTTGAAAATACTGTTCTAGACTCGAAAAATAAAGGATTAGACCGTGATAATATAGTTGTAGACTGAGAAAATATAGTTTTAAACAAACAATAAAAAAAGGAGGCATCTCGCCCCCTTCAAGAAATTTTGCCGACTGACGAAATCTTCTTTCATTTATTATGTTCACTTATGTTCACTTCTTCTTTACCAGTCTGATACGTATAAATTTCTACCTCTGCATGATCTTGTTCCCTTCCACTTGCCACAACCTTAAAGGAATGATTCACTTCATTTTTCCCAGGCGTGTAAATATGCCTACTCCAAGTGAAAGAAGCATTGAAAATTGAATCCACAATCTTGCCAGTCGTCTCATCAATGATCACCCAGTGAATCTTGTTGTCTGGCAATTCCTTTATATTGATCGCTAAAGTTTCGCCGCTCTTTATGACAAAGGCAGCACCGAGCTGTACCCCCTGTTTTGCTAAAGTTTCTTCCACCTGATTTAATTCACCGATATCACTCGTTTTGGGCAGCTTAGCTTTTCCGTTAAAAATGTCTGTTATTTTTATTTTTTTGTCATACGAAGTATACATTTTATGGCCAACGATGGCGCCGCTTGTCTTTTGGGATAGACTATAAGTAAACTGTTTCGGAGTAATAACCTCCTCTATTACATAAACTCCCCGCTTCATAAGCTCTTTGATAAATGCCTGATGATCATACTTATATTTTGGGTCCTGGTAGTCCAAGTCAAAAGTAATTTGATTGACTATCATCTGTTTAATCACTTTATCGTCTATGTAATCCTTCGCGCGTTCACTGAAAGCAACCGTTACCGTATGGCCTTCAATAGACATCGTTTTGTTGATCATGTTCGCAGCTGACTCTTTATCCTGCCAATATTGATGAATTTTATAGTAAGGCTCAGTATGGTTGAAATAAGCATCAGCATCGATCTTTCGTCCATCAGCATCAATATACAAATTTGTGCTTGTATGCATCGACTTTGTTCCAAGCGCGATTTCCACATTTTCTTCAGGCGTTTTGAACGTATCGTAATAGGTCTCAATGTCACCGATATCTTCCGTAAGAGGCTTGGATTTCTCAGCAAAAACAACGGAGGATGAGAAGACTGACACAGTTGTAATTAGAACAACAAGGAAGATGCCTAAGACCGTTTTTCCGCTTCCCGTATTTCGTTTCATGATTAGAGAAAACCTCCTGTACAACTGTTTTTTTGGTTGAGCCAGATTGCTGTTCAGAACAGGCGAACTTGAAGCAAAATGTAAAATCATCTCGCTGTATCGTTTCTTCTCAGCAGTTTTCAAGCCTTTCGTTATTTGTTCATCTACGGCGTATTCGCAGGCCTCGCTAATATTAGCTAAAGCAAGATAAGATACAGGATTGAACCAATGCAGGCAGTTGACCAACACCGCCATAAGCTTAATCCAAGCGTCTCTTTGCTTGTAGTGGATCCATTCATGCTGCAGCGCAAGTTGGTAATCCTCTGCATTTATGTTCGCGTTTGGCATTACGATTGTCGGCTTGAAAAATCCAATTAGCATAGGAGAGTGCACATAATCGCTGACTACCACTTTCAGATCTCCTATACGATCGATCGGGGAGGATTGAATCGCTTGCTTTTTAAAGCGAAAGTAAGCGAAAAAATAACGGTACAACATTGCTAAACAACCAACCATCCAGATTCCAAGTATCCACTGATCTACAGATAAAATTGAAAAACCTTGGTTATGAGACGTAGTGCTGGCACTTGCCGTCTGGTCAGGCATTGATGTTCCGATCGCTGCAGTCATCTCTATAACAGGGCTCGTTGAATCTGATTGCACCTGTTTTTCATAAAAGGAAAACAGCGGTTGATTGATTGACAAGTTAAAGTGCAGCGGCAAAATAAAAAGCGATAATGCCATCAAACTGGCGTAATAATACCAACGACCACCATATTTTGATGCCAATTTCGTTCTTAGCAGAATGAATAATAAACTTGCAACACTACCGGTAAGAGAGGTCATTAATAACCATTTAATCATAGCTGTCCGCCTCGCTATTTATAAATGCCCGGAGCTCTTCGATATCCTTCTTTGTCAAATTTTCAGCCTGGAACAATGAGCTAATCAAACTTTTGGCAGAGCCATTATGGATGGAGAGTAGAAAGCTCTTTGTTTGCATTTTTCTGTAATCCTCTTCGCTTATAGCTGTCCAATATTCATGAGCATGCGAACGTCCGCGTTTCACGGATTGCAACGCCCCTTTGTCTAGTAACCTACCGGCAAGCGTGAGAATAGTCGTCTTATTTTTGTCAGGAAAATATTCCATGATTTCATTTGTAGTCATCCTCCTTCCACTATCCCATAGGACTTGCATAATCTCCATTTCAGCTTTTGTGATTTGCATATCGGTAAGTCGCTCCTTTCGATTCTACATTGTGTTTTTTATTCTACAACGCGTTGAAACGAAGTGCAAGCCGAAGTCGAGCAAATATTAATTGGCCAATCCCGTAAAGATAAGGACGTATGAAAGGAACTGATGATTTGGTCAACGTCATTCACAAAGGTGGATGTTCATGACTATCATAACGCCAATGTCAGTATTTCCGTTATCGAGTTATTTTGAGAATAGAAGAAGCCACCCTTTAAGGTGGCTCTTTCTCTCTATGCTAAAGGGAAATGACACGCGACCTGCCGATCCTGCCCAACCTCGATGAGCTCGGGAATCTCCTTGCTGCATCTCTCTTGCGCCATTGGACAACGAGGATGAAAACGACAACCTGACGGCGGATTGGCCGGAGATGGTACATCCCCTTGCAGGACGATCCGCTCTTGTCTCCGATGCGGAGTCGGTTTCGGAATCGCTGACAACAATGCCGCCGTATACGGATGTAGTGGCTGTGCGAACAAGTCATCCGTTCGTGCAATCTCCACCATTTTCCCCAAGTACATCACGCCTACCCGATCAGAAATATGGCGTACCACATTCAGACCATGCGCGATAAATAGATAGGTCAGCCCCATCTCTTTTTGTAATTTCATCATCAGGTTCAAGACCTGTGACTGTACGGACACATCCAGCGCAGAAACAGCTTCATCCGCCACAATGAATCGTGGAGAGAGCGCGATCGACCGCGCAATACCGATCCGTTGCCGCTGTCCTCCGGAAAACTCATGCGGATACCGATTCCGCCTCGTAGGATCCAGTCCCACTAGACTCATCAGCTCGACTACACGCTCATCTATTTCCTTTGCAGACGCACGCAGATGGACCCGTAACGGCTCTCCAATAATATCGCTTACCAAAAATCGTGGATTCAACGAACCAAACGGATCTTGAAATATAATTTGCATATCCCGTCTCAGCTTCAAATTCTCTTGTCTGTTCACCTGATGGATATTGGTTCCGTCAAACAGCACTTCTCCGCTTGTCGCCCTTTGCAAATTCAGCACGACACGCCCCAGCGTCGACTTCCCGCAGCCGGATTCTCCTACGAGTCCAAATGTCTCCCCTGGCCGAATTCCGAATGATACATCATCTACCGCTTTTACATGACCGACGACACGACTCAACAAGCCGGCCTTAATCGGAAAATACTTTTTGATATCTTTTGCTTCCATCAAATATTCCCGGTTCATTGGCGGTTCACCTCTGCTTTGCTTCCAGCGGCTGAATTTGCACGCTGATTTATTCTGAAGTGATTGCTGACATCTTCATTCAACCAGCAAGCCACTTGTTGTCCCGTAACAACCTCGCGCAAGATAGGTTCCTCTTTTCGGCATTTGTCAATGGCATGCGGACAACGCGGGTGAAAACGGCAGCCCGTCGGCAATTGGGTAATGCTCGGTATGGTGCCTTGAATGGTATACAATTCACCGCCGCGCTCCCCTTCAAATCCGGGAATGGACTGCAACAAGCCAATCGTGTACGGATGCCTTGGCTCGTCAAATATAAGCTCGACCGTCCCCTCTTCCACAATCGTTCCTGCATACATCACCGCGATACGATCCGCCATCTCTGCTGCTACCCCCATGTCATGGGTGATCAGCAAAATTGACATGCCCAATTCCTTTTGCAGCCGTCTCAGCAAATCCAAAATTTGCGCCTGAACCGTTACATCAAGAGCAGTCGTTGGCTCGTCTGCTATCAGCATTTCCGGGTTGCAGGCCAAGGCCATCGCGATGACAACACGCTGACACATCCCTCCAGACATTTCGTGCGGGTACTGTTTCACTCGTACTTCCGGCGCTGGAATCCCAACCAGACGAAGCATCTCAATCGCTTTTTTAAACGCCTCCTGCTGGCTCATATTTTGATGCAGCATCAAGCTCTCCGCAATTTGATCGCCTACTGTAAACACCGGATTGAGAGCCGACATCGGGTCCTGAAAGATCATCGCGATTTTGTTCCCGCGAATGTGCATCATTTCATCCAGTTCTTTTGCCGCCAGGTCTTGTCCGTGAAACATGACGTTCCCACTCTGAATAAATCCGCCTGCATAATCAATCAGTCGCATGACCGCAAGTGACGTTACACTCTTCCCGCTGCCGGATTCCCCGACCAAGCACACCGTCTGTCCTTTGCCAACGTTAATGCTCACTCGATCCGTTGCCTTGACAGTGCCGTCATCCGTAAAGAAGCAAGTGGTCAAATTTTTTATTTCGAGGATGTTGCGTTCCACTTGTTCAGCCTCCTTTTCGGGTTCTTCTTTTTCTTCCGTGGGTCGAATGCATCACGGATACCGTCTCCGACGAAGTTAACCGCTAGCACTACGAGCAAAATACAAAGGCCAGGATAAAGTGCCTGCAAAGGATCGACCAGCATGAATTCCTGGGCCTTGCTCAGCATTAATCCCCAGCTTGTATCAGGCGGTTGAATCCCCAAGCCTAAATAAGAGAGACCTGACTCTGATAAAATCGCTGAACCAACCATGAGAGTCGCATACACAATGATGGGAGCCATTGCATTGCGAATCAGGTGGCGCGTAATGATGCCCCAGTGCGAAACACCGATCGCTCTCGCTGCTTCCACATACTGCATCTCCCGTAGCTGCAAGAACTGCCCGCGCACCAGACGTGCCACGCTTGTCCAGCTCGTCAGTGCCAAAATCAAGATCATGTAGATAAATTCCGCTCCGAAGAGAGCCAGAACCAGAATGTTAAAGAACAGACTCGGAATGGAGTTCATCACGTCAACAAGACGCATGAAGCAGGTATCAATCCAGCCTCCGAAATAACCGGAAATGGCTCCAATCAGCGTGCCGATGACAACAGCAGCAAAAGCAACGCTGAAGCCTACCAGCATAGACACTCGGCTGCTATGAATGAGACGGGATAAGATATCACGCCCGAGCTCGTCTGTTCCGAGCACATACCCTTCCGTTCCAGCAGGCAGGTTGGTAATCATAAAATCAACCTTTGCCGGATCATGTGGTGCAACCCAATCGGCAAATACGGCGATCCCAATAAAAAACAGGAGTACGATCATTCCACCAACGGCATACGGATTGCGCATAAATTTTTTGCCTGCGGTTGTCCAGAGTCCAGGAGGTTTTTGACCAACAGGATTCGTCGGAAGCTGTCCACCTGGTCGATTCGTTTCAACGACAGTGTCATCTTGAAGTTGTACTTGACTCATGCTGCCCTGCCTCCTTTGCGTCCAAGCTGTACTCGTGGATCAACCATCGCGTAGATTAAATCAGCTAACAAGTTTCCAATAATCACCATCAGCGAAATCAGCAACGTAATCGACATCAACACCGAATACTCACGGGCTACAGCCATTTCCACAAACAGACGCCCCATACCTGGCCAGTTAAATACACTCTCTGTCAATGCTGCACCTGCTACCAGAGTCGGCAAATCCAATCCGATGATCGTCACGACAGGGATTAGTGCGTTACGCAGCGCATGGCGAAAAATGACCCGTCTTTCCTTCATCCCTTTGGCACGTGCCGTCCGAATATAGTCCTGCTCCAATACCTCCAGCATACTGGCGCGCGTATATTTGACATAGGCAGCGATGTTCACCAGTGTTAACACCGTAACAGGCAGAATCAAGTGCAAAATAAGGTCGCTTAACTGTCCCTCTTTTCCCATCGTCCACATGTCAGATAGTGGGAGCAGATTCAACTGCATCGCGAAATACTGTTGCAGCATAATCCCAAACCAGAAGGTCGGCATCGCGAATCCGAGATAGGCAACGATGGAGGCGATCTGGTCAGACAGACCGTATTGCTTTGTGCTATTGTAGATTCCCCACGGGATGGCGATCAGCATGGAGAGCCCCCACGCCACAGACATGAGCACAAACGTATTCCAGACCGTCGGCCACAAAATATCACCAACAGGAACGTTATTTTTAAAGGTATGACCCAAATCTCCTTGCAACAAATTTCCAACCCATTTCATGTATTGAATGTAAACTGGCTGATCCAACCCCATATTTTTCATCTGGATGAGTTGTGCTTCTGGGGACATTCCCGGTGAGAGCATGACTTTTAACGGTCCTCCCGGTGCTGCATGCATCAGTCCAAACGACACCACGGTGATCAAAAATAAGACAAGTACAGCTTGTAGTACGCGGCGTACCAAATATTCAGTCAATCCAGCATCCTCCTTTCGTTTGAAAGGGGAAGGGACATAGTGCTGCCCTTCCCCCTTTTCCTATTGCTAACCGCTACTAGCCAAGCTTATTTTTTTGTATCATCGATCCACCAGTTCAGGAAACCAAAAGTCTCCCCGTAAGGAATCATGGATACCGGCTTGAACTCATCTTTGTACTTCACGCGAGAAGTCATGCCTCGTGGTGTTCCGTACTGATACATGAAGACGTATGGCAGATTCGTCGAGATTTCCTTACCGACTTCTTTATAGATCGCTGCGCGTTCCTCTTGTTTAACTGTGGATACAGCTTTTTCCCAGAGCGCATCCAGCTTCGGATTGTCGTACCAGCCAGCGTTGTTGCCAGGCGGGAATGCCTTTTTACCGAAAGTAGAAATGCCATCCGGATCTGGATCAGACAATTGCCATCCGAGTAACAGAACCTGGAATTTACCAGGGTTGGCATATTGATCGACAAGAGCCGAGAAGTCTAATGCTTTTGGCTTCGCTTCAATTCCGATCTCTTTCAGGTTTTGCTGAATAACGACTGCTGCCTGTTCTCGACGACTGTTCCCCGAGTTGAAAATGAATTCAAAGGAGAAGCGATTGCCGTCTTTGGCAAGGATTCCATCTGCCCCGGCTACCCATCCGTCTTCTTTCAGCAATTGTTTTGCTTTCTCTGCACTATATTCGTAATGGACTGCCGCATCGCCCGGGTCTGCCCATGTACCTGGCAGGAACGGTGCATCCATAATTTTTCCGGTTCCCTTCAAGATATTGTCGATAATACCTTGACGATTGATTGCGTGAGCGATGGCCTGACGCGTTTTTTGACCTTCAAACAACCCGTAGTTGTTCGGGAAGTTCTTCTTGTCGAAGTTGAAGGCAAAGTATTCATAGCTAGGACCTGGCTCCGTCGAAATGTTGATACTTCCTTTCGCCTTCACCGCTTCGAGCTGCGTGACAGGAATGGAATCTACCAAGTCAACGTCGCCTTTCATCAGAGCCTGTACTTGTGTGTTCTGATCCGCATAGATTTTGTACACAACCTTTTGGATATGCGGCTTCTTTTCACCCCAGTAATCTGGGTTAGCATCAAGCACATGGTATTCTTTTTGTTTCCACTCCGACCATTTAAATGGTCCGGAAGTTGGGGTCTTGGCTGGATCTTTTCCGTAAGAATGTGCTTGCAATTCTTTAAACGGTACGTCTTTCAACACGTGAGCAGGTGCCAACTTTTGCATTAATCCAAAGGCAAATGGAGCATACAATTGCGTCAATTTAATTTCCAGGGTGTAGTCATCCAGTTTTTTCATTTCTTTAACTTTGTCGTATTTCGTAATTTCTGGTGATCCGGTCTCAGGAGTTTTGATCGCATTAATGGTATACATCAAATCTTCCGCCGTGATTGGCGTTCCATCGGACCATTTCGCATTATTCTTCATCTTGATTGTATAGGTTAGGCCATCCTCGCTTACTTTTGGCAACTCAGCTGCAAGAGACCAAGGGTATACTGCTAAATCAAAAGACGGGTTTCGATTGTACAAATACGCCTGAGTATACTCCATAACGTCACCGGAAGCTGTATCGTTTCCGAAAATCGGATTGATTGTGACAATGTCAGAAGTCGTCGAATGCGTAAACGTCCCTCCGTCTACTGGCTTCTCCTCATCCGTACTGGTCGCCTGCGGAGCGACCTGTTCCACCGTTTTCTGTGCTGGTGTTGCAGTCCCTGGCGAAGCATTGTTCCCGCTTGAGCAACCGACTAACAGTGCGCCGGTTAACGAAAGCAGTGCCAACGGCTTCAGCCACCCTTTTCCTTTTTTCAAAGCATATCCCCCTCTTTCGCGTGTTTTTCAAGCCTTTTCCATAACGGGAAATACATCCCAAGACCTGTCTTTTTAATATTAAATAATTTTCTGTTATTTGAAAATATTTTCTCTTTAAAATATTTGAAAAAATCGGATGATTTTATATTATTTTATAAACCTTTATAATAAATCCCCCTTCTAATGAAGGGGGGAGCGAACATGCGTACCCTACAGAGTTTGGTCCCGCAGTAGTTCATGTACAATGCTAAGCGCCTTGTCGATATCCGCTGTCTCAATTCCGGAATGAGTCACCGCTCGAATTCTGCCGTGACCGAGCTCTGCTACGTGCAGCCCATGCGCATACGCTGCTTCTATGAAGGTCTGCCAGGTATGGGCTGGGTGTTCAATCTGGAAGAACACAATATTGGTCTCAACATCCTCCACACGAGTCACGATTCCTGGAATCTCCGCCAGACCACGTGCCAAGCGAAGGGCGTTTGCGTGATCGACTGCCAATCGATCCGTCATTTGTTGCAAGGCAACCAGACCTGGAGCTGCAATTATCCCTGCCTGACGCATACCACCACCCAGCATTTTGCGAAGACGATACACTTTCTGAATAAAGTCCTCTGTTCCAACAACAAGGGAACCAATCGGTGCTGACAATCCTTTCGACAGACATATTTGCACGGAATCCGCATAACGTGCAATCTCTGCCGCATCCACGTCAAGAGCAACAGCTGCATTGAACAAGCGTGCACCGTCCATATGAACGGGCACAGCCTTTTCCTTTGCAAATGCGTGAACCTCATCCAAATAAGACAACGGTAGGACACGTCCTCCCATCCTGTTATGCGGGTTCTCCAGGCAGATCAGGGAAGGCAATGCGAATTGTGGATCTTCTGGCTCCAATGGGAATACCCGCTCCATGTCAGCAATGTCCAACCTTCCATCTGGCTGCGTCGGAATCGGTTCGTACATAATGCCACCACACACGGCCGCACCACCCGCTTCATAGATGTAAATGTCGGTCTCATTCCCTACAATTACTTTGGAACCGCGAGGACAATGCACCATTAAGGATGCCAGATTGGCCATCGTTCCACTCGGCATGAGAATGGCCGCCTCTTTACCCAGCTTCCGAGCCGCTTCTTGCTCCAATTGGCGAACCGTAGGATCTTCCCTATACACATCGTCACCGAGGACCGCCTCTTGGATTGCATCCATCATCTCACGTGTCGGCAAAGTAAATGTATCGCTTCTCAATTCTATCAACGGCTTCATACCCCGCTCTCCAATTGCTGACTTACTTGTACTTTCAGGCAGTCATTCACCTGCTGGATCAGCTCAACGGTCTCGCTGTAATGCTTGCCTTCGACGATGACATATCCGAGACGATGCGAGAAATTTTGTGGAGGCTGAACGTTTTGCCCGATTTTCGCCTGAATCGCCACTTCCACAATCCCCGGCAGGTTGCGAACCGTATCCATTCCATGTATCCCGCTAAAGGTTCCCTGACTCTCTGACACGAGAAAATGAATGCCTGCATATTGTTGCTTTTCGACTGTTTGAGACAATTTAGGAGCAAGTCCAGCCGCACACCGAATCTGTTGCAAAAGCAGATCAATCCCCGTGGAGCGGCGAACCAGCTCTGGAATCATTCCACCGGCAAGCCTTGCGTTGACTTCGATGACAACACAACCTGCTGATGTCCACTTCACTTCTGTATGGGCAGCACCGAACTGATAGTTCACCGCCGCTAACGCCCTTTCCACTGTTCGCTCGATCTCCTGCTTCTCTTCTGCCGACAGTGGTGCAGGGAAAATATGCCCCGCTTCCACGAAAAACGGATATCCCGTTAACCGTTTCTGGGTAATACCGATCACAAAGCATTGTCCTTGCCACGAGAACGTCTCCACACTAAATTCAGGACCCTCGACATACTGCTCCAGAAGGACTGTTCGAGCTGTTTCCTGACCGCGCGCATTGTACTTGATTGCAAGGATTTCCCTTGCCATATGCTCCACTTCATCCCAGCTAAAGCACAGACGCACGTTATTCGACCCACTATCGTCAGCGGGCTTCACCACGCAGGGCAGAGAAATGGAAGATCGCGCTTCCTTCAATGCCTCCAGAGAGTCTATTGCCACAAATTCAGGCTGAGACACCTGATGCAGATGAAGCTTCTCCCGAAAAATCGCTTTGTTGCGGCATGCCACAATCGCCTCCAGAGAATTGCCTGTCCGACCGAATTTTCGGGCCAGCTTGGCTACCGATTCGAGGTAATAGTCACTTGTCGACATCATTCCGGCTATCTCTTTGCCCTCCGCAATCACTTGTGCTACACGGTCAGTCAGCTCTGCTTGGGAATTCGTATCGGTCACGACTACGTGACATTCCAACTCATCCAAACCGTGGTAGCGTTCAGGCTTTTCTGTGAAAAATACTGGCTCGAACCCCAATTCACGCGCTTTTTGAATAGCAAGCATACCTGTTCCCGTCGTATTTGCTTCAACGAACAGAAAGTGTTTGTTCATTCGGATACATCCCCATTAATTTAGAATAGGACCAGCTCGTCACAACTGTATTTGGTTCCACACATTGCGGTGTGTCTGGCAGGTTCATTTGCATCAGACCTTTGCTCTCACGGTAGGAGTGGCTATAGATCGTATCGATATAACGATCCCCTCGATCCGGCAATATGGCTACGATATTGCATTCGCTCCCGACTTGGCTTGCTAACCAGTTGGCTACTGCGTACACGGAACCTGAGCTGTTGCCAGCAAAAATATGCTCGTTACGGGCCAACTGCAGCGTAGCCGCAAATGCCTCAGCATCGTTTAACCAATGCACTTCATCGACAACGGAAAAATCTACATTCTTGGCGACCAAACTGTTTCCCAAGCCACCTTGCAGACGCGTAGGCTGATCGGGCTGTCCGAATATCACACTCCCCGTTGCATCAACCGCCACGACACAAAGGTCCTTATGATGACGCTTCAGTTCTCTGGCGGTCCCGGACAAGGAACCTCCACTGCCGACCGCACCAACAAGCACGTCAATTCGTTCGAGGTCCTGCATCAACTCGGATGCCAGCGCAGCATATGCACGCGGATTTTCCGGATTATCGTATTGGCGAGGCCAGAACGCTCCTGGATACTCCCTCATTAATTCTTGGAGTCGTTCCAGTCTGGCACTTTGCCATCCTTGTTTCCCCATCTGCGAAACCACGTGAACATGGCAGCCAAGCGAGGTCAACTTGGCATAGGTAATAGGATCAATTCTCGGATCAGTCACGATGTGTACGTCATGCCCCAACTGGCGCCCAACCAAGGCCAAGCCGCAAGCCAGAGTTCCTGACGAGCTCTCGATAATCGGCATGCCTTCCTGAAGTTCTCCTGACTGTATCGCCGCCAAGACTGATTGCTTAGCCACACGATCCTTCATACCGAACGGATTCATTAACTCAAGCTTTGCAAATACGGAGCCCACTGCCCTTTCATCAAGTCTCAGCTTGACCAGAGGGGTGTTCCCGATTGTATCTGTCAACTGTTCATACCGCATCTACGCTCACGTCCTTCCCTTGCTTGCCAGAAAGAAACCTCTTCATTACCCTCTCCCGCCTTTCTTCGATTGCCTGCAAGTGCCCTTGTCGATCTTGCCACTCCAGTTGAAGCTTCTCTGCATGCTCCCTCTGTGCTGTCAACATTTGCTGTACTTCTTCTGGATTTGTGGAGCCCGTTGATTTCTTGGCGTACAAGCCCCCCTCCACATCGAAGGAAGCAGCGAGGAGTGCAGCCGTATCCGGTACCGGAAAGCCTGCTTCCGCGCAAGCTTCATAGAGTAACCGTGGGTCTCCCGGCTCCGGCGATACACCGTGTTCCAGTGCGCTAACGATGTATCGGCCCGCGATCACCTGGGCTGTGCGATACGGAATGCCGTACTCCAAAGTCAGCAAATTCGCAAGTGTAAATCCGCCAAAAAAGTCCCGTCGGCATATACTGAGTAACTGCTCTTGATTGAATTGCAAATGATCGATAACCGCTTTTAGCAGGCGCAGCAACGTTTTCGTCTGTTGAAATAGCGTCAGCAGATGAGTACCAGCCTCTTTCGATGTCTCCACCAAATTTGTGAAAGCCGTATTTCGTTGCCCAAGGAGCATGTCCATATAAAACGCAGGCAGGTGAGCGCTTTTCCCTCTAATCCGTTCCAAAATCGGATAGTTCTTTTTCTGTGGCATGGCAGAAGATATTCCTGATAGCTCGTCCGGCAATTGGAGGAAGTTCATTTCGCTGCTGCCCCATTGAATCAAATCCGTTACAAACCGCGAGACGAGTACCGAGAAGGTAGACAGCTCACCAGCTATGCGCAAAACCCATTCCCGAGAAGCGACCGCCGACAGCGCATTCGTTCGGGGCTGTCGAAACCCGAGCAGCTTGGACAACCGTTGACGGTTCCACGGCAGTTCTACCCCTGCCATAGCCCCTGCCCCAAGCGGGCACTGATTCATTTCGTCATAGATTTGTATCCATCGATTCATGGCTTGCAAAAATTCACCGTTAATAGAGGAAAGATAGAATCCAGGAGTAATAATTTGTGCGGATTGGTAGTGGGTATATCCTGGCATGGGAACCGAACGATATTGAGTAGCCAGTGTATGCATCGATTGAATAAGCTGTCCCAATTCTCCCGCCGTCTCCAGCCATTGCGCACGACCAAACATCACCTGGGCGCACGCTTGTACATCATTGCGGCTGCGATCCATATGCCAACACGGTACCGGTCTCGGAAGCAAACCTTCGATATAGCGCTCGAGGGCAAAAGAGATATCAGACATGTTCTGTCCAGGGTCAGGAGCTATTGTTTCTGGTGTAGCGCCCTGAAGTGCCTTTGCGATAGAGAAAGCGTCTTGTCGTGTAATCAAGCCCATTCTGACATATTCCAAAAGCATGGCGAATTCAATCTGAATATACCCAGGCAACAAGTGATCGACTTCATATTTGAACTGTGGTTCCAATACTTCATCATGCAAGAGGCGGCTTGGTGTCGAAGCAATTCTGCCCGTTAATTTTACACTCATGCAAAAAATACACCTCGCTTCCGACTGAGTAACGTTACTACCTGGAGTTGAGACAAAAGGTGGGAGAGTGTACTAAAAAGAGATACCCCCTGATTTCTGTTCCGTATATTCGTAGCTTTGTTCTTTCTTCATTCTCAAGTGTGGATTCATCAACATGAGAACCACAATGAGAAGTCCCGCTCCGCCAATAATCCCAAATATCGTAAGTATGGAAACAAGACCAGTAGTCAGACCTACCAGAAAGACAGAGACTGGCATGGCGCACAGAACCATTACACTAATCAAGCTCGATGCTCTTCCCAAGACTTCTTTAGGCACCATCAAGGTGATCAACGTACTCATTTTGATATTGACGAATGCTGAGCCTATTCCATTCACGAATACACATATGACTTGCCAAACAAGTGGAATGCCAAACGCAAACATTCCGATTCCGATACTGAACAAACTAATTCCGCAGCAAATGTAAATAATCGCATCATATCGATTCAAATAATTAATACATAGGGACCCAAGCAAAATCCCGATAAAAAAACTGATCTCGAGCATGGCCAATTCGGTAACATTGGTAACGACCAGTGGCAGCAAGATCGCTTCTGGAGCCGTCAAAAAATTGAGGATGGTAAAATAAATCATGCAGTTTCGCAAAAAGTCATGCTTTGTAATCGCATGGATTCCATCCTTCAAATCCGTCATGATCATCCTTGCTGTAAACTCACTGACAGAAGAAATGACCAGCTCCCTCTCGTTAATCAATAAAATAATCAGTGCACCTAACAAATAGGTGACGACATTCAAAATAAAAGCATATTCCATTCCGAACGCGATCAACCCCGCTGCCAATGCCGGAGCCGCCAAACTAACAATCGTTTGAATCATTTGCGATAAACTTTGGGCTTGCGTCATGTATTGTTCAGGAACCAGTGTCCGTATGGCTACCGTGAGTGCAGGCCTGAAGAAGGCACTAACCGTAGTCAGCAAAACGGCAATGATGATCAGTACAGCAGGATGTAGCATGTTAAACAGGAACAACAGGACGATGCATAAAATGAGCACTGCTCTCAATACATGCGAAACGACCATGATCATCTTTTTATTTCCTCTGTCAACAAAAACGCCAGCAAACAATCCGAAGATGATCAATGGAATGGTCTCTGCTGCCAATAAAACCGACATTAACAAAGGGCTTTCCGTCAAAACCTTCATTAGCCAAATAAGCGCTAATCGATACACTCCATCTCCCATATTCGAGACAAATTGCGAAAAGATTAAATAGCGATAACTTTTCAAGCCAAGCAACGCCCGAAAAGATACCTTTTCATTAACGCTTACTGGCTGTTCCATTTTGATAATCCTCTCCCACTAAGAACAGAATCAATTTTTGGGGAAGATGACTCCCGAGTATGTCAGAAGTCATCTCTTGGATCTGATCTTCTACGTGTGGTAAACATGCACTTCTTTATTCCATTCACTTAAACATCTATACCCCCATTCCAGCTTTTGATAGAAGTCAGGTTCTTCTTTTAACAATAAAATACCTAGGCTGGTCCCACTGTGTGCTACAACGGTACCTAACCCTCCAATTTTCTCGTTGATCTCCATCACTTCCGGCAACAATTTCTTGGGCAGAATTTTTTGATTCAATATCGCACTTCTGGATGACACCGCCCCTATCGTGTGCACATCCCTTTCTCTGATCGCTTTTGTGATTTTTTGTAACAACAAGCTGTACTCCATCTTCTCTTCATCGGTATAAGGCTTTGTTAGCTTATTGAACTCAACGGTATCGATGGTTCCTCCCTCATCAATACTTACTATGCATAATGCCGGCAGTTCCCCAATGTATTCTCGTAATCTGACCTGTTTATGGTAGTAAGAAACGGATCCTTCATACATAACCCCATCTGTCGGCTCAATACTCGACAAGAACCACTCTAGTAATGAAGGCTCAATCTTTATATGGAAACAATCTTCAACTGCTCTGGACGCAGCCACCAAATCTGCTGATGAGCTTGCCAAGCCTTTTCCAACCGGAAGTTCAGAGTTGATCTCTAAAATTCCGCCTGCCGGCAATCCATAGTGCTTAATGATTTTTTCCACTAACCTCCTCGATTTTTGCTTGGAGCGTGGCACGGTGACGATTTCCTGTAAAGTTGGAATCGAATAAAAGGTAGCGTAGGAGGCATTTTTGATAGGCAAAGTCACTAGAAAATCCAAATTATTTTCCTCGAGAATCCCCTGCAGAAGTTCCCCAAAAGTACCGATAGCTACACCGATTCCTACGTCGTTCGTATTTGGAAAACGACTAATGGAACTAGGCTTTATCATGCTCATAGTGGCCCCCCGTTTACACGAATATGATTTGGTGTTGACTCACCGATCTCTGCTACATATCGTTTTAGAAGAGCCGCTGCGATTACTTACCGTCTGATTCATCAGCATGATGGCAGCGGCCCTCGCTTGTTCTTTTACCTGGAGCACAGCTTGACTACAGGGAAACACATGATTTACATAGTGATCGCTACCGCAGGACGATACTGCTTCATGAAGTAATCGAAAAATTCAATTTTATTGAACTGACTTTTATTTGCGCTAATAAATACCCCCAATTGTTTTTCTGGCAGGAACCACATAAATGAGTTAAAGCCAATCACCTCGCCTGCCTTCGCCAAAATATTCTCATGTACGTATTCTGGGTGGAATTTTACCGTGAATCCATACCCTGTATATGTCCCTTTTGGATGAGGTACCGAGTTACTGGAGAACATTTTGCCTACCGAATCCACCTCTAAAATTCTTTCTTTTCCATAAGCGCCTCCACTTAAGAGAGCCAGCATAAATGTTGCGATATCGTTCCCCGTGGAGAGCATGCTGCCGTCTGGTGAGATTGCAGGGCTGAAATCGTACTTTTGCACGGCCTGATTTTCCAGATCATAGCCCATGGCCATTTTCTCCTCTAATTCTGGTTGTAATAGAAAACTGCTGTTTGTCATTTCGAGAGGCGTAAAGAAATGCTCACTAACATAGCGGTCAAAGGGAACTCCCGTAACTCTTTCCACAAGATAACCCGCCAGCATAAAGGCAAAATTCTCATTCCCATATTGTTCGCCAGGTTTGTAAATAACGGTTGGCATATAGCGGTGAACATATTCTCGTAACGTTTGGGAGTCACGCCCGCCAAAATTATAGCTTTGATCATTTCCCGCGTCTGGCTCGTCAAACCCTGTTGTGTAACTAAGTAAATGTTCTACCGTTAGTGGTCCCTCAACCCTTCTCGGAATTTCCATATCGAGGTATTGCTGGACATCCTCGTTCCATCCAATCAGCCCTTGCTCCACAAGCTTCATAATGGCAGCGATTGTTACGAGTTTGGATATCGAACCTACCTTAATTACGGTTTCATCCGCACTCATGGGCACTTTCTCTGATAGATTGGCGTAACCGTAGGCTTTTTTTACTTTTACTTGACCATGTTGGACTACCACCGCAATTGCGCCAGGAAGATCATCCATCGTAGAAGAGTCGAAAAATCCGTCTATCACTGCTTCAAAATCTACCCATTCTCCAGCGATTTCGTGGTCAGGATTGTTGCGCAATTTCATCATGCAGTGTTGGATGACTTCCCTTAGACTATCCTGGAGGCATGCAGTAAGTCGTTCGATGGTTTCCGTTTTATACTGTGCCTCGCTGTAAGCTACCATAAAGTGAAAGCTTCCATTCAACACCACGCACTCAATGTCAATCTTGCATTCCCGGGACTGCTCCAGACTCATTGATTCTCCACCTGAGAATGTGGACAATTGAATGTCGTCATCCTTTTCTTTTCGATCCATATCAAATTGTCCCAAATAATTAAAACTGACCTCAGGATGTACATTCATGGTGGTGTTTGGCGATTTTGCGGACAAATATTTCAATACACCGTAGTGAATTCCTTTATGCGGTATTCGTCGTACATCTTTTTTGATTTTAGGAAGGATAGCTGACGGATTCATTTCGTTCCCGACATCTACCATCACTGGATATTCACTAGTGAACCATCCCACTGTGCGGTTAATGTTCAGATCTGGTAGAATCGACTCCCTACCATGCCCTTCCATATTCAAAACGACGCGATCGATATTTGCCCATTTTTTAAAGCCCATTCCAATAGCAGCCAACAAAAGTTCATCGATTTCCGTCTGATAGGCACGATTGGCTTGTTTTAGCAATTGCTCAGTTTGCTGCTGATCCATCGTGACCGTTTTGGTCCTGGTTGTTTTCCGAAGCGGTTTTTGCTCATCGTAATCCGTTGGCAACGATTGCGTGTCTCTCTCCTCGATTCGATTCCAATATTCACGCTCTTGCTCGAGCCTTTCGCTATTGGCATACTCGTTCAATTGTTGCGCCCATAGCAGGAATGAATCACTTTTTAAAGGCAACCGAATCTCTTCGTTACGGAGGAGCTGCCCATAAGCTGTTTTGAAGTCGTCGATTAAAATGCGCCATGATACTCCATCTACGACTAAATGGTGAACAGCAATAAGCAAGTGATCGCCATCCAAGCATTGAAATAACCCTAGCCTCATTAATGGGCCATCAAAAATGTTAAGCCTCGATTGAATTTCACTGCATTTCAAGTCCATCTCTTGTTCTATCTCAGATCCATTCTTATTTTGATAGTCCCAAATCTCCAGACTATACAAGTCGATAATGTTGACGCCTCGATTATAAGCTTCATAGCCAGTCTTGGTTTGGCGGAAAATCATTCGCAGCGCATCATGGTGCTGTACGAGCTTATTGATAACTTTGCGAACCATCCCCTCGTCAAACGGCTCTTCGCGGTACAACACAAAAGATTGGTTATAGTGATGGAGATGCTGACTATGTTCTTGAATCAACCAATGCTGTATTGGGGTCAACGGTACAACGCCTTCCATATCCTTCTGGTCAATTTTCCTATTCAGCGGTTTCAGTTTTGTACTCAGTTCTGCGATTGTTGGATATTTGAAAAGATCCCGAATTTCCATCTTGTATCCCAAAGCCGCTAATTGCGAGGATACTTGAATGGATTTGATAGAGTCGCCACCAAGTTCAAAGAAATGATCCAAAATACCAATCTTTTTCTCATGTAAAACGTCTTGCCACACTGCTACCAATATCTTCTCCGTTTCCGTTTTAGGCTCCACATACTCCTTTTCACTCTGCAATACGATGTTGATATCCACTAGCGCTTTTCGATCAATCTTTCCATTCGGCGTTACTGGTATTTCATCTAGCTGAGCAAAATGGGATGGAACCATAAATGCCGGTAACGACTTTCGTAATGACTCTTTCAATACGTTCGATTCCACAGCTTTTGCAGCTACATAGAATGCAACCAGCCTTTTTTGACCGGATTCATCTGCTCTAGCGATAACAACCGCGTCGCGAATATCGCCCATTTTTCGTAATTTCGCTTCTATTTCTTCCAATTCGATTCGATTCCCGCGTATTTTTACCTGATTATCCAATCTCCTTAAAAATTCAATATCTCCGCTGGGAAGCCATCGAGCCATATCTCCTGTCTTATACATGTTTTCGCCGATACAAAACGGATTGGGAACGAATTTTTCATTCGTCAAATCTGGTCGTTTGAAATATCCTTTTCCTACTCCCTGGCCTCCGATATACAGTTCTCCTGGGACACCCACAGGCTGCACATGAAAATGGGCGTCAAGAATATACATCTTCACCCCTGGCAATGGCTTGCCAATCGGCAAAAATTTGTAATCTTGCTGTTTATCTCTTTCATAATAGGAGGAATCAATGGTAGCCTCCGTCACTCCATAGCTGTTTAAGATTCTCATTGTGCTTCCGTATCGATCGACTAGCTTGTGAAAGGCATGTAACGGGCATTGATCCGAGCCAAGAATCAATATTTTCATGAAGTCTATGTTGAGCCCATTTTCATAGAGATAGTCCATGAAAGGAATCACCAGAACGGGAGTCGATTCAAACAGATTAATTTCATGCTTATCCATCAAGTGGTAAAGACGCTCCAAATCCACTCTCGAATCTTTTGGGCAAATAACCAGTTTCCCACCGTTTAACAAACATCTAATATAATCGCCAGTAAACACATCAAAAGAAAAACTTGCCCATTGCAAACTCCTGACGGGGAATTCATCCAGCTTGTATTCTTGTTTCCATGCCTGCGCAAGCGAATGAAGCTGTCGGTGTTCAATCATGACTCCCTTTGGTGTTCCCGTAGTGCCTGACGTATAAATCACATAAGCAAGTTGGTCAAACTGAACAGGTAACCCCAGATTCGTGTTGTCCTGATGATAGGACTCATCGTCGTCAAGCATGATCATTTTTTTGTCAGCATTCACTTTACTGCGTACCGACTGATGCAATAGCAAAACCTCTGCTCCCGAATGCTCCAACATGTACCTAATGCGCTCTTCCGGATAATCAGGGTCAATAGGGACGTAGGCTCCACCAGCTTTCACTATCGCCAATACGCCAACGATCATCTCTATAGACCGTTCTGCGATGATACCCACCAATTGATTCGCATGGACGCCCGCAGCTACCAATGTCCGCGCCAGTTGATTCACCCGTTTATTCAGTTCTGAATAAGACAGTTCTTGCTCTTCAAAAACGAGAGCAATTCGATCCGGAGTTCTCTCCGTTTGCTCCTCGAACAGCTCGATGATCGTTTTATGGTCATCCCCATTGGTAAAAAGAACTTCCTTATAGGCAGAGATCATTGCCTGTTTTTCTTCCACTGACAATAATTCGATATGCTTGAAATGAATATCTGGTTGAATGGCTACCTGTTCGATGATGTTGCCCAAATATCTGAGCATCCGTTGGACAGTTTCCGGCTTAAATAAATCCGTACGATATTCGACAGTCAAACCCGCCCCATTTTCTATATCCATGCATACGAGCGATAAATCGAAATTCGTCATGGAATTATAGGATTCAACAGCTGTCATTTCCAAGCCATTGATTTTATTTTCCTCTTCCGTTTTTTCGATATATTGGAACATAAAAGAAAAAATAGGATTGCGGCTAACATCTCTTTCCGGATTAATTTTTTCGACCAATTTATCGAATGGATACTCATGATGCATGTAAGACTCCAGTGCTTGCTGGCGCCAAACGTGTAACGCCTCGATGAAGGTATGCTCC
The DNA here is from genome assembly GCF_042878995.1 of Brevibacillus sp. NPDC003359. Classification (NCBI taxonomy): domain Bacteria; kingdom Bacillati; phylum Bacillota; class Bacilli; order Caryophanales; family Paenibacillaceae; genus Brevibacillus; species Brevibacillus sp. NPDC003359. The sequence continues at coordinate 40,740 of NZ_JBIAOR010000006.1, forward strand.
TGATTGACTTCCAGTCTCAAAGGGAGTGTGTTAATAAAAAATCCAATGACCTCTTCAATATCCATGTGGTTCCGGCCAGCCTCCGGAGTACCGATAATGATATCCTGTTGATTGGTCAGCTTGGACAGCCATAAGCCTATCGTTGATAAAATCACCATAAACATGGATGCATCCTGTTGCTGAGCAATCTCTCGCATGCGACTAAACGTTTTTTCCGGAATCCGATAAGATTCCATTGCCGAAAAATACGTTTGTACAGGCTCGCGTTGATAATCTGTCGGCAAGTCCAATACGGGAATCTCTTTTTCGAATGTCTTCAGCCAATACGCTTCTGATTCCCCCAGCTCTCCATGATGGATCGAATCATTTTGCCAGACTGCGTAATCTTTATATTGGATACTCAATTCCGGCAATACGGGCTCCATCCCTTGATGCAAGGATTCGTAGAGTGTGCTGAAATCCTTCATTAAAATACCCCATGACCATTGATCACTGATCATGTGATGCATGTTCATTAACAAAACGTATTTTTCTTCCGCAACCTTACATAACTTCACCCGAAATAATGTATCCCAGTCAAAATCAAAGCTGGTTTCCGTCTCTTTTTGGATAACCAGATCAATCGCTTCTTGCTTCGATGCTTCGGACTCCTTGGAAAGATCGACAAATGCATAGGTGAAGTCATTACTCGGCAGCACCTGTTGAACGGGGCGTCCGTCTCTTAACAGGAATTGTGTTCGCAACACTTCATGTCTTTTCACCAGCACCCCGAATGCCTGATGCAGGATACGCTCCTTCAATGGTCCCGTGATATGGTAGATCGTCGGCATATTATAAGCCGTATTCTCAGGCTCTAGCTGCTGAATAAAAAACAGTCTCCTCTGCGCGTGTGAAACCGGGTAATACACTTGCTCTTTTGCCTTTGGGATCGTTGATTGATCTTGATGCGTACGGAGCTCTCCTGCGGACAGTGCTTCCTCGTGATGAAACAGGGAGGATAACTCCCGAATGGTTCGATGCTCGAATAAGTCCTTGATGGTAACTTCTATGCCCATCTCTCTTTTCATGCGCAAGCGAACCTGAATGGTTTTCATGGAATGCCCGCCAAGCTGGAAAAAGTCATCGTCTATCCCAATGTCCTCTATGTTTAGCACGGTACGCCAGATAGCTGCCAAGCTTCGTTCCAGATCATTGCGCGGAGCGACGAAAGCTTCTGGCTTCTTTTGAATCACGTCTGTCTCTGGCAATGCCTTTTTGTCTACTTTTCCATTGCGATTCAGTGGCATTACATCCAGAATGACGATTCGCTCCGGAACCATATACTCCGGCAAGGTCGTTCTGAGATAGACTTGCAGCTCATGTTCACTCTGCTGTTCATGCATGACCACATAGCAAACCATTCGGTTCTGCCCATTTTCATCTTCCCGTGCAACCGCTACACACTGTCTCACCAGCGTGTGACGTAAAAGGGCATTTTCTATCTCGCCGAGCTCTATGCGATGTCCGCGTACTTTCACCTGAAAATCTGCACGCGTAACAAATACGAGTCTCCCATTTGACAAATAACGTCCCAAATCGCCTGTTTTATACAGCCGTTCTTTTCTATCCTGCAAAAATGGATTTTCTGAAAATGCTAGCTCTGTGCGTTCGGCATCATGGAGATACCCCCGCCCTACGCCAGTTCCCGAGATGTAGATTTCCCCGACACACCCAACCGGAACGGAGCGCATCCATTTGTCCAGCACATAGTGCTTCATATTGGCGATCGAGCTTCCCAACGCCACATAAGGATAATCATCATGCGCATACGAACGATCAATGATTTCATGCATCGTATCATCTGAGCACTCCGTAGCTCCATACGTGTTCACTACAATCACATCGGGATACAGGTCTTGCCACTTTTTGCACAGGGTAACTGGCAATCCCTCTCCGGTAGAGATCATGTATTGCAATTGAGGCAACGCATGTTGTTCCGGCGGGAGAGTCAGTGCAGCATTGTGCAAAGCTTCTATCATCGCCGGTACCATCTGAATCACGGTGACACCGTCTCGATTCAAGGCTTTGAGCAATGCATCTGGATCAGTAGCCGTCTCGTTGTCGTAAATAACAAGCTTTCCCCCTGCCATCAAGGGAGCCAGGAATTGCCACACCGATATATCAAAGCAATGGGAAGCATTTTGCGCTACGATGCTGTCTTCATTCAGTCCAAGGGCATCCATTTTTGCATACAGATGATTCAGCATGCCGCTATGCTCGATCATTGCCCCTTTCGGCATACCAGTGGAGCCTGAGGTAAAAAAGACGTTTGCCAAATCATCATGCGCATTGATGATCTCAGGATTCGTTGTATCCGATGCTTGCAAAGAAGAGATGTCCGGGCTTCCACCGTCCCCCTTGTTTAGGCAAAACACGACCGGCTTGTGCTCCAATCTATCTGCCAAGGTCATGCTGCGCGATTGGAAACGCGCCTCAGTCAGTAAGACCTTGGCTTTGCTGTTATCGAGAATCGTAAGGAGTCGTTGATCGGGATGGGCCGTATCAAGCGGGACATAGGCCCCTCCTGCTTTCAGCACAGCCAAGATGCTAATCAGCATTTCGATGCTTCTCTCTGCAAATAGGCAAGCAAGATCATTTCGGCCAAATCCTTGCCTTCGGAGCCAATGCGCCAATCGGTTCGCATCATCATTCAATTCCTGGTAGGTGATGGATTGCTTCCAATCGATAGCAGCAACAGCGTCAGGATTGCGCTCTACCTGCTCTTCTATGATTTGCTGGGCCCATTGCTCCATACTGCGATTCGACTTTACAAAATTGCCCATCACCTTTGTCATGATCTTTTGTTCTTCATCCGTCACGATGTTCAGATCGGTAATTTTCATGTCTACCTCTGAGCAAATCTGTTCGAGCATATGGATGTAATGTGACTGTAGTCTTTCCAGATCGCTCTTGGAGGACGCATTCTCATGGAACAATTGAATCTTCATGAGCTGCCCGACCGTCACGACTATCTCCACTGATTGGAGACCGCCGCGATAAAGCATCGCAGATTCCTGGTGATCTTCTGCACCGTTCCGTATCGTCAGTGTCGTTCCAAATATAAGATCAGCTTCTCGGACACCTGCGTAGTTACGGACCATATCTAGTGTGGCCATTTCATGTTGCTGCAGTTGTTCCCAGCTTTCCTCGACTTCCTTTACGACATCACGCACTTTTTGATTTGCATGCACTGTCAGGAAGACAGGTAAGCTGTGAGCCAGTGGCCCAATAATGTTCTTCGCCTCTTTCCATGTTTCGGGTCTGCCAGAGACGGTAACGCCAATGACCAGCTTGTCCTCGCCACTGTACATATTCTCCAAGAGGAGCCAAGCAGCCTGAAAGATTGCCTCTATGGATACACGCTGCTCGAATGCCATCCTTTTGATGGACGTGGTTAACACTTCGGAAAGATCAACGTTGCAACTGGTCGGTTGACTTGCTTCCTTCTGTGCCCCTTGTACCGGATAAAACACTGACTCGCTTTCATAGCCTTGGAATTTATCTGTCCAAAAGTTTTTTACTTTGGAGCCATCTTGACTTGACTCCCAAGCAACGTACTCTTTGAATGCGGCTCGCTGGTCAACAGCTGGCTGGGTGCCCCGTAGCCGTTTCAGCCATTCCGCTACAAGAAGCTCACGACTGGCATCGTCCATGCATAATGCATGATGGGTCCAGATGAGGACGGATTGATTGGCGTTCATCTGCAAAATAGATACCCGGATTAATGGCCCCTCCTCATACGGAATGGGCTCCTGATGGGATGTAAGCGTAGAGAGATACACTTGCTCTTGCTGTTCAGGAGATAACTCCCGTACATCGTGCCAGTCAATGGGAATGGGGAGCTCTTTCAATACGACTTGTACATGTTTATTTTTGAGCTGGCGGAAAACCGTTCGCATCACTGGCGTCTGGCTGACTAATTCTTTCCACGTTTCTTGAACGCTTTCCAGTTCGAGACGCTCCTCGATGAGATAGCGCATGGTTGTAATCTTTTTATGGTGTAATAATTGCTTTTGCACCATGGAGAGCTCTATGACTTCCAGTACGTTTTCTTTTGTTAAATGCTTCAAGCCAGTGCACCTCTTTCGCTACAGAAATAATTGTTCAAAATCATCACTGGTCAAGAATTGGCTGTTCAGATGACTGACAATCTCGCGGATTCTTTGATGCGGCTCGGCTGTCACACTTTCCAACAAGTATTCATATTGGGTGCAGATCCGTTGCACAGTCTCCCTCTTGAATACATTCGCATGATAGGTAATGGCGCCATTTATGTGATCGTTAGATTCATAGATGCGGAATTGAAAATCAATCGTGGAGGGATATTCGTTGTCACTCATTTCAAATAAGAGTTGAGGCTCGTGAGGTTTCGGAAAGGACGCTTGATGATAATGGGCTTCTTTTAACTTACTTTGTACTTGCAAAACCAAATCGCCAAGTAGCGGATTGCCTGACAGATCAGCTCGTAAAAGCAAGGCGCTTGGGACATCCTCGTACTCGTCCCACCCCGCACGAAATGCCAAAGCCACATCCTCCCTCTCCGTTTCCGCATACAAAAGCACGAGAAACGCGGTCATAAGAATCGAATAGGACGAGGTATCCCAAGCTTCAGCCAGACGAGATATCCCAGTCTCCTGCAAGCATGCCCATTCAAACGTCTCTTGCTCGAACTTTTTTGAGTCGGTAGCGAGCGGGATGATGTCCTCCGGTAATATCTTGAGGGAAGACAAATCGGCAAAGCTCTTCATCCAATCGTTGGTCTTGTCTGCATGTACAGAGATGCTCTCGCAATCATTTTTCAAAAGATAAAGACTGGTGCGTTCAAAGTCAGCAACCCATTTGGCAATGGTTTCTTCCTCCAAAATATCCGAATTGTATTCGAATCCTGCCAATATGTCATGATGGTTGTCCTTTTCAACGACCAAACATAAATCATATTGGGATACATCTTTACCAATCGGATAAGTGCTTACGGAAAGACCATTGCTATGAAAAGTATTTTGCGCATTGCCCAGCATCATGGCTGCGTCTTGCTTAATCGCTTTTTGATGGACGAAAGCCGTTGAAAAAAAGGAAGCATATTTTTTATCGCGCTCATATTGCAATTCTGCTGTAATCAAAGAAAGTGGATAGTTTTGATACTGTGAACATAAAGACAACTCTTCATGAATCAGCTTTGCCAACTCACGTAGCGAGCTGTTCTTTGGAATTTTGATTCGCAGGGGAAGCATCACCATACACGGTCCCATGATCATATGAAACTCTCTTTTTGGCCTGCCGTATCTCGGTACGCCAACAATGATGTCATCTTGTCCAGCAATCCGATTAAGAAAAGCACTAAAAAGGGATAAATAAATGACATCCGTAGGATATTTATTATTTTTATGATAAGCAATCAACTCATCCCGGAGTTCGCGGGTAAACGTAAAGAATGATATCCCTCCTTTAAACGAAGGGGTACTTGGACGTTCTTTATCTGCCGGTACTTCCAACCTCTCAAGAGTTCCACCCAATTTCTTTTTCCAAAAAGCTCTCGCAGCTTCGCCTTCTTGGCTAGCTATGTAATTCTGCTCCCACTCCACAAAGTCCGCGTATTGGTGTATTTGTGGTTGCAACTCGTGATCATTGCCCGTTATCAGTAGTTGGTAGATCCTCGTAAATTCATCGAGCGTGAGCGAGACACTCCACCCATCAAAGCAGATATGGTGATACTTGAAGCTTAAAATACTGCCGCTTTCTTTATCATCCAGCAATCTGCAACTAAATAACGGCCCCTCTTCCAGCTTAAATGGCTTGCTGAACTCCTGGTTGAAATATTCTCTAATCATCGTGTCGTCCCAGGTAGCGGAAGACACATGTTCAAAATCCAGTACAGGCTCGCTATATACTTTTTGGATGGGCTCGTCTTCCAAAACAAAAATGGAACGATAGATTTCGTGGCGTTTCACGATCTCGTAAAGAGTACGGATCGTAACCGATACATCCAATCGACTTTCGAATTGGAACAGATACTGCTCCTGATAATATGGACTCATTGGATAGACCAAATAGTGTAGATAGTAATCCTTTTGAGCCTCAGACAGAGGGATGGTTTTGATAAAAGTTTTATCCATCATTCGTCGTCTCCCCGATACGCAGCTGCGTAATGGTTGGGGCATGCGGCTCTCACCAGCATGCCCCAACAGCCATAAACTCGTTAGCTGAATAGTTCATTGAAATCATATTCTTCAACCACGTTTATTTGAGACAAGCGCTGCATTGGATTATCAATCATTTGGCAGATGACATGCTTTAGCTGATCCAGTAACGTATCCATGGCATTCTCGCTGAATGCTTCCGTGTTGTAATGTGCAGTTAACGTCAGTTGGTCATGACGCGTGGACAAAAATAACATCATATCCAATTGATCATCTTGAACGAAGTGACTGCCTTCATATGTTTTGATAATCGTTTCATCCAGAAAACGTCTTAACGAACATTCCGTAAAGGTAATTTCATCTGATTCAGGCGAATTGTTCGATACGTGTTGTCCAATAAAAACAATGGAATACAAACTCTTCTTATCGCCTGTGGCAGCTAGCTGATCCTCTACGACCAAATTGTACGGATACTCTTGATTCTCGTACGCACCATATGCGGTTTCTCTTGTTCTGTTCATCATTTCCAATACAGTCGGGTTGCCAGATAAGTCTGTACGCATGGCGACCGGATTGATTAAAGGCCCAATAATTCCTTCGAGGTCAGTCTGCGTACGGCCAGATAATGTAGATCCGACAGTAATGATGGTTTGATCCGTGAGGAGTGACAGCCAGATGTTGATCGCCGTCAGCAAGCTCGTATAGACGGTACCACCAGCCATTCGCGTCAATTCTAAAAGCGATTGTCCCGTCACTTGCTCAATGGGAAGTGATGCTACGTTAGAAATTCGGCTGCCGTGTGTGAACGATTGTGTCTCTCGCGGTATGAACGGTGCATCTACATTTTGTTGCAGCTGTTTTAACCAATAGTCCCGTTGTCGATTTAATTCTCCATTTTGTAGTCTTGTTTGCTGCCACAAGGTGTAATCCATATAATCCAGTGGTTTGGAGAACTCCCTTTGCACACCATTCTTTATTTGTTGATAAATGTCCGCCAGATCATTCATAAACACATCTAATGACCAGCCATCAAATCCAATATGATGAGCGCTCAAGATCAAGAAATGCTTCGTTGATGTGACTCGATACAAAGTCATCCGGAAGAAAGACTCTCGCGAAAAATCAAATGGCTTGTACAGAGCAGCTTGCAAATCCATTTTGATGCGCTGCTCGCCTTCCGTCACAGATAATGAAGACAAATCTATAAACGCATTCTCCACCTCAAGGTCGTCATGCACTTTTTGATACAATTGCCCTTCGTTTTCTATAATCGTCGTGCGCATGATTCTGTGACGTTCAAACATAAGCGCCATAGACCTGTGCATAGAATGACTATCAACGGGACCAGCTACTTCAAAGAGGTAAACCCCTCCTACTGCTTCTTGATCACTGAATTTTGCATGGAACCATTGTCTTCTTTGCCCGTGAGATACTTCGAATAAGGAGACATCCGTCTGATTTTCCACTCGTGATACTTCATGGATGCGGGTATTCGTCTCGCTGCCTTGCTTCATCTCGAATATACGAGCGGCAATCGCTTCAATTGTGGGAAACTCAAATATCGTGCGCAATGGTATGTCCATCCCAAAAACGGTTCGCATGCGGGAAACGACTTGCGTAGCCAATAAGGAATGTCCCCCCCTATCAAAGAATGAGTCCTTGATCGAAATCTGATCCACCTGCAATATATCGCACCAGATGGAGTGTATAAGTTCCTCAGGTATTGTGCGCGGCTCGATGATCGAGAAATCGCTTGTTTTCATAACTGGAAGTTCCAGTCTATTTCGGTCAATTTTTCCACTCGTGGTTTTAGGAGTGCTGTCCAACTTCATGAAATAAGTTGGAATCATATAAGCAGGCAAATGCTCCTTCAGGAATGCCCGCCATTCGTTTACATCCCCGTCCCCCACGATATAAGCAGCCAATTCGGTAGCTGACCTGTCGTTTTTCACAGAAATAACGGCTACTTCACGAACGGACGGATGTCTGCTTAATGTGGATTCAATTTCACCCAATTCAACCCGCATGCCTCTAATCTTGATTTGATTATCTTGTCTACCTACGAATTTAATGTTGCCCGAAGGCAGGAAGTACCCCTTGTCTCCGGTTCGATATATTCTTTCCCCTAGTACAAACGGATTCTCCATAAATACTTCTTGGGTTTTCTCGCTATTATGCAGATAGCCTCTGGCCAAACCAATGCCACCAATATAAAGGTCGCCAATGACGCCAATTGGGACAGCCTTCCTATTTTGGTCAAGAACATAGACTCTGTTGTTATCAATCGGCTTGCCTACACTCACACAATCCTTTTCCAGCACGTCCGTTGGCGAGCATGTATAAATGGTGGAGTCGATCGATACTTCTGTGGCCCCCCAGGTATTATGGAGTTTGGCATTTAGCTTTTTAAAGAATTTGCCTACTGTTTCGGGTAATAGCGCCTCACCACTGGAGATGACATTTTTTAATTTGTGCAAGTTGGATGCATCCTCTGGAGCAAGGGCGTCCACAAACATATTGAGCATGCTCGGTACGAATTGAATACACGCAGCTTGATAGTGAATGGCAGCCTTGATAATCGCCTCAGGGTCCCGATGCAGCCATGGTTCCAAGAGTGATATCCTTCCCCCTACAGACAATGGCCAAAAAAACTCAACGGCTGCATCATCAAAGGTTAATGTAGTTTTTTGCAGGACAGACTCTCCCTGCTCCAAGCCATGTTGTCGCTGCATCCATAAGATGCGATTTACCCAACCATAATGGAGGTTTTCAACGCCTTTCGGATTTCCCGTCGAACCTGAAGTGTGATAAATCGAAACCAAATCTGTCGGCTTTACGGTTTGCTCCGGTAATCCCTCCGGCATGCTTGCTATTTTTTCTTTTTCCGCTTGGGAATCTATACATCTAACATGAGCGGCTTGTCCAAACAGGTTCATAAACTCCGGCTCAGATATACAAATGTTGGTTCTGGAGCTTTCCAACAGTTTCGTCATCCTGGCTTGAGGCATCTCTGTATCCAAGGGGAGAAATGCTCCGCCAGCCTTTACGATGCCGAGAATCGAAATGACAAGCTCCATGGAACGATTCATACATATCCCAACAGGCGTATTAGGTCCAACACCCAGCATGGTCAGGTAGTGCGCCAACTGGTTAGAACGTCTATCCAGTTCTTGATAGGTCATTTTTTCACTGCCATATTCGGCTGCTATGAGTTCCGGTGTCTTTTTTGCTTGCTCGATAAACAAATCATGCAGGCATGTATTCTCCGGAATGGCGACTGCTGTATCATTCCACTCCACGAGGATTTTGTGACGTTCTTCCTCGCTCAACAATTCTAACAAGGCCATCGGCACATCCGGTGCGTTCACTAGCTCTTGCAACCAATTCGCGAAGTGGTCTGTCATTTTTTCAATCGTCGATGGATCAAATAGATCCGTGTTGTAGATCATGTTCATTTCAAGGCCATCCTCGGACTCACCCATGGATAACTGAAGATCGAATTTCGCCACATTGATCTGAACCGGCATTTTTTCTAATTGCCCACTGGATGAATGATAGACATCCGCTTTCATTTCAGCCCATGTGAACACCGTCTGAAATACCGGAGAGTAGCTTGTATTGCGCTCCAGTTGTAGCATTTCTACGATTTTTTCAAACGGGACATCCTGGTACTCCTGTGCCTGAAGGGCTTTTTCTTTTACCTGGGCAAGCAGTTCCTTAAACGTTGGATTGTCTTGAAAATTCGCCCGATAGACGAGCGTATTGACGAAAAATCCAATCAAGCCTTCGATTTCCTTTACATTTCGGTTCGCTATGGGGCTGCCCACTAAAATATCGTTTTGTCCGGTATATCTGGATAAAAAGCCTTGATAAGCAGCCATCAGGGTCATAAATAAGGTGGAATTCTCTTGCCGACTGAACGCTTTTAACTTCTCAAGCAGTTCGGATGCCAGCACCATCTTATGCATACTTCCGGCATAGGTTTGAATGCTTGGTCTTGGTCGATCAATCGGCAATTGCAAGACAGGAAGCTCCCCAGATAACTCCGCTTTCCAATAGTCGAGTTGTTGGCCCATCACTTCATCCGTCAGCCATTCGCGCTGCCATACAGCAAAATCAACGTATTGAATCGGCAACTCTGGTAACTCCGCACGTGTTCCGTTCTCTGCCTCCTCGTAAAAGGCCAGCCATTCTTCCAATAAGATATCTTCAGACCAGCCATCCGTAATGACATGATGCATGGTGCACACCAGAAGGAACTGATCCTCTTCAACGACGATTAATTTGGCTTGAATCAAAGGTCCTCGCTGTAGATCAAACCTTTTGTCTGCTTCCTGCATGATAGAATCGTAGATTTGCTCTTCTCTTTCGGCAGCAGTTCGATCCCGTAGATCGATCACTGGCAACGTTCGATACACATAGGGTTCAATGACTTGGAAAGGTTGACCCCCATCATTCGGAAAAACAGTACGCAAGATGTCATGGCGTTGCAGAAGCGCATTCCATCCCGTTTCCAGCGCATGCACATTCCACTGCCCTGTTAAACGCCACATGTGAGGAACGTTATAGGCCGTACTCTCCGGTTCCAATTGATGTAAAAACCATAGACGCTGCTGGGCATGAGATAGCGGCAGCTTTTCTCGATGCGAGGCTCTCGCAATAGCTGGTGTCCGTTCTCTTTTGCCATCCCGGCCAAGCTCCATGATTTTGGCATCTAGGCGTGCGATCGTCGGGCATTCAAACAAGATGCGCAACGGGATAGACAGCTGGAAGGCTTCCTGCAAACGGGAAATGACCTGCGTCGCAAGCAACGAGTGTCCGCCCAAATCGAAAAAGGAATCGTGGATACTCAATCGTTCCGTTTCCGTTTTTAAAACTTCACGCCAAATCGATGCGATCCTATTCTCTGTCGCGGTACGCGGTGCGACAAATTCCTCCTTCATCGTGCGCATTTCTGGCAATGGCAATGCTTGACGGTCTACCTTTCCGTTAGCTGTAAGCGGGAAAGCGTCCATTTTCACAAAATAGGAAGGGACCATGAAAGAAGGCAGTTGTTCACTCGCATACGTTTTCCATTCATCGACATCCCCGTCTCCCGCGATATAAGCAATCAGGCGTTTATCATCCGATCCATATTCATGTACAAGGACAACTGCGTCCCTCACACTCTCATGCTGGTTGAGAACAGCTACGATCTCACCAAGCTCGATACGGTTCCCTCTTATTTTCACTTGATTATCTTTTCGACCGATAAATTCGATCCCTCGATCCGGTACATATTTCACCAGGTCGCCCGTCCTATATAATCTCGCTTCAGGGTCTGGATGAAACGGATGCGGAATAAATTTCTCTTGGTTCATCTCCGGTCGATTCCAGTATCCGAAAGCTAGCCCCTTGCCGCCCACATACAATTCGCCCACGAGGCCGTCAGGAACTACCTTTAACATTTCGCTTAAGATATACACCTCTGTATCATCGATCGGTCGACCTATCGGAACGGAGTGCTGGATTGCGCTCTTATTTTTTATAGGATAATAGCAAGTAAATGTCGTGTTTTCTGTCGGGCCATACCCGTTAATCACCAGTGTATCTGGTAACAGATCCAAGGCACGTTGCGCATGCTTGGCGGACACGATGTCGCCGCCAGCTAACAATTGACGCACCCCTTTTAAATCTTCGATCCGGTAATCGATCATTTGATGAAAAATACCTGCGGTTAGCCATAGCGTGCTGATTTTTTCGTCACGCAGTACTTGTCCCAACTCGTCCAGGGACAGACCGTGAAATGGATAAATCACCAATTTCGCGCCATTTAGTAAGCTCCCCCATATTTCGAAGGTCGCCGCATCAAATGAGATCGACGCTAGTTGCAGCATGGTTTCTTCCGGTGTGAGTGATATATAAGAGGCATGCTTCGTAAGTCGGATTACCCCTCGATGAGGAATGAGTACCCCTTTGGGATTTCCTGTTGAACCGGACGTATACATCAAATAGGCAAGGCTTTCCGAAGTCGTACTCTCGCCTAGATTTGCATCTGATTCCTTGGTGATCTCGCTAGCTTGCAGATCGGGACAAACGATTTTCAATCCATCTGGCAGTCTGGATACCAAGCTTTCTTTTGTCAGTACAATCGTGATGCTTGCATCTTGCAGCATATAAAGCAATCGTTGCTCAGGGTAGGCGGGGTCGAGCGGGACATAGGCACCGCCTGCCTTTAAAATAGCGACCATACTGATGATCATTTCAAACGAGCGATCCATGTACAAGCCTACTCTGCTATCTGCTCCTACTCCGCACGATTTTAAATAATGCGCCAATTGATTCGCTCTGCTATTAAGCTCTCTATAGGACAGGCTAGTGCCTTTGTATGCTAATGCAGTGGCGTCAGGATGAAGCTCCACTTGTTCTTCAAATAATGTAGGGATGGAATCTTGCACGGAGACTGTAGCTACATCAATTTTTCCAAAGTCACCGCTAGTATGATTCCATTCGAGTAAGAGTTTGTGACGTTCTTCCTCGGTTAACAATTCCAGCAAGGCCATCGGCACATCCGGCGCGCTTACAAGCTCTTGCAACCAATGCGCGAAGCGGTCTGTCATTTTTTCAATCGTGGATGGATCAAATAGATCCGTGTTGTAGATCATGTTCATCTCAAGGCCGTCTTCATACTCACCCATGGATAACTGAAGATCAAATTTCGCCACATTGATCTGAACCGGCATTTTTTCTAATTGCCCACTGCACGAATGATAAACGTCCGCTTTCATTTCTGCCCATGTGAACACCGTCTGAAATACCGGGGAGTAGCTTGTATTGCGTTCCAGTTGTAGCATTTCTACGATTTTTTCAAACGGAACATCTTGATATTCCTGTGCCTGTAGAGCTTTTTCTTTTACTTGGGCAAGTAATTGCTTGAACGTGGGATTGTCTTGAAGGTTCGCCCGGTAGACGAGCGTATTGACGAAAAAGCCAATCAAGCCTTCGATTTCCTTTACATTTCGGTTCGCTATGGGGCTGCCCACCAAAATATCGTTTTGTCCAGTATATCTGGATAAAAAGCCTTGGTAAGCGGCCAACAGGGTCATAAATAAGGTGGTATTCTCTTGCCGACTGAACGCTTTTAACTTCTCAAGCAATTCGGATGCCAGTACAATTTTATGCATACTTCCAGCATAGGTTTGAATGCTTGGTCTTGGCCGATCAATCGGCAATTGCAAGACAGGAAGCTCCCCGGACAACTCTGCTTTCCAATAATCGAGTTGTTGGCCCATCACTTCTTCCGTCAGCCATTCGCGCTGCCATACCGCGAAATCAGCGTATTGAATCGGCAATTCTGGCAGCTCCGCACGTGTTCCACTTTCTACTTCCTCGTACAAGGCCAGCCATTCTTCCAATAAGATATCTTCAGACCAGCCATCCGTAATGATATGATGCATGCTGCACAGTAAAAGGAACTCATCCTCTTCGACGACGATTAATTTGGCTTGAATCAAAGGTCCTCGCTGTAGATCAAACCTTTTGTCTGCTTCCTGTTCGATATAGTCGTGAATTTGTTCTTCTTTTTCGGCAGCAGGTCGTTCACGTAGATCGATCACTGGTAACGTTTGATACACATAGGGTTCAATAGCTTGGAAGGGTTGCCCCCCTTCATTCGGAAATACAGTGCGCAAGATGTCATGGCGTTGAAGAAGCGCATTCCATCCCGTTTCCAGCGCATGCACATTCCACTGCCCTGTTAAACGCCACATGTGGGGAACGTTATAGGCCGTACTCTCCGGCTCCAATTGATGCAAAAACCATAGTCGCTGCTGGGCATGCGATAATGGCAGCTTGTCTCGATGCGAGGCTCTCTCAATAGCTGGTGTCCGTTCTCTTTTGCCATCCCGGCCAAGCTCCATAATTTTTGTATCTAAGCTTGCGATCGTCGGGCATTCAAACAAGATGCGCAACGGGATAAACAGATGAAAGGCATCCTGCAAACGGGATATGACCTGCGTCGCAAGCAGTGAGTGTCCGCCTAAATCAAAAAAGGAGTCATGGATGCTAAGACGCTCCACCTTTAAAATTTCATGCCAAATCTCTGCGATCCTATTCTCCGTATCCGTACGTGGTGCGACAAATTCATCCTTCATCGTGCGCATTTCTGGCAACGGCAATGCTTGACGGTCTACCTTCCCGTTAGCTGTGAGCGGGAAAGCGTCCATTTTCACAAAATAGGAAGGGACCATGAAAGGCGGCAATTGTTCATTCGCATACCGTTTCCATTCATCGACATCCCCGTCTCCCGTGATATAGGCAATCAGGCGTTTATCATCCGCTCCATATTCATGTACAAGGACAACTGCTTCCCTTACACTCTCATGCTGGTTGAGAACAGCTACAATCTCACCGAGCTCGATCCGGTTTCCTCTTATTTTTACTTGATTATCTTTTCGCCCGATAAATTCGATTCCTCGGCCCGGCACATATTTCACCAGGTCGCCCGTCCTGTATAATCGCGCTTCAGGGTCTTGTTGAAATGGATGCGGAATAAATTTCTCTTGATTCAACTCTGGTCGATTCCAGTATCCGAAAGCTAGTCCCTTTCCCCCCACATATAATTCGCCCACAAGACCGACAGAAACGAGCTTTTGCTTATCATTTAGGATAAAGACCTCGGTATCATTGATTGGTCGACCGATCGGAACGGAATGTTGAATCTCGCTCTTCTGTTTTATGTGATAAAAGCAAGTAAATGTCGTGTTTTCTGTCGGGCCATACCCATTAATCACCAGTGTATCCGGTAACAAATCTAAGGCACGTTGCGCATGCTTGGCGGACACGATGTCTCCGCCAGTCAACAATTGACGCACCCCTCTTAAGTCTTCGATCCGGTAATCGATCATTTGATGAAAAATACCTGCGGTTAGCCATAACGTGCTGATTTTTTCGTCACGCAGCACTTGTCCCAACTCGTCCAGAGAAAGACCGTGAAATGGATAAATCACCAATTTCGCGCCATTTAGCAAGCTCCCCCAGATTTCGAAGGTCGCCGCATCAAATGAGATCGACGCTAGTTGCAGCATAGTTTCTTCCGGTGTGAGCGATACATAAGAGGCATGCTTCGTAAGTCGAATCACTCCTCGATGAGGAATGAGTACCCCTTTGGGATTTCCCGTCGAACCGGACGTATACATCAAATAGGCTAGGCTTTCCGAAGTCGTACTCTCGCCTACATTCGCATCTGATTCCTTGTTGATCTCGCTAGCTTGCAGATCGGGACAAACGATTTTCAATCCGTCCGGCAGTCTGGTTACCAAGCTTTCTTGTGTCAGCACAATCGTGATGCTTGCATCTTGCAGCATATAAAGCAATCGTTGCTCAGGGTAGGCAGGGTCAAGCGGGACATAGGCCCCGCCTGCCTTTAATATAGCGACCATGCTGATGATCATTTCAAACGAGCGATCCATGTACAAGCCAACTCGGCTATCTGCTCCTACCCCGCACGATTTTAAATAATGCGCCAATTGATTCGCTCTGCTGTTAAGCTCCTTGTAGGTAAAGCTTGCATCTTTGTATACCAATGCAATGGCATCAGGATGAAGTTCCACTTGTTCTTCAAATAATGCGGTAATGGAATCTTGCATACAGCACCTCCTAATGATTACTCCACATTTCCAGCAGTTGCTTTTCTTCCTCTTCTGAAATCAGTCGCAAGCCTTCTATTGACTCCTCAGGATATGCCATCACTTGCTCGAGCCAATTCACAAAATGTCCGATCATTCGTTCTATGCTGGACTGGTTAAATAGGTCTGTATTGTAACCAAATGAAATCGTCAACGAATACTCTGAATTGACTTCTATGGAAATTGACAAATCAAACTTGGCAACCTTGATGGTGCTTTTCACTGGCTCAATTTTTCGATTTGGCCATTGCTTTACGTTTCTCAGGTGGGTTTGCATCGTAAAAATAGTTTGGAAAACAGGGGAGTAACTTGCATTTCGCTCTGGCTGAAGGGCCTCTACTATTTTTTCAAAGGGCACATCTTGATTTTCTTGCCCGCGCAACGTTTTTTCTTTGACTTGGGCGACCAATTGCCTGAAGCTTGGATTGTCTTCGACGTTCACTCTATAAACCAGCGTGTTTACAAAGCACCCAATTAACCCTTCCATTTCTTTTCGAGTGCGATTCGCAACCGGGCTTCCTACTAAAATGTCTGTTTGTCCCGTATAACGAGAGAGAAAGCCCTGATAGGCGGCGAGTAATGTCATGAACAGGGAAGCACCCTCTTGCTTGCTGAAAGCTTTTAATTTTTCTAGTAATGCAGGGGCCAATTCGATATGCTGCATGTCCCCTGCGTACGTTTGAATCGCTGGCCGTGGACGATCGAATGGCAACTGAAGCACCGTAAGCTCGTCTGCAAGTTCATTTTCCCAATACGCCACTTGCTCTTTCATCGTCTCATCCGATAGCCACTGTCTTTGCCATACAGCAAAGTCCCCGTATTGAATGGATAACGGTGGCAGATCGGCAGGCGTTCCGCTGACTGCTTCTTCATAAAATGCCATCCACTCGTCCAACAAGATATCCTCTGACCAGCCATCGAAAACAATATGATGTACGGTACAAAGAAGAACATACTCCGATTCATCCTGCTTAATTAGCTCAGCTTCAATCAACGGTCCTTGACTCAAGTCAAATACGCGATCAGCACTCCGTTGAATATAATCTTGGACCTGCTTTTCTCTTTCAACAGCAGAGAGACTGCTTACATCCATGACAGGCAATGATCTTGGTTGATGCGGCTTAATGAGCTGTACAGGGACGCCATTTTGTTTTGCAAATACGGTACGAAGCATTTCATGACGCTCAATCAATTGGTTAAGACCTTTTTCTAATCCGGCAACATCCCATGAACCGCTTAAACGCCATACATAGGGAATGTTATAGACGTTACTTCCAGGCTCCAGTTGGTCAAAAAACCACAACCGCTGCTGCGCAAAAGATAACGGGATCGGTTCCGTTCTATCTACTTGCAGGAGCGCAGGCAATTGAACCATTTTCTCGCCTTGTCGCAATTCGGTTAGCCGCTTAGCCAAGCTCTCGATGGTCGGGCATTCAAAGATCGCTCGGAGAGGTAGATGTTGACCAAACACTCCTCGTATGCGCGATACAACCTGTGTTGCCAACAGGGAATGTCCACCCAATTCAAAGAACGAATCAAATACCCCGATTTGGTTTACTCTTAATATTTCACTCCATATGAGTGCGAGCAATTCTTCCGTTGAGTTTCGCGGCGATGTGTAGTGATGGCTTACAATGTGGATCTCAGGCAATGGCAATGCTTTACGATCCAATTTGCCACTCGATGTGAGCGGCATTTCTCCCACTCGTACGAAATAAGAGGGAATCATATAAGGAGGTAACTGTTTCTGTAAGTGGCTTTTTAACGTATCGACCTCTGATGTCCCACTGAAATAAGCGATTAATCGTTTATCCCCCGGCTCATATTCATGGGCAATAATTGCAACTTCTCCAGCCCCTTGCTGCTTCCTCATAACCGCTTCGATTTCACCTAGTTCAATCCGATAACCGCGAATTTTCACTTGATTATCCATACGGCCGATGTACTCAATATTGCCGTCTGGCATCCACCGTGCGTAGTCACCTGTCTTGTATAGCCTTTCAGATGGATTGCCAAAAGGATTCGGGACAAAACGTTCAGCTGTTAACTCGGGTTTTCCGATATACCCTCGTGCAAGTCCAATACCCCCAATAACCAATTCGCCCATCACGCCTATTGGTTGCAGGTACCCTTCCTTATTGAGAATGTAAGCTTGAATATTATCCATCGGCTTACCAATGGGGATTACCTTGCTATCGGCCTGGCAATCATAGTAGGTCACTTCAATGGTCGTTTCCGTAGGACCATACAGATTAATAAGAGTCGTATGATTCCGTTGCCCGATTAATCGATGAAAACGTTGAACCTGTTCCGTACTCAAAGCTTCCCCGGTCGTATAAACTCGCTGTAAAGTTTTGATTTCCTCTGCGCAATCGACATTTTCCAAATGGTCTAAAAAGATGCTGAGCATAGATGGAACAAAATGAATATACGTTACTTGGTGCTGGGCAACCGTTTTGATAATAAGCTCCGGGTCTTTCTCTGCTTCGGGAGCGAGGAAGCATAGTTTGCTACCAGTGAAAAACCATAGGACTAGCTCCGTTACGGAAACATCAAAACTATAAGGAGTCTTTTGCAAGACGGTGTCATGCTCGTTCATAGGGTAGCGATGAACCATCCAGTTCATCCGATTGACAACCGAGCAATGTTCGATCATGACTCCTTTTGGTGCCCCCGTCGAACCTGAGGTATAGATGACGTACGCCAAATTTTTCGAATGGGCAGCGGACTCAAGATTATCGCATTCTACATCCTGATCCGGCCTATTCTCTTCCAATAACAGGACAGGTCCATTGAAATCGATCGCTGTCTTGAATTTCTCTTGCATGACAACGACCTTCGTATCACTATCCCGAAGAATATAGGACAGTCTTTCTTTTGGAGCCGCTGTGTCCATTGGCATATACGCGCCACCCGCTTTTAGAATGGCAAGTATACCAATCATCATGTCGGGAGAACGCTCACTCATTAACCCTACTAATGTATCCGGCTTCACTCCCAGATTTCGCAATTTGCTTGCCAGGAAGTTTGCCCTGTTGTTTATTTGCCTGTAGGTCCATTGTTCGTCGCCGAATTCAACCGCCATTCGCTCTGGCGTCCGGGCAGCTTGCTCCTCGAATATTTGATGGAGCGTTTTCTGATCCTCAAACGCAACTTCCGTGTCATTCCACTCTTGGAGGATGTGAGTCTGTTCAGAAGCGGTCAGCATAGGCATGGAATGCAACATCTGGTCACTATGCGTAAGAACGCTTTTCAGCAATTCAATATAATGCGCAAACATGCCGCGCATCGTTGATTCGTCATACAAATCCGTATTGTATTCCCAGTCAAGGCTTATACTTCCGTATTCATCCTTTGTTAACAGAGAAGAAGAGAGCTCCTCGTGATTCGTCAGTACGACGTTGATATCAAATTTGGCCGATCCGTTGCTAATGCCTTCGGTGAGTTGAATATTCAGATTGGATACAGGTAGATGAGTGACTTTTGCATCCTGGAAACTAAACATGACTTGGAATAGAGGGTTACGGCTTTGATCACGTTTCAGTTTTAAGGCATCAACTACTTGATCAAAAGGAATCTCTTGATTCTCATACGCTTCCAAGGCCGACCTCTTCACATCTTGCAATACATCCTGGAACGTCATATTTTCGGTAAATTGCGTACGGATCACAATATTGTTTACAAACATCCCGATCAATTCTTCCGTGTCTTTCCAGCGCCGATTCGCGATACCCGAACCTACTATAATGTCTTCTTGATTGGAATAACGATGAAGCAAGGTTTGAAACGCAGCCATCATGACCATGAATAAGGTCGTGTTTGTTTTCATGCAGTAATCACGTAGTTGAAGATACAGTTCTTCCGGTATTAATTGGGTGAACATATTCCCGTGAAAGGTTTGATTTACTGGTCGTGGCCTGTCTGTCGGCAGTTCCAGAACCCCATTGGCCCCTTGCAATAGATTCTTCCAGTACGTTAACTGTTTGTTCTCCTTGCCGCGCTTAAACATCTCATTCTGCCATACGCAATAGTCTGCGAATTGAATCGGCAACTCAGACAGTGGAGATGGTTTATTTTCAAGATAGGCACTGTACAGTGTAAACAGCTCTTTTAAAAATTTGCGGAATGACCATCCATCATGAATCAGATGATGTTCCACAAACAGAATGACAGACTCCAACTCAGAAATCTTGTAAACAATCCATCGCGCCAATGGCAGCTGCGAGATATCTATTGGCTTTTTAATCTCCATTTTGATCAATCTTTGGACTTCACCAGCACGATCACTCTCAGGTAAGTGCGAAACATCCCTAACAGGCAATTCCACATCGAATGGTTCATAGATCACCTGATATGGTTGTCCATTTTTCTCATGAAACACGGTTCGGAATATTTCATGTCTGCGCACAATCTCCGTAAAACACTTATTGAGAATCGGGAGCTCCAGCATCCCACGTACCTTCATTGTGGCTTGAAAAATATAAGCCAAATTATTAGCGCTTAACTGTTCTAAAAACCACACTCTTTCTTGCGAATAAGAAAGCGGCAATTCTCGATCTCGTGATACCCTCTTGATGGCAGGTAGCGCATCCACTGCATTTACCTCATCTGCGGCAGTTACGATCGGCACGATGCTCCGAATCGTCGGAAATGTAAACAGAGCAGACAACGGAATCTCTTTCTTGAAAAGAGCACGGATTCTTGCAATAACCTGAGTCCCCAACAGCGAGTGTCCGCCTAATTCAAAGAAATTATCCTCGACTCCAATCTCATCGTATCCGAACAAATCCTTCCAAATGTCCAAGAGCTTCGTTTCCCATTCTGTTTCCGGTTTTACATATTCCGTCGAAACATGCGGGCGACTATTGCCTACCTCTGGCAACGACTTACGATCAATTTTTCCGCTGGGAGTAAGCGGGAAAACATCCATTTTCACAAAATAGGCCGGAACCATGAACTCTGGAAGCTGAGCCTTCAGATAATCACGCCATTCTGTTACCGTTCCAGACCCTATCACATAAGCGATCAGCTTGTTATTTTCATAGACGTCTTTTTTCGCGACAATGATGGCTTGCTCAACAGTCGAATGATTGCCTAAGATGACTTCAATTTCCTCCAGCTCAATTCTGTACCCTCTCACTTTTACCTGGTTGTCATTCCGTCCGATATACTCCAAGTTTCCGTCGGCCAAGTATCGAACCAAATCTCCCGTTCGATACAAACGCGAGTCTTCTCCTGGACGATACGGGTTGGAAATAAAGCGTTCATTTGTCAATTCAGGTCGGTTCAAGTAACCTCTTGCTACGCCTGATCCGCCGACATACAGTTCTCCGGCAACTCTGACAGGTTGCATTTGCAAATGCTCGTTCAACACGTATAACTGTGTATTGGTATTCGGTTTTCCAATGGGTATTTGCGTGTGTTTTTCATCTGGATGGCATTTGAAGCTGGCAACCTCGACTGTCGTCTCTGTCGGCCCATACGTGTTGTATAAGGTCGTACCATGAGGAATGGTCAATAGATCGGTACATTTCGTAACAACATGAGGCGGAAGCACTTCCCCTCCAACTGTGACGTATTTCAAGGAGGATAATGCAGAAGAAGAACCCTCATTTTCTATATAATCCAATACGGCTTTCAACATAGACGGCACAAACTCAAGATGGGTAATTTTATGCATCTCGACTGCTTTCACAAGCAAGGCGGGGTCTTTCTCATCGCTGTTCGGGAGGATGTACAAGCTAGCGCCTTTCAACATCCACCAAAAGAGCTCCCAAACAGAAGCATCAAAAGAAACAGACGTTTTCTGCAAAAGTCTGTCCGTTTGTAAGAGCGGACTGCGACTCTCCAGCGTTTGAAGAAAATTCATAACGGAATGATGTTCAATCATTACCCCCTTCGGATTTCCTGTCGAGCCGGAGGTATAGATGACATAAGCAAGATTGTGACCGTTTACTTCCATTGCAGGGGTTTCCGTGCTTTCATTCGACAAAATTTCGCAATAATCCGACAATTTAACCACTTTTATTCCGTCAGGCACTTTCGTCGCGGACGCGTCATCCGCAATCACTACTTGTAAAGCTGCATCCTCCATAATATAGTGGAGTCTTTGAACGGGATAAGCAGGATCTATTGGTACATAAGCGCCTCCTGCTTTCAACACACCTAATATGCTCACGATCATTTCAATGGAACGCTCTTGGCATATTCCCACCAGCACTTCACTCGTTACGCCAATCTTTCGGAGGTAATTCGCTAATTGATTTGATCGGATATCCAATTCCCTATAGGTCATCTTCTCTTCCTTAAAAACGAGCGCAATGGCATCGGGATTCCGATTGGCTTGGAAATCAAAGGCAGTCAAGATTGTGTCAGGAACATTCGTGGGCTCATCATTCCTGCACCACTCGTCTACCAGTTCTCTCTCTTGGTTTTTGGTTATCAGTCTCAATAAATCGATAGGAGTTTCGACATTCGTGATTACTTGTTCGATCCAGTTACAAAAGTTCTCGATCAT
The DNA here is from genome assembly GCF_042878995.1 of Brevibacillus sp. NPDC003359. NCBI lineage: Bacteria > Bacillati > Bacillota > Bacilli > Caryophanales > Paenibacillaceae > Brevibacillus > Brevibacillus sp. NPDC003359. The sequence goes on from NZ_JBIAOR010000006.1 coordinate 63,098, forward strand.
TCGTCGTATCGTTTGTTGTGTAAACAAGAAGGAATTATATGTAAATGTTATACGCATTCCCTCAGCCTCTTCGATATCAACACGCAGCTCTACATTTGCTAGTTGGGAATCGACAAAAAGTCTGTTATCCTCATCCCCGGCTTTTCCTACTCTTAAAAAGGTATGAAATAATTTCGTAGTTTCGGAGTTGCTGGCAAGCTTCTCCTCAATCACATTCTCTTTGACATCGTTCAACAGCTGCTTAAAATTCGTCGTTCCTCCAGTAATCACTCGACTTGCAAAAAAGGCAGAGCTATCACCCGTTATCGCACCAATCCGAATGTCGTTTTGCCCCGTATATCTGTAAAGATAGCTATGGTATGCAGCCAAGAATAGCGTAAACCTATCAGCCTCTTCTTGTATGCAAAATAAACTCGCTTTCTCTCCCACCGTTTTTGACAGATCAATCGATTGCGACTCTTCCGCATAGCGAACATTTTTATGTCTGGGGATATCAAACGGAAGCTGCAGCAATGGAGCCTCTCCTGCCAATTCTGAAAGCCAATGATTCACTTGATCTTCCATGGTCATGGTTATCCTCCCTTTTTGAGCTTGATAATGAAGGGGGAACCCTCTAAACTTATGAAGTTCCTGACCCTCTCTGCTTGATCAGACTTTTAAAATGGATATTGGTCGGTAAGCCTCCCCCTCCTTTACAAAGTAGGCGTTGACTCATCGAATCGTCCACGATAAAGACTGGACACCCGATTGGTTAAGGTGAAGCAATTAAGCAGCGTCAAAAAAGGCCAATATATAAATAGAAAAAGGGAAAAACAGAGGAATAGTTGACCAAATAAACATGTTGATACCAAATTTTATCGTGCACGTTCAAAGCGGCTACAAACGAGAAGTAATAGGGAAGGTAAATGAATCGAATTGCTATGAATTCGCGAAAAAAGTGGAGTAGTGTTTGAATACAGTTGAGTATGAAACACCTATGCAGGAAAGCCTTGCAATTGAATGGTGAATTGTTCTTTCGAATCGTGGAAAGGTAGCTTCAGATTCTACTAGGAAGAGGGGAATTTTTAGAACAATCACCTATTAAGAGTATAAAATGTAATAGTTTGCCATTTAATGGCATTATATCATATCTGAATTTTATGTCAAATCCTAGCATAGACATTGGTTTATCATAAAACAAAAATAGACATGTTTATCTTCTCGGGTAGGCTGGTGTAGAAATTGATCGATACCTGAGAAGGTTGAACATGTCTATTTTTCTTTGTAGAAATTTGCTTACTCGATACATAAAATTCATTAACCTTGAAAAAGGGTATACCCTCCTACTCCTATCGAGACTACAAATAAAATACCGAAGTACCACTTCGTAAACCGAAGACTAAACCACGAGCCTTCCCACCATAAAATGCCAAAGAAAATAGCCCCAATCATAATGCTAGTGACAAAAGCAATGGATGCATTTTCCATATTTCTTCACCTTTTAAAACAGGATGGAAAAGAGGCTGCCCCCCACGGTAGATCGAACAGCCCCTTTTCATTTACCAGACCGTAATGTTAATCGTAATCGTCTCGCCGCCGTATCTCACTGTAATGGTTGTTTTACCAGATTCCAGTGCGGTCACGACACCATTTTCTACAGTCGCAATCTCAGGATCTTCCACTGTCCATTCGGCATCTTTGGTGACGATCTCCTCGTATCTATTTTCATAGACGGCATACAGGACGATCTCACCAGTATCGTCTGCCTTCAAGCGCAGCGAAGAGCGCGATACTCGCAAATCTTTCACTTTCTTTTCTTCTACTACGAGCACACGATTGGTTACCTTTTTACCGCCATATTTCGCAGTAATGACAGCCTTCCCTTCAGCCAGCGCTGTCACTTTTCCCTCTTTTGTTACTTCGATGACCTCTTCGTCGCTTGAGGACCAGGTAGCTTTCTCTGTCACCTCTTCTGTGTTCTTATCACTAAAGACGGCTGTCAGCGTTAGCTGCTTCTCCTCATCGATCTCCAGCACCAAATCCTTGAAGGAAGTCGTCAACGAACGAATCGTTTTCTTAGACACCGTCACCGGGATCTCCAGTTCCTCACCCATATAGCGAACGATAACGATGTCTTCTCCTTCTTCTTTGCCTGCCGTAATGCGGCCCTGCTTGACGGTAACCAACCCGTTTTCCGTGTTGTATTCAACATTTTTGTCTCTCGTGATGTCTTTGCGTTTTTTGCCTTCTACCTTATAGAGTCGTAAGGTCGTGGTTACTCTTGGCTTAATCCAGAAGGACGGTTCGTTTGTTTCCAACTGGAAGGTAGCTATTTCCTTAACGGTTACTTCTACCGAATCGGTTTTGTTCCCGTCCTCAGTCGTCACTGTAATCGTCGCAGTTCCCGGAGCTACCGCTGTGATCTTGCCTTCCTCATCTACCTCGACGATTTCAGCGTCACTGCTTTCCCACTTGACTCGTTTGTTGGAGGCATTCGCTGGTTTTACAGTGGCACGAAGGCTTTCTGTATCGCCAACACGCAACGTTAACTCCTCTTCCTCCAACTCGACTCCAATGACCGGCTCTCCTGTTGGCGGATTCGGTACATCTCGCACATATAGCTCAATGGAATCATCCAGTTCGACGTTGTTTCCTGCCTGGTCGCGAAGCTGGATCAGAACTTTTTTCATACCATTGCCATAAGGCAAATTCCACGGTACCGTTCCCGTCACTTTTTCCCAGCTGCTCCACTTGCCTTGGTCATTGGAGATGCGCATGTCGACATCTCCCAAATTGTCCGAAGCAGTAACATGAAGTCTCACGCTGGTGGAGTAGGTTATACGATCATCATTGTTGATGACGAACGTTCCCGTCGGTGCTGTCTTATCCAAAGTAAACGTAATTTTGGTTTCGTTCCCGGAAGCATCTACGACCCGCAGCTCATGCTTACCTTCGCTTGTTACCTGGTCGCCACTTGCAAACGGAGCACTATTCAACGTCGCGGTTCCTTCGTTGAAGGTAATTGTCACATCATCTTTGTAAATGCCTTTGTCCTCGACTCCTGTGACAACTGGCGCATCTGCATCCAGCTCGATGGTATCGGAAACGGTTGTGATGTGCCCTGCCTTGTCTGTGATCTGCATCTCGACGGTCTTGGTGCCATCACCGGACTTCAACTGCCATACTTTGGTTGCCGTTACTGCCTCCCAAGCGCTCCAATCGTTGTCACCATTTGCGAAGCGGATCTGTACATCGCTCGTACTGTCGTTCGCTGTTACAGCGAGCGTAACATCACGAGACTTGGTGTAATTGTCTCCGTTATTGATCGTGATGGACCCAGTTGGCGCCACTACATCCAGCACAATCGTATCGCTTAGCTTTGTGACGTTCCCCGCTTTGTCCCGCAGCTTGACATAGACCGTTTTGGTGCCGTTTGTACTGCCATCAGCCAGCTTCCATGCTTTTGACTCCGCGAAACGCTCCCACGTACCCGAATTGTCATCGGCGTTCGAGATAGCCATTTCGATGTCGTCTGCATTTCCTGATGCAGTGAGCTGAAGGGTAACGTCTTCTGCTTTCGCATACTCTGTTCCGTTATCGATGCTGAGCGTTCCAGTCGGTGGTGTTTTATCCAGCGTGAAACGAATCGTCGTGCGATTTTGTGCCCCATCTGTGACGACCAGCTCATACGATCCTTCCGCGCTGACGACAGAACCGCTCGTAAACGGATTGCCGTTCAACAATGCTGTTCCCTCGTTGAAGGTAATCGTTACGTCGTTCGCATAGACACCATCCTGAGCGACTCCTGTGACGACTGGTCCAGCGGAATCCAGCGTGATTTGCTTTTGAAGGGCTAGTTGGTTTCCGGCCAGATCTCTCAGCTCCAGATAGACCGTTTTGGTTCCATCAACACCATTCAACTCCCAAGGAACGTCACCTTTTGTCGGTGCTGTTTTCCAAGCACTCCACGTCAGGCTGTCATTGGACAAACGCATTTCCACACCATGAGCATCAGCCGACTCCACGCTCAAGGTAACCTTGTTCGTGTTGGTATACAACTGGCCTTGATTGATCTCGAAGGCACCCGTAGGGGTAGTCATATCGAGTGTGATCTCATCAGTAAAGCTGGCGGTATTTCCTGCTTTGTCCTTGACTTCCATGTAAACCGACTTGGTTCCGTCCCCAGTTGGCAAGGTCCACGCCTTTGTTGTGGTCAGCGTTTCCCAAGAAGTCCAATTGGCTGGATCACTCTTGTCATGGGAAAAGCGCATTTGTAGTTCACTACTTAAATCGGTAACAGCAATTTGTAATGTAATGGCAAGTGTATTGGTATAATTGGCGTCATCGTTGATCTTGAGACTGCCTGACGGCTTCGTTTGATCGATCGAAAATGGAAGTGTCGTCGTATTACCTGCTGTATCCGTCACTACCAGCGTGTACTTGCCCTCCACACTTACCTTTGTGCCACTCGTAAAAGGAGCACCATTCAATGTCGCTGTGCCCTCATTAAAGACAGGCGTGACAGCGGCCGTATAGACGCCGCCATTCGCAACTCCCGTGACTACAGGTGCGGTTTTGTCTAACACGATGGTATCCGATGTCGTAAACAGATTCCCCGCACCATCACGAAACTTCGCGTAGACTGTTTTTTGTCCGTCTCCACTAGCCAAGTTCCATTCCAGCTTGTTATTGGATGGGATTGGCAGCCAACTGCCTGTAAAGCTGTTATCATTCGACAACATCAACTCTACCGGGCCGTTCGCATCGCTTCCCTGAATGGTAAGCTCTACCTTTTCTGATGAAGTGGCTACGTTCCCGTTATTGATCTCGATTGTCCCTGTCGGAGGTGTCGTATCCAGTACAATGCTATCCTGTGCTTGCAGAACAGTCCCTGTTCCGTCACGCAGCTCCATGAAGACCGTTTTGGTCCCTTCTCCTGTCGTAAGGGTCCACGTTACAGGTGTCACAAACGCCTTCCATTCACTCCAAGGACCACCTTCCACGTTCGTCAAACGGTACTCGGGCTTGGCCGCGTCAGGGTCATCATGGGTCATAGTGAGCGTCACATTTGCTGAATTCGTAATCGCAGCACCGCCATTGATGGTAACCGTCGCTGTCGTAGGTGGTTCATTTACATCTGTCACCTGGATGGTCATCATCTTGGTAAAGAAATTGCCAGCCGAGTCTGTTGCGGTTATCGGCACATAGTAAGTCGACTTCGTTTCAAAATCAAATTTTTCCGTTGCCTTCAGTTGATTTCCCTCAACAGTAAATGGCACTGGATTGTTTAGAATGCTGAACGTAACGGTGTCCCCTTGATCAGGATCTACTGCCGAAAGCGTACCAACTACTGCTCCTATTTGATTGTTTTCAGGAATCGAATTGGACGATAAGAGGATATCAGTTGGTGGAGTGTTAGCAGCATAAGTGATTTCCAGCTGAGAAGCATAGCTAAGATTACTTTTGTCATAGAAAACGATTTGAGGCTGATACAAAAGGGGAGCAGGTGGCGCTGTTTGTCGTCCTCTTAAAACAAAGGTAGCTTTTTTGTCTGGAATATTGCTCTTGACAAAGCTAGTTACATCAAACGATTTCCACCCTGTGAAATTACTAGGAAGCACCTCATTTGTTATGATTCTTTCATGATGCATAGGTATCGTCACCGTAGAATCATCGTTCCAGCTGTCATCAAGCGAGCCCCATAGATCAATAAAGGGCATATCCCCGCCTGTTGATTCTACCTTATTCACATAAATCTTCAGGGTGGCGGACTCAATTTTCTTTTCAGTTTTCACGCCGCTCAGGTCAAAACGCAGGGCAGCATTCGCAGCCCCATAATCCATGCTAGAGTCTCGTGCATAGCCGACGATCAACGCGTTCTGAATCAATTCATATGGTATTCCCTCTGGATAGGCACCAGACGCATCCACGAACTTGTCTGCCTCTACTCTAATCACATCGGTAAGATCAGCTGCGTTCACTTTTTCTTGAATAAACACAGGTTGGACGATTGCGAAAACCATAACCATTACCAACAAACGAGCAATCATTCTTTTCATCAATAACACTGTCCTCCTTCCTTCCTCATTTGAACTACCCCTACTGTCGACACACTCCCCTAGCAAAACATCTAGGTGAAACAAAAATATGGTAACAACAGTCTTTTGCAAAAAATACTAACTAAAGTTATGTCTTTTCATGATTTTTTTCTTCCCAATAAAAAGCCTCACCGTATACATGTGCCAAACAAAATAAAAAGAACCCCAAAAATGAGGTTCCAATTGATCTCGCGTTATTTAAGGGTTAGCTCCTTCTCCCATGTCTTTTCATTGCCCTGCTCATTTTGAAAGACCAAGATCAATTTCCCCTTTTCCCCCTTCAACTCATCCTTATAAAAGAAACCGGTGAACTGTCCATTGCCACTGATATAAAAGCCATTCCCACCAGGGATACCTTCTCTGTCGTTTTTGATCGCTTCCTCTATCGTGCTTACGATGTCAGTTTTCTCAGACTTCCACTGCATGCTAGCTAACGAATAGCCGGCAGGTACGTGTTCGATAAAGAAATCGAAGCTATTCCCCTCGATGGGTTTCGGTTCCTGGTCGACCACGACGAGAATTTCTTTTTCCTGCTGTTCTGCGGCCATCTCTTGTGCAACGTTCTCCGGTTGTTTCTCCTTGTTTTCTTTGTTTTCCTGAGGAACTTGCGGCGGCACTTGACCAGTCGATTCTGAAGGAAGCGGTGTGCCACAAGCACTAGTAACGAGCGATAGGACCAATACAGCCAGTAAGCTTTTCATTTTATTCTTTTTCAGATTCATTGTCATTTCCACCTTTATTTTCATTTTCAACCAACGTGAAGGAAAAAGCGACTCCATTCACGGTATTTTCCGCACCATAATCACTGCCATGCAGATCGAGGATATGTTTACAGATCGCCAATCCGAGACCCGTGCCGCCAGATTTCCGCCAGCGAGAGCTATCTACTCGATAAAATTGCTCCCATATCCGCGTTAGTTGATCGTCTGGGATGTGCGCTCCTTCATTTTCGATTCGAAACCGGATGCACTCCCGCTCGCGGGCCCCCGTAATCCGAATCTCACTTGATGGATTGGCGTGCCGAACTGCATTGCCGAGCAAATTCACGATCACTTGCTCGATACGTCTTGGATCTGCCCATACGTTGTTCTCTTCAGGTAAGGCGAGCCATAGTCGTACCTGCTTGTTTGCCAGCTGTAGTTGAAAGGAAGCGGCTACACGATCTATTACTTCCGATACGGGAAACGATTGTCTACGAAGCAAAATGGCTTTGGCTTCGAATTTGGACAACTCCAGCATATCCATAATGAGCTCGTTCATCTTGTCGACTTCGCTTAAAATGACGTCCATGTATCGCTCCCGCTTTTCATGTGCGACATCATCTTTTAACCCTTCCGCAAAGCCCTTCACAATGCCAAGCGGGGTCTTGAGTTCATGAGAGATGTTTGCAATCAATTCCTTGCGAAGCTGCTCCATTTTTTCCTTATGCTCTAGATCCTCGCGAAGAGTGACGTTGGCACTCGTCAGGTCTTTTAATGTCTGATCCAGCTTGCCAGCTAACGTATTCAGATGGCGAGAGAGCTCACCGAATTCATCCTGAGAATGAATCGAAGCAAGTTCTGTGAAGTCCAGATTAGCCATGCGTGAAGCGGAATGACTCAGCGTAACTAATGGTTTCGTGATGATCTTCGAAAAGACAAAGGACAGCAGCAGTAAGATGACGAGGATGACTGGCGTCGCGTATAAGGAATAGCTGGTCAGCATACTTACCGCATCGCTCACTGGTTGCAACGTCGTCACTGCCAGCATGTAATTCGCCCCGCCCTGATGGGAGAACCGATGAATCACGATGGCATAGTTTACACCACTCCACGGATCAGTCCACTTCCGCTGGATGAATGATCCGCTTTTCATCTGTGCAATCTCGTCGTATTGCTGCGTCAGCCATGGGTCGATTTGATCCGCTACGAGAGAATCCTGATAAAAAGGGTTATGTGCCCGCTGCTGACTAGGCAGCATGAGTTCAGAAATAACAGCCGTAACCCGGGTTAGTCCATTTTCGGACACATTTGTGGATGGTCTTTGCCTTGCAATCCGAATCGGCTTCATGATCGTATCGTTCTCATCCATATAGATTCCGTCGATGGTAATCGTGTCTCCAACATGGAGTCCTTCAGGAAGATCGGTGCTTTCCATTTCTTTTAGCGGTAAGGTAATCACTTGATTTTTATTTGCTACTTTTATTTCTAGAAAATAGGGGGCGAGATTCAATTGCCTGAGCTGCTCATCTACGATCGCGATGCTGGCATCTGTGCGATTCATCAATGTACCCACCAGCTTATCCAGCTTGTGCTTGTCGGGAGGGAGTTTGGCGTACTCATCAGGGAAAGATGCCATTGCTTGCGAGAGCTCGCTTACTTTCTCATTTAAATAAAAGCGCTCAAAGAAAAACTTTTCCCCTATCAATATCAAAGCGTAGAGCAAAAAGACAAAAACAAAAGTGGCGGCAAATAATTTTGTCACAACGTTTAGTCGAAGGCGTTTCATCGTTTTGCCTCAAACTTATATCCAAAACGGATCATCGTCTGAATCAGATGCTGCTCTGTATCCAGCTTGGCACGCAATTTTTTCACGTGGGTATCAACGGTGCGATGGTCGCCAAAGTAGTCCATCCCCCAAACCCCATTCAATATGCTATCTCGGGACAAGACCGTCCCTTCATGCTTGATGAAGAACAGAAGCAGCTCATACTCTTTTGGTGTCAATGAGATCGGGACGCCTGCAATCGTAACGGTGTGAGCTCGTTTGTTTACCGTCAATGCTCCAAACTGAGCGATATCATCTCCCCTCCCGATGCTCCCCTCTGCCCTTTTCATCAGAGCTTTGGCACGGGCCACTAATACTTTTGGGCTAAACGGTTTGGTGACATATTCGTCCGCGCCAAGCTCGAAACCCATCAACTGGTCATCGTCGTCTACTCTTGCTGTAATGATCATGATGGGAATGTCGGATTGTTGGCGGATTTTTCTGCACACCGACCAGCCATCCATCTCGGGCATCATAATATCTAGCACAACTAAATCGACAGGGTGCAGAGCAAAAAGCTCCATCGCCATTTTACCGTGCTGCGCTTCGTACACTTCCCAAGCTTCTTTTTTAAAATAATCCGATACAAATTCACGTATGAGCTCGTCGTCCTCTACGAGTAACACTTTCCGTTTCATTTCCGCACTCCTTACTCGTGGTTGTGCATTTATTGCATAGATTATCAGTTTATCGTGAAATTTACGAATCCATCTCTCACCGTCACCATTCCTATGGCCGCCAACCTTGTTTTTACAAGATGAGTATAGATGGCTGATGTGACCGTTGTGTGTACATGAGATGGATTTGCAAAGAAAACAAACACCCGAATATGTCTCCCTACATGCAAAACGAGCCTTAGAATCGATTCTAGAGGCTCGTTTTGCTTTAAAGGCGGGGTGATTCTAATTGTCGATCTCACTTTCTCTTAATCTGACGATGGCTTGTGCCCGATTTTTTACCTGGAGCTTGCTAAAAATTTGATGCACATGCCCTTTTACCGTCCCCAGTGTGAGATGCAGCTTGTCCGCAATCTCCGAATTGGATAATCCCTCACCGATCAGTGCCAGTACTTCCGACTCTCTTTCCGTCAGTTTTTCCAATGCAGGGGATACACGGATTTGAATATCAAGCGCAGGAAATTCCTTCTCCACGCTTTTGAGCAGCATAGAGAGATAAACCATCTCTTGCTTGGATACGTTTTTGCTTTTATAGAGAGAATAGAGCATTTTGGCAACGCCAGGGCCTTCATCCAAAAAGGTTCGTACATAGCCTTCTGGTGCGGCTAACGCCACCGCCATGCGCATACACGCCATCGCTTCATGATGCTGTTTATGGATCATGTATGCTTGGCTGAGCAGAAGAAAGGTTTCAATCCGACTTCCGAGCCGATCCTTCATTTCCGATTCATGCTTGAGGCTGGTGAGCAGCATAATGGCCGCACTGTCGTTTTTTAAATAGATGTACACCCGAGCCAGCGTCATTCGCTCAAACTCATGCCGGGAAGCGACAATATCTACATTCATTTTGGTGTAAGGCTCGGCCCATTTTTCTATTTCTTCCCGGCGATTTTCCTCGATCCATAAGCGGACGCGGAATGTTTCTACAAAAGACATCCAATGGGGAGGCGCATCGTGCTGGCGGCATAGCGCAGTGATTTCCTCCATCGCCAGCCACATCTCGTCGTTACGGTGCTCTGCTCTTCTCCATCGGGCCAACGTCAAATACACAGGGACCAATACGCCAAAGTTCAAGGAGATGGTGCCTAACTGGATTGCTCGTGGTACGAAATATTTCAACTGCTCAAAATCATTTTGCTCAAAATAAAGCTCGGCCATCACGATGGAACCGTAGGCCAATATGCCAAGGCCACTATGCTTCCAGATCGCCCTTAGTTTTGGGTAGTATTCATTCACGTTGGACAAATACCCGCTCAAGGCCACACGACTGCGCAGCACGTACGGCTCATCTGAATTCAACTCTATGCCGACGATGAAGTAGCGGCTGAATTTCGGCTTCATTTGAACAGATTCTTCCATATATTTAAGAGAAAGGTCTACATTTCTTCGCATCACTTCGATATATCCCCGAAGCACACACATTTCCACTCGACAGTCGTCAAAGCTCCCATGATTGATTCGCGTCGCTTCGTCAGCCAATTGAAGGAGGATTTCCGCCTGATCGATTTCGTTGGACACAGCATGCAGCCAGGCAAAAGCAATGCACAGCTCGGGGTTGCTTTCCAACCAAGTCTTTTCAAAGTATTTCATCCATCTGCGCAGTGTAATATTTTCGTACTGTTTCAGCATCCACGGCGCATATGCAACGATCAGACGGCTCGAACGGGTCCAATCTTTTCCAAGAAGCGCATGCTCAATCGCCTCCATTACCCATCCGTGCCTTTCAAACCAACAGCTTGCTGAGATATGTAGGGCAGGAAGCAATTCATTATATGTTTTCCTTACATGGGAAAGCAGAAGATCTGCGAACAAATGGTGATAACGATACCACTCATTTACGCCATCCAGCGCGATGACGAAAGAATTCGTTCTCTCCAGCATGCGAAGGATGTCATGAGCGTCCGACTCTCCGGTAACTGCAGCGCATAAATCTCCTGTCAGACGCGGAAGTATAGACGTTTTCAGTAAAAACATCTGTACCGTTTCAGGCAGTCGTTTCAATACTTCTTCCGTCAAATAGTCCCCGACATACTTGTCGTTACCGGAAAAATGATGAATGACCATAGATGCTTCGGGCTTTCCTTGCATAGACAAGGCTGCTAACTGCAAACCTGCCACCCATCCCTCCGTTCGTTTGCTCAACAAGCCAATGTCTTGTTCTGACAAACCAAGACCCAATTGGTCGCAGAATAAGCGCCGGCACTCCTCCTCGTTGAACCGAAGAGTGTCTGAGCCCAGTTGCTTCAACTGTTTCCGAACGCGTAGACGATGTAGGGCGAAGGGAGGTTCCTCCCGTGTAATCAGGATGACATGCATGTATAAGGAAGCATGCTGGATCAGTGTCTGCAATCCTTCATGAATGGAAGGCTCCTTTATGAGATGATAATCGTCCAATACTAGATAAAAATCACTTTCAAACCCTGCAATTTCTTCGAGTAGCAAAGACATCAACTGTTCAGCAGAGGCCGTGTACTGTGGGTGAAGCACCGAGGAAGATTCCTTACCCAGGCCTTTCTGTGCCGTATCAATTGCGCTAGCAAAATATCGCCAAAACCGCACGGGATCATTATCTGATCCATCCAGGGAGATCCAACCGGAGGGTTTGCCGGAGCTTTGCGTCCATTGACTGACTGCTGTCGTTTTACCGAAACCGGCAGGCGCACATACGAGAATTAATCTTGCAGCGCCAGCATCATCGATTTCTTTCACTATCTGATGCCGAAGCAACAAGTCTGAACTATACTTTGGAACATGAAGCTTGGTTGCGATTAGTGGACTGTACGTTAATAAATCCATACGCATCTCCTGCCTAGAAGTAAAGTGACATTCATGAAGGAAACATGGAAAGTAGCCTTACTATCGATGACCTGAAGCACAGTGAGGTTGGCTATCGAGGAAAAAGAGCTCATATAAAGATAGGAAATATTGCTCAGATTAAAGATACAGCAAAGTGATCCCTGAGTGGATATTTTTTTTATGAACGGTGCATCCAAACAGAGAAAAACCCGACCGTTGCATTGGCGGGTTTACCTTGAGTCATCTAAGCATTCTGTTGATTCGTCTGTCTTCTATCGCGACTTTTTTACTGTACAGCCTTTTATCCTGTTTGAGTTGCAGCACCTTCGCACACTGGTGCGCCTTTTTCAAAACGTTACTGCTGTAGTTGTTTGTTGATTTCAACATCTGATCGGCCCAGCGGTACGCTTCTCTAGCCAAAGACTCGTTGCTGTCCTTCGCCTTCAAGCTGATATCCAACAAGGTCTCGCTCAAGCTTCTGCCCAAACCGGCGCTCCTCCAGGAGGAAAATAGCTTGAGCTGCGCGATAATACAGCAGAGAATAATTCCTTTTGTCAGAGCCCAACTGCTCCTCTAGTTTCTCTAGTAATTTTCTTGCTTCTGCCATGTTACCAAAATCAATTGCTCTGTCCATTAATGTACTCAAGGATTCATCCTCGATATTGGCGGGATAGTTCCTGGCCTTGGATTGAAACCATCGCTCCATATGTTCAGCCGTATACATCGTTTCCAGCTCCTCTTTCTTTTCTTGAAAGAAAGGGCTGATTCGGTACAGATCATTCTCTTTGATATACTTGATCGCCTCTTCAATCCCCGCCGAAATGATATACTCCGTATCAAAACCATAGTAGGTATCAAAATTGCTCAATTTTTCCAGCTCAAATAGTGCAGGAACTCCTTGTCTGCTTCTGTCACAGTCTGATCGTATTGAAGCTGTATGATCAGTGCGTATCTTTTCAGCCCGTTCTTGTCATAACCATATACATCCTTACATTTGCTATATACAAAAGAGCTCCAGAGGTCTTTTGTATGTTTGATCAATGGCAATTGCTCTGGTATTTGGTGGATTTCCATATGCTATTCTCCTCTCCCCGTAAATGGGATGGCAGCGCCTTACTCATTTTTTCCCATTCTAATCGTATAAAATTGACAATACAATTTTCAAAGTGGTTAAATGTAATATGTTTACATTTTTCAGGAGGTGCACAAAATTGGAGCAACAACCACCATTATCATCGATACCCACAGAGTTTTCTCCCCTTGCCCAACAAGAGCCACCAAAAAACATGGGGGATTTATCGAAATCGTACGACAGGGCGACGATTTTTTTCACGAGATGGGGAGCCCATGTTCTTGATCATATTCTTCTCGCTTGTTTTCTAGTCGGATTGCTCTCCCTTGGGGTTTCGATCGATAAAAACGCCAACGGACTCTATTTCTTCATCCTAGCCGCTATTATCCTTTCTTCTTACTATGTTCTGTTAGAAGGACTCACCGGATATACGATCGGAAAATTTACATTCCGCATCATTGCTGTCAATGCGGAAGGACGACCACCGGGGTTGTGGAAATCATTCATCCGTTCCATCATTCGTCTATTCGAAGCGAATGCATTTCTTCTAGGCGGGTTGCCGGCCGGTATCAGTGTGTTGGCTTCGGACAAAAGACAGCGGTTAGGCGATCTAGCAGCGAATACATACGTCGTGAAAGTGAAAGATCTGAACAACGTCAACAAGAAACAAACAACCGTACTCGCTGTTGCCTTCTCCATCACAGCCGTTTTATCCATCATTGGTATGATTTTTGGGATAATCGATCTCGCATCAAGGACGCCTGCCGAAGAAATCTTCTATGGCAAGGATAAAAAGATTCAAATAACAGCCCCTTCCGATTGGAGCAAGGATTCATCCCTTCACGATGAGGCTGATTTAGAAATCTCCAATCGTTTCAGCGAAAAGTATGTATTGGTACTGTCAGAATCGAAACAGGATCTAGACAGTTCGTTCACGCTTCAAGATTATGCCCAAGTCATTGAAGCAAACCTTCAAGAAGCAGTAGAAAATGTATCCGTTGATAAACAGATTCGTACTGTAGTCGACAACCAGGTGGCCATCCAATTCAATGCCAAAGGTGAAATAGACGGTATTAAGGTCGCTTATATTGTGACATTGGTCGAAACGCCTACACATTTTCATCAAATCATGGCTTGGACAGAAGAAAAAAGGTTTGATTCCCTCAAGCAAGAGTTGCAGAAGATCAGTGCAAGTTTTCGCGAGGTAAAATAGCGACTGAACACAGAAAGCCACCTAATATACGAATCATGTGGCAAATAAGGTTGACCATCTCGCTGACAAAATTTCCTTTGCAGTGGATATGATAGCCAATGCAGCGAATAAGCGCCAAATTGACGATGGAAGGAGGTTCTACTTTTGTAGAGCCTCTTTTATTTTTGCGGCGCTGCATGGGTTAAGAATTGCTCCATGACCTGATTGAATTTCTCGTCATGCTCCCAAAACATCATATGTCCTCCGAGAACTTCTATCACGGATTGAGGAAAAGAGGAGCTCTTCTCAGGGCTCCTCTTCGCACAGTCTGCTAACAAAACTCTCCTCTCACGCTACCTCTCTACCGGCTCTTTATCATTGGCCTTTTTGTTGGCGATTTGATTCCCCCACGGAGGTTCTGCTCTCATCAAGTGCCGTACAAAATACTCCCATTTTCTGCGCAGAAAGTACGGTTCCATAGAAAAACCGTGATGTCGGTTGGGCAAAAGCAGCATGTCAATATCTTTATCCGCTTTAATCAGCGCATCCGCCAACCGAATCGTTTGGGAAGGATGCACATTTTCATCCAAATCTCCGCTCACCAGTAAGAGCTTTCCTGTCAGATTGGCTGCCAGATGTGCATTGTCTTGATCCCTGTAGAGGTCCGGGGCATACAGACCTTGATAGCGTTCTGCCCATGCTGCTATATACAGCCGTTGATCATGATTCCCACACGCGGAAACCGCAGCCTTGTAAAACTCAGGGAATGAGAGCATGGCCCTTGCCGAAGCGTAGCCTCCCCCTGACGAGCCCCAAATGCCTACCCGATCAACATCCACATACGGATAGCGCTCAGCCAATTGCCTTACCGCTGTCACATGGTCAAGCAAACCTCCTGCTTCCTCCAATTTCCCATTTGAAATGTCATGGAACCATTTGGAACGATAAGGTGTTCCCATTCCATCTAGGATCAATACGATAAAACCCAACTGCGCCAATGATTGTCCACCACCCAGCGGGTCATGATTTCTGCCGGGATCGAGCGCGAACGCTTTAGGCGTATTGATGATCTGTGGTCCCCCGTAAATGTAATCCACAACCGGATACTTGCGTGAAGGATCAAACGGGAATGGACGCAGCATCACTCCATAAAGATCGGTGACACCGTCCCGTGCTTTGACGGTAATCCTTTCTGGAATTTGGAACCCCATCTCGAGCAGCATCTCCACATCAGCGTGCTCCAATTCGCGAATCAGACTGCCATCTACTGAGCGGAGAACAGAAACAGGCGGCAAATCAACTCGCGAAAACGTATCGACGAAATACTTCATAGTGGGAGAAAACATAACATCATGCTCTGCATCTTCTGGCGTCAGCAACGACAAACCGGTTCCATCCAGGCGAACGCGATACAGGTGTTGATAATAAGGATCGCGCCCTTCCTCACGCCCCCCTCCGGTGATATACACCCATCCCTGCTGCTCGTCCACTGCCATCAGCCTACGTACCGTCCAGGAACCCGATGTGATTGGATTGCGAATCTCCCCCGTTTTGCCATCGCAATGGTAGAGGTGGCTCCACCCATCACGCTCTGAATGCCAGATGAACGAACCATCGGCTAATAACCGGATATTGGGATTGGATGCTCCAAGATTATGCAGGTCTTGGTTCAAAAACGTATCGCTATGTTCCCGCAGTAGTGTGCAAACCTCACCGGAGCAAGGATCAGCTACGGAAAAATCGACAGAGCGGGCATCACGGGACATCCGGGTGATATATACCTGTTTACTGTCGGATGACCATCCGGCCATTTGCATCCCCGGCGTGAGGGGGGAGACTGGACATGCCTGTAAAGGCTCGCTTTCAATCCGGACGGTGGTTCGCCTTTCCAGATCACAGATAACCAACTCTGCCAACGGTACATGTTGATCGCCAACCAGTGGATAACGGTACGAGTGCAGTACCGGTCTGACTCCTTCCCCATTTGGAACCGATTGAATCAGATGCATATTTCGCACTTTTCTTTGGTCAAGCTGATGGGTCAACAGCATCTTGGAATCGGGTGACCAAATGGCCACTGGAGGGAGCTTAATGTTTGCCAATCGCTCCGCCACGGTCGAGAGTCGACATTCCGGTTGGGTACCGTAATCATAGTAAGCCTTGCCGTCGCGGGTTAGCCTGATACGCTTTCCGGTTTCGAGTGACCGAACATACAAATTGTGATCATATACGAACGCCACCCACTTTCCATCTGGAGACGGCAGTTCATCCGCCGATGTCTTAATAACCTTATCTATCGGCTTGCAGCTGTATTCCTCTAAATCACAGTTCCAAACAGTACCTCCCACCTCAAACTGGATCGCCGATTTATTCTCGGTAAACATAAGTTCCCCAAGTGGCAATGTTTCTGCGCTGTAAATTTCGCCTGAACATTCTGACAAAGATATAGCTAATCGTGCGTGGTCGAATGCGAGCTGACTCGTATTCTGTTCAGCATCCACGATAACATATTGCCTGCCACTACCCTTTTCCAGACGGATTTCACGGATGTACCAAAACCGATTCCCACTGATCCAGCTTGGCCTGACAACAAAATTGAATACTGCGTCGTAATAATTGGCGGGATGCAAGCGTTTTGCCCTCTCATACTGTCCCTTCATGACAACATTTTCCATTTTAATCCCCCTCTTTCAAAGTGAGATACAAGAATCATGTGCTTCACATTTGTGAGCGAAAGAATTTTCCTTAATTATCCATTTGTTTCATGCATATGTAAAACCCGAGATAATATATCTCCGAATTTACTTTTTTAGCACCTGCGCAGAAAATCTTTCTTTCACAAAGAAAGAGGCGATCTCTCGCCTCCTCGCTCTTAACACGGCGATCTCACTTCCGCTATCACTGTTTGGTTTCTACCCGATCTCTTCGCCTTGTACATGGCCTCGTCAGCTACATGCATCAGATCTTCAGCCGAAACAGCATGGGAAGGATAGTGCGCAATGCCTTGTGACACGGTTAGTGGCTGCCCGATTGGATTTGTACTTGTTTCTAAGGCATGGCGTATTCGTTCGGCTACCTGATAGGCCTCCTCCAAGCCAGTATGGGCAACAAGGACAACAAATTCCTCACCGCCAAAGCGACTGCTCACATCTTCGGGCCGAAGTGATGAAGAAATCATTTTTGCAAAATGTTTCAACACCTCATCTCCAGACTGATGACCATACGTGTCATTAATACTTTTAAATCGATCAAGGTCCATCATAATAAGAGAAAAGGGGATTTGCTCCATCATCCATTTTTGCATGGTTTCCTCGAGCGTTCTTCGGTTTGTTAGCCCTGTCAACGGATCTGTTCGCGCATCATGAGCCAACTGATCTGTCTGTTTTTTGATATCGTTTAATGTAAAGCGAATGGCTCGAGTTAACAGCTCAGCCTCTCGATTCCAATGCTGCTTACCTTCCGAGAATTCAACCTCTTCTCTCCCGGCCTTGCTCACAAGGTCGGCCAGGGAAACGAAAGGTCTTGCTACTTTGCGCGCAAGCCCAATCACAACTAGCATTAATAATAGAAAAGGAGGCAGTGTATACAGCAAAACGCGTTGAATATCACGATTTACTTGTTCATAAACAACACTGATATGCGACACGACAACGACACCCCAGTCGTTCTCTGGAACCTTCACGTAGGCGGCCAATTCCGTCTGTCCCCTCAAGTTGACGATCTGTTCATAGCCACTTTGCCCTTGAATGAGCTTGTGTACGGCTGGATTGGCACTGATATCCTCTCCGATCCGACTTGCATCACGATGGAACAACAAATGACCGTCTGATCCTACGATGTAGAAAGATGAACCTAGCTCGTCCGTTGGGTTGCTCCCAAGGATCGTATTTAAAATGTTCTCTTCATGAAGATAAAGCGTTCCTCCGATAAAACCACGGTAGACTCCGTCCTTATCGAAAATAGGCTCGCTAATAAGTACAACGAGACATTTCGAACTTGCAGTAATATATGGTACAGAAATATAGGGCTTTTTTAATGCCAAGACTGTTTTCGCCGCTTCCGTTCTCAAATATGTTCCTGCTGTACCAATTGATTCGGGAGACACACTTCGAACAAGCCCGGTTTCATCCACCACAGTAATCGAATTAAAATAGTTGTTTGTACGACGTATCAATTCAAGCTTTGCATGTATTTCATCTGCATTCATCGTGTGCATATCGGAAAAGATGCTCGCCGAATGCTGTAAGCTACTCCGCATTGATTTTATCAAAGTGTCTATGGTGTGACTCATTTTGAGTGCACTTGTGTGATTTAAGGTCAACGTTGTGTGAATCAGTGCCTGTTTTTGGGATTGATAGAATGAGATCAGGAGAATGGTAACAGTCAGAACAACGGATAAAGAGACTAGTCCTGTCAAAACTGTCACCAGGCTAATCTTTTTCGAGTGGTTTGCTTTTTTTTGTAAGTCAGGCACCGGATGCCCCCTTGTGTTTAGCATGTAGCTAATTATGCAATAAATAAAAAATAGTCTAACACTTGTTAATATTCGTTTCAAGTATATGAGAAGAAGTTCGTGGCTTGCTGTGGGCTTGGGGGTATAAAAAAGCCACCTTTGTCAGGTGGTAGCTTTGTTTATGTAATTTGAGGGATCCGTTACCTAGCCTCATGGCACACTGGCCGAAGCACTGTGAGAACCTCACTGGTCATCCATTTTGTTCGACAAAACCGTCTTCATAACTTCTCGCAATTCCGAATCATCTTTAGGAGAAAGAATCATTGCTTTTAGTATCTTGGAACCCTCAACACTAGCCCAACTGATCTGATATCCTGCTTGTACAGCTAGGCTTCGAATAAACTCGCGCTGAACTCGACCGTTCCCTTCCCGAAATGGATGAAGGACGTTTAGGAGACCCGAAAGGCTTGTCTTCTCATCCACATCGTGGCAACCCACTTTTCCCCATTAACCACTTGGGTCCCTGCATGCAAAGTGAACTCGTTCAATTCTTGATTTCTATAAAAATATTCAAAGTAGACAGCCATGCCTTTAGTAGGAAAAACAGATAAATGAAGCAAAGGAAACACCGTTTCTCCGCCTTCCTCCACATCATTTAAATACATCACGAGCGTACTAATTCGATTGTTCGTACTTGCTCGACTCGTTTCTGCAAAGAAGTCATAATGAGGTTTATATTCTTGACCAGAGGTATATTGTAGAACTTGCAAGCCATCACCATGCTCAATCGGAATATTCATGATTTGAGAGATTCGCTTCTCGATTCTTGTAATCGTCTCCGTCTGCTCGCAGAACACCCCGCTGCTCGTTCTAATAGAATTGACCGCACGATCTTCGCCTGTTTTTGAGCGTTGCAATCGTTCTCTGGAATGTTCGATTAACTCATCGCATTCTTCATCGCTAAGCACATTACCTAATACGACAACCAGCGGTTCCTCATACTTAGCTAGAATTCGAATCTCTCGATCTTCTGTCTTGATCCTATTTCCCCGATGATCAAAAATCGTCCGTTCTTTCTCTGTCGTATACCCGTTCATGGTTATGCACCCCATATATATGACATCCATCACGAAAAATAGAATACCATAAAATGGTTATTTATATGCAAATGACTTCAGAAAAATTAAAATATTTTTAACGATGTACTTTTACAGTTCTTATATCTTACATCTTACATGACCAAAAACCCGTCTCCCTATATTAAGAGACGGGTTTTGTTGTATCTCCCTGCTTTCCTGATTCATGCCTCACTTTGTTTTTGAACGCGGTACATATTCTTCCGGAATACACTGATCATGTATCCGCATACCGCCCCTATAAGAGAGGGTAGCAGCCAGCCCAAACCTACCTCATACAACGGAAGGTACTGAGTGAAATAATGATGGACAACACTGTTGTCTACTCCGGCTGCCTTTAAGCCATCAAACAGACTAATCAGAAAAGTGAAAAGTAAACTTCCTTGATACACTTCTGGACTGCCCTTGAATGTTTTGTGCAGAAACGTCAAGAAGAGTAACGAGATCGCAATCGGGTACATGGTCATTAAGATCGGAACGGAGACCTTAATGAGTTGTGTTAATCCAATATTGGCAACGAGTGTACTGAAAACAGACAAAATAACCGCAAATTTTTTATAAGAGATCTTCGGAAGCAATGCATGAAAAAAAGATGAGCAGGCTGTAATAAGCCCTACACTTGTAGTCAAACATGCCACTGTAATCATTAATCCCAATAAAATACCACCATAAGAACCAAAGTAGTAATTCGAAACTTTCGCCAAAACTTCAGCGCCATTTTCTAAGTGGCCCAACTTTTCGACACTAGAGGCACCCATAAAGGAAAGTGCGGTATAGAAAAGAGCGAGAAGTAAACCCGCTATCATTGTTGCTTTTGAGCACGTAGCCAAAACTTGTTTTTTGGCAGTAACCCCTTTTTCTTTAATCGCATTCACGATAATCATTCCGAAAACAAAAGCGACAAGAGCATCCAACGTCAAATACCCTTCTTGAAAACCCTTGAAAAATACATGGGATGTGTAATCTGCTTGCGGGGCTTGAAGGGCTCCAATTGGAAAAACTATAGCAGTTACTGCAATAATTCCGATAAAAGCTAATTTAATAGGAGTTAAGATTTTTCCGACTACATGGATAATTTTCACAGGATTGAGCGATAAGAAGCAGGCAATTGCGAAAAACAGGATGGTGAATAGAATCAGCGGTGCCGAACCTGCCTGTTCTGTTAGGAAAGGCTTTATCCCAATATCAAACGATACATTGCCGGATCTTGGTATCGCAAAAAACGGACCGATTGCTAGATAAAGAACAATCGTGAAAACAATTCCGAATACGGGATGTACGCGACTGGCTAAAGAGCGCAAGTCGTCTTCTCCCGAGTAAACAAGTGCTGTGATCGCCAGCAAAGGTAACCCAACACCTGTAACTAAAAAACCAGCATTGGCTATCCATACATTTGTTCCTGCTAATTGGCCAAGCATTGGCGGGAAAATTAAATTACCTGCTCCAAAAAACAAAGCAAATAACATGAACCCTATCGTAACTACAAAAGAAACTGGCGCTTTCTGTGACACAACAATCCTCCTAATTGTGCTATATCTCTCATTCATAAATGTTCATTCAGTTGATTGCTTACCCAACCCCAATTTATTCATTCTGATACTATACTCTAAATAAACATTCTGTTCAAACACATAGAACTCAAAATACTACCCGCAAAAGAAAGAATTATCTTTCTCTTCCAACTATAGAGGAGCATGACACTCCAATCGATATGGACTCAGGTACTCCATGGTTGCCGGAAATCAAGCTTACATCCCTGATGAAGTATACTACAAGCACCCCCAATGTGCAGCAGGAAGTACCTTCCTTGGATACCTCGCACAATTTATATATTTCAGAAAATATTTATTTTTCTTAACTTGAATTGAATTGGCAATATTCCTTATAATTACAATTAATCCTTTTGTTGATAGGAGAGTACATATAATCCCATTCGATTGGAAAGGAGGTGTACACTCATGAAAAAAATCGTAAAAGTAGCAGTAAATAAGAACAAGCAAGTGCAAGAAATGAAAGCGTTGAAATGGCGCGTAGTTGTTGATGTATGTTTGTAAGAAAGTCAAAAAAGCATGCATGATCACCATATATAAAATTTGGGAAGGACGGGATTACCCATGAAAAAAGTAGTGAAAGCACAACTGTCTAATAATCAAAACGTTCAAGAAATGAAATTGCTTTTCCATCCAATTATGACACTTGCATGTAAAAAGTAATCGATTGTTCAAGAGCACCTCGTGTGCTCTTGAATTTTTTGTAAAAAGTTCTCGCTTTCTAGGCAGTAAGCAAACATGACGGGATGGTGCAGTTTATGAATCAAGCGGATTTGTTGGAAAGATATCATCAGTTGAGAGAGCTTGCCGAGGACGCAGACGCATGGCTAGAATCAGAGATCGGTTCCGATCTTTGGGTGGATGGAATTAACGTATTTTTAACGGTATCACCAGAGGATTTTATTGAGGGACTTGAGAGATTCGAGGATAACTACGGTTTTCAGAACCATGGAATGGTAAGCGATATACGTCAATTTCAACGTTATTGTCGAGAAGCTTCAGCGGATGGTGAATTTCCTTTATATCAGGCTTTATCAGTTGGAATGACCTGGTTAAGTTTACAGCCTCAAATAAACGGCGGCTATTTCAACTTGCCTGTTCAAATTACCAATCACTCCATCGCTTTGTTGTTAAGCCCAACCTATTTAGCTGTTTGGGCACATAGTTACAATGAGGGGATTGGATTATACTTAGATTTACACTCGTCGCTACCAACGTTATTCCGACCAGAGCATGGACGGATCTATCAAAATGCAGGCTCGTATTTGGAGGGAAATCACATCAAGTTCCCTTTTCAAAATTACTTCCACGAAATTGCTCATATCCTATTCTTCCATGACGTCTATCAACGTGTACTGGGGAGCGAAGAGGAATGCAGAAGCTACTGGACACATATCGAAGCATGCATTTATGGTCTGGAGGAGCAGCTGCTCGCTGAAATGATGGAAGTGCAACCAGATTTGCATGCCATCGATGATGGATTCGGAAGTAGTAAAGGATTCGAGGATTTTATCTCTTATCGCTTTGGTATTCTTGGTGCTCACGAGGATATGTCGATATCAAAAGATACAGTTCGTACGTACATCAAAAGAAACATGCAATTGGGCGAGGCTAATGAATTCATCCCTGATAATGAGGTAAAAGCAAGGATTCTTGCTAGTCATAAGCTAGATGAGGAACGATTACAAGAGCTCGATAATCATTGCAAGTCATTTGCTACTGCATTGCAGGTACATAGCTTGTGGGGGATCAAAAGCTATCAACGAAATTCGATTCCTGCATATCGTGAAGTGGTAGAGTTACTCCCTCCTGATGCGTACTGCCTGCAAAAACTCGAAGAATCTATGCGACCAGATTCATGGGGTACATTAGAGGATTTGTTATCGAAAAATCCGTTTGTTGAGATATGCTCCCAAACACGAGAAAAGAATATTCAAGTATGGAACTGGCGCGATACCATGTCTCGCTTGGCAGAAATGCGCGGATATTTGGCAAACGCTAATGAACCTGGTTATGGTGAGACCAATCAAGAGCTATTTGAGGTAGCAAATCGTTTAGCTAGAGTAATTCACGAGAAGAAACAAAAAGAGGCCCCGGAAGAGCAGCATGAAAGCCAGTACGCTGACATGAAACGAGAAATTAACGAATCATTAGACCGATTGCCTAACGTGGCAGTACGCGATCATTTGCACAATCTTCTCTCCAAGCCCTATTACTTTGTGTTAGAGCCTAATTAATAGCTGATGATGCGTCAAAGACCGGCGATGTTTACTATGTTGGTCTTTGTTTTTTTATGCCATGAACGAGATTTGTGATCTAGCCAGAGCCAGTACTTGCTATTTTCCTAGATCAATTCCATTACTTCCCTCTTTACTCCCCATCAACTGTTGGAACCTTATTCCCATTTTTCGTTATGACGTTCAGTTTTTATCCTTTTTTTAGAAATCGTTTAGGGTTTGTTTTGAACTTGCGTTTAGGATGGGGGTGAGACAAATTATTCAGAGGGGAGAGGTTTTTGCATGCTTGAGAAACTTCCTAAAATTTGGTGGGGATTATTTCTTGTATCTGTAGTGGTTATCGTTCCATTTATGGCTCCCTATTTTACATTAGACCCTGCAAACAGTCGCATAACGATTATTTCCGGCACTGTTCAATATCCTTTATTAGTTGCTCATATCGCTTCTGCTTTCATTGCTCTTCTCACTGGTTTTTTCCAGTTTGTCGACCGAATTCGCCTAAAGAAACCAAGAATACATCGTTTTCTTGGGAGGGTTTATGTATACAGTGTGTTTATCAGCGGACTACTCTCTTTAGCAAGTATCTTTTATGCAGAAAATTTCACGAAGGCAACAGCCTTCCTTATCCTATCTTTGGCTTGGCTGTTCACTTGCTGGAAAGGGTATCGTACCGCAATCAACAAGGAATTTGAGGAACACCGAAAATGGATGATTCGCAGTTTTGGAATGACATTAGTTGCCATAAGCGCGCGTCTTTTGGTGCCAGTATTACTCCTTATCTACTATATTTTTCACGATTTTTCTCTTCCGCATGGTATGGAAACCGTCATTGGAGAGGTATTGAATGTAAACATTTGGGCTGGTCTCATTCTTAATTTTGTTATTGTCGAGTGGGCTATATTGAAGAGATAGACTTGCTTAGTCACGCCACATGGGTGATGGAATACAAAAAACGATAGTAAGGCTGTTGTATCTCACAGGGAAAAATAAAGTCTTAGACTAGAGTTGTTGATTTTATGTAAAAATATTGAAAAAACACCAAATGATTTAAGGTTCTTAATAAGACAAAAGCGAATCCTAACAGAAAATATTTCTTATGAGAGGGTGTTTTGTTCATGCTTAAAAAAAGTATGGTTTCTGCTTTAGGTCTACTAGTAGTTACAATGTCTTTATCCATTCCTACCAAGGCTACTGAACTCACAACATCTTCTCAGGAAACGTTACTTCAAAATAATTCAACCGACTCTCGTAAAGTATCAAGAATAACTAGTGTTAATTTTGGAGCTACAAGACAAATTTCAAAATCAACTCCGATTCCTCCAGATTGGGTCATTACAACAGTAATGAGTGACTACTACGTCATCCAATATGTAGGTGGAGCAAGGTTGGGTCAGACAGTACAGACTGCTAGAACGACCCCTATTCCAAAAGACTGGGTGATCACTGTTGCAACGAGTGATTTCTTTGTATGGACGTATGTAGGAGGAGCAAGCTTCGGACATACCATTCAGACCGCAAAAATAACCCAAGTTCCAGAAAACTGGGTGATTACTCTAGCAACTTCGGATTTTTATCAACTGAAGTATGTAGGAGGGGCAAGCTTCGGACAGACCGTACAGACCGCAAAAATTACCCAAATTCCACCAGGCTGGGTCATTACAACTGCTACATCAGACTTTTATATCCTTACTTATAGAGGATAGTGGTAGTCAGAGTAAACATGCATAATGACACCTACTCGTGAGAGCGGGTGTTTTTTCGTTTCATCTGTCATCGCTTAACCTGGACTACTAGTGTGCCCAGCTACTCCAATAGCATTAGGTTTAGTCCAGTATGGGCTGAATCTCTAAAACGATTGTTATATCAGTCTTCCCAATAGAGAGCAGTTCCTCCATAAACGCAAAAAAGCCACCCTCATCAGGTGGCTTCACTTTATGTATTTGGT
Source organism: Brevibacillus sp. NPDC003359 (assembly GCF_042878995.1). Taxonomy (NCBI): domain Bacteria; kingdom Bacillati; phylum Bacillota; class Bacilli; order Caryophanales; family Paenibacillaceae; genus Brevibacillus; species Brevibacillus sp. NPDC003359. The sequence goes on from NZ_JBIAOR010000006.1 coordinate 88,759, forward strand.
GGAGGCGTGGGGATTCGAACCCCCGTCCGACCTTAGTGCCCCGCAGGGGTAAAACAGCGATACACGAGCATCTGCGAGCGCAGTCACTCATATAAATTTCGATACCGGATTCGCGGAGTGACGCCTGAACCGTTACCTAGCCTAATTCATCTTCTTCCTCCGGCTCCAGGAGGAAGCCTCCGGCGTATCCCACTAACGTTGAGCGCTAGTCATGCCACATGGGCGATGGAATGGTATCGCCTCACTAGTTATACCAAATTATAGGATGTTGTCATTTCTCTAGGGCAAAGAAAATATATTGCAATTTTCCGTCACATCTTAGGATAAACTGCGAAGTGAACTTGCAACCGTATAATAGCGATTAATATCAGGCAAGTAATCTTCATCACATTAATTCCCCTAGCTTGCCTTTTTACATATGTATCCTTATATGAAAATAAACACCCTAAAAAGTCAAACACCGGAAAATTTATTGATTTGGATCGCCAAGTCAGGAAATTTGTATTTAATATATTCCCCTAACCAAAGATTTTTTTCTCTAATAGTAGTCTTAGGATTTTTGATACCATGTTCAATTGTTTTTAAATTTCTTTCGATTTCGTTTCTCTCTGCTGATGCCAAAAAGTCTATGAAAAACATGCCGTCGTTTTCCTTTAGGATTGGAATATCCGGAGATAATTGCTTCTCTGGGTAAAGTAATTCTATTAAATCTGAGGAAACTAAAATTCTCGGGTTCTTTGCAGCTGTACTCTCAAGTTTATACGCCTCTATTAAGCCTAAACTGAACATAAAACCATCTTGGTAGAAATGCCGTCCGTAGGCAATTCCACCTCTAGATAAGATCCCCTGAGAAAATAAACTACATTGGTATGTCGCGATTATCTTTATAAAATCTAGAAACTTATCTTTGTTAAACTCGGTTGCCATTACAACTGAATCTGAGAATTGAACCAAACTGATTTCAGATTCAGTCAAACTTAAAGTACTCTGATGGACAGCATAAAGCCTTTCAATGTACTTTTCAGTTCCTTCTGGGGCCTCGAGGTCATGTTTTACCATGTTTGAGAATCCTAATAAATCAATGAACGCAACAAAATTCAATTTAGATAGTCCTAGTGACAAACTAGATCAACTCCAAACGTGCCGCAATTTCAGCATATTTCTGTCTGAACCTACTCATACGTGCTACAGCGTCGTTCCAAGTTCCGCCGCCCCATGGAATATGTGATTCTGTAACCAAAGCAGTTTCTTCTCTAATAATTTGAAAAACAGCTTTGCCGCATTCTTGCATTAAAGGTGCTAAACTTCCGAAGTCCGGAACATCCGCTGCAGTAATCATTGTTTTATCCAGCCCTGATGTAAGATCGTGCCACTCTGTAGAATGCTTACTTAAAGCTGGCAAAAGATTATGATGAACATTTTGTGGAATCCTTTCCATCCAGAGTCTAAAGCCCGGTTTAGGCTTGCCATTTAGGATTTTGAACTGCTGTACTGTTGTTCCAAGAAATTTAGGTTTACCATGCCTTATTGGTAGGTTAATACTTTTGAATTGTTCATATACTTGCTGATGTTCTGTAATCCATCTATCAATAATAGTTGAAAGGGTCGTGATTGCCTGAACATTAAATCGATCCGGACAGGTTGGAATAAAGAAGCCATCACAAGCTAAAAAACAGCTTCTGGTTAATGCCCCCGAGCTTGGACCAACATCAATTAAGACATAATCATAATTTCGCTCTTCTCCAATCCTTTTCAGAAAATCTCCTAAAGCAACATAAGTCCTTTTCTCATGCGTTTTTGTTGAAAATCTTTGAATATGTGCTTCTGCCAAAGCGTCTTCTATTGTATTTAAAGACACATCTCCTCTGACTAATTCTAGGTTATCATTTACTTTATTTACAACTACAGAGCTAGTGTCAACAAAAGGAACGGCCCCATCAATTCTAGGCTTCAAAATTTCCAGCAAACTACTACCATAAAGTTCCTTCTCTTCTCCACTCTCCAGCTGTTCTTCATCTAGAGCAGAAATTACCGAGGAAAGTAGAAGTTCAGTAATATTACATTGAGCGTCCGCATCAACCACAAGAACCCTTTTTCCTTCCTCAGCTAAGTAGTGAGCAAGATTAAATATTGTAGTTGTTTTAGCGACTCCACCTTTGTGATTGTAAAATGTAATGATTTTCGCCAACAAAATCTCCTCCTGATATTAGCTGTATATACCTGCTCTATTTCAACTTTAACATTTATTAGCAATAAATAGCAATTTCCTACAAATAGTATTATGCTTATAGACAAACATACCGAAATATTTCATCGTTTGAAGTAATGGAATACGACAATTAAGCAGGCTCCCTGTCATATGGTGGGGAGTTTTTACAGTACTACCACTGACGTATTGTTTTCCTTCGCTCTTTGGCCTGCAGCAGTTCTAAATTATTGGGCTGGCTACGGCTCAACTCGATATACTACTCACCCCTAAGACGTTCAGCACCTGAGCAATACCGCTCCGACTGCAGCCTGTTTTGATACATAGTTCATCAACGGGTGGCATAAGGTGACGACCGACTTGATAATTCCCAATGATCCGTAGTACCTTACGTTCGATGCCAGACAGCATGACGATTTCCTCCTATTAGTGAGATTGCGAGTACTATTAAATTTTGGCTTGCCGAAACAAAAAAAGCGAGATACGCATCTGCGTACCTCGCTTTTGTCAGTGTATTATACGAACATGGCGTGCTGCTTATAAAAGGATTGAAAAAAACGTCCCGAAAGCGGCCGCTTTCCATAAAGTTTCTCGCAGAACGCATAAATCGTTTGTCTTGCGGCTTCGTCTTCGAGCATTGTCATATGTGTCAAGGCTTCAACGTCCATCACGTACGCCTGCGGGATCTGTCGAACCCATTCCTCCCAGTAAGGCAGATGGTCGAACGGAACGGCCCCTTCTTTAGATGTTAAATAAGGTTCCCATGGTCCCATGAACACCCCACTCTGGTTTCGGAAGTAATAGCAGGTCACTTCATCAGGCCGAGGTAGAGGCAGAAGCTTATAGTCTGTCACCCCGTAGCGCTGCTGCATGGAAAACTGACGCTCCAATTGCTTCTCCAGCAGCCGCTTAGGAATATCCAGTCCTCTATGCTCGGCTAGCTCGGTTAGACGTTCAAAGAATACATCGAATCCGTTGTCGCAGTCAATCTCATCCCTATGGATGAGAAGACCTTTCTCATCGGTCGAGGCAATGCCATGGATGGCTGCCAACGCCATGTTAACGGTTTGCAGGGCTATAGAATTCTGATCGAGGGTCGTCCTCTGGACCTCCGGGCTAAACATCGTATCCAGCATGACCAAAGACGATACGGTCTCACCCGCTTCCTGCAGCTGTCGCGTCATTTCGTAGGCCAACATACCGCCGAGCGAATATCCGCCAAGCTCATAAGGGCCCTCCGGCTGAATCGCTTGGATGAGTCGGACATATTGTGAAGCAATAGCCACTATGCCCTCAGGTGCTTCATCGCCGGTACCACCGAACGATTGGATACCGTAGAACGGTCTTTTCGCATACGCCGCTAAAGAACGATATACTTCCACGCCTCCGGATGCGCCATGAATCCAAAATACCGGCCTTCCATCCGTAATAGGATTGAGCCGAATGATCTGCTGATTGAAGTTCTCCTCCAAAAAAGAGCCGTCAACATGAAGATCATTGATTTCCGGCGGGAAGTTCGCTTGCACCTTGTCGATCAAGTCTTGAATCGTTTCACAAGTCAACAGATCGGGGAGCTCCATCGACGGAGCAGCTACTTTCTGCAGGCCTGCAAGCAATTGCGCGAGATGAAGCGAACTCAATCCGTAATACATCAATCGTTTGTCGGATTGAATCTCTGTCGGCATCATGCCAAGAAGTAAAGCGACGCTATTTAAGACGATTGTCTTTGCATCATTCCCGTTCATGGCAAGCTGAGCCTTTTGTGTGCTCATCTCATCGTTCTTGCTCATCTCAGCTTCCGTCCGTTCTAAGCCCGCTTCCGGTTGGGATTCAAGCCAGCAGCGCTGCTTGACGAACGGGTAAGTGAGCAATGGTACGATTCTCCCCTTTCTTCGGCTGCGATACAATTCCCTCCAGTCCATATCGCCGCCCTTTGACCAGTAGATGGCAAGCTTCTCGACATCATATTCATCCATCAAGTGCTTCATATACAGCCGGCCGTTCTTACCAGAAAGGAGCCTGAGCATATCATCCGGAGGTCCGCCCGCATTTCCTTCGTATAACCCGAAGCTCCCGGATAGCGGAAGATCCGAACTGCCGGTATCATCAAGATAGTACGAGAGCGCGGCCATCAATTCTTCCCTGCTGCTCGCTGTTACAGCAAGGCGGAAGTCCGTGGCTTCACGACCGACCTGTAGCGTATAGGCCAGATCATCCAGCGAAAGCTCCTCGTTCCGCTTCACATACTGACGTACATGGTACACGGCTTCCTTCAGACGTTCCCGGCTTTTGGCCGAAAGGATCAATAATTGATTTCCAGTTTCCTGTACAGACGGCTCTTCAACAGGCGGCACATATTCCTCGACAATCAGATGAGCATTCGTACCGCCGGCACCAAAGGAGCTGATCGCCGCGCGAAGCGGGAATTTCCCGCCATGTGGCGCTTCAATTTCCGTCTGCTGCCAGTCCTCTAAACGCCGCTGAATACGGAAATTCGTTTCCTCAAGGCGTAAATTCGGATTCAAGGCTGTGTCCGAGCCGATTGTCGGAACAAGCTGCCGATGCTTTAACTGAAGAACGACTTTTGCTAATTGGGCGATGCCCGAGGCAGCTTCCCCATGCCCGATGTTGGATTTGACGGACCCAATCGGCAGAGCACGCTTCGTACCGGAATGGCTGCGGTACACCTTGTTCATCGCCGCCATTTCAACTGCATCGCCGATGGATGACCCGTTAGCCGCACACTCGATATAGCTGATTGACTCTGGTTTTATGTCGGCCTGGCGCATGCTTTCTTCCATCAGTTGGGCTTGCGCATTCGGATTCGGCGCTCCGTAGCCGTTTGTCTGTCCGCCATGATTGACGGCGGTTGATTTAATCACCGCTAATATGGAATCACCATCCTCGATGGCTTTGACTAGCGGTTTTAATAGGACCGAACCGACTCCTTCCGATGGCAAATAACCGTCCCCGTCCGTGAAACTTCTGCTTCCAGGATGACTGCCAGCCAAACGAGACATGCTTAAGCCGACATACTTTTGCGGATGAAGCGAAAGATTGACGCCGCCGGCGATCGCCAGCTCGCATTCACCCTTCCGCAAGCTTTCGCATGCCATATGGATCGCGACCGCCGAGGAAGAGCACATCGTATCGACAGCGATGCTCGGACCTTTGAGATTAAAGAAATGGGACACCCGGTTGGCGATGGAGCTATAAGAGGACAGAGCAAGAAGCGGCTCCTTCGCCGGGTCCTTATTAAGCAAATGATAATGATTGTACATACAACCGGCATACACGCCGACCTTGCTGCCGTACTCATGCTCAAGCGTCTGGCTTGTATATCCCGCTTGCTCTAGCGTGTTCCATACGGACTCGAGAAACAGCCGCTCTTGCGGGTTTATATAAGACGCTTCCAGGGGTGATAGTTGGAAGAAGATCGGATCGAATTGATCAATATCTTTCAGAAACCCGCCCCATTGACAGTAGCTCTTGCCCGGCTTGCCTTTCTCAGGATCATAATACTTGCCGCTTTGCCAACGAACAGTGGGTATTTCTTCAATACAATCCTTCCCGCTCTTCAAATTGTCCCAGAACTGGTCTAAATCGTCCGCTCCCGGATAGCGGCCCGACAATCCGATGATCGCGATATCGGACGCAGGTTGACGCTCGGATATCTCCTCGCGGATAAGCGTCGCTGGCTTTAACACTGGTTTTGTCGCCGCTGGAGCCGGCGTAACGGATAAATGAGCAGCCGCTAAGACCGGTGAAGCTGTCTTTGTTATCACTTGCGTAGGCTCGGGCGCAAGCAACCGACGGAGCTCACGCTCATAATGACCGAGAAGATATTCACTCAGCGCTTGTATATTTTCATACTCGAAGAACAAGGTCTTCGGCAGCGAGCCTAATTCATTCTCAAGCTGTGCCGTAAGCTGCATCGCCATAATCGAGTCAATGCCAAACTTGCTGAAAGAAGTCTTGGTATCCATACGATGCAGCGGCATGCGTATATAGGATGACAGGGTCTCCCTTAAGTAGTGCATCGTTCTCTCATACAGCTCGTCTGGTCCGAGCAGGTTATCTCTATCTGATTGCCACTCGGCCGCGGGAGCTTGCTGCGCTGTCGCCAACTCTTCCTTGAGCGGCGTTGTGCTCAAAGCCATGTTCGTCACCGCAACTTGGTGCTTCCCGCTTGCTAGCGCAGCGTAAAGCGCTTGAATGCCCTGCTGGCTCTGCATCGCTTTCATTCCCACACGCTGCTCCATCATCGCTTCCGTTGCGGGATCGACGGTCATGCCGCCTTCCTGCCACAGCGGCCAATTCACCGAAAGCGTATGTCCTTGCCGCTGGCCAGCCGCTGCCAGCTCATTCCGATAAGCGGCGAAGGCATCCATAAACCCGTTTGCTGCCGCATAATCCGCCTGCCCATAGTTTCCGAGGCATCCGGAAAGCGAGGAAAACAGAATAAAGAAGTCGAGCTCCAGCCCGCTTGTTGCTTTGTCCAATGCGATGAGCCCATCCACTTTAGGTCCCAAGACAGCAATCAAATCGTCTGTTGTTTTATGGATCAGGAAGCTATCCTTCTTCATACCCGCAGCATGAAGGATGCCGTTCAATCGGCCATGTCGTGCTACAATTCCACTCATCAGTGCCGCCATGTCCGATTCCTTGCGAACATCTACGGTATGATACTCCACGTGTGCGCCTAACTCGCGAATCGTTTCCAATTGGGACTGACGGTTATGGTCAAGCTCTGACCTTCCGGTTAGAATGATTGCCGCTTCACGGGATTTCCTAGCGATATCCTGTGCGAAGATCAATCCAAGTCCCCCGGCACCGCCGGTGATGAGGTAGACGCCTCTGTCCTTCCACGGCGCTTCCACCACAACGTCCGCCGTATTCAGGCCTTCGATTACCGCTTCATACCGCCGGCTTCCTTCATAGCGAATATGGCTGACCGATGGATGACGGCCGTCAATCTCTATAAAGGAAAGCAGTTGATCGGATGAGACAGTTGCATCGAATTCGATTAACTGGCACCATACATTCGGATTCTCCAGATGCGCCGTCTTCAACATACCGGCTAATCCGGCGTATAGCTGCTGCTCACCGGAAGCGGGGATCAGCAGCTGGATCAGTGTCTGACCGCCAAACTTGTCCCTTAAGATCTTCTGAATGTCAACCATGAGCTGCTCCGCATAGCCGGCATACCGTTTCTCGATCACCGGCCCTTCTGCTTTCAGCACCTTGCACGCCGCCTCAGGGAACGCTCGGGCCAGCTGCGCGTTCATGCTTTGGTTTTCTTCCAGCAGATACATATACCGCCGGGTGATTGTGCACGCTTCGCTTCGGTCTTCATCATTGCGTTCGGCCCATGCCGGATTCCATAGAAGCGGAGCGTCTTCTTCCATAGACATAGCCGCTTCCTCTTCCACTTCCAATTGACGCGAAGAGAGGCCTTGCAGTATCGCGCAGTGTTTTCCATGCTCATCGTAGATGTCGATATCAAGCTTTTGAATCGCCCCTGATGCAATGCTTCCGGAGCTTCTTCGAATCCATGCCCACATGACCGCTGTACTTGGCCCCAATATCACCAAACGGTCCAGTGCATAAGGAAGTCCTGGCCTTAATGCTCCTTCCGAGCCGGTTCCTCCTTCCGAATCTAAAGGTAATGCGGCCATTCCGATTGATGCTTGCAGCGCCGAATCGATCATGCCCGGATGAAGCACATAATGCTCCAGTGTGGACAAGGCGGAAGCCGCAATTTCCAAACGGGCCAGCAGCTCGCCTTTACCGACCTGGATTCGGTCAATAGCACGATGGCCAGGTCCGTAATCCATGTCCAGCCGGCCAAGCATGTCATAACATTGGGCGCCGATGATGAGTCCGACGTCACATCTAGCCTGATGTTCTTCGAGCAATTCGGTATGCGGCACTTGAACGGATTCGCCTAATGCCGCTGTTCCTTGACAGTGAACCGTTCTTCCCGCCGGATGACCCGATGCTTCCGTATAAATTTCGAAGAAGAAGTCCAAGTCCACTTCGGAATTACGCTGCAGATGAATGTTCACCGTGACGGAACGATCTTCCACGACGATTGGCTGTGCCCATCCGATATGCCGCAGTAAGACGGGTGACGTTGGCGGACCTGATCCTTTTTCGCATGCTGCCGTCACAGCCGCCCGCGCCATCTCCAGATAGGTGACGGCAGGCAGCACCTTTCGACCTCGAACTGAATGATCCGTCAAGAAAAACTCCGTCCCCGTCAGAACCGTTTGAAACAATAGACCTGAAGTGTCCTTCAACGAAGCGCCCTGAAGGTTCAGAGGCAAAGATTCGCTAGACGCTTTCATAGGTTCGCGTCTTTGTGGATCCTGCGGCGGATAGTCAGTATTCGAAACCCAGTAACGCTCTTTGGCAAACGGATACGTCGGAAGCGGAACACGCGAATAGGAGTCGCCGGCAAACAGCTGACTGTAATTCAGCGCATAGCCTTGAACATACAATTCGGCTGCCGTGGACAGATGCTCCAGATACAAGCCTGGATTCGTGCAAGTTTGGCAGCTCTCGATCGCGGCATTGCCGAACCGCTTTAACGATTGCTGCTCGCGAACGTCGTTTTCCGCTAACTCAGATACGTACACCTGCGCCGTTTTACCGCGCGATAGCCAGTTGGAGAGCAGCTGTTTTAGCTCTTCAGCGTCTTTGACGATAAAGGCCAACCTGTGATTCATGTGACGGCGCCCAACCAGCAGTGTATAGCTGATGTTTCCCGCATCAATGCCAGGTACCCGCTGGCAATGCTCCAACAGCCTCTCGGCTTGCTGCTTCAGCTGTTCCCGGCTGCGGGCTGACAGCGTAATGAGATAAAACGGCCTCGATGCATGCATGCGCAAAGGAGCTGGAGCCTCCTCAATGACCATATGCGCATTGGTGCCGCTGAAGCCGAAGGAGCTGGTGGCTGCAATCCGCCTTGAGCCCGGTGGAACCGCCCAATCTTTAATCTCCGTATTGACATAGAACGGGCTGCTGGAAAACTTGATATGCGCATTGCCCGTCTCATAATGCAAGGAAGGCGGGATTTGCCGGTTTCGCAGCGACAGCAAAATTTTGAAAACGCCTGTGACACCTGCAGCTGCAGTTGTATGACCAATATTCGTTTTTATTGTGCCGATCGCGCAGAACTGCTTTTTATCCGTGTAATGGCTGAAGGCACTGTTCAATGCTTCGAACTCGATCGGATCGCCGAGACGGGTTCCGGTGCCATGCGCCTCCACCATTTGAATCTGCTCCGGATGAATGGCGAAACGCTCATAGACGGACTTTTCCAGCCGTTCCTGCGAATTGGCGCTTGGAGCGGTAATGCCGTTTGTCGTCCCGTCCTGGTTAATGCCCGACCCCTTAATAACCCCGTGGATATGATCGCCGTCGGCAATGGCATCCTTCAGCCGTTTTAGCACGACGACCCCGACCCCTTCGCCAGGCACGAAGCCGTCCGCCCGATTATCGAACGTGTGACATTTGCCCGAAGGAGACAGCATGCCGGCCCGGTTGGAATTGATATAAAACGTTGGCGTCGTTTGGACAAACACGCCCCCTGCCAGCGCCATCTCGGTCTCTCCGGTCCATAAGCCTTGGCAGGCAAGATGGATGGATACGAGCGAGCTGGAGCAGGCGGTATCCACCGTAACGGCAGGGCCCTGCAGATTTAAATAATAGGCGATTCTGGCAGGAATAATGGATGGAGCATTCCCCCACATCGCTTGCGGAGGCGAGTTGTCTCCGATATGGTGCACATAGTCGCCGATATTGTAGCCGACATATACGCCGCAGGCACGACCCTCTACGCTCTGGCCCGCATAACCCGAATCCTCCAGCGCCTTCCATGATTCCTCCAGGAACATGCGCTGCTGCGGATCCATATAGGTAGCCTCGAGTCCGGAAATATTAAAGAAGGACGGATCGAACTTATCGATCTCATCCAAGAAGCTGCCGTGATTGCAGTAAGGCATGCCTTTGGGTGCATACTTTGATAGATCCCACCGGGTAACTTCTTCAACAAGATCATGACCTTGAGCCAAATGGTCCCACAATTCATCCAGCGTGTTCGATTTGGCAAAACGGCCACTCATTCCGATTATGGCGATTGGCTCTTTAACTGCTGCTTCCGCAGCCCGAACGGATACAGCTGCCTCGGCCGGCTGCGCGGACGCCTTCGTTTGCAAGGATTCGAAATGGACAGCTTGCTCCTCCCTTTCAAGAGGAATTGAACCTTGCTCGTAAACGGCAGCGAGTCGGTCGCTAAATGCGGACACGACAGCCTCTTTATGCGCAGACAGCAAATAACCGGCCAGTTGATTGATCGAACTGTAGTCAAAAAGAATGGTCGTCTTCATCTCAATCTGCAAACGTTCGTTAAGCGTATTGACGATATGCACACCGGAAATGGAATCAAGCCCGTAGTCTGCGAAAGAGTCATCCATATCGAGCGATGACGCATCCAGCTTCAGCGTTTCCGCCAGCTGGGAAGCGATCAACGATTTGATTTCATCCTGGAGCATCTGCTCATTCAAGGCAAATAAGCTGTCTTCTCTTTCGCTTCTGGAATCCGCATGTGCTGCATCACCCCGCTCTTTCGTCAATGTTGAAACGGATTGGGTCGCAGACTGCTGAGCGCTTATTCCTTTCCGTTGTTCCCCTCTAGACTGCCTGATGATTCCATCGCTTTGCGCCGCAACGATTTGCTGTCCCAGGTCGTGATGATCCCGGGCCAAGAAGCCGATCGCACCGAAGCCCTCCCTATCAAGCAGCTGCTGCCAGCTTTCGGGCGAGAGCGCCGGACTGCCCGGGATCCGAATGCCGGGATCGTCATACAGCCACCAGCCTTCCAGCAGTCCGAACGTAAGATGGGTAAATAGGGCGCTGCTGCTAATTTCATTTAAAAGCAACCATCCTCCGGGCTTTAATGCCGCTTTGGCGTTGCGAACCGTCGTCCGCATGTTACGCGTAGCATGAAGGACGTTCGCGGCTATGACAAGATCATACCGACCGGCATCAACGCCTTGCTGCGCAAGAGCTTGCTCTACGTTGAACGTGCGGTACGTCAGGAACGGATAGCTAGGGCCGTATTCCTTCTGCGCATGGAGCAGGAACATTTTGGATAGATCGGTATAGCAGTATTCCGCAATATGAGTCTTATAGAGAGCAAGCTTGGCAAGCACGCCCGCAGACGTACCGCCTGTGCCCGCGCCGATTTCCAGAATACGAATTTGCGCCTGCGGATTTTCCTGTACACGCTGTCTGACTACACGCAGGGTTGCCTCGGCCACTACATCGTTGAAATAATCGGCTACCGGATTGCTCTTGTAAATCCCCTCTACAAGTTCCATTGACGAGTTCGGAAAGAGCACGTCGGTCGCTGCGGATTTCCCTGTAAGGACGGCCGGCAAGGACTTCAGCGTTGTTTCTACCAATACGATTTGCGCTCTTGTTTTCTCGTCCTCCCGCCATTTAGCGGTATGCTGCCTCCACTGCTCCCATACCGTCCCGTGTTCGGTGCTTGCCGTGACTGACGTAACCGACAGAAGATGGCCGCTGCGGGACAGCAGCCCGAGCTCTACGAGAACAGTAACGCTCTGACTCAGCCATTCGGCATACAGCTCTTCGGCGATTCCTGAAACAGCCATTGCCTGTTTCAGATCGAACGTTCCGGAAGCGAATAACCCCGTTTGTCGAAGCTGCACGAACAACAGCCTGCCAAGAAGTGCGTTCATCTCATCCGTCTTCTCCGCGTTCTCACGCTTCAGCTGTCCGATATCGGGTCGCTCAGAGGCGGCAGGCAGGCTTCGGCCTGCTTCAGCTGACCGCTGCCCTGCAGCAAGAGCCGTAATTTCTTCTTTGGGATTCATGCTTTCGACGGGGATCGGCTTCGTCGTTTTCATGACAGCCAGCTGCAATTGCGGCTGGTCAAGCACTCTCTCGATCGCCTGCATCGCTTCCTCCGGCTCGATCAGCCCGATTCCAAGCTCCTGCAGCATCCGGTATTGTTCCGTATCCTCGACCTTGTCGCTTGACCAGAATCCCCAGTTCAGCACTTTCACGCTGCAAGACCACTGCTGTGCCAGCAAGTGCGCGAGAGCATCCTTAAAGACGCAACCGGCCGCATAATGAGCCTGTTGCGGATTCTTAATGAAGCTGATGAGCGACGAGAAGAAAAGTACGAAATCCAGCCGTTCCTCGTGAAATACCTGCGCCATCCTGACGCTCACATCAACTTTAGCGGAGAGCGCAGCTTGAAGAGCAACCTCATCCATTTCAGCCAAGCTGTACTCGTTTAATACCATTGCCGAATGGACGACGCCGTTTACAGAGCCAAAGCGCTGCTTAATCTCGGCATAAGCCTGCGAGAGCGAATGGATATCCGATGCGTCTGCACTCCAATACCGAATCTCGGGACCACGATCTGAAAAACTGTGAATTTTGGTTCGAATAGCGTCATTCATCGGGCTGCGGCCAATCCATACGATTTGCGCTTGATAGGTACGAATCATATACTCCGACCATACGCTGCCGATCCCGCCGGCGCCGCCGATGACGACATATACGCCTCCATTCCGGTACACCGGCGCCTTCGGAGTGGGAAGAACAGTTGGAATTAGCTGCATACGGTGCCACTCACGCCCTCTGTATACTGCAGCCCCGCCTTTCCGGTCTGCAGGGACCCGGAACATCTCGGACACCGGCCATGTCGAATCCGACTCCAAGTCGATAAGACGAATCATCCAGTTTGGATATTCTTTAGCAAGCGAGCCGATCAGTCCGTGAACGCCTGCCTGTGCCGGTTTTATGATGTCTTTCTTGTATACCGCTTGGGCCTGGGTCGTGATGACCGTGAGACCGACGGGCCTTGAACCGTAGCCGGATTGCAACAGCGCTTGAATAAACCGGAAGCAGCTGAGCGTAGTCTGATTGTGAGCGGTAATCAGCGCATCGTCCAAGACACCGTCATTAGCAGCAGGATCACGAACTGCCCATATAAAATGTCCGATATCCTCAAAGCCGGAAATCTTCCGCTTGATATCAGCCACGGATGCGTCTTCGTCATTACCCAAATTTACGGAACCCGGATATAGGGCTAGGATTTGCGCGAAACGTTCGTTGCAGAGACCAAATACAGCGATCCGTTCCGTTACGGCAGGGAAAAAGTCGCCTTCCGACTCAACGGTGAACGTATCCCACACCGGAGTAAACTGCCGCAGCATATCCTGCGAACCGGCACCTGCGTCAGCTTCCACGATACGTTGGTTAGCGTCAATTACGGCTGAGCTTTCTCCCTGAGGCGAGATCGGACTTGCCGCTTTGGTTGTGCTTCCTGCTTGCTGTACCGCTGTTGGCAGGCTGTCCTGCGGTTTCGCCGCAACCGGCAGCCAGTATCGGTTTTTCGCAAAAGGATAGGTCGGAAGATGCATTTTTCTCGGTTTATCGGCACGGTAAAGCCGTCCCCATTCGATATCGCCGCCCTGAGCCCAACACTGTGCTATTTCAGCCATGTTTCCTTCTGTGAACCAACGGTCGTCCGTCTTCGTCACTTCCACCAACACGCCGGACTTCTTCTTCAGCTGACCTCTCCAGCAGTTCGGAATGGAAGGTTTACCATCCGCATATGCTTTCAATTTCTCGGCCAGTTCCCGGATGCTGCTGACTAGAAAGACAACCCGCTCTTCCATTGCTTCGCGTCCGGTCTGTAGCGTATACGCAATGGACGACAAGCTCATCTCCTGAGATGCCCCGCCTTCCGCATGACGATTGCGATTCAGGATCAGATGCAGCGATTCGGCGGCATCAGAGATTGATCGAAGCTCGTACCAATCGATGCTTTCGCTCTCGATTTCATATTCCCGCAGCAGTTGATCCCGGACAGCAGACAGGTGAGCCGTCTCCATGCCGTATTCCGACCAGTCTTGATCGAAATCGATGTCTTGTTCTTCCACCTTCAGAACAGTTGAAACCATTCGCAGAATATTGGCTGCCAGCCCGCTCTGTGATTCCATTTCCTTAACGCTAGCCACGTATCCAGCCTCATCTGCAAGGAACCGCGCTAACCGATCCGCATACGCTTTTAAGCGATCTTCATTTTTGGCCGATAACGGCACAATGACGGCAGACGGCTCGCCGCTCGCGGAAGAAGCCTGCTGCGGCACCCATTCCTCTAGAATGACATGCGCATTTGAGCCGTAGGCGCCAAAGGAGCTGATCCCTGCCCTTCTCGGGTATACCGTTTCCTTTCCTGCTTCGATCAGCCGAGGCTGCTCCCATTGTTCTACCTGTCGCTGGATATAGAATGGCGATTGCTCAAAATCGATATATGGATTCGTTTCGCCGGAATGTAGCGACGGCACTAACGTTTTATGATGCATCTGTAGCGCAACCTTAATCAATCCGCAAACCCCGGCGGCGGACTCGCCGTGACCGACGTTGGATTTGACCGAACCGATAGCGCAATATTGACGGTCATCCGTGTAGCGGGAATAAGCTTTAACCAGTCCTTGGATTTCGATGGGATCGCCGAGCGACGTGCCTGTGCCGTGCGCTTCCATATAGCTGATCGTTCTCGGATGAATATTAGTCTTATTCAGGCAGTCTTCAATCAATTCAGCTTGCGAAACCGGACTGGGCACCGTAATGCCGCTAACCGTACCCACATGGTTGATTGAACTGCCTTTGATAACGGCATATATCTGATCGCCATCCTTGACGGCCGCGCTGAGCGGTTTTAGTACGACCGCGCCAATCCCTTCTCCGGATGTGAATCCGTCGCCGTCTTTACCGAACGTGCGGCAATAACCGTCGCTCGAATGCATGTTGGCCATGCCGAACGTTTTATATTTGCCGGGGTGAAGCGACAAGTTGACACCGCCCGCAATTGCAGCTTCACATTCTCCGCGCCGGATGCTCTCTACTGCCATGTGGACAGCTGTCAGCGATGCGGAGCACAGCGTATCGACTGCCAGACTGGGGCCATGGAAATTAAGCGAATAGGAAACCCGGTTCGCCACGTACGAGTAGCTCAAAGAAAGCGGGAATAGCACGCCTTGCGCCATAAGATCCGACCCGAGTAGCGCATAATCCTTATGCATAATACCGGCGAACACGCCGACAAGGTTCCGTTTGTTCGGTCCTCTTGGCGTTACGAGGCTGGACGGACGGTATCCAGCATCTTCAATGGCTTCCCAGCAGGTTTCAAGAAAAATCCGCTCCTGCGGGTCCATGAATTCCGCTTCGCGAGGCGATATGCGAAAGAACGGCGCATCAAAGCAATCCGGGTCATCAATGAAGCCGCCCCATCTGGAAACCCCTTTGCCCGAAGGAGACTTTAAGTCTTCAAACTGTTTCCAATCCCATCGTGAAGGGGGAATTTCGCTGATGCAGTCTTTGCCGTCCTTCAGATTTTGCCAAAACTCGCGGAGATCGCTTGCCTCTGGAAAACGGCCTGACATTCCGATGATTGCAATATCCTCTTCTTGCGATGTTGATGCCTCTGCGCGGCTGCTGGAATCTGCAGGTGTCATCCTGTTGTCCCGATGTTCTTCAAGCTGCAATCGGGAGGCATCGATTCCATCGCCCGGTGCCGGTGCGAAGCTTTCATCCGCGAATGCCGAAGCGTAGTGTTCGGCCAAGTAAACGGATAGGTCTGCAATCGTCGTATATTCAAAAAGCAGCGTAGGCGGAAGCGATACGCCTACCTTCGCTTCAATTCTCTTAACCATCTCCAGCAAGCCTGGGGAATCCAATCCCATCTCATAATAGCCCGCGTTCCGATCGATATCCGCTTCAGCCATATTCAAGCGCTCAGCCAAGATGCCGGCCAGAAAAACGGCCGCCTGAACGGCGGGAGTGCGCTCCCCACTGAGAGCATGCCCCGCTTTGACTGGAGCCGGTGCCGGTACTGTGACGGACGGGTCATCTCCACCTCCGGAGACGGCAGATGAACCGATCCCGGATGCCGCCCTCACCAGCTTCACCGTGTAGTTTTTCATTTCTGCTACTTTGCGGCCCTTGCTGTCGAATAGCTCCAGCGTCATGCTGAGCAATTCGTTCTTTCGTTGAACACTGGAAGCGAGAACCTGTGTATAGCAGCGCTCTTGAATGAGCTGCTCCGCACGAAAGGATTCAATATATAAGGGCAGAAACAATTGCTGCTCTTCCCCGACATGCGTTCGCAGCAATATCGAGGCACCTGCACCGCTTGCATCTAACAAGACGGGATGAAACAGCACGGCTTCGGCGCTGTCGCGCGAATTGCGATCCAATGCAAGCTCGATGAGCACGCCTGTTGAGGTTTGGAAGGTTTGCCCTTCTGCTTTCATCATTCCGGTATGGATGAGGCCTAGCGCACGAAACTGCGCATAGACCTCCTCTAGATCGACGGAAGCATCCGCCTGATTCATGGCTTGCCCGAGATTGATCGTCTTATCAAATGAAACGGGTTGAATCTTCCGCATTTGGGCTTCGGCATATCGTTTCGCCTCCAGGCTGACCGCTCCATCCCGCGATTCGCGGCCTTCTATAACGATGCTCCAGCATCCCGCTTCCTTCTCTTCCACAACAATATCGATCAGCACCTCGTAATCGTGACCCACCGCCAAGGGATGATAAATCGATACATGGCAAAGCTCCAGCTCTCTCCAATCGTACCCGTTATCCCGAAATACTTGGTAGATCAGGTCGACATAAGCCGGACCGGGCAGCAGTTCCTGACCAAAGGCTTTATGGTTGCTCAGGATCGGATGATCGCTGCTTAATAAAAATTGTTCTTTCATGAAATAGTCCCCCTTGAATGCGCTACCCCTAAGCCCTATGGGGTTATTTGGGTTTAGTTCCGCCCCAGAATGATTTCGGACTGCTGACCTTCCGCTCTTCCGCTTTCATTTTCCATATATTCGTTCGGCTCTTAACCGTCTGCGAATCAGACGATGATACGCTGACCGGTTTTCCGCACTCCTGCCATTCTTCTGGCCAAGGCAGCGGCTTCCGTATGGCATCGCCTGAGCGCTCTTCCTGCCAAGATTCTATAACCGCATGAACATTGGTGCCTCCGTCGCCAAAACAGTTTATCGCCGCTGTTCGAACCGATTCACTCCAGTTCTTCGTTTCTCGGTGAAAGAAAAACGGGGACGCTTCCAAATCAAAGTGCTGCATCGGCAGCTCGCCCGATAAAAACGGTACAAACTGGTCATGATCGAGCATCAGCACAACCTTAATGAAGCTCGCAATCCCTTCGGCGCTTAGCGGGTGACCGATATTAGGCTTGATGGAGCCCAAGGCGATAGCGGCATTTCCACCGTTTCCATAAACCTGCTGAATCGTCTTGAGCTCCAACAGATCGGTTACTTCCGAGCCTGAGCCGTTCGTTTCGATATAAGAAACGTCAGACGGATTTCTGCCGCTCTTCTTTAAGGCAGCGAGCATGACGTCCTTCTGCGCCTGCATATTTGGAGCCGCCGGCCCCGCGGTTCTCCCATCGTTATTTACGGCGATTCCCTTGATAACGGCGTAGATGCGGTCTCCGTCAGCCAGCGCCTGCTTCACTGTTTTTAACAGGACAACGCCGGCGCCTTCACTGAGTACAACGCCATCAGCCCTGCCGTCAAAGACGTGAAATGTCGAGCTTTTGCTCAGAATGCCGCGCTGACCGAATAGTTTGTGCGAGAAGTCGCTGTTCAGCAGGCTGACCCCTCCCACCAATGCGGACACCGTATCCCCGCTCCGCAGGCTTTGAATGGCCATGCTCATCCCGGTCAAGGCAGAGGAACAAGCCGTATCGATCACCATGCTGGGACCCCTTAGGTCAAAGAAACGGGATATATTAGCAGCCAAGTAATTTTGGCCGACCGCGACGATCGGATTTCTCGTTTGAAGGAGCAGTTCCTCGCCCGGCCAATACTGGGTTCTGGCACCGATATAAACGCCAACGGCCTTTCCTTTTACGTCCGCACGGTTATACCCTGCGTGATGAAGCGCTTTTACACTTTCCTCCAAGATGAGTAGTGCCTGCGGGTCCATCGCTCTGGCATCCTCGTCCGGAATATGAAAAAACGACGGATCGGCATGGCGAAGCGCATCCAGCAGCCCTGCATAATAAAGCTGGTCGCTCCCCCATCGTTCCTTCGGAACCGGCCGTATCGCGCTTCGGCCTTCCGTGAGCAGCGACCAATAATGGGTCAAGTCCTTCGCTCCCGGAAATCGGCAGGACATCCCGACGACCGCTATACCCTCCTCGCCGATTCGTTCCTGATGAATCGACTGACGGGAGATCTCCGCTTCAGGCATGGAAGGAGCATCGCTAAAATCATGAATTGGCATTGACTGTTCATGCTCCTGGCACTCCTGGCCCCCCGACAGCAATTCCCGGGTCAGCGGCTCGCCGTATGAGGCCGTCAACCAATCTGCGAGCGACTGAATGGTCGTATGCTCGTAAAGCACCGATGGGTCGATATCCTTGCCTACGGTGCGGCTTATTGTCCGAATTAATTGCGCCAATATGATCGAGTCTGCACCATAATCCTGAATCGGTATGTGAAGCTCCAGCTTGGATCGCTCAAGCTTCAATTCCGCTGCAAATAAATCCAACAGCCATGAACGTACGGCTCCCGGCAGCGATGCTTGTGACTCCAAACGCACTTCCGATGGGCCGGAAGCGGGATTCCGCGTGGTGAGGCTGCTTTCAAGCCGTCGCATAAGCAGACTCTCCGGCTGCCACTTATCAGGTTGAACGACAGCAGGCAAAACGACCGCTCCCGGCGGCTTTGCAATTATATGATCAAGCAATCTCAGCCCTTCCCGGTCGGTCAGGCTGTGCATACCGGTGGCAAGGAAGGCGCCGCTTTGCACCTCGCCCATGCCTGATTCTTTCCAGCTCGGCCACTGAATGCTGATAATGGGCTTTTGATTCGCATGAGCCTGCGCGAAATAATCCATAAACGAATTGGCCATCGCATAATCGCTTTGTCCCGCAGCCAGCGATGGAACAACCGCCGATACGGACGAGAATAGAGCAAAAAAGGCAAGCGGCTCATCCTTGAAACATTCCCATACGGACATTAAGCCTTCCACTTTCGGCTCCAATACCTGCCGTATAACAGAGGTTGGCTTGTGAACAAAAGCCGGATACTCCCGATCGCCGACGCCCGCGCAGTGGATCACGCCTCCTGCCGGTCCCCATTCATCTCGAATATCAAGAAGTGCCTGCTTTAGTGCACCTGTATCCGTTAGCGGGATGGCGAGCGTCCGCACGTCAGCCCCTATCTTCTCCAATTCCTTGACTAAACGGATCTTATTCGCCATTGGTGAAGTCCGGACCGCCTCGGATTCCCATGCTTCCCGGGGAGGCAGCGCTTCTCTTCCGAGCAGGACAAGCCTTTTCACGCCCATGGTTTCAACGTAATGGCGTGCACACAATGCACCTAGTCCCCGCGTTCCGCCGGTAATCCACAGCACATGCCCCTCCGGCCACGAAAACGGCTTGGCATTCTGTACCGTCTCTTGCTCCCGTAGGTATGCGCGGTAACGCACGGATTTGCGGTAACAAATTTCCGGCCACTCGCTGTTACAATGCAGTTCAGCAATCAATTGTTCCGCCCAGGCTTTACCATTATCCATAGCATCCAGATCGACATGTCTGGAATGAATATTGGCGTATTCGCTTTGCAGCATACGGTATAGTCCGGCTCTGCAAGCTCCAGATAATCGCACAGTATCGCTGCGGAATCGCTCAAGACCTTTCGTTACGCCGATCAATTTGATCCCTTTGCTTCGTCTTACATCTATTAGCCGCTGGAGCCAAGGCAATCCTTCCAGGTTCCGATCCGCTTCGCTGCTGCAGCCTAAAAGGTCAATGCAAGCATCGAAATCCATCTCCTCTACCTCTCCCGCTGTCATCTCATCGAGTTGACGAGGATGAAGGACGACAGCGCCGGGAAGCCTCGATTTAAGCTCCATCACAAGCTCGCGGGTTCCATCCTCAGTAACAATAGCGACTTTACCTGGCGGTTCACCGTCGGCCGATGCCTTTTCTTCTATCCATTCTTTGCAGAGCAAACGTGTCGTATCGGGCTTAAGGGAGTCTGCGGAAGCACCGCTTGAGACCTCAAGCGGTTCTCCCGGCACCCAATAGTGGTCCCGAGAGAACGGATATACTGGCAAATGGATACGACTTTGCATCTCGTCCCCGAATAATAAATCCCCGTCTAGGCTATAGCCTTGGCAGTATAACTCGGCCAGCGCGATCAATGCTCCCCGGTATTCACTCGAAGCCTTGTCCATAGACTGGATTTTATGAAGCCAATCGACCCTTTCCTGCTCCTTCGCCTTGTCAGCTTTAAACATCCGTTCTACTTGTCCGAACAAAATGTGCGGGCCAGACCGCTTCTCAGCCGTAGCCAACCAGGCTTCTACCGCTTCCTCCTTGCTGGAGGCAACGATTACGCAGCGATAAGCAAACGGCTGTCTGCCTTCAAGAAGCGTAAGGCAAATTTGTGATAATTCCACCGATGCAGGCTGGCTCGCCATGTAATGCCGCATATCGTCTATTCTCCGCAAAAGCGCATCCTCGCTCTTTGCTGAAAGGGGAAGCATATAATACGCTGTTTGACCGGAATAGCTGCTGTGCCGCTTCTCGTTGTAGCTCTGAAGGACGAAATGGGCGTTCGTACCGCTCATACCGAACGCACTTACGGCACCAGTTAACGGCGCGCCTGAGCTGGAACGCCATGGCCTCGGCTCGCGGTTCACATAGAACGGGCTCCCTTCAAATCGTATATAATCGTTTTCCTTATCCATATGAAGACTTGCAGGTATCGTCTCATGACGGAACGCCTGGACGAGATTAACGAGGCTGACTAGGCCTGAAGCTGCGAAGCTATGACCAAAATTAGTTTTGGGAGAGGTTAACGCGCATGTACTTTCGTTCAACGCTGCCCCTTTAAACGCTTCCTGAAGCGCGTGGATTTCGACAGGATCCCCCAGCTTTGTACCCGTTCCATGCGTAACGATATACTCGACCTGCTCCGGATTCACGCCGGCCTGCTCGTACACCGAACGGATGAGGCGGGCCTGCGCTGCCGCATTCGGCGCCGTAATTCCGTTCGTTTTGCCATCATAATTGATGCCGCTGCCGCGGATGACAGCATAAATCGGATCGCCATCTTTCTCCGCCAAAGACAATCTTTTCATCACGACGGCCACGACCGCCTCGCCCGGTACCATACCGTTCGCCCGGTTGTCAAAGGCATAGCATTTGCCGTCCGGCGAGAGCATGCCCGCTTCCCTCATCCCGTTCAAATACAACGGTGTCAGCATAAGGTTAACACCCGCGGCGATAGCCGTATCGCATTCGCGGTTGCGAAGGCTGACACATGCTTGATGGGCGGCGACCAGCCCGGAGGAACATGCGGTATTGATCGACATAACAGGTCCGCTCAGGTTAAGGAAGTACGAAAGGCGAGATGCCAGAATCGCATTGTTCGTGGATGTCACGCTGCCTGCCCCTTTAGCGATAAACTGGTAGTCGCCATCCTCAGCTCCGACAAATACGCCGATATTTCCTTCCCGCAGCTGCTTGCTCCCGTATCCTGCATCCTCCAGCGCTCGCATCGACTCCTGCAATAACAGCCGCTGCCTTGGGTCCATCAGCTCCGCCTCGCGCGGAGAGATTTCGAAGAAGGCAGGATCGAACTCGCTGACGCCCGGCACCCATCCGCACGTCCAGCTCTCACCGTTCATGAGATTGCTTCGTACTTCCGGCATCGGCTGAACCGCATCGCGGCCATCCCGCAGAATACGCCACATGTCTTCAACCGAACGAGCCTCAGGAAACCGTCCGCTCATGCCGATAATCGCAATGGGCTCCGGAAATGGATGGCTTTGTGTTTCAACCGCAGCGACGGGTTCTTCAACCGGTTTAGATGGCTCCGTATGAACGGATTCCAGAGCAGCCGCTTCCTGATGAAAATCCAGTCCATCATCAGGACGAAGCTCATATCTGTCCTTGTAAAACCCGGTCAGGTCGTCACGATGCTCCCGTAAGTAAAAATGGATAAGCTTCTCCACGGTCGGATAGGAGAAGAAGACGGCTGGCGTAAGATCAATGCGGTAATGCTTGGTCAGCGATGAAGCCAGCTCGGCAAAGCTGATAGAATTGAAGCCGAAATCGGAAAAATACTGTTCCTTGTCGATCCGGTCAATCGGGATCGCTACTATTCGACTGATGTGCGCCTTCAGGTCTTCCTCCAGCAGCTGCTCTACATTCGACTCAGCATGTTCTGCCCGCTTCGCGATTGATGTCAACGGCGCCGCCTTCACCGGCTTTACCGCTTCCTGTTCAGCTGCCGGCTCCAGACCTAGAGAGCGGCGGACGCTCCCGCGATTCCCAACCATCACAAGATGATTGGGCTCATCTTGTGCTAAGAGAAGCTCAAGCAGCGCGATTCCCTGCTCAGCTTCCAAGGCACGCTGGCCGCTTGCTTGAAGATACATTTTCGTCATAACCGGATCCCCGACACTCATGCCGCCATCCTTCCACAGTGGCCACTGAATGGAAACAATCGACCCGCCATGTCGTCGATCTCCCATGCGAACGCGGGAAGTCCGCTCCGCGTAGGAGGTCATGAACCGGTTACCGACAGCGTAATCGCACGATCCGAAATCGCCCAGTACAGCGGATATCGAAGAGAAGTAAGCAACAAAATCAAGCTCGCGTTCTTCTTGAAGCAGCTCATCGAGCAGGAGCGTGCCGGTAATCTTCGGTTGTATGACTTCGTGGAATTGCTCCGTATTCTTCTCCAGAAGGCTACGGCCGCTTTCCGTACCGGCTGCATGGATAACGCCGTTTATGCTTCCCGATAAAGCAGCCCGAGCTTCAACAAGTCCTTGCTTCATGGCGGCATAGTCACACACGTCCGCTTCGATCGCGAATACGGCGGCGCCTGCCGCTTCAAGCTTTTTCATCATCGATCTTTTGCGAGCATCAATGGATGACCGACCCGTCAGGATAAGCTTGGCCTGATACGTTTTGGCCAAATGCTCCGCAACGACCATGCCGATTCCGCCGAAGCCGCCTGTAATGAGATAAATGCCGCCCCGGCGGAATTTGGTCGCTTTCGGCTGAAGCCGGGTTTCGCGCACGGAACAAACATGCCGTTCTCCCCTTGCATATAAAGAGCTTCGCACCTTGTCCTGTCCAAGCTCTGTCCACAACGACTCCCAAAGATTGCGGCCCGAACTGCGTTCCACCTGAAAACCGTCCGTAAAGAGATGAACAGACATCCGCACATCCTTCATAAGCGGGCCGATCGAACGCTCAAAGCCGATCCAAGACTCCGCATGGCAGCGTTCGATATCCGTGGAGCACACCGCCGCGGCCAGCAGCCTGATCGACGTAAGGCCAGAGGCATGCATCCCTTGGATGAGAGCGGTTAGTTCGTCCGTCATTTGCGCTGAAGGCACTGTCTCCAAAGGCCATAAAAACAGAATGGCTTCTACCGCCTCTGTCCGGTTGACGTCCGCCAGCACACGTTCGAAGCCGGATGAATCCCACTTATCTATGGAATGCGGCCATGTATTCAACGCTTCGCCCTCGTAACGTGACACAAAAACCAGCTTCGTCTTCGGACTTAAGTGGTTAACGGCTTCCGTCAGCTCTAGTTGACGGTGTGAATCCGAAAGGAAGCAAACGACCGTCCGCGGCTGTTCGCGCAGCACTTCCTTCCATTCAGCCGGCTGCCACGTTTCTTGAAACGTCATCACTTCAAAAGGGACCTTAACCGCATCTGGTTCAGAAGCAGCGAGCCAATAGCGTTCCTTAGCAAACGGATAAGTCGGCAGGCTCACCCTGCGCGGAGGTTTGCTGCCGTAGAGCTTCTGCCAATCGATTTCGAACCCTTTCGTCCAAAGATCAAGCAACTTGCCGTACTTTCCCTTGGCAAACCAGGCATCAATCGCCGTCTGCATATCATCGTCCGCAGCCAGTGCTTGAAACGAATTTCTTCCCCGCTTAACCTGTCCGCGATAAATACCGGGGCCGGCGCCAAACATCCTGTACTGTTCCAGCTTTTCCTTTAGCTCCGTAATTGACGCTGCGGTGAAGGCTAAACGTTCCTCCATCGCCTGCCGGCCAATCTGAAGCGTAAACGCAATATTTGCAAGCTCCTCATTCCGCCATGCCTTTGCCCCGATGGCTTCGGCGAATTGGCGGACGTTCGCTTCCAGACGCTCCTCGTTCATCGCGGATAAAACGATGATTGAAGCGTGCTGTGCTAAGTCCGGACGGTCTTCGGCCTTCTCTGTGAACTCTTGGACGACAAGATGGGCATTCGCTCCTCCGGCACCGAAGGAGGATATGCCGGCGATGCGGGGATACGTGATCGTTTCCCCGTCCAAGGCAACGACGGGCCGTTTCCATTCCGTCAGTCGCTGCTGCACCGCAAAAGGCGTCCGCTCGAAGGCGATATTCGGGTTCACTTCGTCCGCGTGCAAAGTCGGCGCAAGCTGTTCATGCTTCATTTGCATCAGCACCTTGGTCAGTCCCGCTATGCCGGCCGCGCTCTCACAGTGGCCGATATTCGATTTAACGGATCCGATCGCACAATAGCCTTGTTCTCCGGCCAGCGGCGAGAATGCTCGCGTCAGCCCCTCGACTTCAATCGGGTCACCGAGCGCCGTTCCAGTACCATGAGCTTCGATATAGCTGACGGCACCCGGATGTACGCCAGACCGCTTTAATGCGTCTTGGATCAACTGCGCTTGAGCGGAAGCGCTGGGTACCGTATAGCCGTTCGTCCGGCCGCCGGCATTCAGCATGCTTCCTTTTATGATGCCGTAAATATGATCGCCGTCCGCAATCGCCGCATGCAACGGCTTGAGGACAACCGCGCCTACACCCTCTCCATCGACGAATCCATCGGCTTGTGCACCGAAGGATTTGCATTGATCACCGGAGGAGAGCATGTTCATTGAAGTTAGCCTCTTGTAGTGGACGGGATCTACAATCAAATTAACGCCGCCTGCAATCGCGCATTCGCTGGTACCGGAATAGATACTCTCGAGCGCAAGATGGATCGCAGTGAGCGAGGAGGAGCATGCCGTATCGACAGCCAGGCTCGGCCCCTGGAAATTCATAAGATAAGATAGCCTGTTCGCAATGGACCAGAAATTCGCCCCAGTCGAATAATTGCCGTTCATCACTCCGACAAAAACACCAACCTTACCGGAACGGCTTAGACGTTCCGGGGTATAACCGGCATCCTCTATACTCGCATAAGCGGTTTCCAAAAAAATCCGCTCTTGCGGGTCCATTCCTTCGGCTTCCTTGGGCGCAATCTGAAAGAATAGCGGGTCGAATTTGTCGATATCATCCAGGAATCCGCCCCATTTGCTATAGACAGCGCCCTCCTTGCCCCGCTCTTCATCGTAGTAGAGTCTCCAATCCCACCGGTCGGATGGAATTTCGGTAACGCAATTTGTTCCGTGTTTAAGGTTTTCCCAGAACTGTTCTACATTCCGTGCCCCCGGATAACGTCCGGACAAGCCGATGATCGCCACATCCTGTTTGCCTGCCGCTTCGCTCTGTGACATTTCGATGACCGCTTGCTGTTCGTTGATCGGCTCAAGGGCTGCCGGTTCAATATGACGATCTGGCGCTAGATTGCTATCGGGCACTTCTTGCGTATCTAAAATTGAGCTGCCTACTGCTTGTCTCTCCATTCCCGTGAAGCGAAGCATCTCCTCCGGATGGGCTTGCAGCAAATAGTCGGCTAGCGCATTAATCGTTGAGTGCTCGAAAAATAGCGTACTGTTTATTTTGGCGAAATAAGGCCGGAGTGCTTCCGTAAGCTGCACGACCAGAATCGAATCGATTCCGTATGTCTCTAGCGACACGTATGTTTCCATGCGCTGGTATGGAATTTTCAGCGTTTCGCTGATGAGCGCCTTCAGTCGTTCTCTGCCCGTCTCGCGGAGCAACTCCTGGCTTTGTTCATCCTTTTTGGCGGGCAGCGTTGTAGGAGCAATCGGCTTCTGCTCGGGTTGTTCTTCTTCAGCGTTATCCGATCCATCCTCTTGACTTCGTATCCGGATTACACCGTTGCTTTCGGCTGCTATAATCTGCTGTCCAAGACCGTGTGAATGCTCAGCAGGGAAAAACACATCGGGGAAGCCCTCCTCCTCCAACAGCGAACGCCACGAATCGGGTGTCAAACCCGGTGATCCCGGCATCCGAAGCTCTTGATCCTCATACAGCCACCAGCCTTCAAGCAGACCGAACGTCAGGTGGATGAACAGATTGCTGCTGCTCATTTCATTGAGGAGCAGCAGACCGCTGCGCTTCAGGACCGTCTTGACGCTTCGGATCGTTGTCTTCATATTTCGAGTTGCATGCAGCACATTGGTTGCAATCGCAAGATCGAATGCGCCTTCCTCAAGGCCCTGCACCGCCGCCGGCTTCTGGGCATCATATAGACGATAGGTCAAAAACGGGTATTGCGGTCCGTACTCATGCTGGGCATGAAGCAAAAACGCTTGAGAAATATCCGTATAGCAGTATTCTGCAATATGCTCCTGCAGCGGTTTAAGTCCGGCCAGCACCCGTGCGCTTGTTCCGCCCGTTCCTGCGCCGATTTCCAAAATGCGCAAGCGGACAGCAGGATCTTCTTGAACCCGTTCCCTAATAAACGCAAGCGTAAGATCCGATACGATCTTATTGAAGTAATCCGCGATATGATTGTTTTTGTAGACACCCTCGACAAGCGTCATCGATCCGTTCGGGAATATAATATCCGTAGCGGCCGTATTTCCGCACAGCACCTGCGGAAGTGCTCGGAGTGCAGCGTCGACAAGGATCATTTGCGCGCCGGAATCCGGGTGATGCCTCCACTGCTCCAAATGCCGATCCCAATGAGCCCAGACGTCTGCATAGTCTTCTTTCCGATTCGAATCGACGACGTATTCGCCGACAACCTCCGATATAAAGCCATAGCGAAGTAAATAATCGATGCTAGTCTCCAACCATCTGTCGTAAAGCCGAGATTGGCCCAGCAATCCGGCCAGCTCCTCCTTGGATTGCCGCTCTCGGTTAAAGAAGCCGGCAGCTTGCAGCTGCACCCAAAGAAGCTTGACCAGAAGCTCTTCTTCCAGGCGTTTCACATCCCGTATGCTCTCCACCATACCGTTCACCTGACCGCTCCTTTCGTCCATTACGATACACCCAGCTTCCCTCTTATATCTGCGATCCTATCCGCCAACTCTCTGAAGCTCCTGTGCCGGATGACCAGCTCCGGCGTTACATCTATTCCGAGCCGTTGATTGATCATTTCCGTGAGTAAACTCATCTTAACCGGATCAAGGCCGTATTCCGCTAATTCCGCGTCGGGTTCTATGTCCTGTTCGTCGACCTTCAAGAGCATTGCTACTGCTTCCCTCACGAGAGACAGCACCTCTGCCCGCTGCTTCGCATCCGGGATGCTTCCCGTCTTTTCCTCTATAGGTCGTGCTGCAGACGAGAGGGCTTGAAAGGGAGCCGGAGCGAAGACGCTTCTGATCCTGCTGATGACTGATCCGAAGCGTTCAGGTAGAACCGTTATATGCTGGTCTGCGGCGGTTTCCTCTATATACAGCGGCTTGGTCGTTTTGACGAAGCACAGTTGATTCACCTTCCCGGCAAGCAGTCTTTCCACGACGTCCATGGCTTCGTCCGGCTCGACGGACCCCATTCCGATCCGGGCCATTTTCTCGCGGAGAGCCTCGGTTGAAACCGTCCCCACACTTCCCCAATACCCCCAATTGATCGTCTTGACGGCACAAGACCATTCGGAGGCGAGCTTCGCTGCGAAAGCGTCGCTAAAAGTACACCCGGCTGTGTAATTGCTCTGACCACGCGATTTCAGAAACGAATTAAAGGATGAAAAGAACAAAACAAAATCCAACTGCTCACGATCAAATACTTGAGCTGTTCTTACAGCTGTGCCGTTTTTGGCTGCATACCCCGCTTCAAACCGCTGCTCGTCCATTTTTGCCAAACTTTGATCGAGCAGGACGATCGCGGAGTGAACAATGCCATGAATACGCGTATACCGCGCCTTTATCGTCTCGTAGGCCTGTTGAAGCGATGCCAAATTTGCCGCATCCGCCCGGATATAGGATGGCGCAGGTCCAAGATCCCCTAACCGTGCGATCTTAGCCCGAATGGCTTCATCCATCTCTCTGCGGCCAATCCACACGATTTGTGCTTGATAGGTACGGATCATATACTCGGTCCATACCTCGCCAATGCCTCCGGCTCCCCCGATGACGACATAAACGCCGCCGTGCCGGTAAGCGGTACGCTCCATCGGCAAGCTTTTGACAGGAACCAACATCTGCTTGTACCAATCGCCTTTTCGGTAGCCCCATGCGTTTCCCTTGGCATCCCTTGGCAGCGATGGCAGAACGTCCAACGGCAGTTCGTCCTTCAGGCCTATATCTAACAGACAAACGCTCCAGTTCGGATATTCCTTCGCCATCGACCCGACCAAACCATGGACACCGGCATGTGCAAAGCCAGATGTTTCGCCTGCACGAATCGGCTGAGCCTCCACGGTGATGATGGACCAGTGCAAGGGCCTCGATCCGAAGCCGATTTCGAGCAGTGACTTTATTAGCCTAAAAAGCTGGAATACCCCATCCTTTTGTTCGCTGATAATACCTTCGTCCCGCACGGTTTGAATCGGATGAACCGGCGAAATCCATATAATATGCTTAAGATCGTTATAGTTGCTCAGCTTCTGAGCCATATCCTCAATCGAAGCTTCGTTTTCAAACGACAGCGGCTGAGTCGCGGGATACCTGTGGTTGATTTGGTTTATTTGCTCTGGCGTTCCGCCGATCACGATGTCGGCATCCGGAACATGCTGCAGGGCTGGCGCTTCGTTGAATGCGGCAAGTTCCCAGGTAGGAAGCAGAAACAATCCATCAGGTAATTGGTGAGAACCATCAGTCTCGGCTTGATGGGGGTTAAAGCTCCATGCCCCTGATTTCCCTGCACTCTTGGTTGCCAATCCCCGCATGGCCGCACAAACATGGCCTTCCTCGTCACACAAATCGATATCGAAGACGCGTAGCGAATCTCCCGAAGCTTCTGCTTTCCTTATGCGAGTGACCGCCCACATCTCTGAAGTACAAGGACGGTAGACCGTAAGCTCCTGAATCGCAAATGGCACATAGGGCCCGTTTGCACAAGCGTCGATTTGGCGTCCATGATTGTGCAGGGCGAAGCCGATCGTGGACTGAGCGGCAGCGTCGAGCAATACCGGATTGCATCCAATCCGCTGCGTCTCGTCACTCAAGGCGGCCGGCAAATGAATCTTAGCGATCGCACAATCTTCGCCGATTTCAATCGTCTTTACTGCTCTATAACCTGGACCATATGCAATTCCCATATTTTCGAAAGCGCCATAGCACGTTTCCGAATCCAGCTTTGCGACCGAGCATTGGGCGCGAATGGCCTGCACGTCCAGCTGAGGAGGGGCAGAAGCCGCATGAATAACAGCTGTCCCTTTGCTATAAATCGGGCCTTCATTCGCATCAGCCTTCGAAGGTCCTGCCAGAATACAAAATGAAACTTGGTTGTCACCCTCCTGCGTTAAGGAAACATGAAGGTGTCCGGCCGTCGCTTTCGCAATAAAAGGCCGCAGCCATACCACATTTTCCAGCGTAATGGCCTGTCCCTTATGCACGTAATCGGTCGCAAGCTCGACTGCAGCACGGGCCATCTCAAGGTAGGCCATTCCTGGCATGATAGACTGTCCGGAGACAACATGGTCTCGCAGCAGCGTCTCCTCATTTGTAAAAGAAGCGCTGAACCGGGTCTTCCCTAACACCGACGTATTTCTGTGCACAAGCGGATGAAGACGCTCAGTCAAAATCTTCGTATGGAGCGGGTCCCGGTCTGAAGCCTTCGCTTCAAGCCAATACCGCTCCTTCGCAAACGGATAGGTCGGCATGTGGATGCGCTCCCCCCCGTTCACCAAAGGCAGCGCTTGTAAGCCCTGCACCCACTTCTTTGCGGCATCGGCAAGCTTTACCGCTTGAGAGGAACTGGTCTCATGCTCCGATGGAAGTTCTTCGCTGGATGCGATCGCATTCCTTATCTGCCGTCTGTTTACTTTCCCAGAGAATACACAAGAAGAAGGCCTCCGCAGCAAATGGTCCTCCATTGCCTGCAGGAGCTCCTCCTTCGTGTTTGCCGTGAACGCCGCACGGACATCCATCTCTTCCCTCCCCGCTTGCAACGTCAACGCCACATCTGACAAACAAATGTCTGTTTCCCGCAGAAGGAAGGCTTTGAGGGATGCGACAGCGTCGTCCAGCCCATCTTCGGTCTTGGCCGATACCGGGAATAATAGCGGTTGATCCATAGGTGGGGCCGAATGTCCGGGCGATTCCGGATTGTATTCCTCAATGACCATATAGGCGTTCGTTCCGCTAAACCCGAAGGAGCTGACGGAGGCCCGTCGAATGCCGGATTCGATCTCCCACTTCTTCAAGGACGTGTTTACAAAGAAGGGGCTTCCATCAAGTCGGATATGCTCATTCAAGGAATCGAAATGAATGGTTGGCGGCAGCATACGGTGCTTCAGCGACTGTACGACCTTGATGACGCCCGATACGCCGGATGCCGCGAGCAAATGACCGATATTGCTCTTAATGGAACCGAGTGCGCAGTAGCCTTTTTTGTCCGTATATGCGGCGAACGATGCCGTAAGGGCTTCGACCTCGATCGGATCGCCGAGCTTTGTTCCTGTACCATGTGCTTCGACAAGCGAAATGGTTTCCGGGTTAATGCCGAATTTATCAAAGACGGATTTCTCCAGCTCTTCCTGGGAAGCGGCGCTGGGCGCTGTAATTCCGTTTGTCTTCCCGTCCTGATTAATACCCCAGCCGCGTATGACGGCATAAACCGGGTCTTTGTCGCGGACCGCATCGGACAGCCGCTTAAGCAGCAGCACGCCCGTTCCTTCCCCCGGAACGAATCCGTTCGCCCTGTTATCGAACGTATAGCAACGCCCATCCTTGGACAGCATCCCGGATTTGCTCGTCATAATATGCATGGCCGGTCCGCTCATGATATTAACGCCTCCGGCCAACGCCATGTCGCAATTGTCCAGGAGCAAGCTGCTGCAGGCCTCGGAAATCGCGACAAGCGAGGAGGAGCAAGCGGTGTCGATCGCCATGCAGGGACCCTTCAAATTCAGCAGGTAGGAGATGCGTGCGCTTAAAATGGAAACCGAGGTCCCCATCAGATTTTGCGCATGGAGCTCTTCTCCTCTCTCCATACGTCCGTAATCGCCGGTGCCGCATCCGGCAAAGACCCCGCAGCGGCTGCCGGACAAGTCGGACGGACGCAGTCCGGCATTCTCGATGCATGCCCAGCTGTTCGCCAGGAATAGCCGCTGCTGCGGATCCATGTATTCCGCTTCCACGGGCGATATTTGGAAAAATAACGGATCAAATTTGTCTGCATCCTCCAAGACGCCCATCCATTTCGAATACGTTTTGCCCGGCTTCTTCGGATCGGGATCGTAGTATCGCTCGAGAGACCAGCGTTCTGCAGGAATCTCGGATACGCAGTCTTCACCTTTGCAAATGTTGTCCCATAATTCGTCAATATTAGCTGCCTTGGGGAATTGGCCTGACATCCCGATGATGGCAATGCCATCCAGATCAGGCATTTTCCGGCTTTTCTCCTTGGGCATATCTTCCTGGCTACGGACGGCCGCTTGCGCACTGTGCAATTCAAAGGATTCCTGCCTCTGACTTTTCTGCCTTCGCATCCGCTCGATCAGCTCGTCGGTCCGGTCCGTCATGTCCTCCGCCATACGGCTTATGACGACTTTGCCGATATGCTGCCCACTGCTGACATATTCAAGCGCCTCTTGAATTCGCTGAAAGGGGTAAATCCTGGATACGATGGGTACGATTTTCTCCGTTTGAAGCAGGTCAACCATCACATGGAGCAATTCCTTGTTAAATCCCTTCTGGGCACTTAACCGCCGTAAATCAATGCTATGAATCGTTTGGTTATGTACAAGCCCGGAAAGATCCAGATTTCCGCTCGTCTTCAGCGCATGCACGGCCAGCTCCAGGTAGCGGCCAGAAGGGGCCAAACAATTCAAGCCCTTCTGAATCGCGTCCCCGGCCAGCATATTTAGCACAACATCAACCCCGCGGCCATTGGTTAAGGAGGCGATTTCCCGATCAAAGGGCGAGGCGCTGTAATCGATCGCCGCAGCAACGCCAAGCCTATCAAGCAGATCGAGCTTTTCGGCTTTGCTGCTCGTGCCGTAAATCTTGCAGCCTTTCAAATTCGCCAGCTGCAGGGCGATAAGGCCGCAGCCGCCTGTCGCCGTCTGAATGAGCACCTGCTCGCCGGGCGCAAGCTTCCCTGTCTCGAAAGCGAGATAGACTGTGGAGAAAACGACAGGCAGACTGCACCCATCTTCAAACGTTATGTTGGCAGGCTTCCGTACGGCATTAGCGGCGGCAACGTTCACTTCGCTGGCATGGCCGCCCAGCTGCTTGCCTGTAAGAGCGATGACCTCATCGCCGATCCGGAACTCCTCTACGCCTTTGCCGATGCGTGTGACGATTCCGGCTACTTCAAACCCCGGCACGAATGGATAGTCGGGCATCGTCGGGTATAGCCCGTTTACGCACATGATATCCGGAAAATTAACCGCCGACGCCATGACTTGTATCGTCATTTCACCAAAGCTGGGCTCCGATACAGACCATGGCCGCAAAGAAACCTCGCTGATGTGATGAACGTTTGACACGACTAGGCCGGCAGAATCCGATTTCGCTGACTGCCGGCTGTCGACTTTCAATCCCGCTTTCTCCGGTTCCGGACTGCGGGAATCGGCTTGGTCAGCTGGAGACGGGATTTTCAACCCTTCGGCAGCCTTCAGCGCCATAATTCGACGCTTGGCATCTTCAGAACTAACCTCCCCCGCTTGCAAAGCGCTAAGTATCTCTTGAATATTCACCCTCACACCCCCTGCCTGTTCGCTATTTGCCAAATAAGGATAGAATCTTGTCCCGAACTTCTGTCTGATGGAAGGTTAGCTCATGCATCGCGACTTCTTTCTCAATATAATTCGGGAGCTCGGCTCGCATCGTCTCAACCAGATGGTCCTTCAAAGTAACCAACGAAAGGCGCGGCTTTTCCGCGAGCTGCCGCGCCAGCTCCAGAGCATGGCTCATCACTTGGTCCCGGGGAAGGACCGCGAAAGGCACGCCTCTCTTCTCCAGATCCGCCCCGCGGTAATTGCTACTGCTTAGCAGCATTTCATTACCCAGGCTCAATCCCAGCTTTCGCGGCAAGATGTACGTTGCGCCCATTCCCGGTGTGAAGCCGTATTTCATGAAATTGGCCGTATAGACACTCTCACGGCTCATGACGACAAAATCGGCAAACATTCCGATCACAAACCCGCCTCCGATCGCATGGCCCTGCATAGCGGATATGACGGGAACCGGGCATTCCAACGCCAGGCTGTAAATGTTGCTGTCCGTAAATTTCAATTGCCCTTCGAAAATGGCAAGCAAAGCTTCTTGCGTCCCGCCGGAAGCAAAATAAGTATCATACCCGGTCAAAATAACGGCTTTATACCGCTCTGTTTCCTTTACAGTTAGGAAAGCATGCGCCAAACCCTTTACCAGGTCGTCGGAGAACGTGTTTTTGTATACGCGGTCCTGCATGGTGATCCGTGCGATACCCGGC
Organism: Brevibacillus sp. NPDC003359; assembly: GCF_042878995.1. NCBI lineage: Bacteria > Bacillati > Bacillota > Bacilli > Caryophanales > Paenibacillaceae > Brevibacillus > Brevibacillus sp. NPDC003359. The sequence continues at coordinate 122,769 of NZ_JBIAOR010000006.1, forward strand.
TCGATTTCACGTAGCTCTACAACCGGTTGCATTACACATCAACCTTCCCATGGAAATTGGCCTTTATTGACAAAATTATAGATAGCTGCGAGCGTATCCGGGTCGGCAAACATGGTTTGATTCGCAGCTATTGCCAGCTCCCTGCCTTCCCGGATTAAGGGCTGCAGCTCAATCATATAGCGTTTGTACTTCGCAATCCCTGCCTTCGGTAGACGCTTCAATCGAAGCAGATGACGGCGCAGCAGCGACTCGCTTTCCGGCTCCCAGGCATCGATCAACCCCCAGCGGAGTGCGGTTTCCGCATCGAAGGCCTGTGTCATTAGCGTCATATAATGCGCGCGCTGCATGCCCGTTTTTTGAATAAGAAACGGCATCACACAAGCCGGATACAGACCGAACAGCAGCTCGGACAGGCTGAATTGGGCCGTCCCGTCCGCCAGAACGATATCGCTTGCGGCGATAAAGCCAAGCCCCCCGGCATTTGCCTTACCCTTGACGTGAGAAAGAACGATGTACGGTCCGGTCCGCATTCTCATCCATAACGCATACAGAGGTTCAGGATTGCTTCGCATGGATCGGCCTTCTGCCATATGAGCGTGAATCTCCTGGAAATCTGCGCCCGTGCAGAATGCATGAGGCAGACCTTCCAGCACGACAACCGTCACTTCTTCCTCGCATTGGTCCAGCACGCAGCCCAGTTCCTCTACAAGCTGGTCATTGATCGCGTTGTCCGCTTCGGGCCGGTGCAGTCTGATAAAGCATACGGTTCCCTGATATCGAACATGCAGCGTCTTAAACTCCATTACAGCCACCTGTAAATCCGATGGAAGTCCCGGATCTCTTCCAGGTAAAGCCGTTGCTCGCCCCGCACAGATGCGGGTATACCTTGCAAGTCGAGCTTCGCGTTACGAGTTCCAAACCGGATGCCGTGACCGCTTCTCAGCATCGCTTCATATTCGTCAAAGCCGAGCAGACGGCGCTCCTGCAGACGTTCGCTCAGCTTGAATTTACGCAGTGCCGCCTGGCTTTGACTTGTGGCGACACCGCTGTAAAATTCCGAGCAGCAGCCGGAGCCGTACGAATAACAGCCGATCCGCTTGGGCGTATCAAATGTCCCATGCTCGATTAGGCCTGCCAGTGACAGGAAAACGGTGCCGCCCATGATATTGCCGACACGCTGGCAAAATCGAATGCCGGGAAGGACACGCTGATTAAAGTCCGCGTCGATCTCCGGCGCTTTGGCCTTCGCGATTCTTCGCATCATTGTGCGATGCGCGCCCTTCACCATACCGCCGAAGGGAGTATGAAACGCTAAATATTGAAACGTATCCTTATAGTCGGCTTCAGGCACCCGCGATTTGTAGGCCATAAAGGTTTGTTCGCAGCAATCCAAATACGTGGACAGCGACAAATCGGAATTGCCTGCTTCACTGTCCGGCATCGGGCGGCACGTATCCATCACTTCATAACCGTAATAACCGCTCGCGCCCGTATCGATTTGGAAGACATACGGCGTATCGCTGACCAGAAGGGCAACAGCTCCGGCTCCCGCGCTTAGCTCTGCATAGGACCAGTCTTCGGTCAGCGAGCTCCCGCCCTTAGCCACGAAAAAACGGGATATGTCCGTGGCGATCACCAGCGCCTTGGCCCCCGGGGATGTGCCGGAGAGAATAAATTGGACCGCGGCATGCAGGCCTGCTGTTCCCGAATAGCAGGCCTGCTTGATTTCGTACATCCGGCATCGGCGATTTAAGCCGAGATAATGATGGATATACGTGCTCATCGATTTGCCGAAATCGATGCCGGATTCCGTACAGGTAATCACCAGTTCGATCCGGTTCCGCTCTTCTTCAGACAGCGAATCCACGATCGGCTTCGCGGCATTGACACCGAACGTAATAGGGTCCTCGTAAGACAAGGCAACGGTTTTCTCGAGCATCATCAGATTCTCGAACCGGGCAGTATCCAATTGACGCCTTGCTGCAAGTTCCGGGACATCCAGAAAAGCAGTACCGCCAAAAACATTCATCGCTTCTATTCCAACTTGAGTCAAGCCCCATTCTCCTTTTCCGTTCGTTTTAAATCTTTTGCAAGATGACCGCTGTATTCATGCCGCCAAAGCCCATGCTGAGGCATAAAGCACGAGAAATGGAGTACGGGACGAATTGTTCCTTCACCCAATTGAACGACTCGTCAACCGGAAGCTCCAGATTACGCGTCGGATGAAGGCGGGAGTTGCGCATTTGAAGCAATACCGCAATAATTTCCACGGCTCCTGCCGCACTAAGGCCATGGCCTGTTATGGATTTGGTCGCATTAATGTAGGCATGCGACAATCCGCTGTCTTTAAGCGCGCGCAGCTCCGTTTCATCACCGACCGGGGAGCCCGTTCCATGCGGATTGACGTAGTCGATGTCGGCGGCTGCAATGCCGGCCCGGAGAAGAGCTTCGCGGATCACGCGCATTTCTCCCTCGTAGGACGGATTCGGATTTCGGTTGCCGTCCATCGCGATCGCCGTAGCGGTAATGGCTGCATAAGGAAGAACCCCTCTCTTACCAGCACAAGACGCGCGCTCAATGACGACGGCAGCGCAGTTTTCCCCGTAGATGAAGCCGTCCCGGCCGCGGTCAAATGGCCGGCATGCCAGATCCGGTCTGTCGGCATATTGATCGGAGCCCATTGCGCCCAGATTGCGAAAGGCCGCAAGCTCCATATAGGAAAGGTCGGCCAATGCCCCGACTGCGATGCAAGCATCGACTTCCCCCGAGCTAACAGCTTGAACGGCTTGAGCGATAACAGCCTGACCGCTTGCGGATGCGCCTCCCAATGTAAACGCAAATCCGCGAATCCCAAACTGCTCCGTGCAAAGTCCGCATAAATCACTGTCCATGTACGTCATCGCATAAGTGGGCCTCAGAAACGAAGGACGTTCCGAATACGAGGCATAGGCTTGGAGAGCCTCCCGCTGCTGTAAGTTGGAACCTCCGATAATGAGGCCGATACGCTCTGGCTCAACCTGTTCCAGAACTGCATCCTCCCAAGCCTCATGCATCGTTGCCATCGCAGCCTGCCCGGAGAAGGAAGCCGTTCGCAGCAGCCGTTTAGAAAGACGTTCCGGCATAACCAGCGATTCGATCTCCGCCCCCAGGAAAGCAGAGCTTCCTTTTTGGCGACCTGGACGGTTCAGCACAGAAAAGGCGTGCCGGCCGTCAAGGAGGGCTGCCGCGAAGGCCGCCTGTCCTTGACCAATGGCCGATGTGATGCCGATGCCTGAGATGACGATATCGTCCGGCCTACAGCTTACCCAAGAACCCATCGGCCAGTTCCCCTATGCTCGACATTCCAATAAACTGCGATCTTTGAGTCTGCAAAAGCGACAAATCCTCCATCACCATCGAAATTAGATCCGCGCGATCGACGGAGTTCAATCCGAGATCCGAAAGCCGGTCCTCCAGCCTCAGTTCCCGTCCCTCTAATTCGGGGACGATCTCATACAAATTTTTTATGATAACGGCTGTTATTTCTTGTCTGTTCAATTCCGTTCCTCCTCAAGGATAAGACGACTGACGTAATCGTTAGCCTCATGAATGTCCAGCCTACCGCTTTCTACTTGCTGTAAAATGTCATCCAGCATAAGCGGAGAACGTACGGTCTCCTGTTCCGGGGAAGCGCCTTGACCCCGGCTCAGCTCGGAACTCAGATAGGCCGCGAACTGTCTGATCGTCGAATAGTCATATATTTTCGTCGCCGTGATGCTCGTGCCGTATTGCTTATTAACCGCCTTGATCCATTCGACGCCGACAATCGAATCAACCCCGATGTCCACGAATTTGATTTCAGGATCAATCTCGTCAGGCTGCATAAACATGGCCTCCGCCATGCTCTGGACCAATTGTTCTTCCAGTACCTCCAAGGAAACACCGTTGTTTGGAGGGGGCATTCTTTCTTCGGCAGAGTTCTCATGTTCGGCTGCCGTAAGTGCCGCCGTTTGTTTCGGCAACCGGCTTACGTGATCGTAATCGTGTTCTGCTTCTGCTTTTGCTTCCGTTTCGTTCCCAACCGAAGCGGCCTTCTCAGCGATTACGCCGTGCAAATAGGCGGCAAATTCGCTTAAAGTCGAGTAATCGTATATTTTTGTCGCCGTAATGGATACGTCATACTTCTTATTTACTGCTTTGATCCATTCCACGCCGATAATCGAGTCCACGCCGATTTCGATAAACTTTCTCTCTGGGTCCAATTCGGCACGTTCCATAAACATCGCATCGGCCAAGCTCTCGGCCAGCTGCTCTGTCAACACGTCGAGCGATATGCGCTGCTTCGATACCCCGTCGATCTTCTTCAATTTAATCGGCGGGAGCCGCAGCGAGTGTCCGCTTCCGTGATCGATTTGATCGGGAATGTTCGATAACGGCCTTAACGTAATTGTCTCCACCGCTTCCCGGTCCATCGTTCCAGGCTCATGAATATGAACTTTTGGAGCTGGAACTGGAGCAGGTTCGCTTCCATATGTTCCTTCGAATTGATGTCCTTTGCCGCTAATGTTATACCAGCATTTTTCTTCAGCGAACGGATAGGAGGGCAGACTAATGCGTGTCGGTGCCGTTTTGCCGTAGACAAGCCGCCAATCGAAATCAATACCGCTTACCCATAAAGACAGAAGCGGATCAAACTTCTCAGAAGCAAACCATCCTAGCCAGGTCGATTCATCCGGCGCTCCAGCCTGCAGCTCAGACAGTGCCGCGCCTGACTTCACCCTGCCGAGGTGCAGCTTCTCCATTCGGCCGTTCTCGGCAATCGCCTGCAACCCGCGTTTTAGCTCCAGAACCGAAGAAACGGACATAGCCGCTCGTTCTTCCATCGCCTCACGACCCACCTGAAGGGTATAAGCCGCATCAGACAAGTTATCATCCGTAATCTGCCGCATCGCTATTGCATCCAGATAGCGAGAAGCCAATCGTTTCAATCCCTCTTTGTTCGGCGCAGACAAAACAATCGGAACGGTACTCCCGGCCTGATCGACCGAATGTACCGCTGCGGGCGGATTATATTCTTCCACGATTAAGTGAGCATTGGATCCTCCCGCACCGAACGAAGAAATGCCCGCTATGCGCGGCATTTCCTGCTTTTCTCCGCCTGCTTCGACGACGAGCCGCTTCCATTCCTCCAGCTTCTGCTGCACCCTAAACGGTGTATCCGGGAAGACGATATTCGGGTTCAGCTTCTCGGAATGAAGCGATGGCGCCAGCTCCCCGTATTTCAACTGCATCAGAACCTTCGTTAAGCCCGCAATTCCCGCTGCGCTCTCGCAGTGACCGATGTTGGATTTTACGGAACCGAGCGCACAAGCGGATGTCGGAAGGGCACTCGTTTTCCATACATCACTTAAACCTTTTACTTCGATGGGATCGCCAAGCGCCGTACCGGTCCCATGCGCTTCGATATAGCTGATCGCGCCCGGATCAATGCCCGACTTCCGGATCGCCCGCTCGATCACACTTGCCTGCGCTTTCGGATTCGGAACCGAGTAGCCGTTCGTCTTACCGCCATGGTTGACGGCTGAGCCTTTAATGACGCCGTAGATGCGGTCATTGTCGGCAATGGCCCGTGACAACGGCTTTAACAGAACGGCGCCGACGCCTTCGCCCGGCACGTAACCGTCGCCTCCCTCGCCGAAGCTCTCGCACCGGCCTTTGCTCGACGCGAATTTTCCTTGCGCAAGCGCCAAGTACTTATTCGGATGAATGGAAAGGTTTACACCCCCTGCTATAGCTGCATCGCATTCTCCCTCCCGCAGACTTTGGCAGGCCAAATGTATCGCGGAGAGTGAAGATGAGCACATCGTATCGATAGCCAGGCTCGGTCCATGGAAATTGCAAAAATACGATACGCGGTTCGCAATCGACGAAGCGCTGCCCGACAGCGCCATCGGCCGGCCCCGAACCGTTTCTTCCGCACCATAAAGCTGATATTCCTCGTACATGACACCGACGTAAACGCCTACATTACCGCCAAGACCGGACGAATCGAGCTGCTGCAGGTCCTGCCTCGTGTATCCGGCATCCTGCAGCAGTTCGTACGTGCACTGTAGAAACAATCGCTCCTGAGGATCCATAAACGCCGCTTCTTTGCGCGAAATGTGAAAGAACAGCGGATCGAAGCGATCCACCCCTTCCAGGAAGCCTCCCCATTTGGAATAGGTTTTCCCCTGTTTATCAGGCTCTGCATCAAAGATTGCCTCATGATTCCAACGGTCTGCTGGGATTTCGGTGATGCTGTCGACGCCGTTCCGGATATTGTGCCAAAACGCCTCCACGTCTCTTGCTCCCGGATAGCGTCCGGCCACCCCGATAATCGCGATATCCTCCGGCCGCCATTCGGTTGTAGCACCTACCGATTCAACATCGTTATTGCCGGCTGGCGGTTCTACTTTCTCTACAGCATGGCTGTCATGACGCGAAAGCCCGGCGCGTTCAGGGATGGACGCTGCCGATTCGAACGAAGAACCGTCCTCCAAGCCCAAGACAGCAGACAGACGGCCGAGGTGAGCACGCATCAAATAGCCGGCCAACTCCCTGATCGTCATATATTCAAAGAACAGCGTTTTGGACAACATTCCGAATGATTGTTCCAGACTCGCTGTCAGCTGCATGATGGTCACTGAATCGACACCATATTTCTCGAATGGCGTATCCTCATGCATCCGCTGAATGGGCAGCTTAATTACCGCCGATACAAGCGATTTTAAGTACGCTATGGTCTTCTGCTCCAGCTCATCCTGCGGAAAGGCCGGAATGCCGTCAGCCTTTACAGGCTGCTGCACGACAGCTGCCTGCCGAGCTTGAGCCTGCGGTGGAGACTGGCTCCCAGCCGTCAAGGCAGCCCGCATACGGGAAGGATCTCCCGCTATCGTCAGGACATGGTCCGCTGCAGATACTGCTGCGGCATATAAAGCGTGCAACCCGTCGGCGGTTTCGAGCACAGACATCCCGGTCAGCCTGTTCATCATGGAGAGCGTTTCCTCATCGATTTGCATGCCGCCCTTCTCCCAGAGCGGCCAGGCGATCGAGCAGGCTTTGCCCTTGCGAAGTCCTGAAGCCGTAAGATCGTTCCGATGCGCTGCGAACGCGTCCATAAACCCATTGGCGGCTGCATAGTCGGCTTGACCGAAATTGCCCAGCGTTCCGGCAAGAGAGGAATAAAGCAGCATAAAGTCGAGCTCCATATGCCTCGTTGAACGGTCCAGATGAATAAGACCGGTCACTTTAGCGGCGAATACCCGATCGATGTCTATTTCCGTTTTTTTCAAGATGAAGCTGTCCGCTCGAGTGCCTGCGCAATGAATGATGCCGGACAAACCGCCATAACGAGCTTCTATCCGTTCGATTGTTTCTTGGATGGCGGAAGCGTCGCTGATGTCCAAGCTGCAGTACTCTGCATGGGCTCCCACCGCTTTCAATTCGTCAAGATGCTTCTGTATTTGTTCATCATGAGCGGAGCGCCCCGTTAGGATCAGGTTCGCACCACTAGTTCGCGCGGCGGCATCTCGCGCAGCGATCATCCCAAGCTTGCCGCAGCCGCCTGTGATCAGATACGTGCCGTTATGTTTCCAAGGTACCGGAACCCCGTTTTTGAGTCCCATTTCCACAAGCCTTTGAACATAACGATTGCCGGCTTCATAACGAATGACGTCATCTTCCGGTTCAGACCCATTCTCTTCGATAATCCCGGCAATGACAGGGCCCGCCGAGTCCTTACCCAGTAAAATCGTCTGCCCGACGACACCGGGATGTTCAAGAGCAGCAGTCTTCAGCATTCCGCTTAATCCAACCATGAGACGCTGATTGTCGTTGTACGGGAGCACCAATTGAATCAGCGTCCTGCCTTCCGTACCATGAAGTGCGGATTGAAGCTGTTTCAACATCCGTTTGGCATAAAACGTATAACGCGACTCCAACGTCATACTTTCCAGGCCGTCGCCCAATAGATGAACCTCAGCCCCGCCCCCCTGTTGCATGAGTTGATCCGCAAGCGAGCTGTCCGATCCGCCCAACAAGACGATACGCCTGGTATAAGTCACTGTGTTCTCCGTATAGCAAGGCTTCCGTTCCCATATCGGCTGGAACAAAAGCGTTTCCTTAGGGGTTGCAACAGGTTGATCACGAACCTCTTCACCGTCAATCCGTCTGGACGTCAATCCTCTCATCCGTACACAAACGATTCCACTGCTGTCGATAAGCTCGATATCCAGCTTGCGGATCGGGCTCTCCGGTAGAAGACCGCTGCTGAACCGGATCCATGCCCACATCTCTCCTGAACATGGGCCAAGGATGTCCAATTCCTCCAGCGCAAAAGGAACGATTGGGCTCATGGACTGCGGCTGCCCCTCCATTGCTTCCAGAACTTGACGGGGAAACAAGCCGATCGTTGCCTGGAAGACGGAATCAATCAAACTCGGATGAAGCACATAATCATGCGGCGTGCCGGCTGCTTCCGCCGGAACAAACACGTTCGCCAATGCTTGATCGTTGCCGGTATAGATACTTCTGATCCCTCTGTTGCCGGGTCCATACAAAAGTCCGGCTGATTCGAACGCCCGATAGCATTGCCCGCCTGACAGCTTCGGCCCGCTGCATTGTGCTCTTATGACTTCAATATCCATAATCGGGCTCTCTTCGGGCTCCTGAAGCGATACCGTTGCCGTACAATACAAGGCCTCATTCTCGTCTTCGCCTTGATCGGTAAAGACTTCGCATGCCAATCCTTCGTCTTCCTTACGGAGCCGAATATGCACCTCGGAGGATGCGTCGTTTATGACAAGCGGTTTTCTCCATACGATCTGATGAAGACGAGTGCCTGCCGAACTTAACAGCTTACCGGCTGCAGCCTCAGCGGCAGCGCGAATCATTTCGAGGTAAGCGGCGGCCGGCATGAACTTATTCCCATGAACAACATGATCGCTCAGGAACTGCTCCTTACCGGTAAACAGTGAACTGAAACGCAGCTGCGACACTTCCGATGTATTCCGGTGCAGCAACGGATGAAGAGGCTTTCCGCCTTCTCCTTCCCGAGCAGATATGCTGTCGGTTTCCGGTATCCAGTACCTCTCCTCCGCAAACGGATACGTTGGCAGGCTCATCCGGCGGGGAACCGTATCTTCGTAAAGCAGACGCCAATCGATGTTCAGCCCTTTCACCCACAGACCGAGGATCTTCCCGAATTTCCCTTTTCTCATCCATGCCTTGAACGTCTCCGATAAATCCTCGTCTGTCCGCCACATTTGCATCAGTTCATTGGTCTGGATGTGACCGCGGAAAACGTTGTCCCTATCTTCGCGATCCTCTAAATAAGCAAGCAGCTTATTCTCCAACTCTTCGATCGAACCGACGAGCATCGCCAGCCGTTCCTCCATCGCTTCCCGGCCCACTTGGAGGGTGTAGGCCAGATTCTCCAGGTTTGTGTGATCACAGCCTTGATCGCGTATGAGGGACAAGAGACGCTGCGCAACGAGCTGTAGACGCTCTTCGTCGCGCGCTGAAAGTACAATGATAGCCGGATCGTGCCTATGGTAAGTCTGCTTTTCGCCTGTCACATGCTCGTCTGAAATATATTCTTCGATGACGAGATGCCCGTTGGAGCCTCCCGCGCCAAAGGAAGAGAGTCCGGCGATTCTCGGAATTTCCCTTGCAGTCCCGTCTATGGTCAGAACAGGTCGGTTCCAGGCCTCCAGCGTCCGCTGTACCACAAAAGGTGATTGCTCGAAATCGATGTTCGGATTGAGCTCCTCCGCATGCAGAGAAGGCGCCAGTTGACCGTATTTCATCTGAAGCAATACCTTCGTCAAACCAGCAATGCCTGCTGCGCTTTCGCAATGGCCGATGTTCGATTTGGCCGAGCCGATCGCACAAAAGCGATCATCTGCCGTATAGGCGCGGAAGGATTGGCTCAAGCCCGCGATTTCAATCGGATCGCCAAGCGAGGTGCCCGTGCCGTGCGCTTCGATATAGCTAATGGTTCGCGGATCAATACCGGCATCCTTGATTGCCTCGCCAATGACATCGGCCTGCGCAGCCGGACTGGGTACCGAATAGCCGTTTGTCTTGCCGCCATGGTTGATGGCCGTTCCCTTGATAATGCCATAAATGTGATCGCCGTCCGCAATTGCATCTTCGAGCGGTTTCAGCACAGCTGCACCTACCCCTTCGCCGGGTACGTAACCGTCGCCGTCTTTCCCGAAGCTTTCGCAGCGACCTTTGCTGGAAACGAATTTGCCTTGGGAAAGGAAAATGTATTTATTCGGGTGGACGGATACGTTGACGCCGCCGGCCACGGCAACACGGCTTTCCCCTTGCCGCAAGCTTTGGCAAGCCAGATGAATGGCTGTCAGCGACGAGGAACACATCGTGTCCACCGCCATGCTTGGTCCTTTGAAATCGCAGAAGTAAGAGACCCGGTTTGCGACAGACGAGGGATTACCGGATAGTGCGATTGGCTTCCCTCGGGCAGTCAACTCCGCGCCGTATAGCTGATATTCCTCGTTCATGACGCCAACGAATACGCCAACCCGCTTCGTCTTCCCTTGCCCCTCGGCAGCGAGCGTTTCCCGTGTATATCCGGCGTCTTCGATCGCTTCATAGACGCTTTGCATAAACAATCTTTCCTGCGGGTCCATGATCTCGGCTTCACGCGGCGATATATTAAAGAACAACGGATCGAAGCGGTCGACGCCCTCTACAAATCCGCCCCACTTTGTATACACTTTGCCCGGCTTGCTCTTATCCGGGTCATAGTAGACGCTGTGATCCCAGCGGTCGGGCGGAATTTCGCTGATGCAGTCCTGACCGTCACGAAGCTTCTCCCAAAATTGTTCAACATTTTTAGCGCCCGGATAACGGCCGGCTATGCCGATGATCGCAATATCGTGTACACGACTTCCGTCCCGTGCTTCTGTCGGCCGCTTGGACATCGGGCGTGCAGCTTTGCGGCGTGCTTCCTTTGGCTTCGGTAATACGGTAATAGGACTCATGGAATCTTCCTCCGCTATTTTAGCGCCAACTAACTCGGCCAAACGGAACCGATGATGTTCGATGAAAAAAGCCGCCAGTCGACCGATGTTCGGGTATTCGAAAAACAATGTTTTCGACAGGGAACCGAAGGCTGCTTCCAGCCGGCTGGTGATTTGCATCACCATGACGGAATCGAGGCCGTACGTTTCCATCGGAGCGTCCGGGTCCATCCGGCTGGCGGGCGTGCCGGCCACGGATGATATCAAATTCGTCAAGTACGCGACCGCTTTCTCCTGAAGCGCATCGCTTTGATCCCAAGCGGACGGCTCTTTCATACCGCTTTCGAAAGCCTGCTCCTTCCCTTCGTTCTGTGCCATCCGCATAAAGGCGCGCAACGTTTCTTTCTCACCGTCGATAACGGTGATTTGCGATTTTCCTGCAGCCAAAGCCATGTAAAACGCTTGAATGCCCGTGCTGCTTGCCATTGCCCGCATGCCGCTCTTCTGCTTCAACAGCTTTGCCGTCTCGGCATGAACCTGCATACCGCCTTCTTGCCACAGTGGCCAACAAATCGACAATGTGCGGCCATGCCGTTGTCCGGCTCCCACTAACTCGTTACGGTAGGCAGCAAAACGATTCAGAAAAGCGTTGGCGGCCGCATAATCAGCCTGAGCGGGATTACCTATTACACCTGCTAAAGCCGAGAAAAGTAGGAAGAAATCCAACGGAATATGGCGAGTCGCATCATCCAGATGGACCGTTCCGGATACTTTTGGCCGAAGGACCTGCTGAAGTTCAACCCCGGACTTCTTCTTCAAATACGCATCTTGAATAACACCGGCGCCGTGCAGGATCCCGTTCAATGTACCGTATTTGCGGCAAATCTCTTGGATTAGCGTTTCCACTGCCTCCAGGCTACCGACATCCGTTTGCCTGTATTCCACCGTCAGCCCTCGATTGGTTAATTGCTCTATCCGTTCGCGCTTGTTTTGGTCCAGCGCTGATCGTCCCGCAAGGATCACGGCAGCGCCACGGGTCCTTCGCGCAATTTCTTCCGCAAACAGCACGCCAAGCCCGCCTGTCCCCCCGGTTATGAGGTAAACCCCGCCATCCTTCCAAGGAACAACTGCAGACGACTCGGGAAGCGTACGCATCTCGCGCCAGCGCAGAATGCTCTGCTGCTCCCTATTCAATCGGATGTGCTGCCATTCTGGGTGCTTTGCGTACGCCCCTAGTAATTGGGCGAGGTGCTGCTCACTCGACTGAGCTTCAAGCTCGATCAGCTGGCCGGCTATTCTCGGCTCTTCCATGGCCGCCGTTTTGAGCATTCCCGACAACCCCGCAGCCAATTGCTGTTGATCGGTATGGCCGATAAGCAGCTGTATAATAGTGGAGCGGCTATCCTGCAGCACTTCCTGTACGATACCGAGCAGCTGTTCTGCATAAGTATGGTAACGCAGGTCGATCTTATCCTGATGTTCGGTCTGCAGGGCGATGCACCGGACGTCATCCCCCTGTCCTTCGATTTCCTTCAGAGCGAAGGCACAGTCTTCAGTAGCGACGACAATTCGGCGCTCATATCGGTGCACAGCTTCGTTTGTACCTATAGAATCCTCCGCCGTTTCCCATATCGGCTCGAACAATAACACCCCCTCGTCCGAGTGTGTGTTGGCTTGTACCGAACGGGCAGCATACCCTTTGATCCGTACGCATAAACGGCCCTGAGCGTCAACCAAATCGATATCAATCTTCTTAATGCCGCCATGCATCCCCGAGTCGTGGCTGAATCGCAAATACGCCCACATCTCGGCATCCATGGCATGTACGATATCGAGCGTTTCAATAGCGAAAGGCAGAAGCGGGCTTAAACGAAGACTGCCATCCAATGGGCTTACGTTATTTTCTCCGAATACAAGACCGGCCATCGATTGGAGTGCGGCATCCAGCAGACCTGGATGCATCGTAAAAGGCTCCACGCTCCCTCGATCAGCAGGCATCGACAGCTTCACCAGCGTAGCCTGTTCTCCAATATGAAGCTGCTCGATGCCCTTGTGGGTGATGCCGTAATGAAAGCCGATCTGTGCAAACGCCTCGTAGCATGCTTCCGACGAAACCGTATGGCGGCATGCCGCTTGCGCCTCCCGCACATTCAGCCGCTCCTCCGGCGCGGCTGCCGTCCACCTTCCCGAACCTTGAAAATGAACAACCGCTTCTTCCCTGTCTTTATCCCCCGACAAGCTGTATACCTCGAACGTAATTTCCTCATTCTCTCCGGAAGCGAGCGCGATGTGAAGGACAACCGGTTCATCCCGCGCAATGAGGGGTTGTACCCATCCAACATGCTTCAGCTGCAGGATTCGTCCGTCGTCAGCAGCCGATTCAGTAGCAAGCCGTACGGCTGCATGAGCCATTTCCAAGTAAGCGGAGCCGGGAAAAATCTTCTGGCCGTTTAGCACATGGTCCGTGAAGAAGGGCTCATCGCCCGTGAATACGGAGCTGTACCGCTGCTCCGTAAGCGTCGACGTATTGCGGTGCACCAGCGGATGAAGAACTTCCGATTGCTGCCGTTCATCCCGCTTCACCGACTCACTTACTCCGCTAAGCGGCACCCAAAATCTCTCCCGTGCAAAGGGATACACCGGCAATGAAATCCGTCTGTATTGACTGGCTGTAAACAGCTTGTCATACGCCAGCTCATAGCCTTGCTGATACAAGCTGGCAATCCTTTCTAACATCTCCGGCTTATCGAACTCCGAATTACGCCATTCCATGATGCACGCCAGACCCTCGTTCTTCTTGATCGCATCCTCCTGCCGTTCCCATTCGTGCACGACCGACGTAAAGAGGCCCGGCGCGCTCCCCTCAAGGAGCCAGCGGTTCAGCACAGCGACAAGAGCAGTCACATCCTCGATGACACAGGCCAGACGATGCGGCAAATGCTTACGTCCAATCAGCAACGTATAGCTCATATCCCCTACATCCGCTTCGGGATGCTTGCCGCAGTAAGCGATAAGCTGCTCCGCCTGCTGACGCAGCTGCGCGTCGGACTGCGCCGACAGCACCAGCAAATGACTGCGCGTTGGCCTTGGCTGACGATCTATCGTTGGCGCTTCCTGAAGGACCATGTGCACATTCGTCCCACTGAAGCCGAATGAACTGATCGCCGCGAACCGGCTTTCACCCGGCTCAGCAGGCCATTCCTTGAGGTGGGTGTTGACGTAGAAGGGGCTTCCTTCCATTCGGATATTCGCATTGCCCTTCTGATAATGAAGAGATGGCGGAAGCTTTTTATATTTCAATGACAACATTAGCTTGATCAACCCCGCGATGCCCGCTGCAGCGATCGTATGGCCGACCGTTGTCTTAATAGAGCCGATCGCACAGTATTCCGTTTTGGCTGTGTAATGTCTAAATGCGCGCGTCAACGCCTCATGCTCGATGGGGTCGCCAAGCTTAGTACCGGTGCCGTGTGCTTCTACCAGTTGAATGCGCCCGGGATCGATGCCGAATTGTTCATACACTTCGCGCTCGAGCTCTTCCTGTGCAGCACCACTCGGTGCCGTAATCCCGTTGGTCGTGCCGTCCTGGTTCATGCCCGATCCGGCAATGACACCGTAGATATGGTCGCCGTCGGCAATCGCATCGCTTAACCGTTTGAGAACAACCGCACCGACGCCCTCTCCCGGCACAAAACCGTCCGCCCGTTCATCAAACGTATAACAGCGCCCGGAAGCAGACAGCATGCCTGCCCGCTGTGCACTGTCGTGGAAAGTCGGGGTAGACTGAATGAACACACCCCCGGCCAAGCTCATATCTGTCTCACGCACCCACAGTCCCTGACATGCAAGATGAACAGATACGAGTGAGCTGGAGCAGGCGGTATCGACTGCTATCGCCGGGCCTCTCAAGTTCAAATAATACGAAATTCGAGCAGCTACGATAGCACCGGCATTTCCCCACATCGCCTGCGCCGGGGGATTGTCGCCGATCAGATGCATATAATCGCCGATATTGTACCCGACATAAACGCCGCACCGGCGGCCTTCCATTGCCGATCCGGCATAGCCGGCGTCCTCCAGCGCTTTCCAGGACTCCTCCAGAAACAACCGCTGCTGAGGATCCATGTAAACCGCTTCCGTTCCCGAAATATGAAAAAAGTACGGGTCGAACTCGTCATAATCATCAAGTAAGCTACCATAGCGAACGATATTGGAGTCCGACTGTTTCCATCGCGTGATTTCCCCGACCAAATCCGTTCCACTGGCCAAATGCTCCCATAATTCTTCCATGCTACGGGATTTGGCAAACCTTCCGCTTATGCCGATGATGGCAATCGGCTCCTTATGAGCCGGCCCTTGGGCTCGTGCATCCGCCTTCTGGAACGCAGGGGGCGATTCGACTTCGTTCGGCCTAACAGCCGCCTGCGGCGCTATGCGGTCCGCAGCTCCGAAGACCCGGGAAACGGCTTCGCCGTGCTCAGCCAGCAAATAGCCTGTAAACTGATTAATCGAGCTGTATGTAAACAGAACGGTCGTCGGCAGTTCAAGTCCAAGCTCCTCATTAACCAATTGGATTAAGTGAACGCTCGTAATGGAATCCAGCCCGTAATCGGCAAAAGCATGGTTCGGAGCGATCTGATCGCGGTCAACCTTAAGTGCTGTCGAGATGTGCTTTCTAAGCATGAGCTTGACAGCTTGCACGTATCTGTCATTGTCCTGAGCAGTCCAATCCGCTTTCGGTTCCACTTTTCCGGTATCATCTGCCGTTGTGGAGACAATCATCGCCGCAGCAGTATCCATATTCGACCCAGTTCGTTTTGCTGACGATGTGCCGGATTTTCGTACAACGCCATCGCTCTGGCAAGCGATAATTTGCTGTCCCAAGCTCCGGGCTTCCTGCGCCGGGAAATAAACCGACTGGAACCCCTCCTGCTCCAAAACTTTCGTCCAGGTCTCCGAAGTTAAGGCGGGCGAACCCGGAATGCGCAGCCAGTCGTCCTCATAGAGCCACCAGCCATCCAGAAGACCGAATGTCAGGTGAGCGAAGAGCGTATTGTTGCTCATCTCATTTAGCAGCAATAAACCATTTTTTTTCAGTGCAGATTTAACGGTGCGCAGCGTATGCCGAATATTTTTTGTCGCATGCAACACATTTGACGCGATGACCATATCGAATGTGCCTGACGAAATCCCCTGTTCCTCCAAGGGCTCTTCAACGTTCACGATCCGGCAGCTTAAATAGGGAACTGCCGGTCCGTATTGTTCTTGTGCACGGATAAGAAGTGCTTTCGATAAGTCGCTGTAAACGTACTCCGCGATCTGTACCCGATAAGGCTCCAGCTTGCGGAAGACCATCTCGCTCGTATCGCCCGTTCCCGCTCCCAGCTCAAGAATGCGCATCTGTTGCCCTTGACCCAGACTTTTTACATATGCGGCCGCTGTATTGGCCAACACCTCGTTAAAGTAATCCGATACCGGATTATATTTATAGATGCCTTCGACAAGCTCCATCGAGCCGTTTGGAAACAGAACGTCAGTGGCGGAGGTCCGGCCGGTCAATATCGCCGGAAGCGCCCGAAGCGCTGTTTCCAACAGGTTGACTTGGGCATGTAAATTAGGATTGTGCAGCCATTCCTTCTTGGCGGCCGCCCACTCTTCCCACACCTCGTTCAGATGAACAGGAGGAGCTGCTTTCGCAAGGCCCTGTCCTTGTGGCAGCCTGATATACCCCTGTTCGGTCAGCTGTGTAAGGCTCTCTTTAAGCCAGCTTCCATAGCGCGAATGCACCTTGGCCTTCAGAGCGTCCAAGTCAAACGGATGCTGTGTAAACCGTCCGAGTTCCCACAGCTGCCCCCACAGCAATTTATAGGTTAACGCGTTTAATTGATCCAAGACGAACAGGCCCCTTTCTTATGGCGTGATTTCCGATCGTCCGACAAAACGGGACACAGCTTGTGCCATCTGGTTCAACGTCGTCCAATCTGTGAAAGCCTGCATTTCCGCTTCCATCATGAAGCTTCTGTTAAGCTTGCTTAAAAGCTCGGCCAGCTGGACCGTATCCAATCCGTATTCCGCAAACTCAGCGTTCGGGTCGATTTCGTCGGGATGGACGTCCAGCAAACGGGACGTTTCCCCGATCAAATCATGCAAAATCAGTTCGGCTTGACCGTACGGCCCAACCGGTTGGCCTCGTTCTATGTTCATACCGGCAATGAGATCAGGAAGTGCCGGCAGCTCCACCATTGACCTGTAATCGCCGCTGAAGCCCGGGGTGTCGAACATGACGTCTATTAGCCTCTCCGAAGCAAAGCCTGCTTCCATGACACTCTTCGAGGCTTTAATAAATGCCATCTGCTCGATCGGACTTGCAAGCAGCGTCTCCAACGCCTCCATCGCATCGGAAGGCGTTATCGAACCGATGCCGTCACGCACCATTCTTGCCCGATAATCGTCCGAAGCGACAATGCCCGCACTTCCCCAGTAACCCCAATTCATTATCTTCATCGCACACGGCCAGTCACTGGCCAAACGGATCGCGAAGGCATCCTTAAACGTGCAGCCTGCTGCATAATTGCTTTGACCCGCTCTTCTGGCGAAGGACATCATGCCTGAGAAAAACAAAACAAAATCAAGCGGCTCTCTGCGGAATATTTGCGCTAGCCGTACACTGACATCAATCTTGGCTCCAAGCCCTGCCCGGAAGTCGTCCTCCTGCATATTGGCGAGACTATGGTCTCGCAGGACGATTGCAGCATGAACGACACCATGAATGGCGCCGAAACGTGCTTTGATGACCTGATAAGCATGATCCAGCGCTTGGGCATCCGCTGCGTCCGCCTCTATATAGAATGGCTTTGGCCCCGTAGTGGACACCCGTTCGATTGACGCGCTGATCGACTCATCCTGCCTACGGCGTCCAAGCCAGACTATCTGGGCCTGATAGCGGCGTATCATGTACGCCGTCCAGACTTCACCTATACCCCCGGCCCCGCCAATAACGACGTAGACGCCGCCTTTCCGGTAACCGTTGTGCTGCATGCCGGAGGCGAGATTCACGGGAGCCAGCCTTTGACACAGCCATTCCCGTCCCCTTAAGCACCACGTGTTTCCTTCCTTATCCGGAGGAAGCGTCAACAGCGTTTCAATTGAAGTCTCCCAGCCGGGCTCCAAATCCAGTAAACGAATCTGCCAATGGGGATATTCTTTTGCAAGCGCACCTATCAGTCCATGCACACTCGCATGAACGGGATTTATCCTGTCCCCCGTGTATGCCCGCTGGGTTTGGAAGGTGAGGACATCGACACTCAGCCTTTTTCTGCCATATCCTGCGTGCAGCAGCGCCTTGATCAAACGGAATAGCAACAGGACACCAACCTTTTGCTCGGAAAGTAGTGAATCGTCATGAAGCAAAAATTCGGAAGGCGGCGCAAGCCAAAATAAATGATCGATGACGCCGAATCGTGCCAGCACCATAGCGATCTGCTCGATATCATCCTCTTCGCCCACGTTGACTGTAAAGGCGTTTGGATAATGAACCAAGAGAGCATCCCGGCTTTCAGCCGTTCCTCCGATGATCACAACGCTTCGGCTGTTCGCTCCGGGGTACGCAGGTCCGGATTCAACAGGCACAGGCTCCCAAACAGGTGTAAGCAAAACATGTTCAAACGCTTCCGGACGGTTCTGTGGTTCGCGGATAAAGCGCTGCTTCTCAGCTGCCAAGTCTGGACTAGCTTCAGCTTCCTTCTTCTTGCCGCTGCCCGGCAGCCAGTACGTTTTGCGTTCAAAAGGATAACCCGGCAAACTCACCCGCCTAGCTGGCTTGTTCTCATACATCCGGGTCCAGTCTACCTTCAGACCCTTCACCCATAATTGCCCAAGCCTGTCAACATTCCGGAGCTCGATCCAACGGCTTACACGGCTTGCAAGATCGTCTTCCGCTCCGATCGAGGCCAACTGCTCCTTATCCGATTTCGCATGGCCGCGGTATATCGAACCGTCATCCGACGTCTTATTCAAAAAATTTCGTAAGCGAAGGGATAACTCTTCCTTCGAAGCCGTGGTAAAAGCAAGCCTTTCATCCATCGCCTCGCGGCCGATCTGAAGCGTATAAGCGATTTCCGCCAATTCCGCATCCGCCAATGATCCGCTGTCCAAAGCCGAAAGCAGTCTCTCCGCCTGAATACGCAGCCGTTGCTCGTTTGCGGCCGACAGCAGAATAAGCATCTCTTCACTAGCGGATGTTTCTTTTCGAGCTTCACTCACAGGCGGAATATACTCCTCGAGCACAATATGCGCATTGGCGCCGCCTGCGCCAAAGGAAGAAATGCCCGCAATTCTCGGATACTCTTCCTCTTTGTCGTTCAGGCGAACGACGGGTCTATCCCAATCCGCCAGCTCCTGCTGGACCATAAAAGGCGTGTTTTTCATCGGAATATTCGGGTTTAGCGTTCGCGCATGCAAGCTCGGTACGAGCTTCCGATGCTTCATTTGCAGCACGATCTTCGTTACGCCGGCCACACCGGCCGCCGCCTCAAGATGACCGATATTCGATTTGACCGAACCGATCGCGCAATATTGGTTATCCTGCGTATCTTGGCGGAACGCTTGTGTCAGCCCGGTAATTTCGATCGGATCGCCCAGCTTGGTGCCCGTACCGTGCGCTTCGATATAGCTTACAGTTCTGCTGTGAATGCCGGCTTTGTCGAGCGCTTGCCGGATCAGCTGTCCCTGGGCATTCGGATTTGGAACGGTGTAGCCATTTGTTTTGCCGCCATGATTCACACTGGTGGCTCTGATCACGGCATGAATCCGGTCACCGTCGGCAATGGCTTGCGACAGCCGTTTCAGCAGCAAAACACCTACCCCTTCTCCCGGAACGAAGCCGCTACCGCCGCTGCCGAAGCTTCTGCATTTGCCGTCGGTGGACAGCATCCCATGTGCGCTAAGCTCGATATAATTAGACGGATGAAGATATAAGTTGACGCCTCCGGCGATTGCCAATTCGCATTCCCCGCGCAAAATATGCTCGCAAGCTTCATGAATAGCGGTTAACGAAGAGGAGCACATCGTATCGATCGGCATGCTCGGACCATTGAAGTCAAACAAGTACGAAACTCGATTGGCCACGGAGCTAAAAGACGTAAAGGGAAGCATGCGCTCCCCCTGTTTTTTGAACTCAGGTCCGTACAGATTAAACCCTGTTTTCGTTATTCCGGCGAAAACGCCGACTCGACCGCCGTACTGCGAAGCCAGATGCTCTCTCGTGCAGCCCGCATCCTCAAGCGCATGCCAGCAGCTTTCGAGAAAGAGCCGTTCCTGAGGGTCCATGCAGGACGCCTCCAGCGGCGATATTTTAAAGAAGAGCGGATCAAAGCTTGTCGCATGCTCCAGAAATCCGCCCCACTTGCTATAGCTTTTCCCCTCGGAGACCGCAATCTCCGAATTGGGCTCATAGAAACCTTCGACCGGCCAACGACCCCCAGGAATTTCGGTTATGCAGTCCATGCCTGCGGCAAGATTTCGCCAGAACGCGTCCAAATCTTCGGCCTGCGGATATCTGCCGCTCATCCCGATAATCGCGATCGGTTCCTTCTCTGCCGGCTGACCACTCTTTCCTGCAATGCCGACCGATCTGCTGACCGTTTGATCACTTTCACCGATCGGTGACAACCGGGGCATCGCACCGGAGGACGAAGCTGCCGCCGCGTCATTTTTCTCCTGTGTATCTCTCTCGGCCAGTCCAATCCAATTGAGACATTGATGCGGATACGTTGCGCTCAAATAATCGGCTACGCCTCTTAGTGTCTTGAATTCGTAAAACAGCGTTTTGGAAAGCTCACCGAAGTCATTCGCGAGATTGCGGTTCAACTCGGTAATCATAATCGAATCGATGCCATACGTTTCCAACGGTTCATCTGGATCAATGCTGTCCGGATTGAGCCTCGTATAGCCCGAGAACAAATGAATCAGCCGTTTCAGCGTCCGCTTGTCCAAGTTTGGATCCAGACTGACGCCTTCGACAAGATCGGCCGAAGAACGGCTTCGGTCATTTTCTACAAAACGGGTTAGCTTAGCACCAGCACCGTAGAGTACCATGGCCCGGCTCCCTCCGCTTGCAAGCGCAGCGTAGAATGCACGGATGCCGATCATTCCCGGCATCGCCGCCATCCCGGTCTCACGTTCCAATGCTTCCTCGGCTCCGGGTTCGAGCTGCATCCCGTTCGATCTCCAGAGCGGCCAGTTGATTGCGATCATTCCTGACCTGTTGTGGTCCGTCTGTTGTCTCCATGCGGTATAAGCATCCATAAAGCCATTCGCCGCCGCATAGTCTGCTTGGCCGGCATTGCCATATACACCCGCTACGGATGAGAAGACGGCAAACACGTCCAGCTTGATATCCTTGCTAGACCGGTCCAAATAGACGAGTCCCTTCACCTTCGGACCGAGCACCTCGATAACCTGATCACGCGTTTTGCGGTACAAATATTCATCGCGGATGATGCCTGCCGCATGTAGAATCCCATTCAAGCCGCCATATTGATGCCGAATTGCATCGATCAATGCAGCAACTTGACGTTCTTCGCTTAGATCAACCTGCCTATATTCGACCTTAGCGCCAAGAGCCGCCATCCGTTCGATTCGGCCGGATGCTTCGTCATTCAGCGTTGCCGATCTTCCAATTAGTATAAGAACAGGCCGGCTCACCTGCCTTGCGATTTCCTCAGCAAATAACAGGCCGAGTGCGCCCACTCCGCCTGTTATTAAATAGATGCCGCGGTCTTTCCATGGCATTCGCACCTGCTCCTGCAGGACAGTCTCCTTCTTCCACGCGGAACGGTAACAGCGGCCGTGCCGGGATCGGACAGCACTTGTGCTGCCGCCCCCCCAAGCACCTGCCTCAAGCGCACTAGAAATATCTCCCTTACCATTTTCCGACCATTCGAGACATTCTACCGTGAGCTTCGGATTTTCTGCACGTGCGGTTAACAGTAAGCTGTATAATCCGACAAGCCATGGCGACTCCTCTTTATTTGCGATGAAGAGCTGCACAAGCGTTTCCCGCCCGGTGTGATTATGAAGAAGGCGCTGGAGGCGGTCGACGATTTGGAGTGTATAAGCCTCATACCGCTGCTCGATCGGCTGCTCTGAGAATTCAAGAACAAGCCATTCGGCTTTGCCTGTCATGCATTCTAATTTATCAGCGCGGATCTCGATCGACTCGCCAAATATGATCAATCGGTCCTGATTGAGCCCAGGGGGGGCCGATGGAAACTTTGCAGTTTCCTCTTCGGACGGCCGAAAAAGCAGCACGCCGTATTCATCATTTGCTTCGGATGGGGCGCTCTGCTTATACTTGTTCAACATTCGAAGGGCCTCCGGCTTGGACAGACGGCCCTCTTGGACTCCACTCAACACATCTTGCAAAAAATCTCTCATATTGACCTCCCGGTTAGAAGCCTACTAAGACAAAGATGATAGGATTCGTTCCGCTTTCTGGACGGCGGTCTCCAACGTTATGGTTTCGTCGAGAAACTGATCTAGAAGATCACCGAAGCCGTCTTCATCCGTCTTCGCCTCTTCCCGTTGCTCCGCTTTCTTTACCCAATGACTTTCTTTGGCAAAGGGGTATGTCGGCAATGGAATCCGCTGCTGCTCCCCTTCCAGGAACAGCTTGCGTAAGTCCAGCGAATAACCGTGAACAAACAGCTCGGCACAAGCCAGCAGATGCTCTCGTGCCAGGCCGTCGACATTATCTCGGTATGCCTGGATGCTTTGATTTACTTCGTCGATTCGCCGCTCTTCTTCATCCCGCACGCCAGCAGGCTGCAGTTCTGCTTGGACAACGTCTTGCGCATGGCCGTTATCCAACCATTTGCCAAGCCGTTCGAGTAGCTCATGCCGGGAGGCGGCGACGCATGCAAACCGGTGCTTCAAGTGCTTACGTCCTGCCAGCAGCGTAAAGCTGACTGCGGCGCAGTCCAACTGCGGGGAGTGTTTGCAGTGCGCAGCCAGCTTTTCAACCTGTTGGCGCAGCTGTACCGCGGTCCGTCCCGACAGCACGAACAAGTATGCGGATCTCGCCTCCCGTCTGCGAACCGGCTGAGGAGCTTCCTCAAGAACAAGATGCGCATTCGTTCCACTGAATCCGAATGAGCTGATGGCCGCCATTCGTTTCGTTCCCTCGCCAAGTGTCCAATCCCTAAGCTCCGTATTGACGTATAAGGGACTATTTTCGAAAGCAATGCTTGTGTTGCCCTTTTCAAAATGGAGTGAAGGCGGCAGCTTTTTGTGACGCAATGACAGAATCACTTTCAACAAGCCCGCAATGCCTGCGGCAGCAGCCGGATGGCCGAGATTCGATTTAATCGAACCGACCGCGCAATAGCGGTTATCGTCTGTGTAATGTCGGAACGCCCGGGTCAGCGCCTGAAACTCGATCGGATCTCCCAGCTTCGTTCCCGTTCCATGCGCCTCCACCAGCTGAATATGGCGCGGATTGATGCCGAAAGTATCATACACATGCCGCAGCAGGCGCTCCTGTGAATTCGCACTTGGTGCCGTAATGCCGTTTGTCGTGCCGTCCTGATTGATGCCGCTGCCGCGGATCACGCCATAAATATGATCGCCGTCGGCAAGCGCATCCTTCAAACGTTTGAGAACAACCGCACCGGCGCCTTCTCCAGGCACGAAGCCGTCGGCCCTTTCGTCAAAAGCATGGCATCGGCCGGTAGGAGAAAGCATACTGGCACGATTGGAGACGGTATAAAATTCAGGCGTTGATTGGATGAATACGCCGCCCGCGAGCGCCATGTCCGTTTCCCTTGTCCACAGGCTTTGACAGGCAAGATGAATCGCAACCAGCGAACTGGAGCAGGCTGTATCCACCGTTACCGCAGGCCCCTGCAGGTTCAGGTAATAAGCGATCCGTGCAGGTATGACGGATCCTGCATTGCCCCAGAACGCCTGAGCCGGCGCTTCGTCTCCAAATAATCTCGCGTAATCGCTGCCGCAGCTTCCGACATAGACGCCGCATCGCCGCGTATGCTCTCCCGGTCCCGCATATCCAGCATCCTCCAGCGCTTTCCACGATTCCTCGAGAAAGATGCGCTGCTGAGGATCCATGTAATCGGCTTCCACGCCGGTAATGTTAAAGAAAAGCGGATCGAAGCAATCAATTGAGCTTAGAAAGCTTCCATGGCGGCAGCTTTTGACCCCTTCCGGATCCGGGCCGCTCCCACGGAGTTCCCAGCGCGTCACTTCTTCTACCAAATCGGTCCCTGCCTCAAGATGTGACCATAGCTCTTTCACCGAATCCGAACGAGCAAAACGGCCGCTTATCCCGACAATGGCCACCGGTTCTAAAGGCGTCGGAACCTGCGGCATGCTTGCATTCTCCATAGCAGAAGAACTGGCTTCGGGTTCGGACAGGTAATCGCCTCCGGGTATACGCACCACAATCTTGCCGATATTTTTCCGGTTCTCCAACTGACGATAGGCT
Organism: Brevibacillus sp. NPDC003359; assembly: GCF_042878995.1. Taxonomy (NCBI): domain Bacteria; kingdom Bacillati; phylum Bacillota; class Bacilli; order Caryophanales; family Paenibacillaceae; genus Brevibacillus; species Brevibacillus sp. NPDC003359. Next base: position 147,273 of record NZ_JBIAOR010000006.1, read on the forward strand.
TCTTTAAAATCAGAGAGAGCGTAAACGCCGCCGATTGTCGGCCGTATGACCCCTTGCCTAATCAGAGCTGTCAACTCGTCCCAATAAGCTTGTATCGCAGCCGGTTGTTCGGCTGACAACGCTCTTAAGTCAACGGAATAGAACGCCCTGTTTTCGTTCAACAGCGACAAGTCGATGCTCCGCGCGGACTTCAGCGCGGTTAAGGCGAGCTCAATATATCGGCCTCCCGGAGCCAAACACCGGAATCCTTTCGACATCGCGTCCCCGGACAGTGTGTTCACAACGATCTGTACCCCTTGTCCGTCCGTAAGACTCTTGAGCTCCTGCTCGAAATCGTCTTCCCTGTAATTGATGAGCTTCGAAACACCGATACCTGCAAGATAGTCCAATTTTTCCTTGGAGCCTGCGGTAGCGTATATTTCCGCGCCGTAATGACGGGCTAGCTGTACGGCCATCAAGCCGATTCCTCCCGCCGCCGTCTGAACAAGCACCTTGTCGCCTGGCTTGACTACCGCTTTGCGAAAGGCGTCCATCATCGTAAGGCCGACTGCCGGCAGCGAACAAGCTTCTTCGAAGGACAGAAAGTCAGGCTTTGGAAGAAGCGACTGCTCCGAGCATACGATGTAGGTCGATTGCGCGCCTATACTCTCCCCTCCGATCACAACCACTTGATCACCACGCCGGACGGAGGTCACCGCTTTACCGGTATCGATGACAACACCACTTGCCTCAAAGCCGGGCGTAAAAGGAAAAGGCGGCATCACTGGATACAGACCTTTGGCGCAAAGCAGATCGCCAAAGTTCAATGAAAAGGCGCGTACCTCAACCAGCACATTATGCTCCGCCAGCGGCGGCACTGCCGATTGTTTCAATTGAAGCTCGTCGATACCGCCGGGGCGTTCAACGACTATATGATGGCGTACCCGCGGCTTCTGACTCTTTTCCTCCAGCTCGAAGGCAGCTGCATCTTCTGCGGCGCGATACCCGTCCTCTGATGCCCCCGGCGCCGGGGCCCGTTCTTCAGCCATGACCTGTGGCGGGGATTGGGCAGCGTTTTTATCCGGCTGCTGGTACTTGCTCAGCAGTTCCTGCCGATGCTCGCGAAGCAGCCAATCAGATAGCCGCTCGACGCTGTTATAGTCAAAAATGATCGTCGTCTGCAGCTGTGTCTCGCAGCGCTCATTAATGATGTTAATGAGGTTGACCGCAATGATAGAATCGACGCCGTAATCCGAGAAGCTCCGATCGTCCTGGATTCGGCCCGCATCGATTTGCAGTGCATCCGCCACCGCTGTTCGAATAACGGTTTGGATAAACGAGCCGAGCGCCCGGTCCGTAACGTCACGGGCACCGTTTGTGCCGCTTGTGGACGGGCTGATCGGGAGCGGCTCCTGCCCCTGGAAATCCGACGGGACGCTCGCGCAACCGCTTAGGTACTGCCGGTACACGCCGTCGCTCTCCGCAGCAATGACAGCGGCGCCGAGAAAATGACCTTTCCGTGCTGGATAGAAGATGCTCCGGAAACCTTCCTCCGCCAAAAGCCGCTGCCACATTTCCTTAGTTAGCGCCGGACTGCCGGGAATGCGTACTTCGGCATCCTCATGCAGCCACCAACCTTCCAATAACCCGAAAGTCACGTGCATGAACAGGCGGTTTGCATGGATCTCGTTGATCAGCAATAACCCGCCCGAGCGCAGGGCTGCCTTTGCATGACGCAACGTACGGCTTATCCGTGCAGTGGCATGGAGCACATTCGTTGCTATGACAAGATCGAAGCTTCCTTCTTCAATCCCTTGCTCGGCAAGCGGACGTTCAATATCGACCATTTTGCAGGACAAGTAAGGAGCCTGGGCCCCATACGCCTGCTTTCCGTGAATCAGAAACGCCTTTGATAAATCCGTGTAAAGATAGTCGGCCATGTAGGATTGATACGGTTCTAACCGCTTGAGTACAATCGCACTCGTCCCTCCCGTACCCGCTCCGATCTCCAGGATCCGTATCTTGGCCGACTTGTCCAGCGCCAAGCGTTCCTGCACATAAGCCGCCGCCGTATCCGCAAGCGCTTCATTGAAAAAATCAGCCATCAGATTGTTTTTATAAACAGACTCCACCAATCCGAAGGAACCGTTCGGGAAAATAACATCCGTTGCCGGTAATTCCCCGACCAAAATGCGCTGGAGGGCGTGCAGCGTTTTTTCTGCCAACTCGGCTTGTGTATTCATATTGCCATTGCTCTTCCATTCGCTTCTCGTCCGGTGCCATTGCCGCCACTCTCCATCCAGATCCAGAGGGCGTGTGTCCAATATGCGCACCGTGCCGTCCTCGCGCTGAACATAACCGGCCCGTTCGAAGGCGGCTATGGTTTCTTGATGCCAGCTGTAGTAGGCCGGCAGCATCCCGGACGCACCGTCTTCAACACTGCTAATCCAGCCGCCTTCTCTGTAGATCGCCCACATCAATCTGCAAATGGCTGCGTCCAGCAACGCCATGGGGTGCCCCATATCGGATTGTATACGGCCAAGCCACGAATCATCTGCTTCCTGCATGCGGTTTCGAATTCCTGGAAGCAGTGAGCTGCGGTCAGCCTGCATGACTAGACGTTCATCATGCAGCATTCCTGCAAGCGGCACCGGCTTTGTCATCTTCAGCATCACCAGTTGGTCCAATGGTCCTACAAGCAGCAATTCCAACGCTTCCATTGCCTCGTTCGGTTCAATGGAAGCTACGCCAAGCGAGTCCATTTTCTTCCGGTACTCCTCCGAGGCAACGACGCCTACGCTTCCCCAATAACCCCAATTCATCACCTTGACCGGGAAGGGCAGCTCCTTGCCAAGCCGATGGGCATAAGCATCCTTGAAGGTGCAGCCGGAAGCATAATTACTTTGACCGGCCGGTTTGGTATATGAATTAATGGAAGAAAAGAACAGCATAAAATCAAGCTGCTCAGCCGCGAATACTTGCGCCATCCGAGCACTGATATCCACTTTCGCCGACAGCGCCGCGCGGAAGCGTGCTTCATCCATGTTTGCCAAACTTTGATCCAGCAGGACGATCGCGGAATGGATGACGCCATGGATCGCGCCATAGCGTGACTTCACTTCGTCGACAGACCGCTGCAAAGACTGTTCGTCTTTGGCATCGGCCGAAATATACCACGGCTCTATCCCATAAGCCGCACCCAGTCGGTCTATCTTAAGCTGAATGGTTTCATCCAGCGATTTCCGGCCAATCCAAACAATTCGTCCTCTATATTGGCGGATCATATATTCGGTCCACGCCTCGCCGATCCCGCCTGCACCACCGATGACGACATAAACGCCGCCTTGACGGTAAAGGCTTTGTTTCGGTACGGCTGCGGCCACCGGAAGTATTTGTTGACGATACCACCGGTTATCACGATAGGCCCATACGTGGCCTTCCGGGTCGGCAGGCAGACGGAACAATTGATCAAACGAAAGGCTGCCGCCTGCTTCCAAATCGGCAACCCGTATCGCCCATAGCGGATATTCCTTGGCGATCGAGCCGGCCAATCCGTGTACGCTGGCAGCGGAAGAACGCACGGCGTCATCGCGTTGGACCGAAACGGCTTGCTGGGTGATGAAGCTCAAAGCGATACGCTTGCTCCCATAACCCAGCGCCAATAAGGCCTTTACGAGTCGAAACAGATGAAGGACACCCTTTTCCTGTTCTTCGATGGGAGCATCCGAAGCGGCAGCCCCGGCCGGTTCCCGTGCCGCAATCCACAACAGATGCTCGAATTCGCCGCACGCCCTTAGCTTGTGGACCATCTCCTCGATCGTATCCGAAGCCTTCAGGATGATGCTCGGCGCTGCCGGCCACTCATGCTGATTTTCACGAACGGCCGCGCTTTCGTCTTCCGCAATGATTACGGTTCGGTTCGGCGGCTGGACGCCGCTTGTTTCTACTTCCACCTCGTCCCAGACGTAAGTCAGCAAATCCGACAAGGTCTGGTCAGACTTCCCGGAAGCATAATCCGTGTTCGACGACATCGCGTTATCCGTCGCATTCCGATCCGTCAAACGGGACGAAAATCCCTTTATTGCCACGCATACGGTCCCTTGTTCATCACACAGATCGATATCAAGCTTATCAATGTGGCCGTCTGCAGCCTCGCCGCGTGTTGGCCGCAGCCAAGCCCACATAACCGTTTCGCAGCGGTCAAACAGCTCAAGCTCATCGATTGCAAACGGGAGCTTCATCTTGCTCTCTTCCGTCCTGTCCATAAAGACAACCGCCGCTTGCAGGGCGGAATCCATTATGCTTGGGTGCATCGTGTAGCGATCCTTCGTGCTCTGCACGCTCGCGGGCAGCAAGAGCTTGGCGAGTACGCCCTCCGGCCCTGTGTAAACCGCGTCCAATCCTCTTTGCCCGGAACCGTATTGAATACCCATTCGTTCAAATGCCTCGTAGCAGCTCTGAACGGACCGCTTCTGCGTCAGCGTAGTTTTCAACGCTTCAAGCAACACCACAGGTCGTTCCCGCATCTCGAAAAATGCTCCTGCCCCTTGACAATGGAGAACGCTCTCTTTCTCGATTTGGCTCGTAACCCGGTAGCTGACGTCTCCGTTTTGTTCCCGCTTCACCCCGATCCGAACGTCCAGAGGCTTGGCAGCCACAGTCATGGGCCGTGCCCAAACGACTCGTTTCAGACGGATCCCGAGTCTGCTCTCCCGCTCGCCGCCCGCCATCATCCGAATCGCAGCTTGAGCCATCTCCAAATAAGCGACACCGGGCAGAACCGGTTCGCCGTTCACAACGTGATCCCTGATGAAGAATTCCTCTCCGGTAAATGTCGAGCTGTATTTCATGTCCTGGAAATCCGATGTATTTCTTTGTACCAATGGGTGGAGTACGGCTTGCTTTGTCGCATCACTTTCCGTCTGTGCATCCGCATGCGGTTTGACTTCCGGCACCCAATACCGTTCATCGGCAAAAGGATAGGTAGGCAGCGGAATTTTGAAATTCCTTCCCTTCGCGAACAGCTCGTGATAATCAAGCTCATAACCTTGTACGTAAAGCTCAGCTATCGATGACAAACGTTCCATATAGTCTGTGGCGCCGTCCGCATGCTGCAGCTCGCGAATGCACTGGTTTCCATACCGTTTCAAAGCAAGCTGCTGCCGCGCTCCATTGGCGTCTAGCTCGGACTGGAATATCCGAGGCGTGGCCTCACTGCCGATCCACGAAGACAGCAAGGACGCTAATTCACGGGTATCACGTACGACAAGCGCCAGTCTGTGATGGAAGTGTTTCCGCCCTGTAAGTAGCGTAAAGCTTATGCTGCCGCAATCGGCGTCAGCGTTGGCTAAACCGTAATCCAGAAGCTGTTCCGCTTGCCGGCGCAGCTGCTCCTGCGTACAAGCCGACAAGACGATTAGGAAGCCTTGCCGTTTGACGGACTTACGATTGATTGCAGGGGCTTCTTCGACAACAAGATGCGCGTTCGTCCCGCTGAACCCGAACGAGCTGACGGCTGCGCGGCGCCTGCTTCCTGTTTCGGCCTCCCAGCTCCTCAGCTCGGTATTGACATAAAACGGACTTTCTTTAAAATCAATGCCGGGGTTGCCGTTACTAAAATGCAAGGACGGCGGCAGCTGCTTATATTTGAGCGCCAGCATTACCTTGAGCAAGCCGGCAATACCCGCAGCGGCTGCGGCATGGCCCATATTGGTCTTGACGGAGCCGATGGCACAGTACTCCCGCCGCTCCGTATAATGACGAAACGCATTCGTCAGAGCTTGATATTCAATCGGATCGCCCAATCGCGTGCCGGTTCCGTGTGCTTCGACCAGCTGTATACTTTCTGGATCAATGCCGAACGAATCGTAAACATCCCGTTCGAGACGCTCCTGGGATAACGCGCTTGGAGCCGTAAGACCGTTCGTTGTACCGTCCTGATTTATGCCTGAGCCTATGATGACGCCATAGATGTGATCACCGTCAGCCTGAGCGTCACGGAGCCGCTTCAGAACGACAGTCCCCACGCCTTCACCGGGTACAAAACCATCTGCACGTTCATCGAAAGCGTGGCACCGTCCCGACGCGGACAGCATGCCCGCTTGATTGGCGCTCTCATAAAAGCTTGGTGTCGACTGAATGAAAACACCGCCGGCCAACGCCAATTCTGTTTCCCCGGACCTTAAGCTCTGGCAGGCCATGTGGATAGCGACAAGCGAGCTGGAGCACGCGGTGTCGATGGTTACCGCCGGTCCATGCAAGTTAAGATAATAGGCGATTCGTGCAGGAATGACCGAACCGGCATTGCCCCAAAACGCCGGCGCCGGCGCCTGCTTGCCCATCAGTCGGGCATAGTCGCTTCCGCTGCTGCCGACAAACACGCCGCATTTTCGCCCATCCATTCCCGCTCCGGCGTAACCAGCATCTTCAAGCGCTTTCCACGCTTCCTCTAGAAATAAACGCTGTTGAGGATCCATATAATTCGCTTCGTAACCCGATATGTTAAAGAAAACCGGGTCGAAACGGTCGATCGCATCGACATAGCTGCCTTTCGAACAGAAACTGTTTTTCCCTGCCTTGTATGAGCTAAGATCCCAGCGGCTTGCCTCCTCGATCAAATCGGTCCCGTTTGCCAAATTGGCCCAAAATTCCTCCAGCGTTTCCGACTTGGCAAACCTGCCGCTCATCCCGATCACGGCAATAGGCTCCGGCTCTCGGCCTTGTTCCCCGCTGTACGGTGCTCTCGGCAGTTCCACATTGTCCAACCGCTTGACTAAATCCGCCGTTTCTTGATATCGATAAGGCTCTGTAACCGTAACGACGAGCTTGCCGATGGCCGTCCGATCCTCAATAGACCGGTAAGCATCCGCCACCCGCTCAAACGGGATAACCTCATCAATAACAGGGCTTATCGTTCCTGCTTCGACAAGTGCAAGCATCTCTTCGACATAACCGCGCAGCTCGGCCGGATTCTCGTTAGCAAGCTTTCTTGAATTGATGCTATAAAAAGTCTGATTCTCATCCAGCGCTGATAAATCGATCGTCTTCGCGGTTTTGAGTGCCGTCATCGCCAGCTCGATATAACGGCCTCCCGGCGCCAGACAGTTGATTCCTTTCTGAATGGCGTCCCCGGGAAGCGTATTGATAATGACATCGATTCCATTCCCGCCGGTCAGCCTGTCGATCTCTTCCTCGAAATCGGTCTCCCTGTGATTGATCCTATAGTTCACACCGAGCGTTTCCAAAAATTCAAGCTTACGGTTGGACCCGGCTGTAACATATATTTCCGCACCATAATGACGCGCAAGCTGTACCGCGATAAGTCCTGTTCCGCTTGCCGCGGTATGGATGAGAATTTTCTCGCCTTTCTTGAGATCCGCTTTGCGGAAAGCGTTGATCATCGTCATGGCGGCTGCCGGAATGGTACAAGCCTGCTCAAACGTGAGGTAATCCGACTTCTTGAACAGCTGGTCTTCCCGGCATGTGATCATGGTAGAATGTCCGCCGAAAGAAGCCCCGAGCGCCACAATCACTTCATCGCCCGTGCGAACGGTCGAAACGTCAGCACCGGAGGCTACAACAACCCCGCTTGCCTCAAAGCCCGGTGTGAACGGGTATGCCGGCATGGTCGGGTATAGACCCTTCAAGCAGAGAAGATCGCCGAAATTCAGCGCAAAGGCACGGACCGCGATGCGAACCTCATCGGATCTCATCTCCGGAACGCCGGATTGTGCAATCCGCAGCGAATCAACGCCCCCGGGCCGCTCGATCACGACATGGTGATACGTCGGTTTTTCCGCAGGAAGGGGAGCGCTCTGACGCTCACTGACTGCAGACGCCGGAGATCCTGCCGGTTGCGATCGAAAGCGATTGTTCAACGCAGGCATGCTAAGGCCGCTTTGGACGGGCTGCTTTGCCGATGCCTGCAGGGCTCGTGCGCCCTCTTCCTCTCTGCCGACAGCCGGTTCGCTCCGCTTGAGAAGAACGGTTATTTGATCCGTATGCTCCTTGATCAAAAACGCACATAACCGCTTCACGTTATTGTAATCAAACAGCACCGTTGTCTTGAGAATAAGGCCGAAGTGATGATTCAGGCTGTTCACGAGACTGACTGCCACAATGGAATCTACGCCGTATTCGGAGAAGCTTTTCTCATCCTGAATACGCTTCTCGTCCATTTTCAAGGCTTGCGCGACATATTCCCGTATCGTCTTCTTGACATAATCTTCAATCCACTGTTCTTCCATATGTTCACCGCTTCGGTCCGTATTGGTTAGGTCATGAAGCCGCTCGTGCCGCTCTCCGGCCGCAAGCCGCTTAGGTTGATCTAATATGCCGTCGCTCAACGCGGCGATAATATGCTGGTCCCATGAATGGCGACCATCAGAAGGAATCATGATCCCGTGAAAGCCTGTCTGGGCAAGCAGGGACTGCCAGACCGGCACATGCAGGCCCGGACATCCTGGAATTCGAAGCTCCGGATCTTCATAACGCCACCAGCCCTCCAGCAGACCGAATGTCACATGATTAAACACGGTGTTGCCGGTAAGCTCGTTTAACAGAAGCAGTCCGTTTGCGCGCAGTGCGGATTTGACATGATACAGCGTCTTTTTCATATCGCGGGTCGCATGAAGCACATTGGCCGCAATCACGATATCGAAGCTGCCCTTCACAATTCCCTGCCCTTCCAACGCTTGTTCGACATCGAATAAATGGAAGGAAAGGTACGGATATTCTTTGCCATACTTCTGTTCCGCATGGAGCAAGAACGATTTGGATACATCCGTGTAGCTAAAATCGATGATATGCGCTTCATAAGGCTTCAGCCTCCGAAGCACCGCCTCGCTCGTTCCGCCGCTTCCGGCTCCAATTTCCAAAATCCGTATTTCCGCATTCGGATCAAGCGCAACCCGTTCACGTACGTAATCCGCCGCCGTATCCGCGAGCAGGTCATTATAAAAGTCGGCTACGCGATTATTTTTGTAAATGCCCTCCACCAGCGCCGCGGACGAACCCGGGAACATGACATCCGTCGGCCTAACGCCATCGGAGAGAATCTCGGAAAGCGCGCGCATCGTCGCCTCCACAAGGGAAGCTTGTGCAGAGACATCGTCATGGTCCAGCCATTTGTTCTTGTTCGCTTCCCATTCTACCCAGGCTTGCCCGAGAGTTACCGGCTCTTGAGCCGGGGCGTAAACGCCGTTTTCCTCCGGCATTAAATAGCCGCTGCGGACCAGCATTGCGACGCTTTCTTGAAACCATCTCTGATAGGAGCTCAGCAATTCCGTCTCCGAGGGTATATAACCTCCGAAAGCTGATAAAGAGGCCACCCATCCTGTTTCGCAAAAATAAGCCCAAAGCATTCGGCACACTGTGCGGTTCATATCGTTCATACGATCGATTGCTTCCGACACTTTGGCTTTGTCCTGCACCGTCTCTTCATCGCCATCCAAAATTCGCGATACTCCTCCGGATCCGCTAAGATACTCCGCTATTGTATTGATCGTCATCGTCTTAAACGCGGGCAATTCGGATGGCCGTATTTCAAGCTGACAAGCTTCGAACAGCTGATGAGCCCATTCATTCAGCTTGATCGGGTCCATACCGTATTCCTCCATCTCGGCGTCCGGATCAATCTCGTCTTCCTTCACACCTAAAATGGAAGCCGCAGCTTTTATCAAAACCAGCCGCAGCTGAACGGCCGTGCGGCTTTCAGCGGAACATGCCTGAAGCGCAAGTTCTCGTTTTGCGGTCAACGCCCGAGTTACAAGACCTGTCATCCGGATACAGACACGGCCTTGGTCATCACATAGGTCGATATCGAATGTGAGATCCCAGTCCTTACCATTGCCTTCATCCGTGACGCTCCGGATATAAGCCCACATCGATGGCGTGCATCCGCGGAACACCTCAAGTGACGTCAACGCAAACGGCATCGCAAGCGGTGCTTGCCCGTATTCTACTGCAGCCAAACCAATGCAAGCCTGCAAGGCGCCATCCATCATGCTGGGGTGCAGCACAAAGTCATCCCTTGTTTCCGCAATCAATGAAGGCATCGACAGCTGCGCAAGCAGTTGCCCGTCGCCGATATATATCACGGATACCGAGCGATGCGAGGGACCGTAATGAATGCCCATCCCCTCGAACGCTTCGTAGCATTGCCCGGTCGATAACTGTCGTCGCGAGCATTGTTTCCGAATCTCATGGTAATCTAAAACGGGCGGCTCAGCCGCTTCTACGACCAGCACGGTTCCTTGACTGTGCACGTTCTCCCCAGCTTGTTCCTCCGGTGCCCCGGTATAAATCCGATAATCAATTGTCCCGTTGTCGCTTGGCTTCAAGGTGATATGGGCATGTACAGGTTCATCGCCTGCAAGGATCGGCTGCGCCCATACCACCTGTTGCAATCGGATGGATACCTCCGGCAGCGACTTTCCGATGGATAGGACAGCCGCTGCTCGGGCCATCTCCAAATAAGCGACTCCCGGAAGGATGCGCCTGCCTTCAACCTGATGGTCCTCCAAATAAAATTCAGTTCCTTCAAACCGCGAGCTGAAGCGCTGTACGGTGAAATCCGATGTATTGCGGTGCAGCAGTGGATGAAGCGGATCAGCACCCGCTGCCGTTTGGGTGCTTTTCATATCCGGGATCCAGTATCTCTCCTTGGCGAACGGATACGTCGGGAGCGAGATCGGACGAGGCTGTAGCGCTTCGTATCGGCGATTCCAATCATAGACGCCGCCCTGAACCCATCGTTCGAGAACCTTCGATATTTCCTCGTTCTCGAGTATTTCGGGCTTGCTTCCCCTGCTGCCGGATCCAACACTTCCCTTGTACAGCAGCGGAATTCCTTGGCGGCCATCCAAATAAGCGGAGAGCTTATATTGAAGCTCCTCAACCGATTCAACGGCAACGGCCAACCGTTCCTCATGCTCATCCCTGCTGGTCTGCAGCGTATAAGCAATCTGCGCCAATTCCGCTTCGCTATTTTTCGATTTTCTCATCCACTCGACGAACTGGCGTACCTGCTCACGCAGCCGTTCTTCATTTTTGGCCGACCATATCAGCGCATAAGGGGTTCCTATTACCAGAGCGGCCGATGCTTCTTCCACATATTCTTCGATGACGACATGGGCATAGGAGCCGGAAAAGCCGAAGGAGCTGACACCCGCCCGTCTCGGAAGTCCGTCCCCTGTGTCCCAGTATTGATTCTCCCGGTTTATGTAAAGCGCCGAGTCTTCTAGTTGGATGTAAGGGTTTATTTGATTAAGCTTCGGCATTGCCGGTATTTGCCGATGTCTCATCTGTTGGATGACTTTGATGACGCCGGCGATTCCGGCAGCACCTTCCGTGTGGCCGATATTCGACTTCACGGAACCGACCGCGCAAAACAGCTTCTTGTCGGTGAAACGCTCAAACGCTTTCTTCAAGCTGCTTATTTCGATCGGGTCCCCGAGTGCCGTACCGGTGCCATGCGCTTCGATATAACCGATCGATTCCGGCTCAATCCCCGCGTCCTCCCAAGCTTTCGCAATGACATGTTCCTCGCCCTCGATACTTGGTGCCGTAAGGGACGGCGTATGTCCTCCATGCAGCGCCGCTGAACCTTTTATGACGGCGTAGATGCGGTTGCCGTCTTTCTTCGCTTGCGACAGCGGTTTAAGCAGCATGCTGGCGATGGCCTCTCCCGGTACATACCCGTCGGCGGCTGCATCAAACGTATGGCAGCGGCCGGTGGGAGATAAGGCGCCGATACTGCTGAAATACCGGTAGTGCCAGGACGACAGCAGCAGATTGACGCCGCCGACAAAGGCCATCTTACACTCCCCATTTTGCAAGGAACGGCAAGCCGTATGTAAAGCGAACAAAGACGAGGAACACGCTGTATCTATCGCCATGCTCGGGCCTTTCAAATCAAAGATGAACGATACCCGATTGGCGACGACGGTCTGCGCATTGCCTGTCCCCATATGAGGATCGACGGGGAGATTCATTTCCGCGATTCGGTCTGCGTAATCATGAACACACACCCCGACAAATACTCCCGTGCTGCTTCCCCCTAACTGCTTCACAACGCCTGCATCCTCCGCGGTTGCGTAGACGCTTTGCAGCAGCAGACGGATTTGCGGATCCATCCATTCGGCTTCTCTTGGCGATATGTTAAAAAATTCCGCATCGAACTTATCGACGTCATCGATAAAGCTGCCCCATTTGCAATACGTCTTATCCTTGGCCCGGCGGTCTTCGTCGAACCAAGGCCGGAAATCCCAATGGTCGGGCGGAATCTCTTTGATCAGATCCTTCCGGGATACGATATTTTCCCAAAACGTTTCGATATCGGACGATTCTGCAAATAATGCGTCCATCCCGATGACCGCGATATCTTCATGGTCGACTTCGTTTCCTGCGATCTGGCCGGCGGTCGACGAATGAGTCTTCGGCTTTGCTTCCGCAATCGGTGCAGATGTCGTTCCCAGCAGCTTCTGGAAGGCCTCCCTATGCTCCTTGCCAAAATAGGACGCAAGCTCCTCAATGCTTGGGTACTCGAAGAACAAGGTCGGATAGAGCTCGGAGCCGATTTCCCGTCCAATAACGCCTGTAAGTGCAATAAGCTGGGCGGAGTTTAGACCAAGCTCCATTAAATTCGCCGTAATGCTGCAAGACTTTAACCGACCATCGGTGACCGTCTCCACCTGACGCACCAAATAGCCGATGATGGGCTCTTCCAGAGCCTCGATTCCGCCATCAGCGGAATCATTCGTTGCAGTCTCTTCACCTGAGATTGCTGACAGACGGAGGCGCTTGATCGAACATTCCATCAGCTCCGCCGCCACTATGCCGGTGTTTTCAATCAGCTCTGCATCGAAAACGATCATTTCGTCCGATTCTTTCAAATGATGGATATGGATCCAGCATTGGTGCAATCGTTCGGTTTTACGGAAGAGCACATCCTTGACCGCAAACGGCAAATAACCATCCCAACCGGTCGCCTTATTCAAAAGGGGGACGACCGAGAGAAACGCACTGTTCAGAAGCAGAGGATGAATACTCGATTCGGATTCCTCGGAAGCCGATTCATCGGTCAGCTCAGCCCGGACAAGAATATAGTCCTGTCCTTTGTATACACGCTGAATGGTTTTGAAGCTTGGCCCTAATTCAACGGTTCGATTGATCTCATAGATCCGATCCAGCTGCTCGTACAGTTCGGCTGATGCCTGCAGCCCGGCCAGATCCAAAACCCGGTTGCTTGCCTGCCCTACAAGAAGCTCGCCTTTAGCGGTGAGCGGTCTGTCCTCGGAGGAGAGGTCCCCATACACGGTCTCGAAGCCCGCGGCTTCATAGCTGTCCTTCTCGAGCTTCATCTCGACGATCACCGGCTGCGCAGGATCGACTTTTATAGGGCTGATGAAGGAAAGATTCCGAATTCGGCCGCAGCTTTCCCTCTCATAGAGGGCAAAATAAGCATCCATAGCCATTGAAGCATGAGCGACGCCTATGATAACGGGTTTGCCGCCGACTTTGTGGTCACGCAGAAGCGTCTCATCGTAATGATAGGTTCTCGTCCACCGGCGGTTGGCCGCTTCGAAAGCAGGCTGTTGCGGAATCTGGCTCGCAAGCCGCTGGACTTCCCGGACTTCCTGAAGAGCCTGCTCGACCTCCAGATTGCCGTTTTGTACCCGTTCAAGAAGACGTTCCAATTCTTCCTTTTTCATGTCCATCCTTACACCTCGATATCGAAAAAGTACTGCATAGCCTCGCTTTTGGACATTTCGCCGCGCGAAACTCTCTCCAAGATCTCGCGCAGCTGGGTTTCCCCGCTTCCGTGGACGGAGGCTTCACCATCATCCGTTCCATAATCGAATGCGTAATGGGGAAGATTCACTGTTCCCGCTGGAGGGTGATGCCTTAGACTTTCCAAATCTACGGATCTTCCTTGAACCCATTGAAGGGCAATCCGGAACAGCTCTCCAGCATGGTCCTGCCGTTGCGTGTTTACCGCATGTACAGATTTGCCCAGCCTGCAATTTGGCGAGATGAACATATCCGGGTCACGCACCTCTTCCCCTGCTCTCAACGCTTCCAGCTTCAGTCGCAGATCATCAACAGAACGATAAATGATAGCCAAACGGTATTCCAAATCGTGGTTAATCCGAATGAGCGAGTCCGAAAGCGCTTCTGCCGGCAGATTGCGTTCCTTTCTTAGCAGTCGTAGCATACGATCCGTATAGCTTCGTAGGCTATATTCGGTTTTGGCCGACCAAACGGCCAGATACTCTGACGGCGGGTCAATAGCCGCATCCGCCCCAGTTTCTGTCCGGATGCGCGGACCGATATACTCTTCAACTATAAGTACGGCATATGAACCGCCAGCACCGAACGAATTGATCATACTCCTGCGTGGGAGCGGGTTCCCATTTGACGGGTCAACCTTCTGCTCCCAGGGCTCGAATTTCTCCTGCAAGTAAAAAGGCGTGCCTTCCAGTTTAAGATTCGGATTGCGCACGTCAGCATGAATCGATGGAACGAGCATGCGGTATTTCAATTGCAGCAGCACTTTACTGAGCTGCGAGATGCCGGAAGCCGCTTCAAGATGCCCGATGTTGGATTTGACCGAGCCGATAGCACAATATTGCTGCTTGCCGGTAAATCGCGAGAAAGCACTGCGTAAAGCCGCGACCTCGATGGAATCGCCCAGCGGCGAACCGTTAGCCGCGCACTCGACGTAGTTGATCGATTCGGGATCGACCCCCGAACGCTTGATTGCCGATTCTATGAGCTGTGCCTGCTGCTTCGGATCGGGGACGCTATATTTTTGCCGGCCGCCGCCATGATTAACGCCGCTGTACGTGATGACCCCGAGGATCCGGTCTCCGTCACGTTCAGCCAGCGAAAGCGGTTTGAGCAGCACTGCCCCGACGCCTTCTCCAGGAACATAACCGTCACCGTCGCCGAACGATTTGCTCTTACCGCCGGTCGCGAGAAAATTGACCTGCTCCAGCGCCTCGTATTTGGACACGTCAAGCGTCAGGTTGACTCCGCCGGCAACAGCCATGGAACACCCGTTTTGCCTTAGGCTTTCGCAAGCGAGATGTATCGCGGTAAGCGAACTGCTGCAGGCGGTATTGACCGTTAAGCTAGGACCTGTCAGGTTGAAAAAATGCGATGTCCGGTTTGCGATCTGCCAATCGGTCCGATTCGAATGAAGCGCCGCCTGCTCCAACGACGGCATCTGCCAGCCATATTGGCTGTACATCGTTCCGGCAAACACGCCGATACCGGCCTGCTCCCGGTTCTGCCAATGCTGTATCGCCGATTTGGAATAACCTGCGCTCTCGAGCGTTTCCCAGACCGTCTCGAGGAAGAGCCGTGCTTCCGGTGGAAGATCCCGGGCTTCTTCGGCATCCATTTCGAACAACCGATGGTCGAAGCGATCGACCGCATCTAAAAACCCGCCGTAATACGGGGCCTTCTGCTCGGTTTCCTTGACCGACGACCCCCGAAACAACGTTCGGCACCATCGGTCAGCAGGCGCTTCCGTGATGCAGTTCTCTCCCGAACTAAGCCGCTCCCACAGCTCCTCCAATTGATTGGCTTTCGGGTATCTGCCCGCTGCCCCGATTATGGCGATACCTTCCTGCTTCAAGGCATTCGAATTCACATCCTGCTGTTGCGTATCGACAAACGCTTCACGGACAGAGACCGGGCTGGAGGGCGGCGTTACGGAAATATGCGGGGCTGGAGGCTGCTCCTTAACATCCGCCTGCCATGATTTTCGAATCCGTTCCGCATAATGATCGGCCAAATAAGCAGCTGCCTCACGAACAGTGTTATGTTCAAAAAGGAGCGTTTTGGGCAACTCTCCGGTCAGCTTCTCCAGCTCGCGGATCAGATCCAGCTGCATGATGGAATCCATGCCGTATTTATCGAATGCCGTATCGGGGTGAATATCGTCCGGAGGTATCCCGATAATACCGGCCAGCTCCTGTTTTACCCATACCGTTAATTCGTCCCGGAGCACCGTGCCATGATGATGAGCTTTAGGTTTTCTTGGACGGGCAGGACGGTTCACCAAACGGATGTAGGCCCTTAACCGTTCCGGATCGCCATGCATGAAAAGCAGTTGATCCCGGTCGGTGCCAAATGCCCGGTACAAAGCCTGCATACCGTTCATTGCCTTCATGGGAGCCATACCGATCCTGTCTCTTAGGCTCTGCTCCGTTTCGCGGGTAACTTGCATACCGCCATCCTGCCATAATGGCCAGTTAATGGAGAGCATTCTGCCTTTACGGCCGCCGGCGGATGATTGACCGTTTCGATATGCAGCGTAGGCATCCATAAAGCCGTTCGCCGCAGCGTAATCGGCTTGTCCGTAATTGCCGAGCACAGCCGCTGCAGCGGAGAATACAAGCACCCAGTCGACTTCCAGCTCCCGGGTTGCGTCATCCAAATGGACAACTCCCTTTACCTTCGCACCCATAACATCAGCAACCTGAGTCTTGGTTTTATGAACAAGAAGACTGTCTCTCAGCAAGCCTGCGGCATGAATGATTCCGTTCAGCCGACCGTACTTGGACCTGACGGCTTGGATGACGGCAACGGTCTGCTCCTTATCGGATACGTCCATCTGCATGTACACCGCTTGTGCGCCTAACCTTCCTAAAGCGGCAAGCTTCTCGTGGATCTCTGCACCGGCCGGCGTTCTTCCGGAAAGCACAAGCGTCGGAGAGGCGACTTTCCCTGCGATCTCCTGGGCAAGTGCGTAGCCCAGCCCGCCGGCACCGCCTGTAATGAAATAAACGCCCTCATGCTTCCACGGAATGTCCGCCGCCGAAGGCATCTCCTCTCGTTCAACCCAATGCTGAACCTGTCGAACGCCCTTGCGATAACGAATCATAAAGTCTTCCGGGCAGCTCTTGTTCTCGAAAAGCTTCCGAATTAAGTCCTCCGCTCGAACATTTTGTTCCAGCTCGATGTACTGCCCGATGAAACTGGAATACTCTAGACATGCCGTCCGAAGCAATCCGGTCAGACCCCGGAACAGCCAATCGCTTTCCGAACTGAACGAAGCAATCTGAATCAGCGACTCCTGGTTAACGCCTTCCGAATGGATGGATTTGAGTTCTTCCATCATTTGAACGGCGTAAGTCTCGTAACGCTCCGTTAATTCCGCTGCACGGCCGGCGCTAAGCGTCACATATCGGGTCATGCGGCCGGCTTCCGATTGTACGAAGTTGACGATCGATTCATTCGGTTCGCATAGGAAGACGATATGCCGCGATGCCGTTTCGGAGTCGTCTTCACGGACGGCCTCCTTTTCTACCCATACCGGCTCCCACAAGAGTGTTTCATTTCCTTGTTCGGCTGCTACGTCTTCCAATTTGGGCTCCCGGAATGCTAGACCAATAAGCCGTGCACAAACGTTCCCTTGTTCATCGCACAAATCAATGTCGGCCTGCCGGATCCGTTCATCGAACGGCGCATTCGCGCTCCGCCTTATATGGGCCCACATGTCCGATGTACAGCTCTTATAAACACGAAGCTCCTTAAGTGCAAAAGGAATGACCGGTTTAATTCGGTCAAGAACGCGACTTCTGTCCGCGAGGTCCGCCGTGGCTACGACGCCCGCCGCTTGAAGCGCTGCATCCAGCATGCCGGGATGAAGTCCGTAATGACGGGCCGTTTCCCGGGCGGCTGCCGGCAGCCGAAGCTTGGCCAGCGCTTGTTCCTCGCCGATATATAGGTGTTCGATGCATTGGAAGGTCGGACCGTAATGCATGCCTATCTGCCTGAAAGCCGTATAACACTGCTGTGCATCCAGCATCGCTAAGCCGCACTTCTGCTGGATTGCGTCTAGGGTAACATTCTCCGCACGAGAAAACGGTACGACCGCTGCTTTGCCTTGGTGGCAGCGTACCGCTTCGTCCTTGTCGGCAGCTGCTGTGGCGTATATCTCATAGTCAATGGTACCGTTATCTCCGGTTTTCATATGAATTTCAAGCTCCGAATGCGGACCGTCCACGCTATAGGGCCGGGTCCAGAACAGATCCTTCAGCCTGATTTCATAGTCTCCGCCGCTTGATCCAAATGCCAACCCGACAGCAGCTCGGGCCATCTCCAGAAAGGCTACACCCGGTAATAACGATCGTCCCATAATGACGTGATCCGCCAGAAAAAACTCGCGGCCGGTGAACGTGGAGCGAAAGCCTGTTCCTTCAACCGCCGGTATTTTACGGTGAAGCAGCGGATGTAGGCCGGCGCCCTCCGACGGTTTTGTCCGGACAGCTGGCCTTGCGGCGGATTCAGGCACCCAATAACGTTCCCGCGCAAACGGATAAACAGGAAGCGCCAACCTGATGAAACGGCCATCCGCAAATAAACGGTCGAATGACATCTCATAGCCTTGCGTATACAGCTCCAAAATCGACGCAATCCGTTCCAAAAAGTTCATTCGCTCGGTTTCCCGCGCACACGCATCCATACAGGCATAGCCATAATGATCGCTCGGGAGCTCCTCTAGAGGCAACTCGGCTCCGGGATCGGATTGAAACAGGTCTACGGCTTGCCCGTTCTCCAGCCATGCGGTCAACCGCTCCGCCAATTGTCCGGCGTTCTGCACGATGCAGGCGAGCCTGTGCGGAAAGTGCTTTCTGCCCAGAAGAAGCGTAAAGCTTACATGTCCAAGATCGACATCCGGTTCGCCTTTGACGTACGCCAGCATTTGTTCCGCTTGCCTGCGCAGTTGTCCGGCTGTCCGAGCCGACAGTGCGATGAGATAGGCGGGCTTGTGCGTACGCGGCGGCGCCGTATCCGGAGCTTCCTCGATTACCATATGGGCGTTCGTTCCGCTAAATCCGAATGCGCTGATGGCGGCTCGTCGTTTCCCCCCTGCCTCAACCTCCCAATTCTTCAGCGATGTATTGATGTAAAATGGACTATCAGATGCCTCTATGTTTCCATTTATCGATTGAAAATGCAGCGAAGGTGGCAACTTCTGATGCTTCATGGCCAGCAAAATTTTCAGCAAGCCCGCAATTCCTGCTGCCGCTGTCGTATGTCCGATATTCGTTTTAATCGAACCCAACGCGCAATATCCGGTTTTGCTCGTATGCTGACGGAATGCCCGGCTGAGCGCTTGGTACTCGATCGGATCGCCCAACCGGGTTCCGGTCCCATGCGCCTCGACCAATTGGATGTCCGCCGGGTTAAGACCGAATGAATCATACACCTGACGCAGCAGCATTTCCTGAGATCTCGCGCTTGGTGCCGTTATCCCATTTGTTGTCCCATCTTGATTCGTGGCACTACCGCGGATGACGCCATAGATGGAATCGCCGTCTTTCAGCGCATCCTGCAGCCGTTTCAACACGACGACACCTACACCCTCGCCCGGAACGAATCCGTTGGCACGGTCGTCGAATGTATAGCATCGCCCATCTGCGGAGAGCATTCCAGCCCGGGTTGCGCTAATATAGAAGCCTGGCGTAGGCTGAAGAAACACCCCTCCGGCAATGGCGGCCTCGGTCTCGCGGCTCCACAAGCTCTGACAAGCCAAATGGATGGCCACGAGCGAGCTGGAGCACGCAGTATCTACCGTTACTGCAGGCCCCTGCAGATTGAGATAATACGATAGACGTGCGGGAATAACGGAACCTGCGTTACCCCACATCGCTTGTGCCGGAGGCCGACCCTCGATCAGCTCGGCGTAATAATTCATATTAAATCCGGCATAAATCCCGCAAGCTCGTCCATCCATTCCCTTTCCGGCATAACCGGCATGCTCCATTGCCTTCCAGGCCTCTTCCAGAAAAAGCCTTTGCTGCGGGTCCATATAGGCAGCTTCCGTCGGGGAGATGTTAAAAAATAACGGGTCAAAAAGATCGAATCCTTCGATGAAGCTGCCGAAATTGCAGAAAGAATCGTTCTCCATATAAGAAGACAAGTCCCAACGCGTCACCTTCTCAACGAGGTCGTCGCCATTTTCCAAGTGCTCCCACAATTCCTCGAGTGTATCCGATTTGGCAAATTTACCGCTCATGCCGATGATGGCAATCGGCTCTTTATAAAAGGCCTCTCCCAACTGGTCCGTATCATCGGAGGAAACGGTTTTCTTCTCTTGCTGCACGGGCAGCTTTCGATGGCCTGCCTCCTTATCAGAGGACATGGAAGGTACGTTGCCATCTGTTCCTGCCCATTGAGCCGTAATAACCGGACCGAACGCACTCCACAAATAATCAGTCAATTTCCGGATCGAGCTGTAATCGAACAAAATCGTCGTGGGTAAGGCGGTCCCAAAGACGTTGTTGATCTGCTTAACGAATTGAACCCCAGTAATGGAATCCAAGCCGTAATCTGAGAACGATTCATCCGTATCGATGCGCTGTTTGTCGAGCTTTAGCGATACGGACAAGTTGTCCATTAATATACTCCGGATGCGCCGTTTAACTTGTCCTTCGTCCATTGCATCATGTACAGAGACAGAGTCTTTTCCCGTCTTCTTCACCGTGATGGAAGAAGAACCGGCCGCTGCCTCCATCTCTGCAGCATCAGCTTCGCTGATTCGCGCTTGGCGAACGATACCGTCGCTTTGGGCAATAATGATCTGCTGCCCCAGCGCATGAGCTTCCTTAACGGGGAACAACACGTGCTGAAAGCCTTCTTGACTCAGAACCCTTCTCCAGGTTTCCGGGTAAAGGCCTGGACAGCCCGGGATCCGAATCATATGATCCTCATATAGCCACCACCCTTGCAGCAGCCCGAATGTCAGATGGGCAAACAGCGAATTGCCGCTGATCTCATTGATGAGCAGCAGACCGTTTTTTTTCAGCAGCGTCTTGGCGTTTCTGAGGGTTGACCGAATATTGGCTGTCGCGTGAAGCACATTTGACGCAAGCACAAGATCGTAGACGCCTGTTTGAATTTGCTGCTCGGCGCAAGGCTTCTCGACATGATAGAGCTGGCAGGTCAAGTATGGCGCCTTCGTTCCAAAGACGGCTTCGGCATGCCGAAGAAATCCTTGCGAAATGTCCGTATACTTATATTCCGCTATCCGGTCCTGATACGGCGTCAGCTTACGGATCACCATGGCGCTCGTCCCGCCTGTGCCCGCACCGATTTCCAGCAATCGAAACCGCGCATGCGGATTTTGTTTCAAACTTGCTTCGATATAGGCAACAACCGCATTAGCCATTCCCTCATTAAAGTAATCTGCAATCTCATTGTCTTTATAAATACCCTCAACCAATTCCATGGAAGAGTTAGGAAAAAGGACATCTGTAGCTGGCAGCTTGCCTGTTAAGATGTCCGGGAGCCGATGAAGCACCGCATCAAGCAAGGGGACCCTCGCGCGCAAGCTCGAATCTTCCAGCCAGGCCTGTTTGCGGTTATTCCACTCGCTCCATGCAGTTTCCAGCCCGGTGCTTCGATCGTTAGCAAAATAAGCCGTATCCTTCATCCTCAGCCAGCCGTGTTCTGTCAGAACGGCCAGGGTGTGCTCAAACCAGCGCTCATATTTACCGTCTATTCCTGCTGCTGCCATTGATGCGGACGTAATAGAACCGGCTTCCGCAAATTCCCCCATGGTTCGAAGCTGCTGCCATAGCAGCCGGCATAGCAGTTCTTCCATTTCCTTCATACAGAAGCCTCCATCTCCGATTTTTTCCGAATCCGGTTGTTTATCCGATCTGCTCCGCAAGGAAGTCCTCCAATTGTCCAAGCGTTGCCTGTTGAAGGAGCGTATCGCTTGTCATAGCAAGCTTATAGTGATCGGAGATCCACCGGGAAAATTCAGCCAGCTTAACAGGGTCGAATCCATACTCATAGAATGGGATGTCCGCTTCGATTTCTTCCGCTTGCACATTTAATATGCTCGCTGCCGCCCGTAGCAGGGAATTTCCAAGCCGGTCCGCAGACTCTCCCTCTCTAAGCAAGTCCGAAGCTTCAGCCTTCGGTACCGCGGGCAAACGAAGATGATTGACGATATGCTCGAAAGACAGGCTGTCCTCTTCCGGATAAGCTTCCAGCTCATCGGCCATCGGCTGGCCAAACGTTTCATTACCTGCCGCTGTTTTCATCAGGGCAAGCTGATCGAAAGGTCCGGCAAGCAGCGATTCCAGCACGTCCATCGCCTCACCCGGTTCAATGGAGACAATGCCTGCTTGCGCCATTCTCCGGCGGTAATGCTCTGACGACACAGCGCCCGTGCTGCCCCAATAGCCCCAGTTCATGATCTTCACGGCACATGACCACTCCGTCGCCAGACGCTGCGCGAACGCATCCTTGAATGTGCAGCCTGCCGCATAGTTGCTCTGCCCCTCCTGCTTCAGAAACGCGTTCATTGATGAGAAGAACAGGACAAAGTCCAGCTTTTCATGGCTGAATATTTGCGCCATTCGTACGCTCACGTCTGTTTTCGGGCGCAATCCCGCAGCGAACCGCTCCTCTTCCATGTTCCCCAGGCTTTGATCCAGCAGTACGATGGCTGAGTGGACCAGACCGTGGATGCGTCCGTATCTGTTTATTATTTCCTCATACGCCCGCTCCAGCGCCTTCCCGTCAGTCGCATCTGCTTGGATATAGCGTGGAGCCGGTCCAAGCTCCGCCAACCGATCGATCTTGGCCTGTATGTCGGTATCCTTCCCCCGTCTCCCGATCCAAACGATGTTCGCCTGATAACGTCGAATCATATATTCGCTCCACACTTCTCCGATGCCGCCCGTACCGCCGATGACTACATAGACGCCACCCTTCTTGTATACGGTACCTGCAGTCTTAGTCATGCGCACCGGCATCAGTCTCTGCCGGTACCATTCCCCGAACCGGTACGCCCAGCCATCGCCCCGCGCATCCGGCGGGAGTGCGAACAGTTCCTCGAGCGGCCAGCCGTTATCCGTCTCCATGTCCGCAAGACAAACGGACCAGTTCGGATATTCCTTGGCCATTGAGCCGATTAGCCCGTGGAGGCTTGCATGGGCAGGCTTAATCGCTTCGCCGCGGTAAACCCGGGCGGTTCGAACCGTGATGATGCTCCACCGTAACGGCTTCATGCCATATCCAAGGGCCAACAAGGCTTTTAGGGTCCGAAACAGGAACAGTACCCCTTCACGCTGCGCCTCCAACATGGCCTCCGATTGCGCTGTCTCTATCGAATCATCCGGAGCAATCCAGATCAAATGCCCGATCGGACCGGACAACTCCAGCTTCCGTGCCAATTCCGCCGTGCTATCTCCCGCATGTAGCTGCACATCCGATGCATCCTCCACATGCCGCCTGATCTCCGCGACCCTTGCGGCCGTACCGCCAATAATAACTGTGCGGCCATACGGCTTCCGATCAGCCGCGTTTCGTACTGTCGGTGGTGCAGAGTCCCACACCGGCACGAGCAATCCGTTATGTGCAAGCGGAGATCTAAATTCCTCAACGGAAATAACCTTTGCCTTCTCATCAGGCTCAAGAACGGGCTCGGAAGTATGTCGTTCTAAAGAGCGGAACGCCCCTGATTCATCCGTAGACGATACTGACGGCAGCCAGTAACGCTCCTGTGCGAACGGATAGGTGGGCAGACTGACCCTCTCCGGCTTATCGCTTTCTTCATATAGACTGCTCCAGTCGATATCCAACCCTTTTACCCATAGATCCAGGAGCTTCGCGTATTTACCTTTGGCCATCCAGGCCCCGACCGCTTTCATCATATCTTCGTCCACCGCAATGAGCGCAACGGTTTCCCGGTTCTGTTTTACCGATCCTCTGTACAAATCCGGAATTCCTAGCTGCCCATCCACATATTGGATAAGCTTTGCCCGCAGCTCCTCGATCGTTCTTACGACGATGGCCATACGCTCTTCCATCGCCTCCCGGCCTACCTGGAGTGTGTAAGACATGTTAATCAGGAAAGAATCGTCATTTTCAAGGTCTTTATTAACCGCCTGCAGCAGATGCCGAGCCTGTTCTTTTAATTGGTCTTCACTTCTGGCGGAGAGCACGATCATGCATTCTCGCTGAGCTTTTGGCGCATGCACGGCACGCTTACGATCCGGAATATACTCAGCAACGATGAGATGAGCGTTCGCACCGCCGGCTCCGAATGAGGAAAGGCCGGCCATTCTCGGCTGCTCCTCGATTTCCCCGTCAAGCACCATCACCGGACGCTCCCACTCCCCTAGCTCCCGCTGAACCTGAAACGGCGTAGTAGCAAAATCGATAAATGGGTTGGGCGTGTCGGCATGCAGCGACGGTACCAGCTTCCGGTGCTTGAGCTGCAGCAGCACCTTGGTCAGGCCCGCTATGCCTGCGGCACTTTCGCAGTGACCGATATTCGATTTAACGGAACCGATCGCACAATATTGCTTGTCCTCCGTATAAGCTTCAAACGCTTTAGAAAGCCCGGCAATTTCAATCGGATCCCCAAGAGATGTGCCCGTACCATGGGCCTCTACATAGCTGATTGACCTCGCGTCTATACCCGACTCCTTCAACGCGCGCGCAATTGCGGAAGCCTGCGCATTCGGATTCGGAACATAATAACCGTTCGTTCTCCCGCCGTGATTAATAGTTGTCCCCTTAATGACGCCATAAATCTGGTCACCGTCGGCGACGGCCTTCGCAAGCGGCTTCAACAAGACGGCTCCAACGCCTTCCCCGGGGACATAGCCGTCTCCGCCGTCTCCGAAACTTTCGCACCGGCCTTTGGTGGACAGGAAATTGCCTTGGCCAAGCAACAGATATTTGTTCGGATGCAGCGAGACGTTTACGCCGCCAGCAATGGCTGCATCGCACTCTCCCCTTTGCAGGCTGTGGCATGCAAAATGGATGGCCGTCAGCGAGGATGAGCACATCGTATCAACAGCAACGCTCGGACCGTTAAAATTACAAACATACGATACCCGATTTGCAATCGACGCCGGACTTCCGCTCAGCGCGACCGGATTACCGTTCATCGTCTCCCGAACTCCGTAAAGCTGGTACTCCTCGTACATGACGCCTGCGAATACCCCTACACTGGAACCGGCACCGTCCCCTTTTCTTCCGGCAAGACTGTCCCGGGTGTAGCCAGCATCCTCGATTGTTTCATAGACACACTGCAAAAAAAGCCGCTCCTGAGGATCCATAAGCTCGGCTTCACGCGGCGAAATATTAAAAAACAACGGGTCAAACTGATCGACGCCCTCCAGAAACCCGCCCCACTTGCCATTTGTTTTGCCGGTCGTTCCTTTGGCAGGGTGGAAATAAGGGGTATGATCCCACCGTTCCTTCGGAATTTCTGTCACGCAATCGACGCCCCCTTGCAGCAGCTCCCAAAACTCATCCATATTTCGCGCACCCGGATATCTGCCAGCGACACCGATTATCGCGATATCAAGGGGGGCGCTTCCGGGAAGGCTGCGCTGCTTAGGGGCGGCATCCTCGCTTTCCTTCTCTGTTAAAAGTACCGTTTGCCGCGCGGCAGAATGTTCCGGCATACGCGCATCTTCCTCCAGCACCTTCGGCTGAGGACGATCGCTGAATAATTGCGCACAACGTGATTCGTGCCGCTGTATGAAAAACTTCGCCAAGTCACGCAGATTTTGATATTCAAAAAACAGCGTTTTCGGCAAGGAGCCGAACAGACGCTCGAGCTGTCCCGTCAATTGCATGACGATAATGGAATCCAGCCCGAACGTCATCATGTGCGCATCCGCTTCCACCCGATGCAGAGGCAGCCGGATGACGGAGGAAACGATCTCCCTCACTTTTAGGAGGACACGTTCTTCCACTTCGCTCGAAAGGGTGTCCATTGCCGATTCGTACTGCTGCACGTCATCCGACGATACTTGGATATCCCCTGTCAGGGCTTGCTCCAATCGATCAGCGCTTCCGGCCGCGACGATCACGTTCGGCGAACCGATTGACATCGCTTGATCGAAGGCCCGGATTCCGGCATTGGTGGACATCGGAATCAATCCGATCGCCTTTGCGAGCTCACGCTCCGCATGTTCGCCTGCCCGCATGCCGCCTTCTTGCCATAACGGCCAGTTAATGGAACAAGTATGGCCTTTTCTTTGGCCCTCCGCGGCAAGTCTGCTGCGGAAAGCGGCATATGCGTCCATAAACGCGTTCGCCGTGCTATAGTCCGCCTGCCCGGGATTGCCGAGCCAAGCAACCACAGATGAAAACAAGACGAATACATCCAAAGGGATATGCTTCGTTGCTTGATCCAGGTGGACGAGCCCCGAAACCTTAGGAGCCAATACCGCATTCCATTCGTCCTTGCTTTTGTGAAGTAAATAATTATCCGCATGCACGCCGGCGCTGTGAAGGACCCCGTTCAATCCGCCGTATTCCGTCTCAATAGCGTGAACCAGCCGCTTTACTTCCTCCATCCGTGTCATATCGGCTTGCTTGTATACAATGTCGACGTTTCCCGAAACTGAATTTTTGATCTCGTACAGCTTATATGGATCGTACTGTGCTCGGCCGGTCAGAATGATCGTCGCTCCGCGTACGGCTCGGGCGATTTCCTTCGCAAAAATGATACCCAAGCCACCTGCTCCGCCCGTAATGAGATAAACGCCATCGTCCTTCCATAACCGGGAGTTCGTTCCCTCTCCAGGAGCCCGCCTCTTGAGTGTCATCACCATACGACGGGAACCTTGATAGCCGATATGCGTATCCTCGGGATGATCGAGATTATCGCGAAGCTTTTGCACGATTGCGCACTCTGTATCGTCTTGCGATATTTCGATCAGTTGCCCTGACATATGCGGGTTTTCCAGACGCATCGTTTTTAGCAGCCCGCGCAGTCCCGCTAGCAGCTCGCGTCCGCTACCGGGGGTATAAACGATCTGTATGACGCCTCTCCCTGTTACTTGGCGCAGTAAGCGCTGGGTCTCTTCGAAGATCCGCTGCGCGAAGCGGCTGAATCTCTGCTCCATGACAGCCTCTTCAGCCGTCAGCACCAAGCAACGGACGCCGGGAAACGCGCTTTCCACCGATGCTTGCAGCATGGGAGCGGGCTCGCACAGGATCACGGTATGCTCGGTTACCGGCGAATTCGCAATTCCAGGCTGCGGAGCTTTGTCACTCCATTCCGGAACCATAAAGAGGACATCCTCTTGCCTGGTACCCGCCTCCATCGCTCTGGCGCAATATCCCTTCATTCGCACGCAAATATTCCCTTGCTCGTCCAGCAGATCGATGTCAAGACTTGGAAGCTGATTGTGCCGACCGCTGCCACTGCTGAAGCGGGCGAAAGCCCACATAACAGGCAGACATTCATTCAGCAGCTCCATCTCCTGCAGCGCAAAAGGAAGCGGCGGAGAGGTACCTGGTTGGTAGCCGGCTTCCGTATCGAGTCCGAGCAGCAGGCATGAAGCGGCCTGCAGCGCGCCGTCCAGCAAGCTCGGGTGCAGCGCAAAACTCTGCACAGACGCAGCTAAGGATTCGGGAAGCACCAGCTTCGCAAGCGCCTTGCCTTGTCCGGTGAGCAGAATGTCCATGACCTGATGAGCAGGACCATAATTGACACCGATCCTATTAAATGTCTCGTAGCATTCCATCCGGCTGATCGAACGTGCAGCACATTCCTTCAGCAGCCGATCGATCGGAATGCGCGGCTGCTCACCCGGCTCCTCCAGGCATACGGATCCTTCACTGCATAAGACGGTTTCGGCTTCTGCCGGACCGTATACCCGAAAAGCAATATCGCCGTCGGGTGACGGTGTCAGCGTAATTTCGGCCGAAACGGCTTCAGCCCCTGCCGTGATGGGCTTAGCCCATATCACATTTTTGAGCCGGATCTTCTTCCCGCTGTATTCCCCATCGCTTACGGCCGACTGAATGGCCGCCCTTGCCATCTCTAAATATGCAGCTCCCGGCAGCACCCGCTGCCCGTGCACCACATGGTCTTCCAAGAAAAACTCTTTGCCGGTAAAGATCGACTTAAACCGTTGTTCGGCAAACGTAGAGACATTCCGATGCAGCAACGGATGAAAAGCCTCCGAAGATTGCAAAGCTTCCTGTGCCCCTGCACGCGGACTGCTCTCGCCCTCGTTTACCCAATACCGCTCATCGGCAAAGGGGTAGGTCGGAAGAGACACTCTGTTATAACTGCACCCCTCGAACAATTGTTCATAGTTCAAGGAATAGCCTTGGCTGTATAAGTCTGCCACGGCAGTCAGACTCTCGATAAACTTGGCATCTTGGTCGGCCGCTGCGCAAATGGCTATACATTCATTGCCATATTGTTTCAGGCCTGGCTTCTCCCGTTGCTCTTTCGTAAGGGCATCAGATCCATAGATACCCGGACCTTCCCCATTCATCAGCCAAGTTTCAAGCCGGAGAAGAAGCTCCTCCGTATCCCTGACCAAGAAGGCGAGCCGGTCGGCAAAATGTCTCCGTCCGAGAAGAAGCGTTAAGCTCATATCCCCGATGAATATACTGCCGTTCTCCCTCCTGCAAAACGCAGCGAGCCGTTCCGCTTGCCTGCGCAGCTGCTCACCTGTCCGGGCGGACAGTACAATCAAGTAGAGAGGACGACGACGCTTACCTCGTCCGATATGCGGCGGCGCCTCCTCAATGACCGCATGGGCGTTCGTGCCGCTGAAGCCAAACGAGCTGACAGCAGCGCGGCGCGGCGTGCCGGACTCCGTCTCCCAAGCCCGAATGGACTTGTTGATGAAAAACGGACTGCCTTCCAGGCGGATATTCGAATTGATGCGCTCTGCGTGCAGCGACGGCGGTAGCTGCTTATGCTTCAAAGCAAGCAATATTTTCATAACGCCGGCTACTCCGGCAGCGCCGACCGAATGGCCGATATTCGTTTTGATTGAACCAAGAGCGCAATAATGCTCCTTATCCGTATAATGCCGGAACGCACGCGTTAAGGCCTGGAACTCGATCGGATCGCCCAGTCTTGTTCCCGTTCCATGCGCCTCCATCATTTGGATCCCCTGCGGATCGAGCTGGAAGCGGTCATACACTTGGCGCTCCAGTCGTTCCTGGGATTTGGCGCTTGGCGCTGTAATGCCGTTGGTCGTCCCATCCTGATTAATTCCGGAGCCCCGGATGACACCATAAATATGGTCGCCGTCTGCCAATGCGTCCTTAAGCCGCTTCAGCATCACGACACCAACCCCTTCGCCGGGTACAAAGCCGTCCGCCCGTTCATCGAACGTATAGCAGCGGCCGCTCGGCGAGAGCATGCCGGCTCGAATGGCGTTTTCATAAAATCGAGTCGTCGCTTGCACGAAAACACCGCCTGCCAATGCCATTTCGACCTCATTGGACATAAGCGCTTGGCAAGCCAAATGAATAGCCGTCAGCGAGCTGGAGCAGGCCGTGTCAATCGTAACCGCTGGCCCCTGCAAATTAAGAAAGTACGCGATACGGGATGGGATTACGGATAGGGCGTTCCCCCAAAACGATTGAGCCGGTGGATGATTGCCGAATAATTCATTGTAATCGCTTCCGCAGCATCCGACATAGACCCCGCATTGCCGGCTTGAAGCTGCCGATCCCGCGTAGCCCGCATCCTCAAGCGTCTTCCACGCTTCTTCGAGAAACAGCCTTTGCTGGGGATCCATATACGATGCTTCGAGTCCCGAAATATTGAAGAACATCGGATCAAACCGGTCGATCTGGTCCAAAAAGCTGCCGTCGCGGCAAGCATCCGAACCGCTCCAGGCCAAATGGGAAGAAATATCCCAGCGGGTGATCGGGCCCACCAAATCATGGCCGCTTGCGATATGCTGCCACAGCTCGTCCGTCGTTTCCGAGCCGGCAAACCGTCCGCTCATCCCGATAATCGCAATGCCCTCCGCCGTCATCGGGTCACGAGCAATCTCCTTTTCTTGCTCCGCAGTATCGATTACGACGCTGCCGGCTGCAGCAGTAGCTGCTTCTGCTTTTGGTTCAAGCACATCTTTTTGTATAAAAACGTCCATATAAGTCGACTGGATATATGCAGTCAATTCGTTCACGGAGGAGTAGTCGAACAGACTCGTTGTTTCCAGCTCCACCTTTAGCGCCTCGTTCAATATACGCACCAGATGAATGCCAAGGATGGAGTCAACGCCGTAATCGGCAAACGATTCATCGTCTTGGATAATCTCGGCACTCACCTTCAACGATTCGGCCAGCTTCTCTCGAATAACCGCTCGAATCGTTTCCGATATCGCGTGTCGGTCGATGTCCTGAACGTTCGCCGCTTCTACCTTGGCAGGCGGCGCTGGGTAACCATGCTGCGTTTCGATCCGATCCAAGCGTTCCGAAGACGAAGCCCGGGATCTCGCAGGCTCTGCAACACCGGCAGAGGCCGGACGTTTTTCAAGCTGTCGAACGATGCCGTCGCTCTCTGCAATGACAATTTGCTGCCCCCATTCATGTCTGCCTTCAGCAGGGAAAAATACGTGCCGAAAGCCCTCCTCCTCCAGCACCCGCTTCCATGTCTCGGGGTACAAGCCGGGACAGCCGGGTATTCGGAGCTCTGCATCCTCATACCTCCACCAGCCATCCAGAAATCCGAAGGTAAGATGGGAGAACAGGAAGTTGTCATTTAATTCATTGAGAAGAAGCAGCCCATTCTTTTTAAGCGCGGCCTTGGCATTGCGCAGCGTTTGCCTGATCTGCTTTGTAGCATGAAGAACATTCGTCGCAATCACCAGCTCATAAGCTCCCGGCTCTATGCGCTGCTCCGCTAGAGGTTTCTCCAGATCGAATATTTGACAGGCCAAATACGGATTGTCAGACCGGTATTCTTTCTCGGCGTGCATAAAAAAAGCACGGGACAGATCCGTGTAGCAGTACTCCTCAATATTCGCCTGGTGCGGTTTCAGCTTGCGAAAAACCATCGCGCTCGTTCCGCCCGTGCCGGCGCCGATCTCTAAAATCCGGATGCGTACCGATGCGTCCTGACGCTTTCGTTCTTGTACATAATCGACCACGAGGTCAGCGATCACTTCATTGAAGTAATCCGCAGCCAGATTGTTCTTGTAAATCCCCTCCGTCAGCGCCATGGAGGCTTGAGGGAATATAACGTCGGTTGCAGGAATTTTGCCCGTAATGATCTCCGGCAGCGCCTTAAGCGCGGCTTCGACCAAGATGACCTGCGATTTAAGATTCGGGTCGGCGAGCCACTCCATTTTCTGTCGGTCCCATTCTGCCCAGATGGGCTCGATATGGACAAGCGATGGATCGTAAACATCGATATTGCCGCCGTTAACCTCGAGATAACCGTGCCGCGTAAGTGCGGCGACACTTTCTTCCAGCCATCTATCGTATATCCCGCGCAAGCCGGCAGCTGCTTTTAGCGCATCCAGTGTCGTATTTCGTTCCCTAAACATGCCAATAGATTGCAGTTGACCCCAGAGCAACCGGCAAAGAAGCGGATCGTTCCACTTCATTTGCAGACTTCCAACCTTAAATCCGGACATTAGCAGGCCATCCTTTCTTTTATTATGCATCGCCTTCTGATATTGGGTATCAGCACTTGTCAGCGCCGATTCCGATTGCCTCGCGCACACATGAACCGATCTGACGCAGCGATGCTTGAGCAGACAGCTCTGACGGCTGCAAATCGATATGATACTGCTGGTTTACGGACACGAGCATTTCGTTGAGAACGACCGCATCGATCCCGTATTCCTCCAGCCGAGTATCCACACAAATTTCACCGAAATCCACTTGAAGCCATTCAGCGGCTAAACTGGATATATACGTCAGCACAGGATCGGCTGTCTCATCGGCCGATACTGAAGAAGCTGCGACAGGATACTGCTGCTCCGATGCACTGCGCCTCTTTCGCTCTATTATCAGCCGTTGGATATTGGACGAGAGCTGTTCCGGATAGTTTGCAATCCATTCATCATGCTTCATATCAATTAGCGGATAAGGCTTTGTTGTTTTGATTAGCATCATTTGGTCAAACGGCCCGGCAAGGAGCGTCTCCAGTGCGTCCATCGCTTCTTCCGGCTCGATGGAGCCAACCCCTGCTTGTGCCATGCGCTTTCGGTAATGTTCCGAGGAAACGATGCCTGTGCCTCCCCAGTAGCCCCAGTTTATGACCTTCACTTTGCATGGCCATTCCATCGCCAGACGCTGTGCGAATGCATCTTTGAAGGTGCACCCTGCCGCGTAATTGCTCTGACCTCCGGGTTTTGCAAAAGAGTTCATGGAAGAGAAGAACAGGACGAAATCCAATTGTTCCCTTCCAAATACCTGTACGATCCTTACGCTCACGTCCACCTTTGCCGTCAATCCCGCTGCGAACCGTTCCTCCGACATATTCGCCAAACTTTGATCCAAAAGCACAATTGCCGAGTGTATGACGCCATGGATCCGTCCGTAGCTGGATTTTATACTCTCGTACGCCAGTTCCAGCGCCTTCCCGTCCTTTGCGTCTGCTTGGATGTAGCACGGAGACGGCCCCAGTTTTGACAACCGATCGATCTTCTCCTGAATACCGGCGTCAATCTCCCGTCGGCCAATCCAGACGATATTCGCCTGATACCGGCGAATCATATATTCGCTCCATGCTTCTCCGATTCCGCCGGTTCCACCGATTACCGCATAGACCCCTCCCATCCGGTATGCTGTACCTTCAGGTTTGGGGATCCGCGCCGGGATCATTTTCTGCCGGTACCACTTCCTGGACCGGTATGCCCATACGTCGCCCCGCTCATCAGGCGGCAATGCGATCAACTCTTCGATCGGCCAAGCATCTTCCCGCTCCAAATCGGCAAAGCTAACCGACCAGTTCGGATATTCCTTGGCCATCGAGCCGATTAGCCCATGCAGGCTTGCATGGGCCGGCCGAATCGTTTCCTGCTGGAATACCTGCACCGTTTGGAATGTGATGACGCTCCACTTTAACGGCTTTGCGCCATATCCAAGCATAAGCAGCACTTTGATGATCCGAAACAGGAAAAGCACGCCTTCATGCTGCGCCGCAAGCATCGCATCCGATTCCGCTGACTCTATCGAATCGTCAGGCGCAATCCAAACAAAATGGCCGATCTCGCCGTACTGCTCCAGCTTTCGTGCCAATACTTCCAGGTCATCCTCCACCTGTAGCTGTACATCCTGCGCATTCGGAATAACCCGCCATATCTTGTCACGGCTCGCTGCCGAACCTCCGGCTATTACGGTTCGTATGTTCGGAGCATCCGTTTTACGTGCAGCCGGTGTGATCGGGTCCCATAGCGGCACCATTAATCCCGCATATACCTTTGACGCCGCCGGTTTTGCAGGATCTGAGACGCCGCCGGCGAACCCGCCCTCCAGCGGCCTTAGGACGAAGCCCTTGATGCTCACACAGACGCTGCCGTCCTCATCGCATACATCAATACGGAGACGTTTAGCCATTTTGCTGTCTCCCGCTTCTTCCTGGCTTACAATCGCCCAAGCAGCAGAAGCGCACGGACGTATAATTTCGAGCTCCCGCAGCGTAAAAGGCAGCAAAGGCTTGCCGCTTTCACCAACGGTCGTTTCTCCGGCATTTGAATAACTGTAAACCGCCGTCTGCAGAGCGGCGTCCATCAAGCTCGGATGAAGAACAAAGTGATTTCGTGTATCGAAAATGGGTTCCGGCAGCAACAGCTTAGCGGCAATAAAGCCGTCCATTTGATATAGTTGCTCAATTCCTTGATGAGCCGGACCATAATGAAGACCCATCCCCCCCATACGTTCATAACAGACGAGCGATGGGACGGGGGTTCGCCCGGAGTTTAAGAAATCTGGAATTTGCAGTTTCCTGGAAGCCGGATCAGCCGAACGAAACGAGACATGACCTTCGCAATGAAGAACACGATCTTGCTCTGATTCACCAGATACGCTGTACACTTGAAAGCTGCAGCTATCGTCATTTTGAACCGAAAGCGACACATGAACCTCAACGGAGCTATCCGTCACAATAACAGGCTGCGACCACACCACCCGATTTAGCACGATACGCTTACGCTCGCCTAACCATTTCCTGCCGGCCTGTTCAGCCGCCTCGCGGACCATTTCCAAGTAAACGACACCCGGCAATACACGCTTCCCGGCGACGATATGATGAGCGAGAAAAAATTCCTCTCCTGTGAAAACCGAACTGTAGCGAACCCCGGCAAAGTCTGATGTGTTCCGATGCAGTACAGGATGAAGCTCACCTACACCTCCGCTGCCTGACGTCGGCACAAAGGCGGATTCCGGAGTACTGCCTGTAATCCAGTATCGGTCTTTGGTAAAAGCATAGGCAGGCAGTCGAAGTCTGTTCAGGTCCATTCCTTCAAAGAGTGCCAATGCATCGAAGTCATAGCCCTTTACGTACAGCTCTGCCAAAGCCGATATTTTCTCCCGATACTTTTGCGTATCATTCACACATTCGCGGAGCTCCCGGATCAGTAGGCCAGCCAGCTCTTGAAAAAGCGCAGTTTTGGTCTTTTCTATTTTTGAAGCTTCCTGCTTCAAAAATTGCTGTGCTTCTTCCCGGTCGGACAACAGCTCCTTTAAACGACCTTTAAGCTCTTCCACGCTTTGAGCCGCGATAGCGGTACGAATGCCAAAATGCTGCTTGCGCAGTAGCAAGGCGGCACTTAGGTCCGCGGCTTCACACTCGCTTCCTTCGCTGTCCAACCATGCGACTAACGTCTCTAGCGATAGAAGAAGCGATTTTTCAGACTTTGCGGAAAAACAAAATAGATGGCACGGCAATCCATGCTGCGCCATCTCGCGAGACGGCCTCTGCGGCGCTTCCTCGATCAGCACATGCCCATTCGTCCCTCCGAAGCCAAACGAGCTTACGCCGGCTCTTCTCGGAAGCGACTGTTGATTATGATCCAGAAGCGGCTCCCATTCCCGCGGTTGGTCCACCATATAGAAAGGAGTCCCGGCTAATTCAACCCGATGGTTCAACGTTTTGAAATTTTGTAATCCGGGGAGTGTTCGGTGCTTCATGGAAAGCAGCACTTTAATCACGCCCGCGATGCCTGCGGCGGATTCGGCATGCCCGATATTTGTTTTGGCTGAACCGATGCCGCAATAACGATGACTAAGCGGCTTATCCATCTCTGCTTCGAGTTTTTGAAACGCAAGCGTAAGGCCCTGAAACTCAATCGGATCGCCTTTAGGCGTTCCGGTGCCGTGTGCCTCCATATAATTCACCTGATCCGGCGTTAGACCCGCTTTGCTGAACGCCTCCTCGATGACTTCAGCCTGCGCCTGTGCATTCGGATAAGTTAAGGTGTGTGTCTTGCCGACATGATTCACAGCGCTTCCTTTAATGACGCCATAGATTAAATCGCCGTCCTTTTCCGCCTGTGCCAAGGGCTTAAGCAAAATAAGACCGGCGCCTTCACTGCGGACATAGCCATCCGCGTTATCATCAAACGTTTTACAGGAGCCCGTAGGTGACAGCATGCCTGTTCTGGAAAATGAAATATGGCGGGTCGGAGTCAGGATCAGACTGACGCCACCCGCCAAAGCCATGCTGCATTCACCGGTCTGCAGCGATTGGACCGCTAAATGAATCGCTTGCAGCGAACTTGAGCATGAGCTGTCCAATGAAAGGCTGGGCCCTCTCAGATTCATAAAATGAGATATTCGATTCGCGATAACAGCAGCTGCGGTTCCCGTCGAATAATGAGCTTCAATAAGGCTGGAGGGCCTTTCCTGCAGTTCCTTGTAATCCAAGTTGAACACGCCGATATAGACCCCTGTCTTGCTACCCGATAACGCTGACGGGACGATCCCGGCATCTTCAAGACATGACCAGGAAAGCTCAAGCATCATCCGCTGCTGCGGGTCCATCACCTCCGCCTCTCTGGCCGATATGCCGAAGAACGCGGCATCAAAAGCGTCTACATCGTCAATAAAGCCGCCCCATTTGCTGTTGGTCTTCGCATATTCAACTTTCGGATCTCCCCAATAGTCTCTCCAGTCCCACCGCTCCTTGGGAATTTCCCGGATGGATGAACGGCCCTCTATCAGATTGGACCAGTATTCATGATAATTCCGCGCCCCAGGTAGTCTGCAGGACATCCCGATGATTGCTATATCAA
This sequence comes from Brevibacillus sp. NPDC003359, assembly GCF_042878995.1. Classification (NCBI taxonomy): domain Bacteria; kingdom Bacillati; phylum Bacillota; class Bacilli; order Caryophanales; family Paenibacillaceae; genus Brevibacillus; species Brevibacillus sp. NPDC003359. The sequence goes on from NZ_JBIAOR010000006.1 coordinate 183,260, forward strand.
CCATAACGTTCTCCTTCTCAGTTAATTGCCAACCAATTCGGAAATTCGGCGGTTCAACAGGGCTGCCGTTTCATTCAGCAGCATCTCTCCAATCTGATCGATATGACGGTTTCTCCAATGCTCCTGCTCCGTGCCCAGCACCCACTGGTTGAATGCTCCGAGCGCAGGACCGCAATGAATTTGGTAATCTACCTTATGTTCCTTGCTGCCCGTCATCGCCAACCGCGTCGAATAGGAGAAATACCACTTGAATATAAGGGCCATTTTATGCTTCGGATTACGTTCCGCCTTCTCGATTTCGGCAGGAGCTTTGTGTGCTATGACTTCCTGATAGATTTCTTCAAAGGAGCGATGGAAATACTTATCCTGAAGACGCTCCCTTGTCGGCTCGTCTAATTCTTCCAAGGCGTTGAAATGCCGGTACAGATCATACAATTTATTCGCTCTTGCGGGGAAAAACAGGCCCTTCTTTAAAACCTGTATCTTGGCGCCAATTTCAAACATATCGCCCGCCGGCGCATAATCGGTATCCTGCACATTCGCCTGCTGCAGAAGGTCTTTAGCGGCATCACTAGTCGCAGCCTCCACCGTGCATTGGTTAATAGAACCGGTCACAAGGAAATCCGCACCTAGCAATATCGCGGCAGCCGCAGCCTCAGGAGTTCCGATCCCCCCGGCAGCACCTACGGAAATCTCGCTCGTATAACCATGTTCGCGTACCATATCGTCACGCAGCCTGATCATTGTCGGCATGAGCACATACGCGCTGCCTTGATCGGTATGTCCGCCCGAATCCGCTTCGACGCACAGATCGTCGGCAACCGGCACCATTTGCAGCAAGCGGCCTTCTTCTTGCGTGATTTTACCTTCTTGAACAAGCCTCTCGATGATCCGATCCGGTGCCGGCCTTAGGAAGTTGGATGCGACCTCGGGTCTGGAAACCTTGGCGATAATTTTGTTTCGAATCTCCACCGTTCCGTCCGCTCTTCTTGTCAGTCCCTTCGCCCGATATTTAATTAGCGCGGGAGTCATCGTAATGAAGGAAGAAGCCTCTATTACGGTTATGCCGTACTTCAAGTAAAGATCGGCAACCGCTTCTTCGAGAGCCTGGTTATCCGGATGGTGAAGAAAATTCATTCCATAGGGCTCGCCGCCGCGTAATTGGCGCTGAATGTCCCGAATCGCTTCCTCAATTTGCGTAATCCTTAGTCCTCCGGAGCCAAAGAAACAGAGCATGCCGGCCTTTCCGGCTTTCACAACCATTTCGGCCGAGGAAATCCCCTTGTACATGGCGCCCAAAACATAGGCATATTTCAGACCATACCGTTCCTTGAACGCCGGGCTGCCAAGCAAAGCTGCAGTGATCGTCTTCCGGGCGCTGGGCATGGAGGCCGATTCCCTGTCAACGAACGGCAGGTCGTTCATTTGTTCGTTTGTGCTCGGCTCCTCCGGCGTTTCTTCCTCTACGAATAACGGAGAGCTCGACTGCCGGATCTTCTCCGTCAGTTTTGTAAGCACGTCCTTCGGCCCAACCTCCTCGAACAGCTCTACCTCTTTTCCCATTAAATAACGAATGGTGTCCGTCCAATTGACGGAGCTTGTGATTTGCTCAGTCAAGTTGCGTTTGATTTCGTTGAACGGATAGGGACGGGCAGACACGTTTGCGATGACAGGGATAACAGGCTCGTTGAAGATAAAGTTATTCAGAAATTGCTCGAATTCTTTCTTCGCTTCATTCATATACCGGGAATGGAATGCGCCGCTGACATTAAGCGGAATGTACATCCCTGCCCCGGCCTGTTCAAAAATGCGCTGCGCCTCCATTATATGGTCTTTACGCCCCGACAAGACGGTTTGCACGGGCGAATTATAATTGGCAACGTCGATTTCCAAGTGTCCATTCCGACGAATAATGTCTTCAACCTCTTGCGCTTGCATGCCGATGACTGCCGCCATTCCTCCGCCTGTAGCCAGGGCCATCAGCTCGCCCCGCTTCTTAACGAGACGCAGTCCGGTTTCGAAATCGAAAACCTCTGCCGCAAACAGGGCGTTATACTCGCCCAAGCTATGACCGGCTACAAAGTCGGGACGTCTGCCTGTTTCCTTTCTTTCCTTCATATACATTAGAGCATTGACCGTGTATAAAAGCGGTTGGGTAAAAGCGGTGTTGCCCAGCTGATGCTTCGGATCGTTCAGGCATAGCTCCTTTACCGAATAACCAAGAATGGCATCCGCCTTTGCAGTCAAATCCGGAAATTCATCAAAAAGTCCCTCCCCCATACCAACGTGCTGCGAGCCTTGTCCTGGAAAAAGATATGCGATCATGCTTTCATCGTTCCCTCCCGTAATCGAGTCAATTGGTCGTGCGATCGTTCGCTTGAGCTCATTCATTTTCTCAAAGTCAAAACCGTATACCGTCAGAAGCCCGGCGCTTTCAGAGCTTGAATCGTCCTTAAAGAGCCGTTTCGTGAAATTTGCGAGCACCCCTGAAGGGCTCAAATCCAAATAAACGGCCGGCTGTTCCCGCTCCATAGCAGTTACTGCTTCCCGAAACCTCATCGGCTGCCTGACCACATCCCAGAAGTATTCGTGCCTCAAAGCTTCAATCATTTCTCCATACATGCCGGACAAAAAAGGAACGGCCGGTTTCTGAAGCGATAAAGTACGAAGATGACTGATAAACGCGTTTTCGGCAGGTTCAATTTCCCTAGAATGGAACGCGTAGGAGACAGGAAGCCGAATGGAAGCAATACCTTTATCCCTCAAATGAGTATGAATGCCGTCCAAGCCCACATTACCGCCTGCGATTACGAAATGCCCATCGTAGTTAACTCCTGCCAGCTCGGTGTTGTTATATAAGAACGTGTTCTCCCGAAAGGTGCGCGGATCATCCAATACGGCCAGCATCCCCCCGCTTTCACAACTCATCTCAAAGATTTGAGCCTGTTTGATGACAGCAATGAGGGCCTGCTCCGGGTCCAGAATATTGGAGACAGCGGCCGCGACAAATTCCCCGAGACTGCTACCTAATACATAATCAGGAAAGATCCCGTGATGAAGCATCTCTTGTGCCAAGGCGTACTGCACCATAAAAAGAGCCGGATGAGTAAAAAGCGTTCTATCGAAAGATTCTGCTTTCGAATGTCGAGGGTCATAGAGTAGCTGCATGATGGATCGGCCAACTAACGGTTCGGCAATTTGATCCAGCCGAGTCATCCATTTTTCGAATACATCTCCCTCGGCCAGGAGCCTCTCACCCATGTGATAATATTGGGAGCCTTGACCCGAGAACATAAACACGACTTTTTTCTCCATTGTCCCCTCCATTTTACTTTCGTCTCTCTCTCGCATCCGAGCCATAGCCTTGAGCATGACGCATTCGGAACGAAATGAATTGCGCGCGATTCACAAGGTGAAAATAGATGTTGTTCTCTAATAAATACCAAAGCGGATATCCAGGCTCTTTCCCGTATGAATGTCCAGGATAGACTCTCGCGTAGATCGGCACGGTGTCTCGTATTTTTTGCAAGCTGTCGAACATATCATCCGGATTTCCGCCGGTTGTATCGCATCTGCCGCAGCCTTCGATAAATAGCGTATCTCCTGTTATCAAACAACCGGATAATAGATAACAGGCGCTTCCGGCTGTATGGCCCGGCGTAAGCATACAGGTAATCGTGGTGTTGCCCAACGAAATGGTATCCAGATCGTTAAACGTCTGTAAATTGGGCGCAGAAAACGCGTAATACCGCGCTTCCTTCGCTGATATGTACACATTGGGCGCATACCGTACACTTAGCAATTCCACAAGATTGACGTGATCAAAATGGGAATGAGTTAACAAAATGGCATGCAGCTTCACGTCCAGCCCCTCGATCACCGTCAAAATTCGATCGAGCTCCCAAGAAGGATCTACAAGAGCCGCCAGTTTTGTCGCTTTATCGATGATTAAATAATTGTAATTGGACAATTCATTGAGATAGCTAGTACAAATGGTATGGATCTGATAGGATTCGCTCATCGCAGCTAACTCTCCCTTCAGGAGCAAAACCCAAAACAAATAAGCCCCACTAAGTGGAGCTCATCCTTCGAAGCATAATTTTTTCTATAAACACGGCTTTTATTTTATAGTTGCACTTCGTTTACGGCAGCCGCAATCGAATGCCAGAAAATGATTTTGCATTTGCAAGGGATCTAAATGCCACTCGCTTTTGCGAGGGGCTACGATTGACCAGACGTAGCCGCAAGTCAGGTATGTTTTGGCGCTGTACTGCGGAAAATGCGTGAACGTACTCACATAAAACCCGCCGTAAGTCTGAATCGTTTCGATCTCTAGCAATTCGAACGGGATGGTAAGTCCCGTTCGAAGCACCTTTGACAGCGCCTCTTTGCTGGACCACAACAACGTTAACAAGAATGCTCTGCTGCTAATAACAGTTGCGCCTCTCTCCATCTCCGCCATTGTCATTTGACTGGCCATTGTTTCGTTTCTTGACGGATTGATGGCTTCCACATCGATTCCCATTGGGCTCCCTTCGGGGAAAACAATAGCAGCTCCCATGCATTGGCAATGAGAAATGCTGACCGCTAATTTATCCGGGCTGCCGGTTTGAAGAACTGGCTGTCCGAAGACTCCCCTGCTAATGGTTATCTTTGTTAAATCAGACCAGCTCATCATTGTCGAAACCGCTCGTTTGGCAGCCATTCTGCCTAGCACATAATTTCTCTTTCCGACATCAAATTTCAATTTTCGATAATCTTCTATTTCGTCGAGGCCGAATATAAGCGGATCTATCCCAGGTTCCTTATCCTCGCCGATATGAACGAAGCTTAGCCCGGCGTTCATGGTTAGATCGGCCCTATTCAACACGATGCAGTTCTCGAACGAACGCCACTGCAAAGATGACCACCACCCAAAAATGGACATGACGAGACATTTCGCGGCTATATAGCAGCAAAAAAATGTATACAATATTCAGAATCCAAAGCGAACTAACGTGCCGCAACAACGATTAGTTCGTGCCGTTTTGGACTATGTACAAAGATTGTTTAGTTAATTATAATAGTAACATCTGTCTCTTATTGTACCACAATTTCAAAATAATGTCGAATTTTAAAGATTATGTCTATGTCGAAAAAATGTGGTATTTTAAACTTACACCCCATGAGGAGGCAATTGATGAATTGGTATGCCCTTTATGTAGAGACCGGATACGAAGAACGAGTGGCCAAATTTCTTTCGGATAAATTCTCTTCTCGCGAATTAAGGGCCGTTGTACCGAAAAGAAGGCTTCCTGAACGAAAACAGGGTCTTATTACCCACCCTTTAAAAATTATGTTTCCGGGTTATCTACTCATCCAAACGAATATGGACACGAAGACATACTACGACATTAAAGAAACCCCTAGAACTTTCAGACTCGTAAATAACAATAAGCAGATAAGACAACGATCAGATGGTTTACTACAAGTATCCGAAATCGAAGAAGCAGAAATCCGTCCGATTTTAAAAATGCTGGACACAGACGGGGTACTCGGATATTCAACCTTAATGATTACCGACTCCAAAATTACCGTCAAAAAAGGTCCCCTTGCTGGAAAAGAAGGAATAATAAAAAAAGTGGATCGGCGAAAGAAAAGAGCCAAAATTGTAATTGACTTTCTAGGAGACGAGAGAATGATTGACGTTGGAATTGAAATATTGGAATAAATATTCATATAGCGCTGAAAGGCTGCCGAATCAATTATCTGGCAGCCTCGCGGTGTGTTTTATGTAACTATCGTTCTCCGTTAGCGGAATGTATCATACTCATACTTCGAAATATAATAAAAACCCGACCTGAAGGTCGGGTTTTTTCTTAAATCGCAATAATTTTAGTATACTATTATCAATTACTTCTTCTTTTGCAATATCTTGTAACTGCCGATACGTGCTTTTGACTCGCTTACCAAGAGTTTTTACACTCATTATGAACACCTTGCTTCTAAAAGGCCCTTATACCCAAATATAAATAAAAAACTTTGAAGCAAAAGTTTGCCTAAAGTTTTTTGAAGCATTAGCTTGCCGTTGCGGCAAATATATGGTTTAAGTCACACCTCATCAGGTGGCTTCACTTTATGTATTTGGTGGAGGCGGGGGGATTCGAACCCCCGTCCGAAAACAGCGATACATGAGCATCTCCGAGCGCAGTCACTCATTTAAATTTCGGTACCGGATTCGCGGAGTGACGCGCTGACCCGTTACCTAGCCTGATTGATCTTCTTCCTTCGGCTCCAGGCGGAAGCCTCCGGCGTATCCCACTAAAGTTGAGCGCTAGTCATGCCACATGGGCGATGGAATGGTAGCGCCTCACTGGTTATTAAGCAGCGAGAGAAAGTTGTTTGTTGCCAGTTAATGGCGTTCCGCGTTGTTGACGAGGTCCGCAGCCCCCCGGCTCGCTTCTCATGCTCTACCATCCCCGTCGAATCCAGAACGCCCCCAGGTAGGTAAGAAAAAGTCTAGGTGAAGAGCCATTAAATCCACACCTAGACTATATTGTTTCAAACAGTGTATTGGCTTGTTGTTGCTTATTAAATATAGCACAAGCGACAACCAAAACTCAACGTTGATTGCTGCCAAGCCTGCCAGTGCAATCCAATCAATCTTTTTGACGTTCGCGCAGAGCACGCTCGATATCACGCGCAGACTCTTTTTTCTTGAGGTCTTCGCGCTTGTCGTAGTTCTTTTTCCCTTTGACAAGTGCGAGCTCGACCTTGGCCCAGCCACCCTTCAAATAGATGCTGAGCGGGACCAGCGAGTACCCTCTTTCGCGAATCAGACCATTGAGCTTGAGGATTTCCAAACGACGCATCAGCAGCTTGCGAGTCCGCTCTGGCTCATGGTTAAAACGATTGCCCTGCTCGTACGGACTGATGTGCACATTGTACAGAAGCAATTCGCCATCCTGTACACGGGCGAAGCTGTCCTTGAGCTGGACACGCGCCGCACGCACGGACTTGATCTCCGTACCGGTCAGCTCAATGCCTGCCTCGTATACTTGCTCGATGTGGTAATCGTGGCGCGCTTTTCGGTTTTGGGCGATTGTCTTGGTTCCGGCCTTATCTTTTGACATGGAGATCACCTCACTTGTACGTACTGCGTTTCGTACCAGTTAGTCTAGCAAATTTTGCCCATTGTGGCAAGTCATTTACCGGGTAAATAGCCATCCCCGAAAAGGGAACCGGATCGTTCCAAGTACTTTTCGGGGATTAAACAACTGTTTAACGGCGTTTCCGTTTCACCTGACTGGCTACATTTTTATTGCGATTCTTTTTCTTGGACTTGACGAGATCTTCCCAGAATCCCTTCTGGCGTTTCGTTGGGGTATCCCCTTCTCCTGCACTGATTGGCAGCACCTCTTCACTGCTCGATGCCTGGGCCTTTCCAGCACGGCGAGGAGGTTTGTTCCCTTCCGCTTTACGGCGATCCTTGTATTTTTGACGAATTTCTGCCGGATGCTTTTTGTCCTTTTGGCGATCTGGTCGACCGGTACGATCTGAACGGCCTGTACGTGAACGTTCTTCTTGTTTGCCACGTGTAGGCTTACGATCCCCGCCGCGACCATCTATTACGCGAGGCGTGCGCTCACGGCTGCCACGGAAACCAGCCTTTGGCATCCCGACGATTTCGAAGTCGATGGTGCGTTCGTCCACGTTGACATTCGCTACACGTACCTCGACAACATCCCCGATCCGATACTGCTTACCTGTTCGCTCACCGACCAGCGCAAACATTTTCTCATGGAAATGATAGTAGTCGTCTGTCAAAAAGCTGACGTGCACCAAGCCTTCAATCGTATTCGGTAGCTCGACGAAAATCCCAAATGAAGTGACGCTGGAGATGACGCCTTCGAATTCTTCTCCCACTCGCTCCAGCATGAATTCCGCTTTTTTCAGATCGTCTGTTTCACGCTCGGCATCGACAGCCAGACGTTCACGTTGTGATGCATGCTCTGCGATTACGGGCATTTGCTCTGCCCAGTACCCCAGACGTTTTTCTGATATTTGATTCCCCAGCTCGATCCATTCGCGAATACGGCGGTGGACGATCAGGTCAGGATAACGGCGAATCGGTGAAGTAAAATGGGTATAAAATTCCGTAGACAAGCCGTAATGCCCTAGACTTTCCGCCTCGTAGCGAGCTTGCTTCATCGAACGTAGCATGACGGTGCTAATAATAATTTCTTCCGGCGTTCCTTTTACCTCTTCCAGCAACTGCTGCAGCGCACGAGGGTGAACAGAGTTACCCTTCCCGCGGATCGAGTAGCCAAAATTCGTGATGAACTCCATGAAGGCCATGAGCTTTTCAGCGTTTGGATCTTCGTGAATTCGGTACATAAACGGTTGCTTCATCCAGTGGAAGTGCTCCGCCACTGTTTCGTTGGCAGCCAGCATGAACTCCTCGATGATCTGCTCCGCAATCGATCGCGTACGGAAGCCGATTTCCGTAGGGGCTCCCTCTTCATCGACGTAAATTTTCGCTTCCCGGAAGTCGAAGTCAATCGCACCGCGCTGCATCCGTTTCTTACGTAGTATCAGGGCCAGGTTTTTCATTTCCTCGAACATCGGGACGAGCTGACTGTACTTCTCGATCAGCGCTTCGTCCTTTTCGTCCAAAATACTGCGTACATCCGCATACGTCATGCGCTCATCTGTACGAATCACGCTCAAAAAGATGTCGTACTTCACGGTGTTCCCGCCTGCATCCATCTCCATATCACAAGAAATCGTCAAGCGATCCACCTGCGGATTGAGACTGCATATGCCGTTGGACAAGCGATGTGGCAGCATCGGGATGACACGGTCAACTAAGTAGACGCTGGTACCACGACGATACGCCTCATTGTCCAGCTGGGACTTTTCACGAACATAATAGCTGACGTCAGCGATATGCACGCCGAGTCTTACGTTTCCATTTGGCAGCTTCTCAAGAGACACAGCATCATCCAAGTCTTTGGCATCTGCTCCATCAATGGTGACCATCATCCGATCACGCAAGTCACGACGGCCCTTGATCTCTTCCTCGGAAATCTCATCTGGTGCTGCCTCAGCCTCTTCAAACACGTCTTCTGGAAAAGCCTCAGGCAAGTTAAACTTGCGGATGATCGACAGAATATCGACGCCCGGATCGTTCTTATGGCCGAGAATCTCGACGACTTCACCCTCTGGATTCACACGCCCCTCTGGATAGCGAACGATGTTCACGACTACCTTGTGACCATCTACTGCTCCGTTGAAGGAGTCTTTCGGGATGAAAATATCTTTGCCGATTCGCTTTTCGTCGGGGATGACAAACGCGTAATGCCTCTCATCCTTGAATGTCCCTACGACCTGCTTGATTCCGCGCTCGACAATGCGAATGATCTGCCCTTCCAGACGATTTCCGCCCGCTTCTTTTTCCACGCGGACAAAAACCGTATCGCCATGGAGCGCTCCATTCATATCATTCGCATGTACGTATACATCATCCGAGTCAGTTGTCTCCGGGATCACAAATCCGAATCCCTTCGGATGACTTTGCAGGCGTCCACGTACCAGATTCATCTTCTCAGGCACGCCATACCGATTTGCTCTCGTACGGATTACCTCACCGTTCGCTTCCAATGCATTCAATGTCTTCACAAGTTCCTTGAATGTAGTGGAATCCTTGATCCCAAATGCTTCTTCCAGCTCCCTCACCGTCATCGGGTGATACGCTTGCTCTCGCATGAACGAGAGGATTTTTTCTTGATCTTCCATTCACAAACCTCCTTTTTCGCGTGGCATTCCCGCGTTTCTCCATGACCATCCTATTATGTAGTATTCACCGTTCCCGCATATCGCAATCGGAATAGAGAAAAAGACAGCAAGTTGCACTCGCTGTCTTTCGGCCATTCGTCTATTACGCTCCTGATTTCAAGAAATACCCGAGCAAAATCGCAAAAATCATGAAGCTAACCGCAAATACAACGGTCAGTTTCCCTAAAAGTGCGTCAATCCCGCGGGCTTTTTGTTTGCCCATCAGTTGCTCTGCGCCGCCACCAATCGCTCCGGAAAGGCCGGCACTTTTTCCCGATTGCAGCAACACGACGATAATTAAGCCAATACTTGCGATCACAAGTAAAATTTTCGCAGCCAATGCCATTTTCATTCACCTCAAAACGTATTTCCAAGGCGGTAAAAAACCAATACAACAACTTTATCACACTTGTCTGGTAACAGCAACCCGCTATCCCTTCCATTATAAGAGAAATTCTTTCAAATAATATTGACCGTTATAAGGTAGAATAAGAGCAACGTGTTTTTACGAAAAAATGGCAAATTGTGTACTTTCTTTGTCTTGTTTGGTAGTCGCCTTGATATTGTCAAACTTTTGCCGTAAAATTACCATGAAACTTTATAATTTGCTTTGGGAGGTCTTTGTCAGATGGCTGGGTCCAACAAAAAAGACATGAATCAAAACGATGTAATTGATTCCGCGAAGGCCTTTTTCACTTCGTTTGGTATCTTGTTTCTAGTTTTTCTCATTGCACTTGTAGGATCAATTATTTTTCCACCAAAACATGGGGAAGAGGCCAATGGTGGCGGCGCACCAACTGCACAAATTGACGCTGCTGCTGTATTTAAACAAAATTGCGCTTCCTGTCACGGTCAAAATCTCGAAGGCATTGCAGGTCCAAACCTGACGAAAATTGGAGCGACGCTCAGCGCTGACGACATTGCTAAAATCATCAAAGACGGTAAGGGCGGCATGCCTCCTGGAATGCTGAAGAAACAACCAGAAATTCAAGCGGTTTCACAGTGGCTGTCGGAGAAAAAATAAGTACATAGATAGCCTGTAAGAAAGAAACACCGAAGACTCGTCCTCTTCGGTGTTTTCCGCGTTAATGGGGAGGCTTTTACATATGACTATCAAGATCGAAGCTTTGGGGAAACAAATCCACTCTCCCACGAGTACATGGTTGTTCCGTGACGTAAACGCTAGTATGAAAGAGCCTACGATCATTGGCATTCTGGGAAAATCAGGCCAAGGAAAAAGCACCTTGCTCCGTATTTTGGGTCGTCTCTTGCAGCCTGACGCAGGTACGGTTCACTTAGAAAATAAAGAAATGTCACTGTGGGACTCAACAGCTTGGCGAATGAAAATCAGTTATGTGGCACAGCAGGCCGTTATGCTGCCTGGTAGCGTGGAAGACAACCTGCGGACAGTGAGCAACCTGCATCAACGTCCTTTTGATAAGAAGCTCGCCTCTGACTTGATGGACCAGTTATATATGGAAGAGATCGATTGGTCAAAACCAGCCGCTCAACTGTCCGGCGGTGAAAAGCAACGGCTCGCTCTCGTGCGCAGCTTATTGCTTCAGCCACCTGTCCTACTGCTGGATGAGGTCACCGCTTCACTCGATACGAAAAGCAAGCAGGCTGCAGAGCGGCTCCTCGTCGATTTGCACCACCAAACAGGTACGACCTTAATTTGGGTCACGCATGATTTAGAAGAAGCGCGAGTCGCTTGCAAGCGCATCTGGTTTATGGCCAACCACCAGCTCGCAGAGGACGCGGAATGTAAAGCGTTTTTCCACTCGCCCCAATCCGTTGAAGCTCGTGAATTTTTGCAAGATGGAAATGTCCATGCTGCCCTAAGTGAGGTGCAGCAATGACCCATACTTATACATTTTCATACATGTGGCTGCTTTTTGCCTATGCCTTTGTTTTCATTGCCCTCCTGCTCTCTGTTTGGCAGAAGCTCGGTTTGGAAAAGGACATTTTAATTGGCACCATCCGCTCTACCGTTCAATTGCTCGCGATCGGTTACGTCCTTCATTTTGTCTTTGCTGCCGATAGTGTCTGGTTTATTTTATTGATCATTCTCATGATGATCCTGGTCGCTTCGTCGAACGCTGCCAGCAGAGCGAAGCATTTATCGGGGATCTTTTGGCGGATCGCCATTTCACTTGCGATAACAGAAATCGTCACCATGGGACTGTTGGTTGTACTTGGACTTGTCTCTCCTACGCCGCAGTACCTCATCCCAATGAGCGGCATGATTATTGGCAGCTCCATGATTGTCACGAGTCTTTTTCTCACGCATATGAACCGAGAAGTAGAAGCCTCTCGTGGGGAAATCGAAACACTGCTTTGTCTGGGAGCCACTACACGCCAAGCCGTGCATGTAGTGCTGAAGCGCGCTGTCAAAGCGAGCATGATCCCTACCTTTGACACGATGAAAACAATCGGACTCGTCCAATTGCCAGGGATGATGACCGGAATGATCGTCGCTGGTGCTAGTCCCATCGAGGCCGTGCGCTACCAAATCCTCATTATGCTCAGCTTCAGCTCCTCCGCTGCCATTTCGGCGGTTCTGGTCAGCATGCTTAGCTATCAGCTCTGGTTTACACGGGACTCCATGCTCCACTCTTAAATACACGCACTGTCGGACCTTTGCTTCCGGCAGTTTTTTTGTTTTTGTAATGAAATGCACCCTGAGTCGTCAAATTACAAGTAGAACGTACAAAAGGTGGTTCAGCTATGGACAAAAACGGATTAATGGAGCAATGGTTCCTGCGCTATGGCGATGATATTTACAAATTTCTTATTTACTACACAGGAACCCGCGATGTAGAAGACCTTGTTCAGGATGTCTTTTTAAAAGCGCTTCGGTCTCTGGATGCATTCGAAGGCAGATCCCAACCAAAAACATGGTTATTGACGATCGCGAGGAATACCGCCATCGATCATAGACGAAAACAACGCCTTCGTAATTGGCTACCAGATAAATGGCTGGCGAACGTAGAGACTGAAGAAAAAACGCCGGAAGAAATTGTGTATGGACATGAGGAGCAGCAAGCACTTTACCATGCAATCCGTGAAGTAAAACCCGCGTTTCGCGAGGTAATCATTTTGCGTGGAATCAAGGGACTGTCCTCCAAGGAGACAGCTGAAATACTTGGGTGGTCCGAAAACAAAGTAAACGTGACACTGCACCGTGCCATGAAAGCCGTCAGGGAAATACTTGAGCGTGAGAAAAAGGAGATGATTGGCGATGCGATCTAATTCAGACCATGACTTACTAGCTAAATTGGAAGGGATGCCGGATATGAAAATAAGCGGAGAAAAAAAGCAAGAGATCGCTTCTGCTATTCGCAAAACAAATGTGAGCAAATCTGGAGGGACTGCTTCTTTTCGTGGTTTCTCTGCGCTTGGCAAGGGATTGGCCCTCTGCTCCGTACTCGCTGCGACCCTCTGGCTGGGAGCCGCGCTCCTTACGAACCAACAGCAGAGCGCATTACCGGAATCCATTGCGCCTATCAATCCTGGCTCACCTACCGCTTCTCCAGGACCGGGTCCAAACAACAGCGTAACAACACAGCCTATTCCGCAGACAGAGGAGCTATTGTCACAAATTCGCTCAAATGCGAAAGAAGGCAGGGTCATCTCCCTCCCATTCGTTCTGGAAAAAACGGTAGAAAAGGGCTGGGGAAAACCAGAGAAAACCTACACAGCAAATGGACTGACCTACTCTGCCTATCCGAAAAAAGAAGTCGTGTTTGGCTACAACAAGGGCATGCAGCTCGTGGACATGCACAGTACAGATCCTCGTTTGCAGCAAGTCAACCTGTCTGCCGTTGAAAAGATCTGGGGAAAGCCGGGGCGTATCAGCGAGTTTGGCGATCATACGATTTATACCTATGATGTGACGAGCAAATATCAGGTCAAGCTGATCTTCCAAGGAACAAAAAGCACGAGCAAGGAAGACCTGATTCTTGTTGAATACCATCTGTATTACCCACAAGGAAACAAAAATCTCATGCTGTATGCGAACAATGCCGAGATTTTGCAAAGCGTGCGTGATCTCGCCAAAAAAGGCCAAACCTTTGGCAGTCAGTATCGTGTAGAAAATGATGTGTTCGATGACGTAGAAAAACAGTTGGGCAAACCGGATGTCGTCTCCTTCATCAATGGCATCACATACAATACGTACCGGGATCTCAATCTTGTCTTCGCCTTTAACAAAGGAATGCAGCTCGTGGATATTCGCTCCTATGACCCACGCCTACAAGCAATCACGCTTGCCGAGGTGCTAGAAACACTTGGGAAACCAGCTAGCCAAGCCACAACGGGCGGCCAAACCATTTACACCTACAAGGTAACTCCTGATTACGAGCTGAAAATCATCTTCTCAGGCATCCTGACCGATGACACAAACACCCTCTACATCGATCACGTAAACATTTACTACCCACGAGGTACATTCAACAACATGGCCGGATAAACCGCATTCGAACGAAAAAAAGACGGGAGCACCAGTCCCGTCTTTTCTCATTATTTACCGATGATGTGGCCTTCCAGCTCATCCAGTACTTTATTGGCTGCGATTACGCCACCGGAAGTATTCCAAATGGTGTCATCCACTTTGATTGCTTTGCCCGCTTTCACGACGTTCAGGTTTTTCCAGAGCGGATCGTTTGTCCACTCTTGCTCCAGCTTGGAAGCCTCGCCTTTGCCTGTTTCGTACGTGAAGTAGAACATGATGTCGCCGTCCATTTCTGGAATGCGCTCTTTCGTTACTTCTGCTGCGAAATCGTCTTTATCTTGGGAAGCTGGACGTGCCAGGCCAAGGTCTTTGAAGATCGCGCCAGTGAAGGTGTTTTTATAGTAGATGCGAACTTTACCTGGCATAAAGCGCACAACGGATGCTTTCGTGTTCAGCTTGTCGCCAGCTTTTGTTTTGAATTCTTCTACGCGCTTGTTCCAGTCAGCGATGACTTTTTCGCCTTCAGCTTTTTTGTTTACAGCTTCTGCGAACAAGGAGAAGTTTTCTTTCCAGTCGCCGCGTGGCTCTTCAACGAATACGGTTGGAGCGATCGCAGACAATTGTTGATATATTTTTTCATGACGGAATTTCATACCCAGAATCAAGTCAGGCTTCAGTGCTGCAATTGCTTCCAGGTTAGGTTGGCCTTCTGTACCAACGGATTTTGTACCCTCAAGGAAAGACTTGGTGAAATCGTAGAATTGAGTAGGATCATGAGCAGCACCTACTGCACCTACTGGCTTCACACCGAGAGCCATCAGAGTTTCAGTACCTTGGTTAGTCAACATGACGATGCGTTCTGGTGTACCTTTAATGGTAGTTTCGCCCATCGCGTGTTTTACTGTATAGCTTTGGCCGGAACCCTCAGAATTGCCAGTTGCTTGATCAGCAGGCTTTTGTTCTGCCGGCTTTTGTTCGCTTGCTTGCGGAGCGCCACAACCTGTAACGACCAGCAAGAGTGCCATTAAGACAGCAAAGAAAGCTTTACCGCCTGCGGTCCGATATGTACGAGAAAACATGATGAAAGGACCCCTTTCCCTTTTCTATAATGAGAATCCATATCAATGACAGAGTCTATCCTACTCCCCTGCTTGTCAAAAGTCAATGACAAAATGATAATGACTATCAACGTCATTGACACTTCCTTTATGTAGCTCTACACTTAACTATGAAACCATCTAAGAAATAAGGATGTAGCCATCATGAGCTCTTTATTAGCTAGCAACTTTCGTAAAATTCTGGGAGTGGCGTTCGCCATTCTCCTTCTGACTTACCTCAGTTATGCCAGCCTCATCTTTGGCGTCATTGACACGAGTTGGCAAACTGCGATTGATGCCTATACGAATTTTAACGGCTCCAATGAACACATCGTCATTAAAGAAGTGCGAGTACCACGTGTGCTCAATGCGCTTACGGTCGGTTTTTGCCTCGGCCTGGCCGGAACTCTGCTCCAATCCTTGACGAGAAACCCTGTTGCAGACGTTGAACTGTTCGGTCTTAATGCAGGTGCTTCTCTTTTTGTTGTGTTCGCTGTTACATTTGTCGGGATCAGCTCCTTGACCCAGTTTACATGGATTTCCTTTTTAGGAGCCGCTGTAGCAGGTTTGATCGTCTACTTACTCGGATCATTCGGCAGAGATGGGCTTTCGCCTGTGAAGCTGGTTCTAGCGGGTGCAGCTATCACCGCTTTGGCTTCCTCGATACGACATGGCATGATGGTCCTTAATGAAAAGGCAACAGACGAGGTGCTTTTCTGGCTGGCGGGTTCCGTCGGCGGAAGAAAGCTGGAGTATCTAGCGACTATCTTTCCTTATATGATCGTCGCCTGGATCGCTGCTTTTGTCCTCGCACGTCCGATTCAAACGTTGTTGATGGGTGATGACGTAGCAAAAGGTCTTGGACAGCGCACCTTATTGGTCAAATTCAGTGTCGGTATCGTCATTGTTCTCTTATCCGGTTGTGCGGTTGCTGTTGCTGGACCCATTGGTTTTGTCGGATTGGTCACTCCGCATCTGGCCCGCTATCTCGTCGGAATCGACACGCGCTGGGTGCTTTTGTACAGCGGTCTGCTTGGTTCCATCCTGCTGCTTCTCGCAGACATCGGAGCACGATATATCGCGATGCCTGCTGAAGTTCCTATTGGAGTAATGACAGCCCTGATCGGGATTCCGTTCTTCATCTATGTCGCACGCCAGGGGCTGGATAAATAATGAAAGACTACCTGTCTCTTCGCATCGGCAAGCGCTTTTCCTCGTTTCAGCTACATAAAAAAACGATCTGGTTTTCGCTACTCGCCCTCTTGATCGTCATCGCAGTAGCGATTGTCAGTCTCGGAATGGGTGAAATGAAAATCGCCCCGCTCGATGTGTTAAAAGTATTGTTGGGAATAGGTTCAGAAGAGAATGCTTTAATTGTAGAGCAATTTCGCTTGCCGCGTATCGTCATTGCCATTCTGGTAGGTGCCGCACTCGCAGTTGCTGGTGCCATCATGCAGGGCCTCGTCCGCAATCCATTGGCTTCCCCGGATGTTCTTGGGGTATCGGGTGGAGCATCTGTTTTTGCAGTCGGCTTCTTAATCCTATTTGAAACAGCGAGCATTAAGTGGCTTCCCCCCATCGCTTTCTTGGGGGCAACATTGACGACATTCCTGCTGTACGCCCTCTCTTGGAAAAAAGGCGTCACGCCGCTTCGTCTCGTCATGATCGGTGTTGGAATCAAAATTGCAGCGGGTGCCATTGTCACCATGCTGATCATGTTCAGTCCGTTTTTGCTGCAAAACAAAGCATTGCTCTGGCTGACGGGAAGCATCTACGGCGTCGACTGGAACGACGTATTCATGATAGTGCCGTGGGTCATCAGTCTGATTCTCGTAGCCGGCTTACTTGCTAGACGAGTAAACATTCAACAGCTCGGTGATGATCTGGCGACGAGTCTCGGTAGTTCCTTGCAATTGGATCGCTTCTTCCTGCTCATGATTTGCGCGGCTTTGACGGGAACGGCCGTCTCTGTTGGAGGAGATATCAGCTTTGTGGCTTTGCTGGCCCCACACATTGCCAAGCAATTGATTGGTCCGTCCTTTGGCGGTGCCATGACACTCTCGGCTTTTTTGGGTGCCATTATCGTATTGCTTGCGGATTTGATTGCACGCATGGCTTTTTCACCAATCGAGGTGCCTGTAGGGGTATTCACCTCTGCCATCGGCGCTCCGTTTTTCATCTACTTGCTGTACAAAAACCGAAATCGCTAGCGAAAGGAGTCCAGACCATATGCAAGCTTTGGAAACCCAACGGCTTACGTTATCGTACGGAGAACGCAATATCATTGAAGCGTTAGATTTGAACATCCCGCGTGGAAAAATTACGGTTTTCATTGGCAGTAATGGCAGTGGCAAATCGACGTTGCTGCGCTCACTGGCACGTTTACTCAAACCAAAGGAAGGCGCCATCCTGCTTGAAGGGGAATCGATCGCCAAACGCTCTACCAAAGAAGTAGCAAAACGTCTTGCCATCCTTCCTCAAGGCCCATCCGCACCAGAAGGGTTGACGATTCTGCAATTGGTCAAGCAAGGACGCTATCCTTATCAAAACTGGTTACAGCAATGGTCAGAAGAAGACGAGCAGATGGTCAACAAAGCATTGGCAGCTACTCAACTCACGGATATGGCTAACCGTGCCGTCGACAGTCTCTCTGGCGGCCAACGTCAGCGCGCCTGGATTGCGATGACGCTCGCACAAGGAACCGAAACGATTTTGTTGGATGAGCCTACGACTTATCTGGATATGTCCCATCAGATTGAAATTTTGGACCTGTTGTTTGAACTGAATCAAACGGAACAGCGCACTATCGTCATGGTTCTCCACGATCTGAATCTCGCTTGCCGCTATGCCCATCATATTGTTGCCGTTCACAATCAGACCGTAGTGGCAGAGGGCAATCCAAACGAAGTACTGACGACAGACCTTGTCCGTACGGTTTTCGATATGGATTGCCAGATTACGCAAGACCCGCTGTACGGAACTCCTATGTGCATCCCGTACAGTAAAAGCCGCCTAGGCATTGTGCAGGCTGAACCAAAAGCGTTCGTCGTGTCATAAGCTCCAAACAACAAAAAGACTGTCCAGCGAGTAGTATGGACAGTCTTTTTTTCGTATGCAAAAACTTGAACGCGCAACGAATTGAGGCTTCCAGTGGCATGTTTCTTTCCTCCTATAAAAAACAGCGGCAGTCCCGGACTTTTTTTGTGTCCTAGACTACCGCGTGCTCTTTTTATCTATCCATCATGCAAGCTTACTTCTTCAGGTTGTAGAATGCAGAACGACCGCCAAAACGAGCTGTATCAGCGAGTTCGTCTTCAATACGCAGCAATTGGTTGTACTTCGCTACGCGGTCAGTGCGGGAAGGCGCACCTGTCTTGATTTGCCCTGCATTTGTAGCGACTGCGATATCAGCGATCGTAGAGTCTTCGGTTTCACCGGAACGGTGGGAAATGACCGCCGTATAGCCAGCCAGCTTCGCCATTTCGATTGCTTCGAAGGTTTCTGTCAGCGTACCGATTTGGTTTACTTTTACCAGAATCGAGTTACCTGTAGAGGTCTCGATTCCACGAGCCAGACGCTCTGTGTTCGTTACGAACAAATCGTCCCCTACCAGCTGAACTTTGCTGCCCAACTTGTCAGTCAGCGCTTTCCAGCCATCCCAGTCGTCTTCAGACAGACCGTCTTCGATGGAGATGATTGGATATTTGTTTACCAGATCTTCGTAGAACGCGATCATTTCTTCTGTTGTTTTCACAACGCCTTCGCCTTCGAAGTGGTATTTGCCGTCTTTGAACATTTCTGTAGCTGCTACGTCCAACGCGAGGAACACGTCTTTGCCTGGCTCATAGCCTGCTGCCTTGATCGCATCCAAAATAGTTGTGATCGCTTCTTCGTTAGATTTCAGGTTTGGAGCGAAGCCGCCCTCATCCCCTACTGCTGTGCTCAGGCCTTTTTCACCCAATACTTTCTTCAGGGAGTGGAAAATTTCCGCGCCTGTACGCAGCGCTTCCTTGAAGGATTCAGCACCTACTGGCATTACCATGAATTCCTGGATATCTACGGTGTTGTCTGCGTGCTTACCACCGTTCAGGATGTTCATCATAGGAACTGGCAACATTCTCGCGTTGAAGCCGCCGAGGTAGTTGTAGAGAGGAACGCCCAGTGACTCTGCAGCCGCACGTGCTACTGCCATAGACACGCCGAGAATCGCGTTTGCACCCAGTTTGCCTTTGTTGTCTGTACCGTCGAGCTGAATCATCGCCATATCGATGCCTACTTGATCCAAAGCATCCATGCCGATCAATTCAGGAGCAATGATTTCATTCACGTTCTCTACTGCTTTCAGAACGCCTTTGCCCAAGTAACGGGATTTGTCGCCGTCACGGAGCTCAACTGCTTCATAAGCACCTGTAGACGCTCCAGATGGAACATCTGCACGGCCCATAGAGCCATCTTCGAGATACACTTCTACTTCCACAGTTGGATTACCGCGAGAGTCCATAATTTCGCGTGCATAAATGTCAGTAATCATTGCCATTTCTCGTCCATCTCCTTTTTATTACGTAGTTGCCCTACATGTATTTCGTTACCACCTAGCCACCTTTTCAGTGTGTCCCAGTGAAGCCTATTTTGCAAGTAACGATTTGCCTGTCATTTCAACCGGCAGTGGTACGTTCAAAAGCTCCAGAAGCGTTGGCGACAAGTCGGCCAAAATACCGTCTTCGCGCAAAGCAGCCCCGTCTTTGGTCACGATTACCGGCACTGGATACGTGCTGTGTGAAGTAATCGGGCGGCCCGCTTCATCCAGCATCAAGTCGGCATTGCCGTGGTCAGCCGTGATGATGGCTACGCCACCTTTTGCCACGATCGCATCCACCACTCTGCCCAGGCATGCATCAACCGTCTCGACTGCTTTGATCGTTGGCTCCATCATACCGGAATGACCAACCATGTCGCAGTTGGCAAAGTTCAAGATGATCGCGTCAAAATTGTCTGCCTCGATCTCAGCCACTACTGCGTCCGTCAGCTCTGTTGCACTCATCTCCGGCTGCAGATCGTACGTCGCCACTTTTGGCGAAGGAATCAGGATACGTGCCTCACCCGGAAACTCCTTCTCACGCCCTCCGCTGAAAAAGAAAGTCACGTGCGGATATTTCTCCGTCTCTGCAATACGCAACTGTTTCAAACCGTGCTGGGAAAGCACCTCTCCCAACGTGTTATCCAGATTGGAAGGCTTGTAAGCGACAAACCCGTCAACTGTCTCGGAAAAATGCGTCAGGCATACAAAATGCAGATCGCGCGGACGCTCATCGCCGCGGTCAAAGCCACGGAAATCTTCATTCGTAAATGCTTGCGACATTTGAATTGCACGATCCGGGCGGAAATTATAGAAAATAATCGAATCGCCGCTTTGAACGGTCGTCACTGGTTTTCCTGCCTCATCGAGAATCACGGTTGGCATGACGAACTCATCCATAATGGACTTTTCGTAGGATTCCTTTACCGCTTCAACCGGATCACGATAAGCCGGAGCATCTGCGTACACCATGGCACGGTACGCTTTCTCTACGCGCTCCCAGCGTTTATCACGATCCATCGCATAGTAGCGGCCTTGTACGGTGGCAATGCGACCAACACCGATCTCTGCAATTTTAGCTTGCAACTGTTCGATATAGCCCACTGCACTGTCAGGCGATACATCGCGACCATCGAGGAAACCGTGAATGAACACATCGGCAAAGTCCTGCTTTTTCGCCAATTCGAGCATCGCAAACAAGTGGTCAATATGACTGTGTACACCACCATCGGACAAAAGTCCAAACAGATGGAGCTGCTTGCCGTTTTGCTTCGCGTGCTGGAAAGCAGCGATCAGTGTTTCGTTCTCAAAAAAAGCGCCTTCTTTAATCGACTTGGTAATGCGCGTCAAATCCTGATAAACGACACGCCCTGCTCCGATATTGAGATGGCCTACCTCGGAGTTCCCCATCTGTCCTTCTGGCAGCCCAACAGCCAACCCACTTGCCTCTAATGTCGCGTGAGGGTATTGATTCCAGTAACGGTCAAAATTTGGCTTGTTGGCTTGAGCTACTGCGTTTCCATGCGTTTCGTTACGCAGAGCAAAACCATCCACAACCAAAAGGGCAACCGGTTTTGGTCTTTGTGCCATTGCTTTCTCCTCCTATCGCGACGTAGCTCCTGCCACAAGCTGCAAGTAGCTATCCGCTACGAGACTCGCTCCACCGACCAACGCTCCGTCGATATCCGGCTGTGCCATGTAGCTTGCGATGTTTTCCGGCTTTACACTTCCGCCGTATTGAATACGCACTTTCTCAGCTGTCGCTTGTCCGAAGCGTTCGCCTATTACGTTTCGAATAATAGCAATCGTTTCATTCGCATCCTCTGCCGTGGAAGACTTGCCTGTACCAATCGCCCAAATCGGCTCGTATGCAATAACGGTATCCGCCACTTGTGCAGCGTCTACTCCAGCAAAGGCACCTTCTGTCTGCGTACGAACTACGTCAGCTGTCTCTCCCGCTTCCCGCTGCTCCAGACTCTCGCCTACGCACACAATCGGTACGAGACCTGTTGCTAACGCGGCTACCACCTTTTTATTCACGGTCTCATCTGTTTCATTGAAATATTGACGGCGCTCGGAGTGACCGAGGATCACGTACTCCACACCGATTTCTTTCAGCATGGTCGCGCTGATTTCACCTGTATAAGCACCTTGCTCTTCAAAATGCATGTTTTGCGCGCCGATGGCAATATCCGTGCCCGCCAGCTCTTCCTTAAGTGCAGCCAGCGCTGTAAAAGGTGCGCAAATGACCTTTTGTACCCCGGAAGTATTGTTGCCTCCCTTGGCGTCCTGCGCAAACGTTCTTGCCTCGGCCATCGTCTTGAACATCTTCCAGTTCCCCGCGATAATTGGTGTTCGCATGCAAACTCCCCCTCTTCGCTCTTATTCGTTATCTGCCAACACAGCTACGCCTGGCAGTTCCTTACCTTCCATGAATTCCAGAGACGCTCCGCCGCCTGTAGAAATATGTGTCATCTGCTCGGCTACGCCTGCTTTTTCCACAGCTGCTACGGAATCACCGCCACCAATGATGGTCGTACCATTGCATACTGCCATGGCCTTGGCTACGCCAATCGTGCCACCTGCAAAAGCATCCATTTCAAATACACCCATTGGACCGTTCCATACAACTGTTTTGGAATCTACGATGACGCTGTGGTACTGTTCTACTGTTTTCGGTCCGATATCGAGTGCCATCCAGCCCTCTGGAATCGAATCGATTGCCACGACCTGCTTTTCTGCGTCTGCCGCAAAACGGTCAGCTACCACAACATCAACAGGCATCAGCAATTGAACGCCGCGCTCTTTTGCCTGACCCATCAACGTACGTGCGAGATCGAGCTTGTCGTCTTCACACAGGGATGCACCGATGCCATACCCCTGTGCTTTGAGGAATGTATTCGCCATACCGCCACCGATAATCAGATGATCGACCTTGGTCAACAAATTTTCAATGACAGCAATCTTATCTTTAACTTTTGCACCACCGACAATAGCTGTAAACGGACGCTCCGGATTGGACAACGCTCCGCCCATGAAGCGAATTTCCTTTTCCATCAAAAGGCCCGCAACTGCTGGTATGTATTCAGCGATTCCCGCTGTAGAAGCATGTGCCCGGTGAGCTGTACCGAATGCATCATTCACAAACAGATCAGCCAAGGCCGCAAAGCTTTTTGCCAGTTCTGGATCGTTCTTTTCTTCTCCCGCATGGAAGCGTACGTTTTCCAACAGGATCACATCGCCAGACTCCATCCGTTCCACTACCGCTTCTACAGCCGCACCATGGCAATCCTCCAGCTTGCGAACGTCCTTGCCCAACAACGAGGATAGATGGGCTGCAACAGGAGTAAGACGCATCTCTTCCACTACTTGGCCTTTAGGACGACCAAAATGGCTCGCCAGGATTACTTTGGCCCCTGCCTCCATCATGAAACGGATGGTTGGTACAGCAGCACGAATGCGTGTATCGTCGGTGATTACCCCGTCCTGCATTGGCACGTTAAAGTCGACACGGCAGAATACGCGCTTGCCTGCCAGCTCAACATCGCGGATAGATTTCTTGTTCATGAACGATCCTCCCAAATCATTGGCTTTTTATTCGGAAAACAGATATGGGAAAAGGGAGATTGCTCTCCCTTTTTTCCACAACAGTTCTATTTTACGTGTTAGAAGCCGCGCTGTGCAACATAATGACACAAGTCTACGACACGATTGGAGTAACCCCACTCGTTATCGTACCAGGAAACGACTTTCACCATGTTTCCTTCCAGTACCATAGTGGACAAAGCATCGATTGTGGAGGATGCAGGGTTTCCATTGTAATCAGACGATACAAGCGGCTCTTCGGAGTAGCCCAGAATGCCTTTGAGTGGGCCTTCTGCTGCTTCTTTCAGTGCGTTGTTGATTTCTTCCACTGTTGCGTCTGTCTTCAACTCAACTACCAGGTCCACTACGGATACGTTTGGAGTTGGAACGCGCATCGCGAAACCATTCAGTTTGCCTTTCAACTCAGGCAGTACGAGTGCTACCGCTTTTGCTGCCCCTGTAGAAGTTGGAATGATGTTTTCCGCAGCTGCACGGGCACGGCGCAAATCTTTGTGCGGCAGGTCGAGAATTTGTTGGTCATTGGTGTAAGAGTGAACAGTTGTCATCAATCCGCGTACGATGCCGAATTTTTCATTGAGAACCTTCGCGTATGGCGCCAAGCAGTTCGTTGTGCAGGACGCGTTGGAGATCACAGTGTGTTGAGCTGGATCGTACTTGTCTTCGTTTACACCGATTACAACTGTAATGTCTTCGTTTGTTGCTGGAGCGGAGATGATGACTTTTTTCGCGCCACCTTCCAAGTGTTTCGCTGCATCTTCGCGCTTCGTAAAGCGTCCAGTCGATTCTACAACGATTTCAACACCGTAATCTGCCCACTTGAGTTGAGCTGGGTCGCGCTCTGCCAACACCTTGATTTCTTTGCCGTCAACGATGAGCGTGTTTTCGGAAGCTTCAACGCTCACGTTCAGAACACCATGAACCGTGTCATATTTCAAAAGGTGCGCCAGTGTGTGCGCATCTGTCAGGTCATTGACCGCCACGATTTCTACATTTGGATTGTTCAATGCTGCACGAAATACGTTACGACCGATACGACCAAATCCGTTAATACCTACTTTTACCATAATGTATACCTCCTGCTTCTTAGCTAGCTTTATTCTTCAACGCGAGAAACCTGCCCTCTGGCGAAAACCAGCGGGTCGATAATATCGTAACAATCGGTAATAAGATTGGAAAAAACACAAAGGGCAATGTCTGGATCGTCGAAACACCTAACGTGAGCGCCATCATCATGGATAGTCCGTTCCACGGGATCAGTACAGGCATGACCACTGTGGAGTCCAGCATCGTCTTGCCCAACAACTCGCGCCCTCCCTCCCATTGGGAGAAACGCCCGAAAAGAGTAGAGCCGAGAACCAGTATTGGAATGGTTTGATTACAGCTGATGATGACCACTAACAACGACAATGCCGTTGCCTTCGCTACCAAGACCGTCTTATTTTTTGTATGGCCCATCATTTTGTCTACGATGGGGGTTAATAAATTGGCTCTGTTCAAAATGCCGTTTAAAAAGCCTGCGAGAATGATTAACGCCAGTACATTGAAGATGGCGAACATCCCGCCCCCATGGACCAGTTGATCCAGCGGCGTTCCTGAATGAAGCTCAAATCCAACTAACATCGATGTAAAAAAAGTCTTCACATCCATATTCCCATTGATCCCGACTAGAATCGCACTGGCTCCGATACCGTAAAACAATGCCTTGACCGCCTTGACTCTCAGTGCAAAAGAAGCAATTAATACGACGAGCGGCAGCATCAAGCTCCAATGTACCGAAAAATAACTGACTAACAGCTCTTGGTACGTTTGAATGGTATCCGTTGAGTTCGCTTGCGGTCGAAAAAGATCGAGGATCAGGAAAAGTAACGCGCATATCGCTACCGCAAGCAAAGCAGGACGCCTTGTTCTTCTTTCTTGTTCTTCTGTCATCCCAACATTGGAAAGCACCAGTAATCGACTGCTGGAAATCGGCGAGAAACGTTCCCCCACCATCGCTCCAGAGATGAGCGCACCTCCTACAATCGCAGGTGATATCCCTGCTGCGTGTGCAATGCCCATCAGAGACAGCCCAATCGTACTCAGCGTACCGATTGACGTACCCAACAAATAACTGACGCCTGCGGTCAACAGAAAAGAGAGAACGAACAAATACTCGACATTCACAATCGACAATCCGTAGTAAATGATGGCGGGAATGGTTCCTCCCATCATTAATAGCGGAATCAAGAGTCCTACTAAAAACAGAATCGTAAGGACGGGCTTTGCCTTTTGGACACCTTCCCAGCCAAACACGAACTGCTGCTTCCACGGATAACCCAATCTTTTTACACTAACCAGTGTGACCAAGATCGCAAAAACAATCCCCCATGCGATCGGAAATCCGAGCGATAGGCTCAAAATGATGCCAGCGATCATTGCCAAGATGGGTGTTACCGATGTGATAGACATGCGACCGACTTCCTTCCGTTACAATCGTGTGGACAACAGCGTGTGAGCTGCTCCTTCGTCCGTAATGAGTACATTCTGACACGATTGCTTAGCAAAGGAAAGAATCGCTTTTGCCTTGCTTTCGCCCCCCGCAATGGAGAGCACCTTTTCTGCCTTGTGCACTTCCTCTAGCTGCAAACCAATGGTCGGCATTCTGTGAACCGTTTCTCCCGCTTCATTAAAGTAGTAGCCGAATGCTTCTGATACAGCACCCGCCTCCACTAATTCTGCGAGTTCTTCCTCCGAATAATTCCGCCTTACAGCCATCGTGACGGCATCCCCGATTCCATGCAAAACGATTCGGGTCTCGCCCAAGAGCGACAGCACATCTTGCACTTGCGGCTCTTTAACCAATGTCTGCAAGGCTTCCGGATGGAGACGATCCGGTACGTGAAGAAGCCGATAAGAAGCACCTGTTTTCGCTGCCATAGCGGAAGCGAGCGTATTCGCTTGTAGCTCTACGCGTTCTCCCAACCCACCGCGTGCAGGGACAAACTGAACGTTTTTGAACGAAGCGGAAGGCGTCAAATGACTTGCTACGCTGGCGATAGATGATCCACCTGTTACCGCTACAATGTCTCCTTCTTGCACGACCTGTCTGAGTACCCTTGCTCCTACCCGTCCCAGCTCTTCCTTTACCCAAGGCGATTGGTCTGCATTGCCCTGCACCACAATGACTTCTAGTATGCCTAGCTTTTTTTGCAGGCGCTCCGCCAAGTCAGTAAGGCCGAATAACTCTCCGACGAGAGGCTCCATGTCGTCCAAGACTTGTTGTCCTTCTTCACTCAGGCTCATTCCCGCAGCCGTTACATGAAGGAGCCCCGTCTCTTTTAGCAGTTCCACTTCTGCCCGCAAAATACGCTCAGTGGTGTCCATGGCTTGAGCTAGACCTCTTCTGCCAATCGGCTGCAAATGATAGATGGATCGAAGCAACATGTACCGCTGACGCAAAACCTGAATCAAGTCAGGCAACAATTTTTGTTGCAGTTCCAGTAAACGTCGCATTTTGCCTTCTTCCTTGGTTACAAATTGTTGATCGGGACTTTTTTTGTCCCTGTATATACATTTTTTGTCCCGCTTGGTGCAAAAAAAAGATCACTTGCTACAATTTGAATGTATCATATTTAACAATATCTTGCAAGTTACCCTCGCCCATATAAAAAAGTGCCACTCATGACCGAGTGGCACGTCTATGTAATTCGTTTCGTAGCTCCTCTAGCGTCACCACATGTGTAATGGAACGAAACACAATCTCTCCATTTATCTCGACTACTGGAATGACAAACATCATTTCCTCATGCAAGACCGGATCACTTTCAATATCAACCATGCGCATACGAAGGGGGAACTCCTCCGCCAAACCGCGAATATAGAGCTCCACCTCATCGCATAAGTGACATTTTT
This sequence comes from Brevibacillus sp. NPDC003359, assembly GCF_042878995.1. Lineage (NCBI taxonomy): Bacteria > Bacillati > Bacillota > Bacilli > Caryophanales > Paenibacillaceae > Brevibacillus > Brevibacillus sp. NPDC003359. The sequence goes on from NZ_JBIAOR010000006.1 coordinate 210,699, forward strand.
TTCGTCCGTACACAACAATTTCAAACATTTCTTCATTCATTCCCATTAAAACCTCTTTCGTTTGGCCGACGATGGGATCAGCATTTCTTCCCGGTACTTGGCAACCGTGCGGCGGGAGATTTCAATCCCTTCTGTCAGCAGCATCTCACCCAGCTTCTGATCAGATAACGGGGACTTCCGATCTTCTTGCTCGATCAGCACTTTGATTCTGCGCTTCACACTCTCAGAAGAAGTCGCTTCCCCGCTGGAAGTTGAGAGTGCTGACGTGAAGAAATACTTCAGCTCAAAGATCCCGCGCGGTGTCTGGACGTATTTGTTGCTGGTTGCCCGACTGATCGTTGATTCGTGCAGGCCGACCCGCTCTGCTATTTCCTTTTGTGTCATGGGCTTTAAATAATGAATCCCCCGATCAAAAAACTCCCGTTGCATATCGAGGATGGCCTGCGTTACGCGCATGAGAGTCAGGCGGCGCTGCTCCAGGCTTTTTGCCAACCACATAGCGGCATTCAGCTTATCATGAATGAACTGTTTGGCTTCATCCTGACTTTTTTGCTGGCTCAGCATTTTTTCATAGAAGCTGTTGATTTTCAGCCGCGGTGCAGCGACATCATTGACCAATACCACATAATCATTCCCGACTTTCTCTACGGTCACATCTGGAATGACATATCTTGTCTCTACTGTAGAAAAGGCCGCTCCTGGACGCGGATTCAGCGTACGGATCAGGTCTGCCATCGCCTGTACCTCTTGCGGCGTGCAGCCGATTTTGTCTGCGATCCGCTGGTAGCGATTGTCCGCTAAATCTTGCAGGTGGTTGCGAACGACCTGAACGATCTTTTCGTCATCGAGGGCCAAATGCCCGAGCTGCAGCAAAAGACATTCTTCCAGGCTGCGTGAAGCTACTCCTACAGGATCAAAATGCTGCAAAACGGACAATACGTCCTCAATCTCGAGCACTTCAGCACCTAGGCGCGAACTCGCTTCCTCCAGTGTAATCTCCAAATATCCTTTCTCATCCAGATTCCCGATCAAAAAGAGAGCGATCTGTTTTTGCAGCGACGAGAATCCTTTTACATAGCCGAGTTGACGCTCCAGATGTTCGTACAACGTCTCCGCACCTTGCTGGACGTAATCCAGTGGATTGTAAGTGCTTTCATTTTTCGACGAAGGGTACTCACCTGTCGCACGATTGCCCACAATTTCTTTCCAGTCAATCTCAGGAGCTGGTTTCTCTGCTTTTGCAGAAGCGACTTCTCCAGCCACTTCAAGGTCGAAAACAGGATTTTCATTTGCCTGATCCTGCAAATAGGAGATGAGATCAATGGCTGAATACTGCAATATGGTAATCGCTTGGCGTAGTTCCGGCGTCATCACTAATTTCAGTGTTTGTTCTTGAAATAACCCCAATCCCATGTTCATGAAGCTCGCCTCCTTCGCACTTGCTCTTGCTGCTCGATGACTCTTTATTTTCATTATATTCGTTCTCTCATGCAATTTTCCTGCCAAATTGATGAAGCAGAACACAAAATATGTCGAAAGATCTTCTCCAATGGCTTTTTCACTCTCGCTTACCTTATCGCTAGTTTTTTCTGTTGAACTACTTTTTTCGTTTGCATTGAGATTCCCGATGTTTTATAATAAAAGTTGTCGTCACAATATACGCCTGTAGCTCAGTGGATAGAGCAATGGTCTCCGGAACCATGTGCGGGGGTTCGATTCCCTTCAGGCGTACCATACGTGCAAACAATAAGCGATCTCTTGGATTCAAGAGGTCGCTTTTTTATGTTGAATCCAGATGGAAACAAAAAAACAGCCCGATTATGAAGTGACCCCGAAAAGTTAGACACGAAATGTAGTTAAGCGGCATGTAAGGTTTGAGTTCGGTACTGTACCGGACTCAAGCCTTTTAATTTTGTCTTAATTCGTTTGCGGTTATAGTAGTCGATGTAGTTTGCTAACTCCTTCTTAAAATGTTCAATACTCTCAAATTCCTGCGTATAAAAAATTTCCGATTTGAGGATGCCAAAGAAGTTCTCCATGACGGCATTATCATAACAATTTCCTTTTCTAGACATACTCTGCGTGATGTTCTTTTCTTTTAATGCATGCTGGTACTTACTCATCTGATAATGCCAACCTTGATCCGTTATTTGAAAAATGGCGGCAGTTTCATTCGGAGACGTCCCGTGGGTAATCATATAATTGAGTACGTCCAGTTTAAAGCGTGCCGTGTAGCTTGTATAGGATTTTCCGAAGGCTTCCACGCCATTTTGCTCGTATTGTGTCACCCAAACGCCGATCATACTTTTGTGTGCACCAATAGATGTAGCAATAGAGGCATGTGTTTCTTTGCCGTCTAAACAGCGTAAAACCGCTGATAATTTATCTTCTGGAGAAAATTTAGCCATAAAAAAACTGCACCTCCAATTGTTAGGTGTGTCTAACAATTGGGGTGCAGTTCAATTAAGGACTGTTTTTCGTGCGTTACAATTATTGGTTAAAAATCGCTTTGAAAGAATAAGGGATTGGTTCTATTGGTCTATTATCTAATATTGCATTTGGCGTCCCCAGATAAATGCTGTACTGGCCTTCTTCCGGGATATCTACTGAAAAAGATGTATTACCTTTGGTAACAACTCTATGTAGAAACGCTCCTGTTGGCTTCCTCACCAAGATTGTAATCGGCTCAGTACTTGATGACAGGCTGCTGAATGCAAAATTAAACGTTCCTGGTTTTGCGTAAAAATTAAAATAATCAGAATCTCTATAGTGATTAATTGCAGCTGTGTATGAAACGTTCGAATTAATATATGGAGCGAATGCAACACTATCATTTGGTTCGTATGGATCAGTCACTGAAGCAGCAGCTTTTTGGGAAGACTTCATATTTTTAGCCGGTTCTGCTGCAAATGCTGAAGCAGATGCTGATAATGCTACTGCGAGGGTCAACAAGCTAACTACGACTTTTTTCATGTATGTTACCTCCTAATAACTTGGTACGGAATTGTGAGTATTTGTAAGTGATCTTATTGATTAAAAATTGCTTTAAATGAATAAGGCATAGGAGTTATTGGGGTCGAATCGAAAGCTGCATCTGCAGATACAATATAGATGTAATAACTCCCTTCTTCTGGGATATTTACTGATAAAGTTGTATTGCCCTTAATACGAAATTGGCTTTTTATTGTCTCTCCGCCTTGCTTTCTCACCAAGATGTCAAACGTGTGGTTGCTTGCAGATAATCTACTGAATGCCAATGTAAAATCTCCAGGTTTCGCATAAAAATTAAAATAGTCAGCATCTCTATTGTGATTAATCGCTGCTGTATATGAGGTATTCGAATTAATATAAGGAGCAAATGCAGGACTGTCATTTGGCTCATAAGGATCGTTTGCTGATGCAGCTTTTTGAGATGCTTTCGAGCTTTTTACAGGTTCTGCAGCCAGTGCAGATACAGAGGCAGATAAAACGAGTGACAGGCTCAATAGACTTGCTACGACTTTTTTCACGAATAAACCCCTCCAAAAGCTGTAATAGTAGGTACTATTATTATTTACCATTTTATAGCTCAATTGTAAATAATAGTTTTGTAAATTTTTGCAATAATTTGGTGATTAAGCAAGAATAAACTCGATATTTATCGATTTTTGCTATTCCTCATATTTTTGGGGGACCATGCACAAAAAAGCCTTTCACGATTAATTCCATCGATTATCATAAATGTAAACCCTACTAATCTTTACCGTATTTAAACCGTTTTGTAAATTCGATATTTGTAATATTTTGTAATAAATTGCAGAATGGTGAATACAAAAAAGCCCTGGAATCTTACTTTCCTCCAGGGCTTTCCCTCGTCTATAGATAAACACACTGATATTACCTACTGATAATTCCTCGTTTTATACAACAGATAAACAAAAAACGGCGCTCCAATTGCTGCGGTAAAAATACCTGCTGGCAAATCATGTGGTAAGAACACTGTTCTCCCAATCAAATCAGCCAAGACGACGAGCATCCCGCCCAAAACGGCGGAAGCCGGCAGCAAGTAGCCGTACGCAGAGCCTACTAGCCTGCGCGCGATATGTGGAGCCATCAAACCGATAAAACTGATTCCTCCCGCCACGCCGACCGCAGCACCTGCTAGTGCCACACTGATTGCAATCAAGAGCAACCGTTTCTTATCAATTGCTACGCCGATGCCTTTGGCGATATCATCACCGAGCTCCTGCGCATTCAAATAACGGATTTGGAAAATCGTAGCCACGAGAAACAAAACAGTCCACGGAAGCAACGTCATGACATTTACCCAAGACATTCCGTACACCGTTCCAGTCATCCACCCGAGTGCGTTTGAGGCTTTGTGGGTTTGAGTGATCACCAGAAAAAAGATGGTCAATGCCCCCATGCCTGCTGAGATACATACACCGACAAGCGCGAGGCGAAAAGGAGAGACTCCCTCTTTCCACGCAGTTAAATACGTAAGCGTAGCGGTTAACAATCCACCGATCAAGGCCACTAATGGCATCCATTGGACACTTACATCTTTTGCAAATGTGATAAATGCCACTGCTGCTGCCGTCGCTCCTGCTGTAGTCCCGATCAAATCAGGCGAAGCTAACGGATTTCGCACCAAGGACTGCAGGATGGCCCCCGATACTGCCAGGGAAGCCCCCACCATGACCGAAACGACAACGCGAGGCAACCGCCAATCGAGCACGATCAATTCATTCTGTTCACTGCCCGCTCCCACAAAAGCTTTAATGACTTCCCACACAGGAATATGCAAGCTTCCTAAGCCAATACTCAATACAATCACAACAGATAACAGCAAAAATAGGATGAAATTAATTCCTAACGCCCGCTTATTTACATGAAACGAGAGCGCCGGCTTTTTGGTCCGAATGACTACATGTCTATGCATACGCCCTCCCCCTGACCAGCGGAATGATAAAAGCCACTCCAATCATGGCGGTTGCGACTCCTACAGGTACTTCTAAACGCATAGGCATCAATACAAGACGAGAAAGCAAATCAGCGCAAACCAGAAAAGCTCCGCCGAAGACAATCGAATATGGAATCAACCATCGGTGATCAAGGCCGACTAAAAAACGACAAAGATGCGGTATGATGATGCCAACAAATGCAATCGGTCCGGCGAGCGCGACACTCCCACCTGCCAAGAGCACCACGATCAATATCGCTGTAGCTTTTACCAAGATAATTTTTTGGCCCAGGCCAGTTGCTACATCATCACCGAGTACCATCAAGTTTAATGAACCGGTCAGTATCATAGCGCCTAACCAGCCTACAATCAGATAAGGAATAATCATGAAAAGATGATCGAGCTGTCTTCCCTCCACGGAACCAATTAACCAGTAAAAGGCCTCGGTCATCGTCTTTTCTTGCAGCAGCATGAACAGAGAAGTCACAGACGAAGCAAAAGCGGCAACCGCTGCACCCGAAAGTGTCAGCTTGATCGGAGTCATGCCTCCCCGCCCAGCGGAAGCCAACCCGTATACAAGTAGAGCAGTTACACCCGCTCCGATAAACCCTGCCCACATCATTTGCGACACTGGGAATTGCGAGCCAAAAACAGCAATCGTCGTCACAATAGCTGCTGCAGCTCCAGCGTTCACACCGATAAGAGACGGGGAAGCCAAAGGGTTGCGAGTTAACGCCTGCAACAAAACACCTGCTACAGCAAGGCTGCTTCCCACCGCTACCGCTGTCAGTGTACGCGGCATTCGGGAAGTCGTAATAATCAAATGCTCCTCCGAACCGGAAAATTGGGTGTATGCCTCTATTGCGGTCGTGAGCGAATACCGATTGATTCCGAAAAGAATGCTAGCTACCATCACGACAACCAAGACGACTATTCCTATAAAGAGTACAGTAGTCTTTTGCAGACGACTGGACAAAATCACATTCACGCCTGTCCCCTTCTTTCAGTTGCATTCTACCTATTCTGTCTATTTCATATATGGTAAGGAACGGTGTTAATTTCTCCCACAAATCAGTGTAAGCTTGGAAATAAGGCAAGTCAATGATATTGATTTTTATTATCATACTTGGAAAAATATGTTGACACATCGTCATATAAGCATATACAGTAGTGAAGAAAAATGATAATCATTATCAGTTAAAAGGGGGATTTTCCATCATGCGCAAAACTTCCTTGCGTTTGATGCTGGGGGCAATGCTGTCCGTTGTGATGCTCGTAACAGGTTGCGGAGGACAAGCAACGCCTTCATCCAGCTCGTCTTCTTCTACTCCAGCGGCATCATCAACTACACCAGCACCTACACCGGCAGCGACTGAAGAGAGAGAAGTAAAACACTTCATGGGGTCAACAAAAATAAAAGGGACTCCTCAGCGTGTCGTCGCTCTCACCAGTGAAAGCACAGAAGCCGTTCTCGCATTAGGGATTACGCCAGTTGGGGCTGTCATGAGTGGTCTGGGTAAACCTGGTGACCCATGGCATCCACATATTAAAGAAAAAATGAAGGACGCCGTTGAATTGGGTGACGAGAACCAGCCAAACGTTGAGCTGATCGCCAGCCTGAAGCCAGATCTGATCCTGGGAACAAAAGGACGCCAAGGCCAAGAAAAAGTATACGCTCAGCTTTCCGCGATTGCCCCAACCGTCTTCTCTGAAGATCTCGTAGGCAGATGGAAAATCAACTTTGCCCTATACTCCGAAGCTCTGAACAAAAAAGCTGAAGGCGACAAGCTGATGGCTGATTTTGATAAGAAGATTGAAGATGCGAAAGGAAAACTTGGTGACAAGACGAAGTCAAAAGTCTCTGTCGTTCGTTTCGTAGCAGGCAAAACTCGTCTTTACCTGAAAGATACTTTCTCTGGCGTGGTTCTGAGTCAGCTCGGCTTTGCTCGACCAGCCTCCCAAGACATCGATGAGTTTAAAAAAGACATTCCAAAAGAGCTCATGGCTGAAATGGATGGCGACGTCATGTTTTACTGGATCGGCGATTATTCCGGTGATGGATCTGCCAATAAATACACCGAGGAATGGATGAAAGATCCGCTCTATCAAAAGCTGAATGTCGCGAAGAACAACAAAGCATTCCAAGTTGACGAAGTGATCTGGAACGTAGGCGGCGGTATTCTTTCTGCTGAACTGCTTGTTGATGACATCGTAGAACGCTTCTCCAAACTGTAGGCTTTATACTTTCCGATACCGTCAATAAAGAAGGAGTGGTTGAGATAACCACTCCTTTTCTTTTGCCTGATGGCATTATTGATCGAGTTCCTTATTCCCCGTATCCTTACTAGGCAGAATCGGATCTATTTGTTCAGGTTTACGCGAATAAGCTTTGTTTGTAACCAATATCGTCGCACCGATGATGACGAGAAAAATAAGCACCAACGCAACGATAAAACCCGTTGTCATGCATACACCCCCGATTTTTTTCTAACTCTCATTATAGCTGATTTCCATGCGAGTCAGAACCTACATACATAATCAATTCATATGCAATAACAAACTATTCCAAATTAATTGATAGGAAAATGGCTCCTATATCTCGAATAGTTACGACAACGTTATCTCATTCAAATACTTGATAGACTATGCGGGGGAAATCTGATGAACAAGCTTAATACCCCTTTCTTATGGAAAAAGAAACGATCGAAAAAGGAACTCACACAAGTGTTGTTCCCAGATCAAATATTAAAAGCATTTTTTCACTTTACGACGGATGCTATCTCGATTAGTGATCTCGATAACAATATCGTCTTGGTAAATCATGCTTTTGAGCAATACTACGGTTGGTCCATGGAGGAGATTTACGCTTCACCGCTTTGCTTTATTCCAGACGAGTACAGGAGTGAGACCAAACAGTTATTTGATGCGGTCAGGAGCATGGGTGTATTACTAACCAATTACGAAACGATCAGGCAGCGAAAAGATGGCAGTAAGATGGATGTCATTCTATCTGCAGCTCCGATTAAAGACGAAACGGGAAAAATTATTGGAGCTTCCTGTATCACCCGTGACATTTCCGACCGCAAAAAAATTGAAGAGGCCTTGCGCCAAACCGAAGCCAGATATCGTCTCCTCATCGATCATACCCAGGATATCGTGACGATTTATGATTTATCCATGCGACGCATCTATGCATCCCCATCAATCGAGCAATTGGGATTTGTTCCAGCCGAGGTTACCTCCCCTAACAATCTGCAACTCACACATCCAGAAGATATCCCTCTGTTCCAGGACAAATTTCAAGAGATCGTGGCAACGAAACAACCCGTCCATTTCGAGACGCGCTCTATGGATAAGAATGGAAGTGAGGCCTCCTTCGAAACACGCGGTATCCCCATTCTAAGCGCGGAAGGGGACGTCCAAAACATTATGTTAGTCTCGCGTAATGTCACGGAACGCAAATACTCTGAGGCTGCCTTGTTCAAAAGCGAGAAAACAAACAAAATCATCTCGGAATACACAGATGATCTCATTCTAATTACAGACAAACACGGAGATATCCTCTATCTCTCCCCTTCTCATTCACGCGTAATGGAAACGAAAGAGAATTGCCGTCAGCTCACCTTTGCCGACATTCATCCTGAAGATCGCCAGACGGTCATTGACCACTTTCATTATTTACTGGGGACCCAAGAACCAAAGATATGCGAGTTCCGTTTCCAAACCAAAAATAACAAATGGATCGTTCTCGAATCAAAGGGTGCCCCCATCCTGACGAAAACGGGAGACTGTGATGGCTTTATCATCGTATCGCGGGATATTACAGAACGCCGAAATAACGAGGAGTTATTGCGGAAGGCTGAGAAGCTGTCCGTGATTGGGGAGCTGGCTGCTGGAATCGCCCATGAGATTCGCAATCCGCTAACATCTTTAAGAGGCTTTATACAGTTTCTTTATCCGAGCATGAATGATAATCAGCAGTACGCCGACATCATGCTCTCTGAACTGGACCGAATCAATTTCATTGTGAGTGAATTGCTAGTCTTAGCAAAGCCACATAGCATTCAAATCAAGCCTCTTCCGCTCATCCCTTTGCTGGAAAACGTCTTGGCACTATTGAGCTCGGAAGCAAATCTGAAAAACATCGATTTCCGTACCGCATTTGATTACCATCCGATCATTGAAGGAGAAGAGAACCAGCTCAAGCAGGTCTTTATCAACATCATTAAAAATGCGATCGAAGCGATAGAAGGACATGGTGAGGTTCATCTTGCCACCTCTTTAAAAGACAATCATCAGGTGCTCATTTCGCTCACAGATACTGGCTGTGGAATCTCCGAAGAAATGATTCACAAGCTGGGTGCCCCCTTTTTCACAACAAAAGAAAACGGAACAGGTCTTGGTCTCATGATCAGCAGCAAAATCATGAAAGACCATAACGGCAGCCTGGAAATTAAAAGCAGGGAGCACGAAGGTACAGTGGTAGAGATCACATTGCCGATTGTACAGGACCAAATTGGGTCATCCTAGAAAGGTCTACATCCCATCATCAGCGGAGGTGCCCTATGGATTTCACCAAAATGAGCACGAGTGAGTTCGTGGCCAAAATTCGCGAATCCCAAGCGAAAAACCTGCGAAACAGACAACATCAGGGCTATGGTCATCCGGAACAGCGTCTGCCCAGCAAGCAACGAGTATAACCAAGCAAAAACCCACCTGCGGGCTCAACGCCGGGCCAGGTGGGTTTTTTGCTTATTATTGTGGATCTTGCTTATTCAGGTTACGATCTCTTTCGGACTTTTGCTTCTGGGTGCCTTGCGTCTTGCTGCTGTGTCCTTGGTTGCCGCCATTCTTCGTATTTCGATTGTTTGACATTAGAATCCCTTCCTTTTCATTCTGGTCTTCATGCCAAACGTAGTATGTCCCAAACGGCTCATTCATAATGAAGAATTACTTTGCTTCACCCATGAATACTTTCTTTCCGTCCTCATACTTGTACACGTATACGGAAGCAAAGTCGTTGTCGCCTTTATCATTGAACGTTACGTTGACGAATTTGCCTTTATAATCTTTGGTTTTGTGAACAGCTTCCAGCACTTGTTCACGAGTTGGCTTTTTGCCGCCGTTTGCTTTGATCGCTTCTTCCAGACCGTTCAGCATAACACCCATGGAGTCATAACCAAACGAAGTGAAGATCCCTACCTTGTTGCCAGTTGCGCTCTCGAAGTCAGTGATCCATTTCTTACCTTCTTCGGTAGCACCAATATCGCCAACAGTAGAAGTAAAGACTACGTTATTGGCATTTTCCGCACCAGCAATTTTCACCATGTCAGCGGAGTCGTAGCCATCGCCACCCATGAAGACACCTTTGAAGCCTTTTTCACGTGCTTGTTTCACGATGATCCCTGCATCAGAGTAATATCCACCGAAGTAGATCATCTCTGGATTTTTCGCAAGGATTTGAGTGATGATCGCACTATAATCCTTCTCGCCTGCTGTTACCCCTTCAAAGCCGAGAACTTGTACACCGTCTTTTTCAAATTGCTTTTTCACTTCTTTCGCAAGTCCTTGCCCATAAGCAGCCTTGTCATGCATGACGAAAGCCGTTTTTACATTCAACTGATTTTTGGCAAAAACAGCGGCCTTGGAGCCTTGTTGATCATCACGCGCACAAATGCGGTGTACGATCTTCTTGCCTTGCTCAGTCAAATCTGATCCCGTTGCGGAAGGAGATACCATCACGAGCTTCTCTTGCTCGTATTGCGCTGCTGCCGTAATCGAAGCACCTGTTGTAGCATGGCCTACTACCCCGACTACATCAGGGTTCGAAATCAACATTTGCGCGACTGCTACCCCTTGTTTTGGGTCAGCTTGATCGTCTTGAGCGGACAATTGAACGTCAAAGCCAAGTGCCTTGAATGCCTCCAACTTTTCTTTCAACGCATATTCCGCACCAGCTTTTGCTGTGCTTCCGTAATCGGAGTACTGTCCAGACATCGGACCAACTACAGCAATCACGAGCTTTTCAGTAGCTCCGCCCGTGCTTCCTCCGCTATTGTTACTCGGCTGTGGTGTCGCGCTCTGTCCGCCCGTACCTCCACCGCAGCCCGCGAGCAATGTGCTCAGAGCAAATGTCGCAGCCAGTATCGACAATGATTTCTGTTTTTTCATAGCAAAACTTCCCCCTCTTTATTTATGAGCAAACTATGAATCACAATCTTATTGTAGGATATTTTAGAAAATTTGCAATAGAAATCATTGAAAGAAGAATCAATCAAAAAACCTCTAACGCTGTCTGCTAATAGAGGCGTAACACGAGTTGCATGAAGCAAATAGCCACTTCTACGCATAGAAGTGGCTATCTTGTTGAGAAGAATCCCATTCATTTTAGGAATTAATTGGAAGGCTTTTGCACCCAATTCTTGGGCGATGAATACGAGAGGAACGAGTACTGCTCCGGTCATTGGACGTGGCGGATTTGCTACACTGGTTTCTTTGCCGTTTTTTATAAGCAAGTTTTTGTTTTCGTACATACGCAACACCATTCTCAGTAACGATTTCTTGTGGGAATGGGAACTCCTTGCCGTTTAGCTGAACCTTGATTTTTTGTTGCTGTACAGGTGCAGGAGCAGTTTGGGCAAACGCAGCCGTTGCCGCTGCACTTCCTGTTAGAAGAGCTGATGTCAGCATCATTGTCGAAAACTTGCGAAGCATAATAGACACCCTAAAAAACGAATTCCAATTTTTCTTCCTTCTTTTACATTCCATACATTTCCTATGTAATACTCTTCCCAAACATGACCAGACTAAGGTAAAAATATATCCCACGAACAAATGTTTTTGTGCACAACCTGTGCATAACATTGTGGATAACTTTCGAAAGTGAGGCTTGCCATGGCAGGGGAACGTTTTTTTCTCATTTATCAAGAGGCTAGTGACGAAGAATGCTTATTGACCATTGAACCATACAAAGACCAGCAGGAGCTGGCGGAAGCCATTAATCAGCTGCAAGCCAAGCAAGTCGATGAGTATACAATCATCAAGGGGAGAAAGATGAAGGCCACGCTGAAACTCGCCGTCGATTTGACCGAAGCTGACGAGAATTCCAAGGAATGAATGTTTTCTTTTTAGCGTAGGTTTAGACAGAGGGAAATTGGCAAACATGGTAGTGAGGGCGCGCACTTATGTGTTTGACCTTCATTGACCTTTTGTGTATGATATTGTTACAAAGAGAGGAGGAAGACTAGATGCATATGAATTTAATTCCAACCGTCATTGAACAGACCAACCGCGGGGAACGTGCCTACGACATTTATTCCCGCCTGCTCAAAGACCGCATCATCTTTCTGGGAACCCCAATCAACGACACCGTAGCCAATATCGTTGTGGCACAGTTGTTGTTCCTTCAGGCGGAAGATCCGGAGAAAGACATTCACTTGTACATAAACAGCCCAGGCGGTTCTATTACTGCTGGTATGGCGATTTACGATACTATGCACTTCATCAAGCCTGATGTGTCCACCATTTGTATCGGAATGGCTGCTTCTATGGGAGCATTCCTGCTGGCTGCTGGGGCAAAAGGCAAGCGCTTTGCTCTGCCAAACAGTGAAGTCATGATCCACCAACCATTGGGTGGCGCACAAGGTCAAGCGAGCGACATTGAGATTGCCGCAAAACGTATTTTGAAGATGCGTGATCATCTGAATACCATCTTGGCTGAACGCACTGGACAGCCTTTGGAGCGCATCCAAAAGGATACCGATCGCGACAACTTCCTCTCTGCCGCAGAAGCAGTAGAGTACGGATTGATTGACAAAGTAATCACTTCCGAATCGTCTTCCAAAAAATAAGAGATACGTCGTAAAAAAGAAGCACTCGTGCCAAAGCTACTGGCCGAGTGTTTTTTGTATGCCGAGCAAACACCAAGAGGCATCCCTTGGTTTGCTCGGCCTTTTCCATGGGTCATTGTGATACTTCCATTAACTGACTGACATAGACTGTCCGGCTATGCCCTGGATTTTTTTCCTCATGCACACGTGCTGTTGACGTTTTTTCATCTACAGCATCGATCCAAACGGCTTGTCCTTCGTACTCTACCTTGATATGTTCGTCGGAGCTCATAATGGCTTGTGCTCTCGTTACATTCATAAGCGGCTCCCTATTGCTCATCTTCAAGGGCCTGCTTGGCTGACGATGCCCCTGTCATCGTGTCTACACTCGTCTCTTCAATCAGGCCGTTCTGATCAGAAACGATTCCGCCCCCTAGTCCCTCGTTAATCATCCGGTCAATGTCCATATCAAAGCAATCGCGGCCTTCGTGACACGAATCACGGTTACTCATGTCTGATTCCTCCTTCACGCAATTTACATGGTTAGAAATGCCCTGCACGAAGTGAATTGATACATGGACATCAACAAAAAAAGACACCTCCCTAAAGGGAAAAGTGTCTCTCGTGACTCTATTCTTCCTTGCTTACCAGATTCGTAAGGCTAGTGACTGCCTGGGAGGCATCCGGCCCTTCTGCCAAAATGGTAATTTCCGTTCCAGAGCTGATTGCGAGGCTCATGATACCCATGATGCTTTTCGCATTGACCTTTTTGTTGCCTTTTTCTACGAATACTTCGGATGCAAAACGGTTAGCCTCTTGTACGAAAAAAGCTGCTGGACGAGCCTGCAAACCGGTCTTTAACTGAACCACAACCTGCTGTTGAACCATGAATGGACCTCCTTACTTATAGACTATTATCCTTTAGTATATCATGCATCTACATCGAAATATTTTGTTTTTCTCGTATTTTGTCAGCGATTTCGTTAATTTTTCGCAAGCGGTGGTTAATACCCGATTTGCTCACTATTCCGCTCGGCACCATCTCGCCCAATTCTTTTAAATTGATGTCAGGATGAGCCACTCGAAGCTCCGCGACCTCGCGCAGACGCCTTGGCAAATTCTCCAATCCCATCTCTTGATCGATGAGCTGAATATTTTCCATTTGTCTGGTGGCTGCATTCACCGTTTTGTTTATGTTGGCGATTTCACAATTGTGTAAACGGTTTACTGAGTTCCGCATGTCCTTTACGATTCGGACGTCCTCGAAATACAGAAGCGCCTGATGAGCCCCAATCAAGCTCAAAAACTCTGTAATCTTCTCGCCTTCCTTAATATAGAGAACATACCCTTTTTTCCGCTCGATGCACTTGGCATTTAGTTTATACCGATTGGCGATCTTGGTCAATGCTTCGCAAAAATCCTGATAGGAAGTGAAAATCTCCAGATGATAGCTGGATGCCTCTGGATGATTAACAGATCCCCCCGCCAAAAAAGCCCCCCGCAAATAAGCAGCGCGGCAACAGGACTTTTTCACGATCTCAGGAGCGATTCCTGGGATAAATGACAGGCTTTGATCCATGATGCCCAAGTCTTGCAAGATCTCATTAGCCTTATTCGGAATACGCACAATGTAGACGTTGTTCTTTTTCAGACGCATTTTTTTGCGAACCAGCAGTTCAGCGTGTATCTGAAACAGCCTCTTGATTAACGTGTAAATGCGTCGGGCAATCGCCGCGTTCTCTGTTGTCACATCCAGCACCAGTCGTCCGGCTCCAAACTGCAGACTTCCATTCATCCGAATCAAGGCTGAGAGCTCTGCCTTGCTGCAGCAATCGGCACCCTCCGTCATGGTAAGTTCTTTTTTGGTATGCGCGGCGAATGACATCGACTTCACTACTCCTTCTCTATCTTCAGCACCTTCCGTCTTCGTTTGACGAGTGACACAACCTGCTTGCTGACAGCATGTGCATCATGGCGTAGGTAACCATCCTCAAATGTGACTAACGGCTTCGCCACCACATGCAAACCGAGTTGGCGCAATTTCTTTAAGTCACATCGGACAGGAGCTGCTCCTTTTTCCGCATATTTGTCCAATACATGGGCAGGCAGCTCGGCTGAATTGACAATGATCGTATCCAGAAATGGTCTATCTACATGTTCATACATGACATTCACGTGTCTGGATGCAGAAAAACCATCTGTCTCCCCCGGTTGTGTCATGACATTACAAATGTAGATCTTCGGGGCTTGTGCGCGTGTAATCGCTTCAAATAACCCACGTACTAATAAATTGGGCAGGATGCTCGTGTACAAGCTGCCAGGCCCAATCAAAATGGCATCCGCCTCGGCAATGGCCATCAGGGCTTCTCTCAGAGGAACAGCGTCCTCCGGATCGAGGAACACCCGTTTGATTTCTTTGCCCGTCAACGGTATTTGGGATTCTCCGATTACGAGAGATCCATCTGTCATTTCCGCTTTCAACTGAATTGATTGCGTGGAAGCAGGCAATACATCTCCACGCACTGCCAAAACCCCGCTTAATGTTTTGACTGCGGTGACAAAATCTCCAGTGATTTCGTTCATCGCTGCAAGTAATAGATTTCCCAAATTATGCCCTGCTAATCCCGTGCCTGTGGAAAAACGATATTGCATGACTTTTTCCATCAACGGCTCTGTATCGGCCAGAGCAGTCAAAACGTTTCGAATGTCGCCAGGTGGAAGCATATCCATTTCTTCTCGCAAACGTCCAGAGCTTCCCCCATCGTCTGCTACCGTAACAATCGCTGTGATATGCACCGGCTCATGCTTCAAACCCCGTAGAAGGACGGACAGACCCGTTCCTCCACCAATGACGACTACCCGTAATGGCCTTGACTGTAGCCTCCCGACTTCCTTAGTAGGCATATGTCACCTCATTATTTCTAATACACATACCACAGGTGGCTTGTTATGCACGCTTCAGTCTTTCCTGCCATCTTATGCTCATTTGTTCTTTTCCATGTCTCGATGACTGACACGGACAGAAAAATCTTTACCAAAGGTTTCTCCCAAATGTTCTGCAATAGCGACCGAGCGATGCTTGCCACCGGTGCATCCAATTCCTATCACAAGTTGACTTTTTCCTTCTCGCTGGTAATGCGGTAGGGTGTACCCCAAAAAGTCTGTAAGCTTTTCTAAAAATTCCTTTGTGTCCTTGTGTTGCATCACATACTCTGCCACTTCTGGATCACATCCTGTTTTCGGACGCAAATCCTCCACATAATGCGGGTTAGGCAAAAAACGGACATCGAACATCAAGTCAGCGTCTATCGGTGCGCCGTATTTGAAACCAAACGACAATACATTAATCGTAAGTGGTGATCCTTGTTGACCGTATTGGCTGATGATCTTTTCTCGAAGCTGAACTGGCTTCATTTGACTCGTATCGATAATCTGATGCGCCCAGCCCTTCATTTCCTCCAACAAGCGGCGCTCAGCGTGAATTCCTTCCAAAGGGGAACCGTTCGGGGAAAGCGGATGTCTGCGACGTGTTTCCTTATAGCGGGAAACCAATGTCTGATCGTTCGCATCCAGATAAAGGATGTGGTACGATAATCCATTCATCTGATTGAGGCTCTCCATGGTTACGGCTAGATTCTCAAAAAACTCACGCCCTCGCAAGTCAATCACCAATGCGACTCGCTCAATACTCCCACCAGACTGTTTGACCAACTCAGCAAATTTGGGAATCAGTACAGGGGGTAGGTTGTCTACACAAAAAAAGCCCAGATCCTCCAAGCTTTGTACAGCAACTGTCTTTCCCGCACCTGACATTCCGGTAATAATCAGGAGATTCATGGCCTTGTCGTTTTCCAATTCCGTCACGCAACTCGCCTCCTACGATTCTGACAATAGCATACCATATTGTCCACCTTATTCGCACCTTTTTGAACCGCTTCCCCTGTTTTTCCAATGACGTCTTCAACAGGCGTACAAGCGTTTTTAGAAAAAAAGATGCGTGACTGAATGCCAGCCACGCAACAATTGTTTATATAGATAAGGGGGTCAATTCATTGTCTATAGATTACTCTTGAATTATTTCACCCATGTTACAAGCAGATTAAGAGATTGTGACATTTTGTTCCTTCAGCTTTTCATTCAGCTCTTCTACATAGTGCTGAGCAGATTGAGCAGCGATAGAACCGTCTCCAGTAGCTGTCACGACTTGACGCAGCATTTTTTCGCGTACATCTCCTGCTGCAAAAACACCTTTGACTTTGGTGTTCATTTTTTCGTCTGTCAGTACGTAGCCTGCATCGTTGGTGATACCCAGTGGTCGTACACTTGCAGTCAATGGGTCCATACCTACGTAGATGAATACCCCATCCGCTGAGAATTCTTTTTGTTCACCTGTTTTAGCGTTTTCCAAGAGAACCGCTTGTACTTTGCCTTCACCACGGATCTCTCTCAGTTCTGTATCCCAGATCACTTCGATTTTTTCGTTATCGAAAGCGCGTTTTTGTAGGATTTTCTGTGCACGGAACTGATCACGACGGTGTACGATCGTCACTTTGGAAGCGAAGCGAGTAAGGAATACAGCCTCTTCCACCGCGGAGTCTCCTCCACCCACAACCACCAGTTCTTTATTGCGGAAAAATGCACCGTCGCAAACCGCGCAGTAAGAAACGCCACGACCGGACAATTCTTTTTCGCCTTGTACACCGAGCAAACGATGCTCTGCCCCAGTCGCCACAATGACAGATTTAGTCAAGTATTCCTTGTCGCTTGTGATAACGCGCTTGTACGGCTCTTCATCGCGGATTTCCTTGATTTCGCCATATGCATACTCCGCACCGAATTGCTGTGCATGTTCAAACATTTTTGTAGAGAGATCAGGGCCCAGAATGGAAGTGAAGCCAGGGTAGTTCTCGATATCTTCCGTGTTCGCCATTTGACCGCCTGGGATTCCTCTCTCCAGCATCAATGTGCTCATGTTCGCACGGGATGTATATACAGCAGCCGTCATTCCGGCAGGGCCAGCTCCGGCGATAATGACATCATAAATTTTTTGATCGCTCATGCTTGTTGCCTCCTCATCTCACACAGTTTTGTTTCCTTATTTAAATTAATTATAATGTAATAATCTATTTAAAATCAAGTGTGGACAAAACTTTGACGCACTTTGCCAAGGTAGTGGCAGAAATGCCGTATTTTTGAGCCAGAAGGGCTTGCGACTGTTTTTCGTTCATGATCGTTCCGTATACATATTCCAATGCTGCGACCCACGCTACTTCTTTTCGCACTTGTACACGGCTTTGGGCATATTCATGATGCTTGTGCCATACATCCAGGCACCATTCTCCGGCCTCTTGTTTGCCTTGCGAGAGCAAATAATGACGTATGCCTTCTTCTACACTGCTTTCCAGCTCTTCCGACTTAGGGACGCCATTTGTGCCTGCTGGTGTTTCTTCCGGCATCTCTGCACCCATATCAGCCAAAGCCAGCAAGGCTAGCTTTTGTAGCTGTTCATTGTCCGTCTGGTAATAAAATTGACGGACCGCGGTTTCAGCTTCGTCGTCTCCAATCAGAGATAATGTTTGCAGCACCGCGAATTTTACTTCATCGCGTCCATGCTGCAATGCCCAAAGCAGGGAAGCGCGGATCATCGGGTCTGTTTTAAAATCTTCCACTCCCGTGAATGAAGCCTTTTCCCAAGAAACATCACGTTGGGTCGTATTGTATTGGTAGGGGATCGGTTTTATAGTCTCCCCTTCTTGTTCGTTTTTTACCATTTGAATGTATTGATCTGCGATTCCTGCTTCTGGATCTAACTGCTTGGCTTTTTGCCACCAGCGCAGTGACTGATCCTTTTTCCCGCTCAAATAAGCTGAGATCGCAGCATAGTGGTACGTGCACGCTTCATGCGGCCGTCCATTTCGCAGCATGCGTTGGTAATGGAAATACGCTTCGTCATGCTGGCCAAGCACTCCCATTGTTGTTGCGAGCTTATAGGTATTTTCCGGATGGAACGGAACGACCTTTTTCAGCACATCAATCAAGCTCAACAGCTCTGTCGTTTGATTGTGATGGGAGAGTAAAACCGCCAAATTGCACAGTGCATGCAGGTTTCCTTCTTCTTTATCCAGCGTCTGTTCGATTGTCTCCATCGCCTTCTGGAATTCTCCAGCATAATAGTAGGCGAGAGACAAATTGTTCCACGCCGGCAAAAAGTCAGGATCGGCCTCGACGATTTCTTTTAAGGTATCCAGAGCCTCCAGGAAACGGCCCTCTTCCAGACTACGACGAGCTCGTTCATGTTTGCTGTATACGTCCTCTTTTTCACTTGGGAGGAAATGTCTTGGTGGCATGTCCAGTTCAAAGTAAATATAGTCGAGGAGCTCTTCGGCATCCTCCCGATACGGTCCGGTGCTGTCTTCTTGTAAATAACGAACAGCCATTTCTTCTGCCATATGGTAATCTTCCAAGTTGGCATAGTTGTTCGCCATGTAGAAATACACTTCTGTCATGGATGAATCCCATTTTTCTATCACTTCATAAAGGACTTCATTCGACGCTTCAAACTGTCCGGTTTCAGCTAAGGCACTTGCCAAATGGCAGTGGCATTCTGCATTCGTCGGCTCCATTTCAACTGCTCGGCGAAATGAGCGCAATGCTTTATCATAGTCGTACCGATTTAAACAACGCATTCCCCGGTCAACAAAAAAAGCGGCATCTTGCTTAAAGTCAACGACGGTCGTTCTCTTCAAAATACTTTTGTTATGTTTCATAAAACCTCCAACATCGTAGGAGCTTACACTCCAAGTATCGTACCAGAAGCATCGGCACCCTACAAGCTGACTCGTCTTTTAAAGTGTTCGATCACATGAGTGTTCAAAAAGTCAACTTTTTGAACCACTCTATAAATAAAGCAAGAAACACCACTGGCCCATAGCAAGTGGTGTTTACGAACAAAAATGGAGCGGACGAAGGGTCTCGAACCCTCGACCTTCGCCTTGGCAAGGCGACGCTCTACCAATTGAGCTACGTCCGCATATCTATCAACTATTCATATTTTGTCCGATTGAAAAAACTGGTGAGCCATGAAGGACTCGAACCTTCGACCCTCTGATTAAAAGTCAGATGCTCTACCAACTGAGCTAATGGCTCGTACATGGTGGCTCGGGACGGAATCGAACCGCCGACACGAGGATTTTCAGTCCTCTGCTCTACCGACTGAGCTACCGAGCCATATACTTTATTCGCCACTCTTGAGTAAGAATGGCGGAGCTGACGGGACTCGAACCCGCGACCTCCGGTGTGACAGACCGGCGTGAACTCCAACTTCACCACAGCTCCATATAGAAGGTTTGTTCCTTCAAAACTGAATACGCATGATTGCTAAGAATTTGTGGATAAGTCCTCGACCGATTAGTATTCGTCAGCTCCACGCGTTACCGCGCTTCCA
>NZ_JBIAOR010000007.1:0-222557 GCF_042878995.1 Brevibacillus sp. NPDC003359
CCGCACTTTTTGCCTCGTTCCCATTAATCGTCACCTTGGCCATGTGATCTGCAGCAGCTGCCGAAACATTGACAGAGGCAGTGGCATTGGTCACGGTTGTCGTGTAGCTAACGGTATTGGCTGCAAATGCTGGCGTCAGCGTTCCTTGGGACAAACTGAGCGATTTTAAATCCGCAAGGGTACTGAGAGGTGCTGTTGTAGCCTTTACTTGTTGGGGTGCGGAAGCATTCCCGCTTTCGTCGAAGGCTGTTACCGTGTAATTATAAGGTGTATTCGCGGAAAGTCCTGTCTCGGTATGTGGGATTTTCCCGTTGGAAGAGTACACGGTCGCCTGAGGAGTAGGTCCCTCACCCGTAGCGGTGTTCTTCCAGGTTACCTCGTAGCGGTTTCCGCCTGCAGCTTCATATGTCCACTCCGGATTACGATTGACAACATATTTCTTTGCGCCTTCGACTTCTTGAATGTCAAAGGATACCGAGTTTTTGGTTGTATTCACTTGATCTACCACTGGATCCACAATAGCCGGTGTGGTTACCGTAAGGGCGGTAGGGGTACTTTCCCCATCTTTGCCCTTCGCGATGATTGTAAAGGAATGAGCCTTACTAGGTTTTAATCCAGAAACAACTGTGGTAAGCGCCGCTCCTGAGTAAACAGTCACACCTGTATCGGTTTTGATGATGTAATTGTCTGCGCCCGTTACTGCGTCCCATGCCAGAGTTGCGGTTGTTTGGGTCACGGCAGTTTGGCGGAAGTTGGTAACGGAACTTGAGCCATCTTGAAAATCGATGGTAAAGGCATTGGATGTAACATTGGCTGTCGCCCCTGTGATCTTCGCTTTGTCGATGGTTACCGTAGCGTTGGTTACATCATTGGCATTTGCATGTGCAGTCGCTTTGCCAGTGAAGGAAATAGTGATTTGTTTATCGCTATCTCGTGTGACAGAAATGCCGAGTCCAGCTGGTAAGTTATTTACCATGACACCTGTGCTCATATCTGCTGCAAACGTTCCATTAGTGAGAGTAACGATTTGTTTTTCCATAATACTACCATCATTTTGTTGAGCCTCTTTTATTTGAGAAGCACTCACCAGAATAGAAGTTGGTAAGGTAGTAGGTACAAAATCAGACTCACTCGGTAGTGGAACACCCGTATACTTGTCTGGACGAAGGATCATTCTTTGATATACCATGATCCGGCCGTCGTTGTTTTTATAGAGGTTTCGGACGTAATATCCTTTAGTAGGATCTAGATTGCTTAACACAGCTTGGTTATCTTGAGCTGCTTTACTCGGCGCAACTGATGTAAAATTAATACCGTTAGTTGATATTTGCCAACGAAGCATATTACCTGCTTGATGGCCATAATCGGTGATATCAGATGGATATGTGTTATTATACTTGATTACAGCACTACTTCCTGTATCGGCTAGTAAGGTCATTAGATGGTCTGCCATAGTGTTCTGGTTAGGTGGTAAATATTCCTTTCCTAGAACATGAAGTGCTGGATTACTGGACTGTCTTGCGTTTATTCCTATAATATTGCCAGTACTTGAGATATACAACTGATCGTAGTAGTTATTCTCAGCTGTATATTTCCACTCTACTTTAAATGTCTTCAAATTAATCGAAGTAATTCCGTTGACTGTTGGTACGAGTAATAGATTATTAGGTTTATCAACAATCATCTGTTTATCCCCAGAACCAGCATGTGGGAGTGGGTCAATTTGAAGACTTTCCATTGTATAATCTGGCTTTACTTTGATTATCTGGCTGTATTTTGTAGTATCTACTGAACTATGTGCGGTAACATAAACATTACCGTCTTCAGTAATTATCGGTGGCGTGGCACTTACGTCAGGATAACCATTTCTGTTATCGATGCCACTGAATAGCAGGACTTCTTTTATCAAATCCCCTGAAGGACTGTATATATTCAATGTATTGGTAACAACTTCAGGAGAACTATCGCTTGCATTTTGAGCACGTTGTGTAGTTACTCGAGTATACAAATTTTTATCAGGTCCAATAACAAAACGTGATGCATGCGCATCCGTTTTTAACCCCGTGGCAGTATGTTGTGCGATTCCTACTTGTTTGTTCATGAATTTTACCGTACCATCTGGTGAAAATCCCGCCATATAGGTTTTAGTAGGAAGGTAATCAATGTGATCATTTGAATATGCATATGATGCATAGATTGTTCCATCCGCTGCAATTGTTAGTTCATTTCTATATCTACTCGTGTCAAGACGATCGCTTTGTGTTAAAGCACGTTCCCAAATAGGTGCTCCATCGTGGCTATTGATACTAAAGACTACCGAGGGTTTCCACGCATCCCTTGGCGATGTGATACCAAATAAATTTCCATTTGGTCCTAGTTCGATCGTATCAGTATAATAATTATTCGGTCCTGTGGACTTGGACCAGTTAATAGTACCGTCACTTTTCTTTAAGGAAACAATACTATCGTAATATGAAACATACAGGTTTCCATCTTGGCCGATTAAGATAGATTTAGCTACGTTTCCTGGTCTTTCCCAAAGCACTTCACCACTCTTACTCAATGCACGGATCCCTTGAGTGACCTGATCGGTAAAAATCATACTAACGTACATTGTCCCGTTTGAATCAATTGCAATTGCTGGAACCTCTTGATTGTAATTACCATTCGCAAATGACAAACCTACTGAACCGTCAAGGGGGCGTTTAGCCGAAACTGGACTGTGCATATTCCAGTTGTTCCTGGTCGGAAGCCAAGCACCCGTGTCGTATGATGTCGAGGAATATCCTCCACCAAAAACATCTACTAATGATTGATTTAAACCTAAATTCGGATTAAACTGTGAGGTTGCTGCTACCTTAGGCGTTTGAACATATTGATTTGATAGCATGACTGATGTCATAACAGTTGTAAGTAATACCTTTGATAATAGTTTTTTCATTTTACCCAACCTTTCCCCTCCAATACAGATTTAGAAAAACACCGTTTAAAGACCAGACATTCCCCCTAAATAAAAATAGGCACAGCGAAAACTCACCTCCTCGTTACCGTCTATCGGCTAACAAAAGGATTTTGAGTTCTCACTGTGCCCTTCGCACCTATGAGATATATTGCTTTATCTTAGTATAAGTTAAAAATCAGAGAAATGGTAGACTAAAAAAGGATCGACAAGGCTATCTGCCCCTATCGATCTTAGCTGATACAATCGGAATCAGTTCTCTATTTTTGAATGGGAAAAATGATTTGGGCAACCAGTATGCATTACTGTCCTATGACGAACTAACGCCTTCCAGGAATGTGAGCAGATCTGACATACCCACCATACAGATTTATTGCTTTTAGGAGCTATTTTGTCAGGAATAAGATCACCGTTCTTCTCCCAATCCCACTCATTTACTAATTCAGGATATAATACAGATAAATTGTGCTCAATAGTAGTCCTATGAAGATTACACTGTGGACATCCTCGATTGAGCAGTGTACGGTTTGCAACATTTGAAGTCCACTCATTATTACATGTTTTGCATACCCACCAAACAGGAATATTACTGCTACCAGACGTAATCTTATTCATGTCTAGATGACTATTTTTTATAGGATGCCATTCTTTCATAAGCTCAAGGAATTCATCTTTCAGTAGCCTTCTTTTTTGCATTTTTTGACCAGTGTATTTCTGCTTCAATTCCAACTTAGCACACTCTTTACAACCTTGACCACGACTTGCTCGATGTTGTACGTTGGTTTTCCACCTGTGATTGCACCTACTACATACCCACCAAACTTTTTTTGTACTGTTTGGTTTGAGAAGATAAGGATCTAAACCATCGTTCAACTCGTAGCACCATTCTTTAAGTAGATGAGGATAAAGAATGGCAATATTGTTGTCTTTTGTAATTTTACTTATTCGACAATGCTTACATCCTGCATTAACTTGTGTTCTGTGGAGTACTTTAGTTTGCCAAACATGGCCATTTTCACATACCCACCAAACTTTTTTTGCGCTCCCTGGTGTAATCTTGTCAGGAGTAAGATTCTCATTTAATTTGGGATGCCACTCTTTTGCTATATGCGGATACATTACTGCAAGATTATAAGTAGGAGTTACTTTTCTACTCTTTATTTTCTCCATAACTTATCTGATAGCCTACCTTCATTTTTGGTTTTTACTCTAATATCGAAAATGGTGTCTATTCCTTCGTAACAACTACTAATTATTCTAAATAAAACTAATGAAAAAACACCACAAATAAATGTGGTGTTTAAAGATTACTCTTTACTACATTGACTTTAGAATAAAATAAGCTCCATTTGTCCGTCTTTAGTTTGTTGAATCTTCTTTTCCACTTCCTCAACAATGGAATCTAACCATCTATTTTCTTCCTGGTTACGTAATTGTCTTTCCTTCAAAAACTGTTGATTCTTCTTCTCTATTTCTCGGATTTTCTCCATCGTGTATGGATTGAGCTTCCCAAATGGCGGGTTGCTAACCATTACATCAAAGAAAAGTTCCCTTGATTGGGCTACTACGATTTTATATTTTTGATCGTTAGGGAGCTCAGCCCAAGGAATAAGCATGTCCGCATCATACTTAAAGATCTCACGTTTCTCTAAATCGAGAGGGTGTAATTGAATATCGATTAAGTCACCATTTTCAGCAAAGATATCTGAAGGAGCGGAAAGCTCGCCGATGAGACTGTCTCCCAAATAAATACGCGTGTTGGTGGTGAACTCAAAGTACTTATTGATCCTCATCTCTCTTTCAGAAAAATGAAGCCCAATAATAGGCACTGGTACATATAGAAGCCAAGGTAAATACAAGAATGCTTGAATCGCTGTGGCTTTACACATTAAGAGATTAATGTCATTTCCGCATAAATTATATGAGGATGTAGGGAGTAACATCGCACCAGCTCCAAGACAAGGTTCATAATGACTTAAAGTTTGATCACCGTCACTTAAAGTTATTTGATTTATTAGCAAGGTGAGATTTAGCGGTGTTGGATAATAACCTGCCAAACCACTCGCACCGTGTTCACATAAGAATTCAGATAAATAATCAGATGGAAACTGCAATAAAAGATCAAAATTGAATGTCTCGTAGAGCTGCTTCCACAATCTTTCAGGCATATCGGGTTTTTTACACCAAGCCAAACCTAATGAGAAGCCGATCCAGTCGAGGAATGCTTCCACACGTAAACCATATGCATATACATCATTCATACATCGATCTAACATTTTGCGACCATTCGTATAATCCATTTTGAGAGTCAATGTAGGTATGTGATCGTTTGGATCTAACCGGCCCTTACGGATAATATTCAGCCAATGTGCCCATCGACCCGTTACGAGTGTTTCCGTTAATAAGACTAGACCTCTAGCCCATCCAAATTGATAGGAATCTTGTATGGAAGCGGGGGGATGGGTATAGATAGGAGATGTTTTGATAATATCCATTTTTCTATACCTTGATATAAGTTCGTCTTCTCCCAATCTTTTAATAAATGCATCAGCATACTCATTTTTCTTTTCGACTTTTTTTGATGATACATCTTGCTCTATGATAAGTGCCATGAATAGTCTCTCTCCTTTTTATACATATAAAAAGAAGAGAGGAATGGTATTCCCCTCTTCTACAGACCTTTTAGTATTACAAGGTGAAATCAGATTCAGAGACCCGAATCACCTTTCCGTTTACACTGTAAACTGTCATTGCCTTATAAGTACCTTTAAGGAACTGATTTGTGTTCTTTTTAAGAATACCGACAGCTTGACCATTTACAGTTTTACTGTTAACTGAACCGACTAATTTTCCTTTGTCCGTATAGAACCGAAAGCTTATCTTCTCACCGGACACAGACGGAACAGAAGCGGTTATTTCATAATTCTTTCCTTTCACTTCTACTCTTACGTTAGCTTCTTCTCCCAAGCTTGTTACATCAAAGCTGAAATCAGATTCGATTACATCAATTGTTTTGAAACCCTTCATGTAGTTCGCTTTGACTTTGTAATTGCCACTTGGTAAGAGATGTTTACCCTTTACCACTTTCCCTAGAGACATACCATCTTCTGCTTTACCACTTGCAGATCCAACTAATGTGCCGGCTGCGTTATAGAATCGGTATACGATTCTTTCACCCCTACCAGGCTCTGGCAAGGAAGCAGTTAGAACGATGTTAGGTCCCTCTTCGCTCACGCTGACAACGCCTTTACCATTCGTATTTCCCCCAGAAGTGGGGTCACTCGGTTTGGTTATTGGTGCGTTATTAAACTCTACTGTCAGCCAAAACGTTTGTGAGAAATGGGAATTGCCAGTACGTTCGCTGATTGCTTCAGCACTGATATCATAGGTACCTTCTTTGTCAAAAGTAACCTTAGCCTCTCCGTTAACAACAGGAATTCGTTGAACCACTTTAAATCCAAGAGATTTATCTTTGACGACTACATAGTTCTCTTTTGTGTTGCTTTTTACTTTCACAAGAAGAGTTCTGTTTGATGCATCAGTGTAATCGGCATAAGTGATATCTGCTGTAGCAGTCAACTCATCTAGATCTTCTGTTGTAAGGGTAACGTAAGCAGGAATACCAGCAATGTCATTTTTGTAAGGGACGACTTCAAAAGTATAGACTGTGTACTTTCGAAGACCATCGAAGGAAAAACTGGTTCCCTTGGTTTGATAACTGGATTCTTTCTGGTTATATCGAAGTGACGTCACTTTTACATAATCAGGTGTACCGCTATCTTTCCAAGACAGTCCTACTCTTGTTTGTGTAACGTCAGCTTTTAAATCGAAAACGCCAACCTTGTTCTCGGGTTCACTATTCAACTGTCCTTTCGTATCGACTGCAAAAAGTCGTCCAGTAGTATCCATTACGAAAATGGTACCATCGCTACTCAAGATAGGTGCAGTGAGCTCGTCTTTACTCAATCCTATTTGCCACTTCAACGAGCCATCAGTAGAATTGTAAGCGAGCAAACGACCTTCCATAGAAGTAGCATATATGACTCCATTGGCGTCAATAATTACACCATTATGCAAATCGATTTCATGGTGAGTTACTGACCATTTTTCTTTGCCAGATAGGTCAAATGCCATTAGCTTCGTAGCTCCAACAATATACATTGTCTGGTCTGTTACAACAGGAGACGAGTATTCAATTTGAGCGCCAGTGCCTACAGCCCACTTTAACTCACCATTTTTTGTGATCCCAGTGGTTCGATACTTCGAGTGACCAAAGTACAGCGATCCATCGGTTCCGATAGTAGGCGCACTGAATGAAATGGCTCCTGGATTCAATTTGATCCATTGAATACTTCCATCTGCATTAATTGCATGCAGAGCTCCATTGAGGGTACCAATATAAATTGTACCGTCTTCCGCTAGGATCGGTGTTCCGTGAACTTTCCCATCTAAAGATGTAGCCCACAATTCCTCCCCTTTTGCGGAAAGAGCATGTAATTTACGATCTTCTCCTGCAACATATATGCTGCCCTGATTCCCGAGAGCAACAGAACCTTTTACCTTCCCGCTAATTTCGTAATCCCATTTCAAGGAACCTTCAGCTGTAAAGGCATATACCTTATCGTTGTCATAGGAGGTAACATAAATAGTTCCATCCGCGCCGATAACTGGGGCACCAACTGGTGTTCCATCTAATTGGGCCTCCCATTTCTTTACACCCTCTTTACTAATGGCAGCGAGGTATTTACCTGAGGTTCCTACCACATAAATGGTGCCATCAGCATCAATAGCTGGCAATGAGTGAATTTGTTCTTCGTGTACTTTATCATTCCCTAACTGGAACGACCAATTTACTGATGGTGTATCGCCGCCAGTATAAGGTGAGTTGCGGTTCCAGTTGACTCCAGCTGGATGGATTGCATCGGCCTTATATACGCCATCTACGTACCCGCTACCTGGTCTAAACTGAAGTGATTCTGCTGCGACAACTGATTGGTCAAACATCGGATGAACATTCGAAAATGCAACCCCCATTGTTAATGTTAAAACTACCATCGATTTCATTAGTTTTTTCATAAGAAAAGCCCTCCAAGTCTTGTTTTAATAAACGATGTGCAGCAAAAGATTGTAAAATTGATTTTTTCGTTTACCTCCTTTTCACGAAAAAAAGGACAAAACAAAAAAAGTCCATTTACAGCACATACATAGCCCTTTAAAAGGTTTGTATGTCCAGCAAATGGACGTTTGTTTTATCCTATCTTCCGCTAACCATGATTTTGGTTGCTATCATAAACAAAGTGAATATGCCAATATTGTACACGATAGCGGGATTGATTACTACTGTATTTTAGGTTATAACACGAACTCTTAAACTCATTCGCTCTTTATCGTTACCATGCTTCGGCAAGCTTCGGGGGAGCACTAAGCACGCTTTGATCGTTTATAACGTACAAAATATCACTTTAAATCGGAATTACTTAATCGACAACAATGGAATAATGAAATATAAAGATGCGTACGAAACGGTCATGATGAAGAAACTCGTTAGCATATTCCTCTTTCGTGTTATCCCTTCCTCATCACTAGAAGTTAAGCTCCACATAACACACAAAACTATCGCTCCCAATATATAAATACCTGTCATCAATGATATCATTTTCTCGATATCAAAGAATATCTTAGTCACATAGTAAATAAAAGCACCCATGATGGTTATTGCAATTAACCCTGCAGTTATTTCCAGTCGCAATCAATCAACTCCTTCTGTTAATAAAGATGATTATTGGTTTGTCAACCGAAGAAACCTCTAGCTTCTATAATTATTCGAGCAGCTATTCGTATTTCAATTCAACCACATGGCGGGAACCGTTCGGCAATACAAAAAGATGCTCCCCAAGTATTACGTCCCTTTCTTGGTTATGCTCGATGAAATACTCTTGAGCATGATGCCATTTATACTGAAAGCCATTTTTAGCTTTTAATTGAACAAATACTCTGGTTATCTCATTCGGCTCCCTATATGCTGTAATCGAAGCCTCATAGCCCTGTAATTCAGTGAAAAATACATAAAATGTTTTTCCTTCTGGTTCAGGCATTTGGTCCAATTTTGAGCGTTCTTCTTGTGTTAGGGTATGTATAATTCTTTCCATTGATTGAATGCCCCCATTTTTTTGATTTAATTCGTGCTGTCCTTCCACATAAGCTGTTTGACATTCATAGAAGCACGTTTATAGCCCTTAACTTCGTTTCCACATTAAAAGACATGGTTAGATTTAAGAGTCCTCGGACGCTTCTCGTTCTAACGATAGGAAGCCAAACTTTTACTATAAATTCATTCACCCATACAGCGCTGGCTACTGTATTAATGACTCTAAATATGGAGACAGCAATACGGCAATTCCAATCACAATTAATACTTGACCTTTACCACATAAAGAGCAGAATAGCCTATCTAACATCCCCTCCATATCAGGTCGTTCTTCATTACGCCCAATAAAGATTAGAACTACTCCAACCAAGATGAGAATCCCTGAAATGTATAGAATAATGCTTCACTCCTTTGTATTCAGTCAATGCGCTTACAACATTATTCTCCCACATATTAGTAAAAGAAACGCTGATCCAATGAAAGCAAGTCCAGTTTTAAACATCGCTATTGTTTCCTCTTGTTTTACAGATCGTTTACCTATAATTGCTAAAATCATGAATAATATACCTAGAAAGAATCCGAGTATGGCAGTTAATAATATTACGTCGTCCATATTCCCTACATCCTTTATTTACTGAGCATTTTATATCCAGGGATGGTCCGCGCCAAGGATACACATTAAGCAAAAATCGAACTAATCCAACTATTCATGATGATAAGACCGGATACGATGATGAGTATTGTTAAAAAGAAATCTAGGTCATCTTTAATCTCAAACATATACCCCTCCTTATTCTTAATGAGCAATGAGTATCTAGGTATACTCTACACAACATTTAAGTCGTGTCTCTATCAGCTTCAGACCTTGAAATATAAGCATCTTCTAAAAGACTGCGAGTTTTTTTCATCCAATGCTTGAGTTCCATTCATCCAATGCTTGAGTTCCAATTGCCGAATACCCCTTCCTTGCTCTTTTCCCTAACTTCTCGATAAATTGACGACCAGAGTTACCCAAAGGATAGAAAATTAGTTTGCCATTGTTTATCAAAGAATGTGCATTATACTAAGTTGTTCTAGTAAACTAGCAGAAAGGAAGAGATATAAGGCTTTTCTATTCAAAATCCCACGGACACTGCTCATTCGCATGTATAATTTTAAAAAGTACGTGGGTTATTTGTATCTCCTCCGTACTCATTCTTGCAGAATCTTTACCACGAACTAGGTAATCACTTAAATGGGCCAAAGCTAAAGCATAATTCTTATTGTAAACGGCATCACAAGCTCTAAACAAATCATGGAATTTGCTATTTCCATCGAGCTAAAATCAATCTGTTCTATTACTGATAAGGCACCTGTAACTGCTCGTCGTATATCTTCAATTGATGAGCACTCACGTATATGGTCTATCTGGTCGTTTATTTGGTTCCTTTCACACATGCCATCCCCTCTAACATTTTTCAAGATATATTTTAATGAGACATGTGAAAAATTAGCAGCACTGTAGTGAAAGTGAGCTATTTTATACGAATCGATGCTGCTTCCACTTCTGATAGCAAGATAGCCTCAAAGTCGGTATTGTTAATTAGCATTTGAATGTTATCGATATCTTGCTTTCTAACCACCAAAAACTCTTTGACAATAAAATGAATGCGTTTCTCACCAACTTGGATTGCATTCTCCAATAACTCCCTAAGATTACCTTCTGTGCGATCAGAACAAATCTTTATACTCTCAATAGCATCTCTTATTTCCTTGTTCTCTTCTATGACTCTTACCGAATAAGATTGAAACACAAATGGACTTTCCAGTATTTTCTTTAACGTTACTTCTTGGGTTTGAATCCACTCCAAATCGAATGAGAATTCTTTACCACGATGTAATTCTAGAACGCTATATAAGTCAAAATCTATATGGTAAAAAGGTTGTTTTTCACTGATCACTTAATTAACCCTCCATTTTTGAGCATTTTGAATCTAGGTGGTGCGTGCGATCGACGCGCCTCTAGATACTTGCTAGCGTATATCTTCAAAACTGTTTGGAAGATACAATAGACTTTAAAACGTACTTCCGACCGATAATCAATGAGATATCATCATTCTTCACACCCTGCGGATATAACGCGTTGGAATTTTGACCGAATAACCTTCTTCATTCGCTTCAACGATAAAATTTACCCACATACTCCAGTTGTTCAATTTTGTCCCGATAACCACTTCCTACATCTGACGATTTATACTCTGAATTAAAGGTAGTCTGCGAAAGAGCTTATTTCGTAGAGTTCAATACCTTACTGCACCATT
The DNA here is from genome assembly GCF_042878995.1 of Brevibacillus sp. NPDC003359. Taxonomy (NCBI): domain Bacteria; kingdom Bacillati; phylum Bacillota; class Bacilli; order Caryophanales; family Paenibacillaceae; genus Brevibacillus; species Brevibacillus sp. NPDC003359. The sequence goes on from NZ_JBIAOR010000007.1 coordinate 11,408, forward strand.
ATTTTATGAGCAGTTTCTTCATCGTTTTGATTAGCCACGACATATTCATTAACAACCCTTGCAAATTTCATTTTCAAGTTAATATAGTCCTCAACCGTTTCAACTTTCATTCTTTCAAAATCTTGCATTTTGTTTTTATATTTAAATCGTTTGCTTTCAAAAAAAGCAACTTCCTCCGGTGTTGCTTCTGTGCTAAAAAATTAATTCAGCCAATCTATTTGCATTATTCTCATATCGGCATGACATGCCAGTGTCTCAGTTCGAAAAATGTGCGTCGGTAAAAGGTTTGTCTTGGGTAAGACAAGAATAATATATTTCTGATCCCACCCTATATCTGATTTAACTATAATGTAGCACGCCCTCGGGTGCATCCAAAACTTCAGTAACATGTATTTTCCTTCTTCGATCATCATCAACTTTATAATCATGAGCCCTTTCTCTGTATTCACAATAAGCAAGGAGTTCATTACATGTCGGATAAGAAAGAAGCTAGGATGGTTGATTCAGCCGCTTGAATTCTCCAATATACTGGACAACTGACAATAATGATGTCCCAACCAATGCGATAAAGATGATCTGTTTTTCACTGGCAGGAAATGATTCAAACAAATCAAAGTTTGCAAGCATCACTAATGATATACAGGTAACCACCGAATAGCTCCATGGAATTTTTGCGTGTTTCCGTTGTGGAATGATAATTTTCTTGTTAATTGTCCCATTCCAGGAGATGACCCAAGCTACTCGTGTAACAACATAGAGGATGATTAAATTCAGTTCTCCATAAAAAGCTTGGCTCCCAATCATCCCTATATTTATAGATAGACCATCCCACATATCGATCAACGCATAATAAATCATCAATACCAGGTACATTGGAAATAAAAACGGTCGTAGCCCATACAACACATATCTCAAATACGGAAACACTTTTTTTATATTGTTCACAAGAGCTTCTCCTTTTTCAGAACCGGCAGCAATTCGCTTTTTTAGTTTTGAGCAATCTGTATCCTGGTACACAGTCCACATTGTGACTAATGAAAGATCATAACTTTAACAAGATAAGCAATCCCAAAAAAGACCATACTCCCCGTAAATAAAACACCTAATCTTTCCCTAGGATCAAGATCACGCCATTTCAACATTCTATTTACCTCCATGAACAGCCCTTTTTATCGTCAAACCATGTTTCATTGTAGTTACCGCAACTGTAAGATGTTTATGTCAGCTACACTAGGAACGTCTTGCATGTCGTATTAAATTGCTTCCCTATAACGGAAATATAGCTTCCCGCCCTCTTTCTTAACTTCGCACCAGTTATCTTCAAAATCTCGTAAAGCCTTTGCCAACGAGGCTCTCGGACTAGAATAATGGGTTTCACAATGGTCTAATATTTCCTTGAGTGTTTGCCAGTTCTTCTGCTTTTTAAGAAAATGCAAAACCCCATTCATAGTAATCCGGTATGGTGTAATATATCCCCCACACCTATGCCCCCCTTTAAGTCCGGAAGTTAAGTGGTGTTCAGTCAGGGTCTCTTTCAAATAAGGCAACGTCCTACGCATATAGCGGGAAGGCATATCTTGCCATACATTTTGATATTTATTCACCATCAAAACACCAATCCCATAATCGCTGAGAACCTAGTGTATAAAACGTCTATATTTGTTGGGCTTGTATGGTATGGCGACCCAGATATAGTTCGCATGCCCTCTCCACCGTAATGCCTGATCAATCAAATCCAATGTTAGCGATTGTTTCATTTCCACAACACCAACAACTGGCCCGCTCGTTACCACAATATCTGCCCGTCCCCCACCACGTGGACAGTAAACCTCTGGATAGACAATGAATTCCCTTTGCTCAAGCCAGTTTTTGACTGGATCATACAAGTCTGATTCATTCACAGTAACATCCCCTTCATTTTTAAGTTCAGATTATGATAAATTGGAACTCACTTGTATCCATGACCAAGTAATAACAGTTAGAGAAAGTATGATACAAAAACCGCCAATTAAGATTCGATATTTATTTTTCGTCTTAATACCAATACGTAAAAGAAGTGAACTAAAGATTATCAATAGAAGAGATGTGGTTATTATCAATAAAAAAGTTAATACCAAAATCAAATTACTCATACTCGTTAATCACCCTTCATCAACGTAATAATTCCACTTCACCAGTAGCTGGTCTTCCAAACGAATGACAATTGCAGTTTCTCGATAAGCCTCCGATCAGATTGCAGTCAATTTATGATTTCGGAGTTATATTAAAAGGTTTTTCAACATGTAAGTACAAAGAGCCTCCGTTTATTTCGATATAACCATTCTGGATAGAAATTCGTTTACTAGATTTCTTTCGTAAGACTTCGTCTATTTGTTTCTGCAACACTGTGTTCGACGTAAACGATGTTACTAGCTGCTTCGTTGTTTCAAGTGCTTTTGGAGCTCCCAGTTGCATTACGATAGACAGTTGAATTTTGCTTTTAGATATCCCCATTGTTCCTGTAACTCCTCGATCACTCGCAAACACAAGACGATTATCCTCATAGTCAATATCGAATTTTGATTGAACTAGTGTTTTTTGAAATGCGGATGGTGTGTAATCTAATAAAGCTTGAGCATCACTGCTTCCACTAAAGATTAAGGTAGTAATTAATAAAGCCTTTCCGCTTACTAAACCAGAAATTCCCCACTTTCGAATTTTTCTCTTTACCTTTTTCATTAGTAATCTGACTGACATAATTATTAATATCAGGCTAAGTGCAATACACGAGTAGGTAATTATCGTCGATTCAAGCGGCATTATGCTTCCTCCTAAAAATATGCTTTTTAAGTTAACTGTATCTCAGATGGTAGAGTTTTCAACTTTTCTACCAAACGACGAAAAACCCCAAACTTATCCCGTTTTAAGGGAATAAGCTTGGGGTTTTCCCACGCTCGATAGATTAGCTATGTATGGATCTATTATATCACATTTTGGAAATCTATTATTGGTAATGCCAAAATCTGTGGAGCTACAGATTTTGGTAGCGGGATAGCTGTTGGATATAAAAAAACACTCTAGAATCCGAAAAGTCTAAATAAACCTACGGTAACTGATCCAATAAACGGAATCATTGCAGTATAGAGCCATATAGAAGTCCTATATAGGTGAACTTCGTTCTTTTGATAATATCCATGTACTTTAAAATATTCGAGTCCCCATACAGTCGCATATAGTAAAAAGGAACCAATGAAGGAGATGAACCACAACGTTTCCCAGTCCATTAACTACATCCTCCTATTTTGCACCCTGTATTTTCATAACGGGCGATTTGTCTCCTGGTTGTAAATTAACAACCCAAGCCTTCATCAATCTTTTCGATTGCTTTGCGGGTTTGTAATTGCATGACTTTAAACAAACTATATACTTGTTCAAAATCATCATCATTAATAGCTGATTGCATTTCTTTCGCATACCCTTCAAGTTGTTGAGCTAGTAATAGTAGATCCGATTTTTCCATGTTAAACCCCCAGCTTTATAGTTTCGTTGTACAGAATGTATCATATCTAAGAATAACAGTCATTATGTGTCCAAATCATCTTGTACTCCATATTACAAAGTAGGCTAACAAAAGACAAATTAACGAAATTATATAGCTTGAGGTATCATCACCATTAAAAAAGTGTGTTGCGACTATATTTAAAACACAAATGAAGCTTACAATCCAGGACACGTTTCTAATCATAGGGATGTATCTACTCATATAGCCTCCTATTTCTTGCGTTACTCTCCTCTTACAGCACTTTTAACAATAGATTTCCATCCCAAAATACCTATTACACTTGCAAGAATGATGCAAAAGGAAACCAGTAAAATTGGATACGGTAACAAAAACCATAGCATAATCCCAGTCAATAAAAAAATAACAACCGTCAATAAAGTTAATATAATCAACCTTTTAAACACTTAGTTTCCTCCATATCATTGGACAATAAAATCAAACACCTATTTTTGATACCCTTCACTTTTACGAGAAGATTTATGCGAAGTTTTCCAATAGAAAAGAGGTTAAGAAAACAAGGAACGTCAATCCCAGTCCTACCTTGCAAATAACTTCTATACGCGCTCTCTTTTTCTCTAACACAACCGGTTGAAATAGTGTGTATAGTATGAGTAACCAAATTACAAGTAAAATGATTCCAACGAGCATCAAAGAATACATTGGTAACAAAGGGTACTTACCTATAATTACGAGAAACTCAATTAAAACTGAGAGTAAAAAGAACAGAACAACAGGTAACGAGGTGAAAATATTACGATACTGATTCAATACCTTTGCCTCCTTAATTAGATTTAATTACTATTCTCACGTTTATGTATCTCTCCGAACTAGCCGGTGCCCTATGCAATGGATTGAAAGGCTCTCATTAGCTTTTTGGACGAGTCCACTTACTTGTTCCTTAGTTAAGCAAAAAACCCCTATACACTGGCTCCTAGGCCGCGTACAGGGGTTCTCCCATGTAGCAACAATTTATATGGTAACACAAGAACTTTCTGCTAACTACTATTCTACAAATGTGATTTGAGAGATTATCTCGTTAAAAGACAAGATAATTTCAGTAACCGATCTCATAATCTTGTTGTGTTTGATTAATGATTCTCAGCAACATATAGTATTCGCCGCTTTGTTCGTTTGCATCATTCAATTCACTTTGTATCCGCTCAAAGTCATCTTGGATCGCTTTATATTCTGCTTGGAGTTTAAGAAACTGCTCTTCTAGAACTCTAACTTTTTGAGACTGATTTGCTGATCTTCTTAGAATGTCTACTACTTCACGCAACGATTCATCTTTTGAATCTATAATGACTGTATGAGCTGCAGCATTTGGAACATTAACTGCTCTTAATTTTGAGTGCCTATAAAGACGCTTAGCTTCTTGGAGTTCTTGTCCGTATTTTTTACGAAGGGTGTTATTCCATCGAAATCCGCAGGCCGCTGCTGTTCTACCAAGTTTGATACCAATTTCCTCAAATGCACGTAATTGTGTACTTCCTTTCTGGATGTAAGCTAATAATGTATTTGCTAGCAGATCATCTTCCTCTAATGTCCAAGCATCTTGTCGAGTATTCGTCAACATCTCTATTCCTCCTAGTTCTGAACGTATTCTTCTTCGTAGTCAGATACTTTACTACAAGAATATGTCCTCTTCTTCGGAAAATAGACCCTTTCTTCATCTTTCCGTTTAATTTTGCTGCAATTTCTTCTTCATATGATCCGGAATATCTTTCTCACACCAAGGTACAGGAACCTTCAGCTGAACTAGTAATTCTTCGTCCCTTTCAGATAAGGGAGCTTGACACTTTTTACACACTCTCAATGCTTTGCCCATAGAACTTTGATCTGGTTGTATGGGTACGTCCAATATCCCAGGATTGTTTTTCCAATCTCTAAATGGAGCTAAGTCTACCCATCCCATTTCTAAGAAATCACAAGCATTTCGTAAAGCATCGCTTGCAGCTGAACGAAATGCATTTTCATAGTTATAATACATCCCATTTGACTCTCTCTTTTCCAAACGATGCCAGCCTTGTCCCTCTGCTTCACGATGTAAGATTCGTAAAACTCCATTGACTTCAGCAAAATTACTGCATGAACTGATCCGTTGGCTTGTTATTCTCCAAGACCAAACGGGGCCTGCAACATCATTAAGTCTCTTTACATATACCTTTGCATGTATATATGCTTTCTTTTTTGCTTCATCTTTAAATTGAATGGATCCAGGAGGAAAAGGAGCAATAAGCTGGGTATGTATCTTGGTCCATAATTCATCGAGCTCATTGTAAGCTAAATGTTCAAACAAAGAAAACGCCTCCTCCGTTCAACAAGTATCTATTTGTATTATATAAGGGAAATAAAAAAGCGGGCAAATAAAAACCCTCCATTTAATATGGAGGGTTGAAGTACACTAGATTGAGTTTGCTATTTTTCTTAAAAGTTCTCGTTTAAAAAATGGAATTTCAATTATGGCTTGATTGAAAAGTAATTCTCCCTTGTCTGTCCAAATTTGAATACTTTGGTAAAAGTGCCTTACAACAAGGCAATTTCCGTCAAAGCTTTTCATACCCGTCAAATTAGCTTCTATTACGCCGTCACATCTTCATAGGTGATCTACCCGCGCTTCACACCATACAACAAAGCAGCAATACGTTTCTGCTGTACTTTTCCACGATTCATCTAAACCAACCGATCTATCCTTGCTCGGTGCTCCTGGAGCATGCTATTCGCCTCCCGATTAATCACATTGAGCATTTTGTTTATTTCGTATCTTTACACATCGGAACACCTTTAGAATTTAATCTAGGTGTATAAGGTGTAGAGTTGTTTAAAGCAATATACTGGCAACCCGTTTCCGCATCTGTTAATATCCAACCACCTGCACCACCACCAAGATACTCCGTCGTAAATTTACCATCATGAGGAGATTGCTTACGAGAATCAACAATAGTCTGTTCGGCTTTTTCCATCTCTTTCATAGCACCCTCAAACGGGCTACAACCCGCGCTAACAAAAGCAATTAAAGATACAATAATAAGTTTCTTCATTCTCACCCCACCTTTACATACTGAGCAAAGTGTTAACTGGTATTTCTATTAAAATTCGAACTCCACAGCTTTACTTTCTAATAGTTTTTTGTGAATTTCAGCGGTTAACCCTTTATATTCACCATTTTCACACATAAGGAGCATGGCCGATCCCATAATTCTGTGTTCCATTTCTTCGGTTCGAAGACTACTTTTTGTCATGTTTCTTATTTTTACTGTGAGTTGTAGGTATCCTTCGTTTCGCCAAATAACTTTGACATTATGAAATGGTTCTGGAAGATCAAGAATCGCAAATCTCCCTTTGTTTACGTCATCAATAAATTGTTTAAAAGCATCCTTCCGAAAATAAACCCAGATAAAATTGTTATTATCTTTTTTGGTAATTGCGACTGCAATTTCTTCCATGTTTCCTCCAATGTCATTCAGATTGAACTTTTTGAGCATTCTGTATCCAGGCACACAGTACACATTGTGTAAATTTACTTCTTCTCGTAATAACTAAAATCCTCAGCAATCCTTGACCATACCCACTCGGTATATTCTTTTTCGATCTCTTCCACAGTTGCGTCATGTTCAAATTCAAATTCTTCTTCAACGATGTCATTCGAATTTCCAGATACCCTATGTTGAAATACAACTGTTTTCTTGTTGCTATGCATGTTCCCATTCATCCTCCTTGTCATAATGAGCATTAAGTTACTCTGAAACCCAAGGTGCATCCATCTACACTATTCGAGTAACTTACATATCCGCTTTCCGCATCTTCCCCATCTGTTTCCCAATCAAGAATTTCATTTAATTGCTCTCGATACATTTCAAAGAATAAATGCACAGCTTGCTCAAAAGAATCAGCTTCGATAATAGGCGTACCCTTAGTCCACTCATACTCTCCAGAACCAAAACGCTCCGATTCCATGCTTTCGTTATGTTCAAGTTCAAAGAAATACCTCATGCATTTTCACTCCTTTACAAAATGAGCAATGTGTATCCAGATGATCGATGCTCGCCGCTAAATACGATTACATAGTAAGTTAATTTTTGGTTAATGAAACGGCACAACTAGCACAAAAGAATCCGTACTGTTTACGACCACTTTTCGTAAAAAAGCTATGTTCTTGATGATGCCCACGAACTCCACAACCGAACATTTGAGCCCCTTGCCAATCTCTTTGACCGCATTCACACTCTTTCTGCTGTCCTCCTTCTTTAAGATCCACTGAAAAAATTCCCTCACGATTTATCTCCATATCATTCGTTCCCTTCTTTTTTCACTAATTGGCATCGTGTTAAATGCGCTGATCTCTCAATGTTCCCCTCACCATATTTACTTGTTTAGCTCTTTTCTATAGCGCAATACCATCTCATACAATAGATGCTCACTCATTAACTGAATCATATAATTCATACCGTTTTCTTCACAAAATTCATTGTGTAGATTTCTCAACACACCATCTTGTAGAAAACCAGTTTTTCTCCACTCTTCATTCTCCAAAAATGCTTGTTCCATTTGCTCATCGGTCAACTCAGTAAACATTTGATTGATTGTTTTCTTCATCCAAATCTCTCCTTATGAAATATGAGTTCACACTTTCTAAGTCAGAAAGCCAATTTTTATATAAAGAGCATTTTGTTAAACCTCGCATTTACTGCACACAACATCTCTGTTCGGATCGGTTTGGTAATATTCTTCAAGTCCCATGCAAACAATGACTTCTCTACAGCACTGACAAATCAGAGTTACCTTTGCACCTTCTATTTTTACTTTTGCCAAGACGTCCACCACACTTTCCACAATAATTCTATTGAGTTAAATACCCGTTCAGATGCTCTAATCTTCTTACTCCAACTCTAGTTCTCTTTTATCTGCAACGCTGAACAACTTGTACTTTTGTGTAAAGGTCCCAGTTGAGATTAACAAATCCAAGCTGCCTCACATTTTATTTTCAAAATACTCGTGAACATTGTCGATTCCTGTTTCTTCATCGATCCAAGAAACCCATTCCTGATCGCCATCATCCCATTGTTCAACAACAGTCGCATTTGCAAAATCTGGCTTAATCCTATTTTCATACTGAAACAAATCGTAGTTAGCTAATGTATCATATAGGAGCTTTGCTTCCTCAAGACTCTTAACCTCAACAATAAAGGGTTCGCATGGGACTTGTGGAAAATGTAACACTCTAATTTTTTTCATTGTAATTCCTCACTTTTAAGAAATAGATTCAGTGTGCTTATTACACATTATTTGGTATATGGAGCTAACACGAAGTAATAACTAATCCTTTATATACACCTTCGAGCGGCTCTGCATCTAATCCGGATGGTTTTGCAAAGAATTTGCCATCTTCCTCAATGATTTCAATATCATCAACGTGATTAATTTGGTCTTCGCATTTCATGCTTACACAGAGCTCTCTTCCAAAAATATCCTTGAAACCAGTTGTCATCATGACTTTTCATTCTTATATAATTGAACTTTTTTGATCATTGCACACATTAACTATGAGTTAGTTTCGATTAATTTCATCTGGCATAGCTAAAAGAATTTTCTCAAACGGAATATGACTGACTTGCCCAAATTTCCAAAAACCATCAGACGCGTTGCTAATAAACGAATACTGAGCAACTTTTAAGTCTTCTGTAATCTCGATTGTCCCAGTGATACCATCGTAATCAGTATCATCATCTTCACCAATTTCTTCAAGAAGAGCTAGTAACTTTTCGATTAAAATTGGATCCAAGATTTTTTTAGTATAAAAAACTGGAGTATCCTCTTGATCAACATAGATTGTTCTCAGAAATCCCTTATCTAATAATGTTTTATACATACATCTTCCCCCGTTCATAAGTCTGATCTTCTTGCTCCGATTCTAATTAGCTATGAAATGCTGATTTTTTCTAACCTTTCTAACATCTCAGATAGGCCTTCATGTATGGTTTTGAATTCTATAATACTTTGTTTATGTGAGGTATTGTTTGGGTTTTGTTCATGTGCAATCTCCGCAAGCATTAATTGCTTATTAGCTTCGGCTACAGCCCACTTTATAGAATTAAGTTGTTTTTCAGTCGTTTCAATCTGTTTATTTTCTGTCTGCAACTTTTCGACGTGACAATCTGCGCAATATACATGTACCGTTTTTCCATGTTTACAATGACTCATAATTATTCCTCCATCATCTACATTCATTTATGTTGTCATATAAATTAAGTAAGTTTTGCTTCATCGGTTCTGTCACCCATCCCTGGTCCTAACTCTGATCGAGACTGGAGCGGGTATTCTGTAGCTTCAATTACTAGATCGGCCATTTGCTGTACTTCTATAAGATCCAGCTGCTTTGAAGCATATCCAACTCTCTGATGTACATGTGGCCTACCAACCTTCTGTAGGAACACCATAGAACCCATACAATGCTGTTCGTCTTTCTCCTTACGAGATCCGTAATTTATTGTTTTATGGCAGGTGAACGTATTGAAATCACTTTGTAGCAAATGCTCAATTATTCCTTCCACTCTGCCCTCTGCTAAGGTACGACGCGTTTCAGAATCTTTTCGAAACGGGCAGTCCTTACAAGGTTTCTTTACTGAAAACAAGCATTTCACCTTTTCCTTAGTAAGATCATTTCTATAGCCATTTAACTAACAGCAGACGTAGTTTTGTGTGACGATTGAGATAAAACTGCAGCTGCTGCGTGCGATATAAATAACTCGATAGCAAGCCGCTTGTCTACTTTCCCATTCTTCATTCGAATGTCGTCTTCGGCAAGCTGCAAATATAGCTGGCGAAGACTCTCTTCTGTAAAATTTACTGATTGGTCTGCAGCTTTGCGAACAGCGTACGGATGTGATTTTGTATGATCAGCAATTTCTTGTAAGCTTTTTGATTCTTGCTGCCCAAGCTTTATCAAGTATAACAGCCGAAACTGCCGGACCAAAAGTGCAAGTAATTTTATTGGTTCTTCCCCAAGAACTAAGCAATCGTATAGGGTACGATATGCTTTTGAGACATCCCCACTGATGACATATTCGATAAGTTTAAATACATCCCTTTCGAGAGCGGGCGTAGTTAAAAGACTAATATGGTCTTCTGTCACAACCCCGTGGCCACCTAAGTAAAGTGAGATTTTCTCTAGTTCTTTCTCTAACGTGTATAAATTGTTACCTGCAACACTGACCAGATGCGAAATTTCGGTAGAAGAGATCTGGAGACCCAACTTATTTGCTCTTCTCTCTATCCAGTTAGATAGTTCTCCATCTCGCATTTGACTCAAAGGAATTACTACCGCTTCCTTTTTCAATGTTTTTACGATTTTCTTACGTTCATCCATTTTATCTGCATCGACGATTAAAAAAAGTGAACAGAAGTCCGGCGGGTTTTCTAGGTAGCTGAGCAGATCGTCAGTAGCGTGCTCCACTTTGCTTTTTTCCGCTGTAAGGAAGTTACATCGAGAAACAATTACAATCTTCCGGTCAGAAAGAAATGGCATGGTCTCAGCATCTTGTAGGGCTATCTCAATAGGAGTTTCAGTAGCGTCATATCTATTTACATTCATGTCTGCATATTCTGGTTCAACCATTTGTTCTTGTGCAAACTTTAAGAACTCTTTTAAGAGATAAGTCTCAGATCCAAAAAGTACATACACCGGCTTGAATTTCTTCTGTTGAATCTCTTTTGAAATTTTTTTTAGTTGTTGCATGCTCATGCGATCGCGACACCTTCCCATACTATCTCATCAATGACCACGTCTGAACAACGATCACTGATGGTCAAATTAGTGACAGGAACTGGTTCTGGAATCTGAACGATTCCACTGAAGTCTTCCCCTTGATGGTACCCATGGATTCGATCCAGAGGACCATCATAACTGAAGATGACTGGTCGGATCAGATCTAATGTTAGTGATTCAATGTCCTCTCCATTACGATCGCACGCATATAATTGTAAAAAATCCTCATTCATTTCACGCTTTATCATACGAAATAAAGTCTCACGTTCCGCAAAGTCAACTAATCTCGCTGCCAGTACTCCATTTCCGTTCACCCATACACGGGTAGGAATTCCATTAGTTTTTACATCTGATACATTCCAATCAAAGATGTATGTTACAAATTGATCACCAGCTGCTTTCTCAACGAAGAGTTGGAGCGGGGAACCATATCTAATGTCTTCTAGCCATTCAATCATTAATGAGCCTCCTCAAACTAATTAATGAGCCCCTACCACGACTGATAGGGGCCCGAAACTGTTAAAAGCTGGAGAACTTACGAACAGTTTTTTACAGATACGTTGTTGTTACAATTGATTTGCTTAAACTTTATTTCTTTAGAGGAATCATATGCACTTGAGGTTCGCTTTTGTTTCAAATAATTGATTAATTTGGAGCTCAACTTCTGAATGCACCGGTATTCCACTTTCCTCTAGTGATTTACGCACAAGAACTCCATCCGCGTATCCAATTGTTGCGGCTATTGAGTTAGCCTTGATTGCATGTTCAGATATTGGTCTGGAGTCAAATCCGTTTATGAAGCTATTCGCATATACAAAGTTCATCTTTTCACCAAAGAGAACTAACAAATCTACCTGGTCGCCTTTTTCAAGTAACTCTACGATCTGTTCCAGACTACACTCACGATCGCGCCGCTCATTATAAGCAATAAGCGTTAGCACGCAACCACAATGTATACCGTTGATACCATAACAGTTATGAACAATTTGGAGTTTTGTTTCAAGAATAGCTGCTTTGACTTCATCTGGTGTAAAACGTCTAATATCTAATTTTTCCATTTTGAGTAGTCCTCCTAGTAATAAAAAGAACCTCACTTGATTGACATCATGTGAGGTTCTTTTATAGATATTTTTTGTCCTAAGGTTAATAACATCGTCTAAGCATCGGTTTCATAATTGTTACCCCTTTACTTATTTCGTGATAATGATTCCTGAAACAATCAGCCGATCTTTCAACTTCATTTCTTTTTGAATACGTTGTAATTTACTTTGTGCAATTACTTGTTCTGTTCTACTCATTTGATAATTTACCCCTTTCGTTTGCCCGTGAGATTTTAAAAGGAACCTTGAAAACGCAAAAAGCTCCTTGCGAGCAAACGAAACCTAGAAAATAGGTTTCATGCGCTCGCAAAGAGCTAATCTGTTCTGTCATCCGCTCACCATGCCGCAATTAGGGTGGTGGCAATCAAAATCAAAAAAGAAAAATGTAACTAAAATTATTATAAGAAATTTGTCTAAGAAAAACAATACATTCTAGTAGGTGCCCATCATTGGACGAATTGTTTGGCCATCCTGGGTTATTAAAAGAAACTCGCAAGTGCCATCAGTATTCACCTTACGATAAGCTTTGACTTCTTTTCCATAATGCTCAGTCACTCCCAAAAAGATCATGTCATTTACCTCCTATGGATGTATAGATGTGGTGGATCAACAAAAAAAGCTCTCGAGGACATACGTAACCAAGGAAGATTACGTATGCTCTCAGAGAGCTTGTTGTAAGCAATGATTCGCTAACCAGTTTCCCGGTTGCTATCACAATCACATTATTGTGATTATCTTACCTCATACAAAAAATTAAAACAAGTTAATCTGTCCTTTTTAATACGCCTGGATAGTTAGGACATAGTGAATTGTAAACAAACCTCCAATCACCAAAATCGCCACAAATATGTCTACACTTATAATAGTCAATGTTCCGAATGTTACTCATCTTTTGTGTTTAATAACCTGCTAATAACCCCATTCCCAGTAATCTAGATCTTCAAATGGAAACTTTGCAAGTATCTGATTTTCCACCTTAAATTTACGGATTTTTTCTTTTACATTCTCATAGGCGCTTTCTTCAAGTTGGTAAGTGACAAATTTACCTCTCCATTTTGGGGACCATCGGAAGTCAACACCATCTATTTCATACTCAAGGCGAGCTATTGGTGCAAAGAACTTCCTAACGGCAAGCTCTACAATAAATTGGCCGTTTTTATCATGGTCAGAATAATCAGGGTCCTCCTTTGTAACACTCAACACTTTTACGATCTCCACTATTTTCATATCCTCTGGTAATGTGATCTACTCTCGCCATACTGTGCTTATTCAAATCTTGGTAAATATTCGTTAATAAGACCATCACATTCAATAGAAATCAATTCACATTTGTTAATTCTTGCATAAGAGAACAAATTCTTTAAATCATTGGGGATATCCTCCAGTTCATCATTTTTTTCGGGAACATATATGAACCAGCCATATAGACCTTTCGCGTATACAGAAACAGGAAAGTCAGGATCTTTTAATTCGTTCATCGTTTCATTAGTGAGATGAGCGGTAGACAAATCCAACGTATAGAATTTAAAACTTTGTTTAGCCATTTCAGCACTCCTTATTAATTTGAGCGGGATACCCTACCCTTATTATATTGTTTTAATTTTGCAATACTGTCCCTAATCAACGCCTCTAAGCTGCTCGGGGCAATAAGTAAAAGTACTGTGAAAACCTAACTTCTACTTATGAGCACGAAGATGTAGTGTAATAGATCTGACTGCCATGCATTTGGTTAAACAACCTACTTTACAATTCCATCCGTTGTAAGCTGAATTTGTAACCCCTTTTTTATTGTTGTTCTTTTCCTTTTGTTCATTTCAGTCTAATCTACTATGGCCGACTAGATAATTTGTTTCACTCCTTTTAACTTTTATCGTACGTTTTGTTTCGTAAATAACAAAAAAGAGCCCTCTACAAGACATACGAAATCCTAAAGGAAGTTCATATGCTCAGAGAGAGCTCAATCTGTCCTGCGAATTGCTCATCAAAGATGGCATGTCGAAACAAATAACCAGTACAGTTTATATCTTATGTATTTCGCATTTAATATTCAAGATCTGATGGCTTACCCAATTCAAATGTGATAAAACCACATGAAAATCAGATTCCCCCTCAAAAAATACATTAAAAATATAGAAAATAGTATAATTAACATTTTTTTGCTCAAAAAGATGTTATTTTAAGAATTTATGATGTGAGTTGCATTTTTCATCTGTAAAGTATGATTCCACTATTAAATGGGTGGCACTAACTAATAGCCATTAAAAGTGTGTTGTATTAGAAATCACCTTTCTGAGCTAAAAATGGTGCACAAGCGATACAAGCACAAAACAACCGTTTTCCATGCAACACAATTGATCATGTTCCGCATTAATTATTGGGGTAACACCGGCTATTTAATCCATTACAAGCAATTAGTCCTATTAATCAATCCAGGTTTGTTGACACCCGTTTTTATTCATTTAAATCAAAATCTTATCTGTATATATCACGATTCTGAATAAAAAAATATGGGGCTGCCAATAATAGTTACCAGAAAACGATTTAGCAAATTCAATTTAAGTTGACGATGCAAAAGGGAGCGGGGCTCGAATGACAATTTGTCCACTTTGTAAATCGACGACATCAATTAAGGAACTTGAGGAGCTAGATGGTCGTTGCAAAGGCTGCCACGGTATATTAAAGACTCTTTCGAAAAGCTTGGAAAGTTTCGAACTCAACACTCAAAAAGATGCTTAATCACATTTGTTCCGTTTTCACTAAAACGTATTGCATACATCGGATGATCGCTTGGAACGTCATATCTCCTCATTATCCATTTAATGACTTCAGGCGTCTGTGTACATAGGTCAATCAAATCCTCAGCAAGATCATGAATTGATACTGATTTCTTTTGCGTATTAACAGACTGCCGTATTTTATCCAAACGCTCAAATGTAGCACGGTCCAAGTACGGATGGATTCTCATTTTCTTATCTGAACGTTCGGCACGCTTTTGTCTTTGCATTCTCCCCCACTCCTTTTTTGGTTTTTTACCTCAAATTTAGTTGCTTAGCCCGCTACTATAGTAGTTTGTTACTGTAGTACTACAGTTATATGAATAGGGGAGTATGGATAGAACCGAACGATGGATAGTCATAAGAAATACTCTGGTTTGCACGCAGTGGGGATAAGGGGTGAAGTGATCGAGAAGAAACGTATTGAGAATATCTTCTTATTCGTATTGGAAGTAAGTTGAATAGTGTCTATACCAGGGAGTAAAGCTCTCTTAAATTCACTCTGTGTTAGGGTGTACATATGATGGAAGCGGTTATTTATTGCTAAATAAGTAAGTGTTTTTTACAAGTATTTAATTTTGGAAGACATCATTTGGCGTGACATTTTTGATTTAGTCCATTCCTAAATCAATACAGTGTAATTGAGATCATACGGTAAATGTTCAAACAAAAAGCAATGTCCTATTCAAAGACATTGCTTTTGTTCTGTATTTTTTAATCGGCAGCATGAGTAAACATCATTCTTTATTCCCGATAATTTCCTCTTCAATAATAGCTGGTAAGTATTCAAGAAAATCGTATAAAGAATAAACGTTCCCTCTGTATTGTATCACTTCATTCTCCCAATCAATTTGAAAAGATTTTTGTGATGTGGTCGAGGTTGTACTTATTCCTACATGTGCTAGAGGATCCTCAGATTGAGCTACGGTCTCCATTGATTTCCAGCGGTGATTATTATGAAGGAATAGTGTTGCTGCCCACATACAAAGTGCGAGAATGAGGAGGAAGCCAATTGCCTTATTATTAATGGGCAAGCACCCTTTCGAAAATAAATGCTATTTTATAACTGCATACATCCAATGGGGAGTTATTTCCTCCCCGTCTGGATTTCTCGGTACAATTCTTCTTTCGTTAATGTTGTATCTTCCTGTTTTGCCTCTTCCTTAACATCATCCACAGTAACCGATCCAAGCTTGATAAGTGAAGCAAGATCGTCTTCTTCGTCTTGATCCGTGCTTTCTGTTTGAGCATTTATAAATTCTTCGACCATCTTTTTAATTTTCGGGTCATTTGAGAGGTCCATTTTTGATTGCTCAGAAGTTGAATCACTTTCAATGGTATCTACCTGATTATAGATGGAGGAAAAAAGGTCCTCTTCCATAGATTCCTTAACTTGAGCGGGGACAACCTGAATAGCAGGCTCAATCACTTTGTCTTTAGTCTGTGAAGGAGGTATCGTCATATCTTGTTTGTTTTTAACTTCTTGGGGAGCAGAAGTTGTGTCATCAGCTTTTGAATAAGAGTCAATATCAAGGGAGATCATAGTTTTCTTAGCTAGCGTATTAACCGCCTTTTTATCTAGTTCATTCAAATACAATGGTTGTCCCTGTAACAACGATTCCAATTTTTCTATTTCCTTTACCGGAACAGCATCGATGGGATTGATTTCCCCTTCTTTTAGTATCCCGAGGTCTCGGAGTAATTGATTTTCCATTTCTGCCATAAGCTTACGACGATATTCCAGCCAAGCTTCAGCTTTCTTCCGGTCTACTCTTTTTCTAGGACGTATAAATTCAAGTTTTGATACAAATCTTGTTTTGACTACACGGGCTGTTGAACCTACAGTTTTAATTGCTGCATAGAACTTCTTTAGGTGAATAATCTCAGATGGAGTAAGACGCTGTTTCTTTGATTTAGTAACAGTTACCCCATCTCGACGCCCAGGTGCACTCATGATCGAGGATGTTACCTGTTCAGATTCAGAAGACTCATATACATCTTTTTCTCCAAAAAGATTGCTGAAGAATTCAGCCGTTTTAAAGTCACAGTCGCCAAAAACAATCTTATGTCGGAACGCTGAGAACAGCGTATATAAATAGTCATCACCATAATCGATGGCCAACTGGGCAACTGATTGTGCAGCTACTTGGATATTTGCATGGTATTTACGAGATTGTGCTGGTAACTCTCGAAAACGATCGTAGTTATAATCTGGAAATTCATCAACTGTTACAGTGTGAAATGGATCTCGCTCACTTGCATCACGACGAAAAATGCCATTCTCAACAAGCATCACTCCAAACTTCCCAAGAACATTTGATAGTTCAGCCAAGTCCCCTTTGGCTGTATGTAGAAGTAGCACTCCACCAGCTTTTAGATGGGTATCAATATCGAAATCACTGTTCCCAAATAACACCCTTCTAATTAGTTTAGATGAAGAAATGTCATCTAGGATATTACGAAGACCTTGGACAAATTCCGCCTGTTTATCGACAACCATCTGCTTTCCAGCATGTTTATGCTTATTTGGGTACGTCAATTTCATTTGATTCTTATCTTCAAGATAAAGTAAGCCCCGTTCTTTAAACCAGGATATTATTCCTTTTACGATTAACCAGTGGTTTCGCATATCTCGCTCTTCGATTTGTTCCCAGTCAGAAGGAATAGTTTTCTCTACTACCTCCACAAGGTCTGCTACTAAGCGGGCATCCTGGTACAATTCCATAAGGTCATCAAAGGTTGCATTATTTTGTTTTGCTAATTTTAGCAAATATACATAGTGCTTTAAGTGAGAACGTTGTGATTGCCGGAAGAACTCATTTGAGTTTTCTGCTAACCCTTGAATTATTTTCGTGAAGGTTTCTACTGCTTTCTCAATGGGGCCACGAATTGGGTTAATACTTACCGTATCTTTATACAGTGGATCTAGATAATAGATCGCCTCTTCTGGAATGTTTTTTGCTTTCGCAAGCTGGTAAGCTTTTTTACATAAATCATTGGAAGGTTCAATAATAACAATTCCATTTACCTGATTTGTCCGCTCTTCATCTGTTTCGTCAGCAAAATTATTAATAAAATCAACCATATAATTCAGATCTTGGTTAACAGTTTGTAAGACTACTGTACTTGTCTTACCAGCACCAATTGACCCTACTATACCTGTATTCAAATTCCTGTCTTCGCCTAGTTGAATTACTTCTTCGCCTGTGCTTTTTTCTTTCCCTAAATAAATATCAGGATATGATATGTCTCTTTGGCCAGTAAACAATTTTCTTACTTTGCTCGATTTAAATTGCCATTCATAAAAAACATCTTCAAGTTCATCACGATGTTCTTTCCACTTTCTTACCATAAACACGACTAAAGCCATAATAAAACCGATTGGGATAAAGAGGAGTAAGCGATTGAACAATACAATATTGTTTATAGTTTCAAGAGAATACTCCATAAAGTCTGATTTTTGATATTCAACAATCGCTTCTTCGATCTTAGGTAAGACGGATTCATATATAGGGAGCTGCGCCCAAATAATGAATTGTAGGAACACCGTAGAAGTTGCAGTGATAAACATAATCCATCTAGGGAGCGGGCCTGACCACCATTGTGTATTCCGAATCTTAAACTCAACTCGAGTGGAGAGAACCCATACAAGACCACAAAATGCACCGAGACTTAATCCGTAAAACGTCCCAACAAAAGTTTCAACAAAGTCACTTACTACACTTGGACCAAAATCTACACGTTCAGGCGAACTGTACCACATTTTTATTGTTATAACTCTCACTATATCTATAAGACTATATTGCTCTGGTTGCACAAATAAATCTCGATTTGGCCACGGAGCAAATGACATGATTGTGATGATTTGATTAATCGAAAGTAGTAAGCATTTTAAGATGAGAAGATAGCCAGATGTAATAATGGCAAAAGGCAGCCACCGTTTATACGAGGACATCTTGTAATGACACCTGCCTTATTATTTGAGTATTGTTTTGGTTCTTTTCAATTTGATATACAATTCCTTTCTTCAGGTCGATACTCGTGGAGAATATGACTTGCTTACCCATTTGTACAGTTTGGTTATAACGTCGTGATGTGTCTATAAACATTTCATCAATCAGGTCTTCTTTTTTGTTGTACATACCAAGGACATAAGCTTTTTTGTCACTCTGCTGTAACGTTTCTTTAAAATGGAATGCTTTTGCTTGACTGTTTACACTACCTTTTTCCATCTCAAGACAAATAAATCGAATTTCTTCCCCATATCCCTTCCCAAATACCATTTCTCGGCTGGGAGTGGGCAAAAAACCATGTTTATCCTGTGATTCATATCCTAATAGTGTGTGTTTTAACATATAGCCTGTTGATCTTGTAACTGTTTCAGCCATACCTTTAATCGCATCTTCAATGTTTTCATCGAAGGTAACACCTTCTCTAAGGGAATGGATTATTTTCTCTCCTGCCTCTTCTTCTGAAACGACATAGACACGTACTAAATTCTCATAGATCGCACTTTCCATAGTTAGAAACACATTTTGAATGAGCGTTTTAATTCTTTTTCGTGATCTATTCTCGACAGCTACAACGACCGTCAATGGTGTGTTTATATACAATTTCTCATTCTGTTGAACGTGATTTAGATACCCAATAAATTTTTGTTCTATCTGCTTCCCATTCATTGTTTTACGATCGGCTTCAACCGCAATATAAATTGAATCGTTTTGTGACACGCTCTCCTCTTCAGAAAATACAAACATCCAGTCGGGATAAATAGATCTCTCTTTTTCGTTTGAATTCCATTTGAGTGAGTACTTTTTTCCATTACCACAATTAAATTCGTAGAAGCGGGTTCCCTCATATTTCGTTTCGAAGGCACGCAAAGTGTTTATAACAATCCCTTGTGTCATAAAATGGTGAGGCAGCTGACCATGCACTTTGATATCCTCCGCTTTATCGAATTCGATGTTAAAGGCCCCTTCCTGGTCGAACGAATAATCATATAAATCAAGGTAGTCTAGTACAACTAAAATGCCTTTATCAGTAAGGGAGTATGCTTTTTCAGGAACGTTTAGATTTTCTGTCTTGCCTATGACAACTTTACTGACTGATCTACCTTCGAGGTACCCTTTTACAGCGAGTTTATTGAGCCTATTTCTGTAGGAAGCAAGGAGTAGCTCACGTTTATCTTCAATGATGAGCTGATACAACATTTCTACGGTAAGTAGTCGATGGCGATACAATGCGACAAAAGTTTCATGATCCACGTCATTTAGTACTGCGTTGTATTCGTTGTACTTCTTGCGTCGCTTTCTTTTTTTTCTCCTTGCATGTTCTTCGTGTAAGGAATTGTTTATATCCTCTTGTATCATCATTTTGGCCTCCAAATTACACCGTTTCGATCCAAACAAAAAAGCACACAGGTAAGAAAGCTTACCTGTGTGCTTTTGGTTTTTCCATTCGGCACATGTTTTTCTTCGTTTTTTAGTATTATAGCAATATTTTCTTTTCTTGAGAAATCATTTTTTCTATAGCCCTATCGGGCTCTTACACTAAATCCATGGTGACCCTTAGTAGTTTGGTTTCACATAACATTTGAATTAAGAATTTAGAACGAAGTATTTATAGAAGAATCTTGACTTGTATTAAACACTAGACATCACAAGGCTAATTAATGACTTATTTCGTTATTTTCGTCATCTACAAGCTTTGAAATTGCCTCTACTTCGTGATCTATATTTGACCAAAAGGTTTACGATTTGTTTTCACTATTTAATTTCATACGAAACATAACACATAATCTGTGACGCCGAACATCATAAAGTGAGGTGCTGCTTAATACTGATCAGTCGAAATTGGCTATCATGAATTATCTCTTTGCTTCCAAATAGTTGGTTGTTTACGGTGAAACTAGTGAAAGAAGTAATACGATAAACATATATATAAATATATACATGAACAGATTATATTCGTATATATAACCTGTATGTAATTATACTTGATGATATAACCGCGAGGTGCTAAACTAGTATAGTGCATACCAAATTCTTCTTATAAAGGGTGAATTCTATGAGTAAAAACGTTGAAATCGTTCAATATCTCGTTTCAGGTGGAGATGGTGGCAATACGAATGTTAAACTGAGTTTTCTTAATAACTCTGGTAACATACAAGACATAATTATCCCAACGATAATTGCTCAAGCACCAGCTCATATTAGTGATCTGGGAAGCTCAAAAGCAGTTAAACCGACAGATAATATACATATACTGTTAAAACCAATTGACACAGATGGCTTCATTAAAGGTGGTTATTATTTTGTAGGGTTAGCTGCGAAGCTATCAGAAAATCCAACTGAGGCCCAAGATAGCATTCATAAACATGATTCTCAGCTACACATGATTACTTTAATCACTGCTGAGGCAATTGCTGCCCTAGAAAATGGGTTGGAAGGAACGGTAGTTGCTCCCCCTTCTTACGGTTTGCCAGTTGAACTCGTAAAATCTGGGGCTAGTGCATCGTTTTTGAATCGATTGAAAGGTTCTTTTGAATTGACCTTTATCGATGGTTTTTATAAGGGGAAAACAATTACGATTAAACATGAAGTTGATGAGAATCGTCCTGTAAGAGACTATATTCATGCTGAAGCAACGAAAGCTGGTTTGGGATTAGGGTTTGATATTAAGAATTTTGAACTTGAGGAAAACGAAGTAGATGAAAGTATTGTAGATCCTGACGAACCATTAATTATCAATGATCCAGGTGGGGTTACGTGCGATATAGCTGTGTTTGAAGCAAATGGGATCAATCCTACTCTTTCAACAACTTACATCGAAGTACCAAAAGAGTTCGAACAAGCAAATTTAGGAAAGTATGTTGGCAAAAAAGTTGGTGGTAACCACGTTGTAGAAACACTTCAGGAATTGGTTAATAAAGCAATTATCGATGTGCATAACGAGAATAACCTTCCTATTTTTAGCGATTCCTTCTTCAGAGACAGAGCTGAGTTTATCGATATTGTTTTAAAACCATATACGGAAGCTCTAGTAAAGGGTGAGGAACAACCGAAAATTGTTCGTTCTTTCGGCTATGTTAAAGATTTAGATCTTACTGATATTGTTGTGCCCGTGTTAGATGAGTATGGAGAGATGATTTTTTACCTAAATATGTTTACCCGCCAGAAAGCTAGTACCATTCAAAATAACATGATCGCTGGTGGTGGAGTCATACTTGGTTATAAAGTGTTACGAGAAAGACAACAATTGCCCAATGGTAGTAAATTGTATGAATTACCGCCTAAGGATAAACTGGGTATCAGCATTTATATTAATTCTCGTGGTTATCTTGTAGAATCATTCTTGAAAAACCCAGAAATCGTGGAAAAACTTAAGAAGAAACCCGTAAAAAAATGATTTTGATGAGTAGAAAGGAGGCAGCGAGTTGACGAAGGTAACTAAACCAATAGCCGGTTATGTCTGCGGCAAATCTGCGCCTCTACTCCCCGATACGGAAGCTGAATGGGTTAAACCGTTTAACACGCTGCTCACTGACTTAAACGAGGAGTATACCGATCATCCCCTTCTTAAGGATTTGGGTTCTCGACCTTCCAGGAATGGTTTAGTGCAGCGATTAATTATGATTGGTCTTGATACAGTTAAAAATTATCATTCGCGAGTATTTATTGATACCAAAGGATTATCGCAAGACTTAATTGATTTACTCAATACACAAGCTGGTCAAATGGTTGTTTCGAATCTTTTATTAACGATGGATGGAAAATCAAATCAATCGATAAACCTATTTAAGCAATCGGAAACAAATTCTAGTTCTATATCAATTGATGTGGCAGTTCCAGCTGAAGAAGTAATAAGCAATGTGCCTGCCTTAAAGACTCCTGATGCTATGAAGGAAACGAGTGAAGTTGAAGTTAGAGCACAAGAACCAGTTTCATTTACTGAGCAGCCTCCTTCTCCAGTCGGAAACGAAGGAAACGAAGAGAATAAAATTAAGCTAAGTGCTGCTGAGAGAGCAAGATTGTATTCGCAAAGATCCACGCTTACACCTTAGAAAATTTAGGTTTCAATTACCATTATTCTGTTATAAAATGTATGCATACCCATTAGGTATGCACATGAAAAGAGGAGCTTTGGGCTCCTCTTTTTTCTTTTGTATTCTTCTTCAGTGGGCCTCCTCTGCAAGTATTGCCTCTCATAAAGTTAGAATGTGATAACGCGTATTTGTGCTCAGTCGTTTTGTTCCCAGTTGAAATGCTATGCTATTGGCGGCAGCCTTACCGTTCAATCAACTCGAATTGAGGTAATTGCTTCGAGTTGATATAGTCCCCTACCCTAAGAAAAATGGATTACTAAAGTTATTTCAACGGAGAGCGGCTAGGATTCGGCTTCTTTCTTCATCTACGAGTGGGTTGAAGCATTTCTTGTGAAAAAACGATTGATCTTGTCTTCCTAGTCGACTATTTAAGTAATCTTCCATTGTGATTTGATAAGTCTCAATGAATGCATTAGCACGAATGGCCATGTTATGGACTTTACTTTCGAAGGCGTACTTAATGATTTCGTGGATGATGGCTAAATGTTCTTCCGATTCGATCCAATCAATATGTACAAAAGATTCATAAAATTTATAATCATAATTTGTTTCTAATGTTCTTTTGAAATGTTTCGCTATTAGTAAGTCTAAATACAATGCATAAGGTGCCTTGGGCTTGAAGATTAACCAATTCCTGGTGAGCCAAATCGCAAAGTAAGGTAAAGGTTTTGAAAGTAATGGGCTTTTAAATTCCAATGCGTCGTTCGTATATTGAGGAATGATCCCCCTCCTTTAGCGAAGATGCGTAATTGCTTAAGTTGTCAGCGGCACCTAGCCTTCTGCCATTATAATGAGCTAGATGTTTAAAGTACGAGACGTCAGCTGGATCGTTTCCGACCATATAAATGTCACAATACCGGTCAAAAGAATCTAATAAGAACGCGTTACGGTGCGTATTATCGTAACGCGTTCTTTCATTTCGTAAAAATGCGCGTAGACTTTTCCGTGTGATTAGCACTTCATTTATGTTTTTAATGTCTGTCCCTTCAAACCTTTGCTTGTGCGCATTTAATTGCTCTCGATGAAGTTTAGCCATGCCTGGCTTCATTTAAAAGAGAATTGTCAATAAACCAATTCCAGCATGAAGGAAAGCATCTGGAATCCCTTCGACTTCATCATAATTATCATCTTTTGATTCAATAACGACCATAGATTTTGCAATCCCTACTAGAACTGCTGTATTCATATTCATGTGAACGTCAAAATTTGTCTGGAAATCAAAAATGTAATCACCATACTGACCTTCAATTCCAAAAAATTATAAAAAAGAATCTGTTATTTCATGCGTAGAATACTGAAGTGTTTTGATAAATGCTTCAATTAATCGGTTCTCAAGTTGATTATAATGCAGTTCAAATATTGTACCTTTCATAAATCCCCCTTCAATCTTGTGCTTCCGCGAGACGTAAACACAATCATATCGCGTTTTATCTATTTGTATTTTTGAAAATTACAAAAATAGTCTGATCCAATTCATACTCCCCTCCCTTTTTTGATGATGAATATAGAAACGATTGTTAGCTTGCCATG
Organism: Brevibacillus sp. NPDC003359; assembly: GCF_042878995.1. Lineage (NCBI taxonomy): Bacteria > Bacillati > Bacillota > Bacilli > Caryophanales > Paenibacillaceae > Brevibacillus > Brevibacillus sp. NPDC003359. Next base: position 36,222 of record NZ_JBIAOR010000007.1, read on the forward strand.
AACTGCGAACTGAATGTCATTAAATGCCACTCCGGGCTATAATTCTGATTGATTGACTATGATTGAGTCGTTTTCGAAGTCATTCAATGTACATCGATGTGAATCGTGATACTAAACAGTATAGTTTGTAGGGATTTCTACATTAGATGCCTTTGTGTGCATCGAAATGAATCGATGTTAGACCAAATAACGCTGAATCACTAGTAGTTATAGGGAGAGGGTCATGATCGAGTGCGCTTCAAGAGATGATTGATCGACTATGATTGAGTCGTTTTCGAAGTCAATCAATGTACATCGATTCGAATCGTGATACTAAACAGTGTAGTTTGTAGGGATTTCTACATTAGATGCCTTGCGTGCATCGAAACGAATCGATGTAGACTAAATAACATTGAGTCACTAGTGGTTATAGGGAGAGGGTTATGATCGAGTGTGCTTCACGAGATGATTGATTTACATCGATTTAGATCGAAGCACATTTTCATATATAGTTATATTCATGTATAGGTTATATATATAAATATATATAGGTTAAATTGGATGAACAGTATGTTTTAATTGAGTTGAGGTTAAGAGTGATCGAGTGTAATTGGAAGATACACGATGTACTTCAAATCAAATTGATTTGATTTGAAGGGGGTATGGTTGATCTAGCTGAAGCGATTTGTGGTGAGTATCGTTATTAAAACAACCTGAAATATATATATGAATATAGATATGAACATAATATAGTTATATTTATATATATGTTTGCTATTTGAGACAGTATGTCAATTGGTGAGGATTGATTGAGATTGATCGGAGTTATTCCGAAGTCAACTAGTCTGAATCGATCTGAATCAAGATTAGCATCGCGATAATAGAGCATAATCAATCATGATATAGCGATGTCCACCGAGGTAGATCATTGACAAGCAGAATAATATATGGAAAAGTAGAGTTAATATGTTTTATGGGGGAGGGGAGATGAGTGAATAACTCAACCTCATCGGTTTATTACTATACAAATGAAATTGCGAAGCAAGTAAATGCAGCTAACACCACTATTTTAAGGTGGGCGGAAGAATTAACAAAAGTAGGCTATGAGTTTGAGAGAGATGTAGGCGGTAAAGAGCAATACCGCTTCAATGAGGAAGACTTAGAAGTTTTACAGACTTTTAAGAAATATCGAGAGTTAAACTTTAGTCTTTCAAGTTGTGCAGTAAAAGTAATGGAAGAGAGGAAGACAATTCTAACTCCGATTCATAAAGAACCGGTTATTGAAGATGATAATCAAGGTCTGTCAACTGAAAATGTACTTGATGACATAGTGGATCAGAAGCTTAGAGAGAAACTTGAACCATTTCTTGCTCATTTGCAAAAGGTAGATCAGAGGTTATTTGAACTTAAGGATTTTGAGGATCGCGTTCAAAATTTACCAGCCCCACCTACTCATGATGAGATTAGACGTATAGCTCGTGAAGAAGAGAAACTAAGAGCAAGGATAACATTTGATGTAAACACGAAACTAAGAGAACAAGCAATCAAACTGTGGAATGAAAAGCCTGTAACTGAACGAACCATAAAGGTATTCTTCAAGAGAATTGAGAATGAAAGTCTTAAAAGTGAATTTATACGTAAATATATGGAGCAACATTTTCAAGAAGAATTCGATAAACAATATCAAGAAATAGAAAAAGAGAGCGAATGGGTATAAGATCAATGCCCCTCGCTCTCTTTTTCTTTTTTATAATATGATGAAAACATTTTGATCAGTACGATTTCTACTATATATTATGATAGACCTCCAGGATATAGATAGGTGGAGTGGGAACCTGTAAAACATGACAAATACTCAATTAAAGATTTAACAATACAACAACTAGAGGTATAATATGCGTGTGAATTTTTGTTTTGTGTGGCCATTGCTAGTGCGGTGAGCGAATCATTGTCAAGATAGCTCTATGTGAGCGTTGGATCTTTAACAGGGATCTCTACGTAATATCATAGGGCTTTTTTATTACACAATAAATCTTAGTAATGAATAGAAGGATACAATGGGGCAAGTGATAACTATGGATAAAAACAGGAAAGAAATCTATAACGCAATATCTGAAGCTATTAACAAATTCTCATCAGAGAGTAATATAGTAGAATTTACTTGTCCAACTTGTAAGGAACAAGCAATTATTAAATCTACTACTGAGACTCTATTAACAGGTGAATGCAGTAAAGGGTGCTGGAAAATTTAAAGAGAAGATTAAATTATTTAACATGACATAAAGTGGGGAACCCTCTGGTATTAGTCCAGGGGGGAACCCCTGATACAATACTGTGGGAAAAAATGGGCCAAACTACTATTGATCTAGGAATCGAAGAAACATATGTTTTCAGAGCAGGGGAATCAAGAGTAACGGTAGATAGTGATATTAAGTATCACACGAAGGAAACACAGGAACTATGGCAGTTTCTACGAATTAATAGTTGGCAATTTAACGGAGTAATTCGAGGCTTGAGTGCTGTATTTAACAAAGGCATATACCATGTTGTCACGCATTATTTTTTGACAATAAGCCGATAGAAGCGCTTTTCAACTCGAATTCGAGCGTCAAATGGCAGGATATTATCAATGGAAATGAAATCATCGAACTAACCACACTTCTAAATTTTGTAGAATACACAGTAGGTTTTAATCTAAATCTACCGATTCAAACATTTTTAGATGCAGCCTATGGTTATGAAGAAGATTACTACAATTCTCCTAAACACAAACTAATAATCGTTGGAAAAAAAGAAGACCAAACGATCGCTTTGGAAGTGTTCTTTAACATTAATGTTCCTCCATACGGGGCCCGGGCAAACATCGCCTGGCCTGAATTGCTTCCAAGTCAACTAATAAAACAAAGAAAAAGAAAACAGAAAGTGGATGTCACAGATATAACGCATCAAGTTCCCATTGAATTACCTGATAATGTGTCTAATAACGTGATGGAAGTTGTGGATTCCGCAATTGAACGTATTTTCAAGCAGAATGAGCTAGTAGTAGTAGCATACTCAGGCGGAAAAGACTCATCTATGTGCGTTCAAAAGTGCATAGAGTTCGTATTGAAAAACCCCGAATTCTCCTCAAAATTAGTCATTTCCTCTGCAAATACCGGTGTTGAAAATCCACTTATTCAACAACATATCCAAAAGGTAAAAAATGCAGTTGAAAGTTTAAAAGAAACTCATGGTTTAGAGATACCGTTTCACATTGTAGAACCGGACGTGGAAGACAACTATATCACATGCGTACTGGGGAAGGGATACAAACCACCAGATTCCCTCTTCAAATACTGCGTAGACAAGTTCAAGATTACTCCATCAAAGAAGGCTTTTGAAGATTACGTTCAGCAGCATGGGAATCTGTGTCTTGTATTAGGAGTCCGTAATGTAGAAAGTAAAGCAAGAAAGCTATCAATTGAACGACACTTTGACAATGAATTTTATGGATCTCACCCAGTGAAAGGGGTAGTAACAGCAGCTCCTATAATTCATCTTTCATCAGAAGAAGTAGTAACTTACCTAATTCGAAATCATCCCGTTTGGAATGAAATTTATTCAAATCACAATCTTATAAACTTGTATGGTAGTGCTGCAGGTACAATGGAGTGCCCAATTGGGGCAAGTATTACCAATGCGAATGATGCAATTACTAGCTGTACGTCCGGAGCAGGAGCTCGATTTGGCTGCTGGAGTTGTACCGTTGTACGCCAAGATACTTCGCTTATCAATTTGTCTTTAGATTATCCAGAAATGCTTCCATACCTCGAAATGCGTGGGTACCTGAAAGCTATCCTGGATATTCGGTATTGTGGCTTTACAGGATATCAGCGTAATCCTAATACGCCCTACATCATGGGTTCTGGAATTGGTGATTTAACAATAGACATCAGGACAATTTTATTAGAAGAGTTCTTAAAGCTTGGAATTCCTATTAAAGAGAAAGAACTATTAGTCATTCTTAAAGAGGTGCGAAAACGAGAATCGCTTGAGGGATTTGTTTTAACACAGAGATTCTTTAAAGCCCTATTTGCACTGTTTCCTTATCAAACGCATACAACTGGACAGATGTGTAGTCCAATTTTTGATCCTGACGGAACTGGAGTAGATCGATGCACACAGGAAGATATCGAATATTTTAAGAAGCTAGAAAGGGAAGAAAAACAGAGAAAAGAAAAAGCCTTAGAAATATTAGAGACGTTAAATGATGGGATATTACTTCAAATTAATGTTAAAGATCAACTCATAATACAAGGAACCTTCAAGTGTATCTCGGAAGAGCATGTGTTAATGCATGAGCCAGAAATAATTGACATAGCAAAGTCCTTTAACCAAGATCCTGATCCTTTACTCTACAAAGAAATTGCGTTAAAAAATGTGTACGAAATCGAAATTCAAGAAACTCCGAGTTTAATAAAGATAAATGATAACGACCAGTATTCATTTACGTTTGAGAACTAATAGAAAAACAGCAGCTCTCTATAGAAGAGGGCTGCTATTTTATGTAACAGATGATAATTACCTTTTACTGATTAATAGACAAGACCGAAGGCATACAGCTCAAGCAATACTATCAATGCTAAACTACCAACATATGTGGCAGAGATTACCGCGCTACAAAGTAAGAATAGAAGTCTTTTTTTTAATTGAGAAGTAAGTGCTTGCAAAGTTATAGTCATTCTTTTATGCAAAGAAATAATTATTACATATATAAGCCAGTGATCGATTATAAGAAAGAATGAAACCATTAAGGGTAAGGTGATAACTGAATTAGGTAAGACCATAATAATACCAGCGAAAGGTACAAAACAAGCTACTAAGGCCAAAGCAACCGCCTTATGTCCGATTAATAATGGCATATTGATCACTCCATTCAAACTTAACTTTGTACTATCAAACTAACAGACGGATCATATCCCTTCAACTTTTGTACATGTTAGATAACGGAAAATTTGATTAAATCAGCCTTGCACATGACCGTTAAGAATGTATAATAAAAGTAATTAATGTTAGTTTATGACTGCAACCCTCGAGGTTAGCGAATATTACTTTAAAGAGTCCATCTGTGGACATATGAACCCAATCTGGGATTTATATGCCTACAGATGGTCTTTTTTTTGCCATCCAAAAACTCACGGGCAGAGAAACAAGGAGGATTAACATGAATTTGATTGAACTGAGTCGAGAAATTGAGAGAATGCGATGTCAATTAAATCAGTTAAGCATTATAAAATCCCTTACAGATCCAAGTGTTGTACAGCTATCGCAAGAACTCGATGAATTAATTGTTACATATCAAAATGCTACAAAGACACGAATTCAATAAGATATGAAAGGTGGGGAGCCTCAATAGTAAATTGGGGTTCCCCAAACTTTACTATTGAAGCGAAATAATGATAAAAGCTATCGCAAAGCAATTTGTAAATATGCCACTAAAACAAAAATGTCAGACCAAAGAATGTAAAAAACGAGTTGCTATCTGGTTTAATCGAGATGGCATCAGAGGTTATTATGAGTACTATTGTGAAGAGTGTGCAGAAAATATTAAAACGCAAATTAAAAATGAAGAACTACAGATTCTACAGGATCTGAGTAAACTACTCAATATTAGAATTAGCCCCAAAATAGATGCAGAAATTGATTACAATATGTACGTAGAAGATAAAAGGTATGAGTATAGATCGCTCCATGAGAAAGTCCTCAAGAATAAGTGTCTATGGTGTGAAAACAAAGCAACTTATGATATTTTTAATATGTATATCAACTGTGAATATGAGTTTGCATGCGATGAACACATTATTAATGTGAGGGAAAAAGAGAAGAACACTGTAAGGTTTATGTTGAAGGACCTACTAAAAAAATACGGATATGAAGAGGTTCCGAATCTAGTGTACGAAATAGATGTAGATTTGACGGTTTCAAACACTCATGGCAATCTATTTCCTTTGGAATTGAATGAACTAGCGAATGAGGTAGCTGCTTGGGTAGACGAAGCTTTACCTATACCGATAAGAAAACCTTAAACACTAAGTACTCCTATCAATAGTTCTGCTAAATGCAGATACATTTGATAGGAGTTTATTTCATTTCAATTATCCAAAGAATTGGTGGAATTTAAATGCTACTTTATCATGGGACAAGTAGAAAACAATCATGGAAAATAAAACGGGACGGTTTTAAACAGTTTAATGGGTTATTTGGAAATGGTGTATATTTTACATCTTCCCTAGAAGGTGCACTTATTTTTGGCGACTACATAATATCCGTAGAGGTACCTCATGAAACTATAAGTTTTTACTCATTCTTACAGTGGCAAGCAAGGTATCCAGAAGAAGAAAGTTGGGCTGAGATAATGCTACATGACCAATGCCCTGGTATTGCAATCGAATATGAGTCAGGTGAGATCGAAGTTTGTATGTATGACGCAAAATTAATTCGTATTGTAAATTAATAATCTGACGTAAATACCTAATAGAAACCACTTTAAATTAAAGAAGGAATAAACTATAATGAATGGGTAGTTTATCTTTGTTTTCTGAGAAAGCCGCACTAATGTGAGCGAATTGTTATTACAGACGAGGACTCTTTGCGAGTCATACGACTATCTTTCGGGAGCGTATGATTTGTGAAGGGTCTTTTTTCTGTTCATTAAACAGAAGGGAGAGTTCTTTACAAATCAATGTAAAAAGTAAGGAGTGGAACAATTGAACCTTAAGAGATTACATGATTTTCTGGAAGACAAAGAAGTACCTGACAATGAAGTGCAAGGAACCAACACGCAACTTAAGCTTGTAGAAATTGTAACTGAATTTGCTCAATCAGAAAGAATGACATTCGAAGATGTAGATTTTAAGTCGTTTAACTTAAACGATGCTCAAACGGTTCTTGATCATTTAGTTTATTATGTTGCCGATGAAGGATCAAATGAACCAGATGAAGATAATAGGACGAACCTCTGGTTGGAGTTAAACAGAATTGCACATGTTTATCAACTGGTCGAAAAAGTAGAACCGATCAAAAATAAAAAGTCTCTTTTTGTATAGGGGGAACAGAAATGTGGGGCACTTTATTTGTAACTACGGATTGGCAGGAAGAGTCGATAAATGTAGCAGATCGACTTGTCATTGGAAAAGCAATGTTTGATATCGGTATGCCGCTTTCTAATACTGAATTGTTAACTGGCCCGTTTCCTCGTAAGGACCATACACTATTTGTAAGAGCGTTAGAAACATTACTAAAGTGTGAGAGGGTATACTCAAATGAATCTGAAGATGATTCTGAAAGAGCTGATAATGATTCTTTTATAGTCAATTATAATTGGGAAGAAATTAGCAAGTGGAATACGCTAAAAGAACGATGTAATACAATCGCCGGTGAATTCATCGATGTAATGATATCAGAAGAAGAGCAGGTTCTTTCTACAATTCGTAAAATGGACTGTTCATATTATGATGTCATTGTGAAAAGTTCAATTACAGATACACATCTGAACATTAAAATTGAGGGATATCAGGGAATATTTTCAGAATTTCTGATAAACCTTATCAAATTTACAAGTTCATTTAGTGATATGACAATTAAATGGGAATCTAAATTGAACCAAATACAAAAGTTACAGGAGGCACAGATTCATGCTAACAGAAACAGCGACATCGATTACAAACACGGAAGTGACAACAGAGAAGACGGTGATCATACTTCAACAAAATGGAACGCTTCCGATTATCGAGAAGTGGGTTAATGGTCTACGAGTAGGTTCTAAATCCATCAAAGCTGACAACATGGCTATGGGCCTTATTAAAATGTTAGAACCGGATCAGCTAGTATCACTTATTGCAAATGATGTGGATTCACTTGTCGATCTACTTAGGCCATTTATTGAACAATCAGGAGATTCAAATGCGATAAATAACGTATTTAAAATACTATTAGAACACTTAGATAATGAAACCGATACAGTGATTCATAGCAGATTACTGCATAGTTTGGCCGAAAAAATCGATTTGGCTAGTATTGACGAAGAAACAGTGAACTCTCTAATATACTCGATAGTAGCTAGACTAGAATCAATCCAAGATGATCAGGCGTTTGTCTCACTATACCTTTCAGTTTTAAAGAAAGTTAATTTAGCAAAAGCAGAAAGTAAGTTGCTGGCATCTACATTAGCGATTATTTCTTCTAGAGCGACAGAAGAACAAGATAAGAATACACTGGTTAACATGACACTGGCTTTGCTTTCTGAAATAGATCTAAGTACATCTGATAACCAGATCGTAATTAACATTCTAAGTTCAGTATTACGACGGATATCTATTGAACCTGTTGAATCCCTAATTTATGAACTCTTTAAGGTCCTCTCTCAAAAAACCCCCGCTGCGTGGAAGCGTGAAGTTCTAGCTCCCTTTCTATCAAACCAAAAAATTATTAAAACCCCCCTTCTACCTAAAAACTGCATTTTGTATCAAGAAAACCTTGGTGGTTCAAAGTACGCTGTAATTGAAGTGGAAAAAAACCGCTTTGATGTCACCTACCATAAAACCTCTATACAGAATGTAGGTCATCCCAAAATGCTATTTGCCTTTAAAGTCACTAGAGACCGGATAGATGAGGCTATTATATTTGCCGTCAAAGACACCTTTATCAAGCCTGAGTCTAAATTGTACAGATATCCATTTTCGAATGTTTTTAGTAGCTTTAGAGCTTGCTGGCCTGATCTCCGGTCAATAAACATTGCAGGACTCCATCAGTTATCTACTCTACCAATCGTATTCTTATCAGCACCTTCTAATGATCATCAATTCGATGGTACAAACCTGAGAGATTTCTACACAGAACTATCTGGTAAAGACTTCGATGATACTTTCTTGAAGGATACTAACTATACATTTGGTAGCTTTTTTGAACTGAATGTTGCTCACCCTGAAATACTTTGTACAGAAGAGTACCAGGAAGAGAATGATGAAGAACTTGAAGAAGAGTTAGAAGAAGAGATTGAAATCTAATAAAGATAACATGATTAACGAATAGGAATGTGAGAGGAGAATGTTTTAATGTCTAACATTGTAAAGTTTCCACAATATATAATCGTAGGGGAGCACGACAAAGCTATAAGTGAGGATGTTCTCATTTTTGAAGATTGGTATTTCTCTTTTTCTAATATCCCAATTCCAATTATTGCAGTATGCAAAGATATACCTGCTCACGGGCTCTCTATTCACGACGTATTCACACAACTCCAAGAGAAATACCCCTTCCTGAAAAACAGGGTTAAAATTCAAGTAGATGTAATCAAACGAGTTCTCAAAATCTCTCTATTATCACAAGAAAATTGCAAAGAAATAAATGATGGAGAGCTAGAGAACGTCCCAGCTTCAACTGATACTGATTCCAATCATAAAAAAGAAGAAATAACTGGTGGACGTATTGAAGATATAGAATCTGATGATCGACATGAAAAGGCGAAATCAATCCAAGACAGAGAAGAAATTACAAGTGATAAAACTGGACAGTTTTCACTTTTTAATTCGGAAGCAATACTTGCCCCAAAACAAGCAAACGGTCAATTTATGTTGGATCTCTTCTCCGATGATTCAAAAAACGATTATGTAGAAGAGTCCTGCCCTGAAGAATGCAGCAGCGTACAAGATAAGAGCAAAAAGAACCTAAAACCAAAGGAAAGAGGAACGCGGCAAACTAGTAAAAACTTGGATATCCGGATTGAGGATGGGGACTGGAAAATTGCATATGCTGCCCACGTATTTCATGTGGTCGAATTTTTCGGTGGAACTATTCCCGAAGCGGGTGTAAGTACCGAGGAAGTTCGGGTTAAACTCGAAGAAGAATTCCCTGAGTTCTCCAAGGAACGCACGTTTTGGGAATGCGACAAAGATAAGAAAATACTGTTCCCGGTCATTCGTGGTACATCTAAAGGAGCAGCGCTTTTATGATACAAGGTATAAAACAATTCTTTTGGAAAACGTCTGATTTTCTAAGGATTCCTCAAGATAAGAAAAAAACAATTAACCTCATAGCTAGCCAGGACGCTAGAGTTTATGAGGTCTTCAATCACCCAATTGGTACTTTTGTGAGAGAGCTTGATCACATAAAGGAATTGGACCTTATTGTCCCTGGATTTCAATTTAACTTACCCAGAATACCTGGAATACTCTTAGGAATGACCATCTCCTTCTTCAGAGCGTATTGTGAAGAAGGAGAGAATGAGGTTATGGTTGAGATATATTGGGATAAATTGCAGGAACAATATCACATCTACGTACCTAAACAGATCGTAAGTAAAAACTCCATTATTTCAGAAAGCGAGATACGGGATCACGACAACTTATTATTGGTGATGCATATTCATTCGCACAACACCATGCCGGCATACTTTTCGGCGGTAGACAATCGGGATGAAGTTGCATACATGTTATATGGTGTTATCGGATCCCTAAACACAACAGAACCAGATCTGCTGTTTCGTGTCGGTAAGGGTGGAATCTTCTATAATCTACCCGCTCACTACGTATTTGAAAATGTTGATGTAAATAGTGTTGTGGCTTACCCAAAAGAATGGCATCAGCAAGTCGAACTACTAACCTAAAAAATGCGAGAGGAAGTGAGTTAGCTACTCACTTCCTTCTTCAATTGGAGGATTAGATATGCCTAGAGAAATTAAACTAATTGATGCAAACAATAACAATTTTATGTTTCAAATTGTAGTAGTTGGCACAGGAGCAAACGGATCGCACTTTGTACGTGGATTGCTTCAAGACATCAGAACTTACGGAAACAAATATGACAAATACAATTTTGACCTTACACTTGTTGATGAGGATAAAGTTGAAGCTAAGAATACGTTAAACCAATTATTTATCGATGAAGATATCAATGAGTACAAAGTAAATGCATTAGCTGATCGTTATGGAGATGTATATAACATTGAAATAAAAACTGTATCTCAATTCTGCAAGGATTTGGATATGTTACAAAGACTATTCACTCGTCCAAATGTAGGTAAAAAAAGAAAAGTCATCCCCATTCTTATTGGGATGGTTGATAATAATAAGACTCGTCAGCTGTTTCACCAGTTCTTTTATTCAGCCATCGTTAATGATCTAATTTGGCTTGACGCTGGAGTTGAAGGCATTACCATTAAAGAGAACCCAACAATCACAGAGGAAGAGATATTTCAGATCGATCGCTCGGGATTTTCCGGACAAATCGTCTGTGGCTTAAAATGGAATGGTGTTACAATACTTGAACCAGTTACTGATGTGTATGCCAATATACTTGAAGATGCAAACACATCATTCCCCGGTGAAAGCTGTGGAGCACTCATCATAAATAATCCTCAACGATGTGCGACAAACAAATTTGCAGCACAACTTGCAAATAACTTCATGAATAACCTGTTACATGTAAAAAGCATCTTTTTTCATGTCATAAACTTTAATGCTCAGCTTTGTGTCAGCCGACCTACATATCTCACAGAAGAACAAGATGAATTCTTTAGGATTGTTAATAAAGCATAAACCATCTTATTCGTCCAAAGAAAACCGTGTGGTAGTCACACGGTTCTTATTATTGCCTTTTCACACATTATACTTTGTTCCTTGATTAAAATATTATAAGATAAGAGTAGTGAAGATTTGATTATTTTTGCCGCCTGAATTTGGTGAGCGAATGAACGAACAAACGAGCTCTGTGCGAGCGCATGTTATCCCTAGCGGATACGTGTGTTCAGCAGAGCTCTTTTTCGTTCTACTGTTAATCACGTAAAAAGGAGAGGAAAAGAATGAGCACAGAAATTGACTTATTTTCATTTAACACCCAAGATTCAACATTCAATTCTACAGATTTACACTTAAGGATGAACCAGTTAGTTAAAGAGATATCAGAGCATGACTATTATTATCATGTACTAGATCGTCCTGTTATTTCTGATTCAGAATATGATCAGTTATACAGAGAATTGGTAAAGCTTGAAAGTGAATTAAACCTGATCTTACCATCCTCTCCAAGCATACGAGTGGGCGGAGGGGTCCTTGAAGGATTCCAACCACACCGTCACTTAACTCATATGGGGAGCTTGGATAAAGTCTATAACTTTGACGAGCTTAGACAATGGTATCATCGAACTCAAAAGTTAGTTGGTGATGCAAATCTTCTTTTAACTACAGAACTCAAGTATGACGGTCTTACTCTTGTTCTTACTTACGAAAATGGTTTTCTACAAGCAGCTGCAACTCGTGGTGATGGCGATGTTGGAGAGAATGTTCTTCAACAAGTCATGACTATTAAATCCATCCCTCTAGAGATTCCCTTTAAAAAGAAGATCGAGATTAATGGAGAGGGAATAATGAAACTTTCTGTTCTAAAGAATTACAATGAAACGGCAGAAAAGAAGTTAAAACATGCACGCAATGCTGCAGCAGGAGCTATCCGTAACCTTGATCCAAAGATAACAGCACAGAGAAAGTTAGATGCTTTCTGGTATAACATTGGATACATTGAAGGAGTAGCATTTACTAATCAGTTAGAGATGACTAAATTTCTTGTTGAAAATGGTTTTAAGGTTCAGAACGCCCCATCTATAAAGGTTTTTGATAACGTAGAATCCCTTATTGAAGAAATCCTTGTGATTGAAGCACTTCGAACTAACTTGGATTTCCTTATAGATGGAGTTGTAATAAAAGTTTTTGACATGCACACACGTGTAACCCTTGGAACAACAGCTAAGTTCCCACGTTGGGGTTGTGCTTATAAGTTTGATGCAGAGCAAATTTCTACCCCACTTATTCGTGTAGAAAATCAAGTCGGACGGACTGGCAAAGTGACGCCAGTTGGCTATATTGAGCCCGTTAATATAGACGGGGCCGACGTATCTAAGGCGACCCTTAACAACTACGATAATATTAAAGAGAAGGGACTCCAATATGCAATTGGCAGTCAAGTTTTCATTAGACGATCCGGTGATGTAATTCCTGAAATAGTTGGATTGGTTAGTGACAACGAGGTAGGACAAGAAATATTCCCACCTACCGAATGCCCTTCTTGTTCAGAATCGCTTGTGAAACTAGGTGCAGATCTCTTTTGTAAGAATCAAACATGTGAGGCCCAAATCATAAATAAGATTGTTCACTTTTCAAGTCGAGACTGTATGAACATTGATGGATTCTCTGAAAAAACTGCGGAATTACTGTATCAGGTTTACCAAATAACCTCCCCAGCTGGATTATACCAGTTGACTTATGATCACTTAATTGTTCTTGAGAAGTATGGGGACAAGAAGGTAAGGAACTTATTACAAGCTATCCAAAGTAGTAAGGAGTGCTCATTAGCTGTATTCCTACATGCTCTCGGTATCCCTGATGTTGGTAAGGTAACTGCAAAGAGCCTGGCTAATCATTTCGGGTCTATAGAGCAAGTGATGGCTGCATCGCGTGAAGAGCTGCTTCGGATTAACAACATTGGCGAGAATATAGCGGAATCAATCGTAACCTACTTCGAAGATCGGAATAACATCTTTACGATCCAGCAAATGCTGGCGGAAGGTGTGAATCCTATTAATGCTAAGACTTCTGTATATGCAGACGAAAGTAATCCCTTATATGGGAAAACTGTAGTCATAACAGGCACCTTTAGCATATGGGGAAGAAGTGAACTAACCTCACTTGTTGAAAAGATGGGGGCTAATGTTACTGGATCTGTCTCAAAGAAGACTCACCTTGTTCTCGTTGGAGATAACGCGGGTAGCAAGCTTGAAAAGGCAAAGACATTAGGTATTGAAATTTGGGATGAGGGTAGGATTCGTTCGATTTTATCAATACAATAATCAGTACGGTCAACTCAAACTTGTGATGTGATTTTAAATTAATCTAGATTTTGCTTGCTAGATAAACACTCCTTTTCATATACTGGAAGTATATAAATTTTGTTTACCTAGCCACTTTAAAAGTGAGCGAATAAGAGGACAGATAATAGCTCTCTGCGAGCATTGAGTATTCCAAATTCGGAACTCATCTTGCAGGGGGCTTTTTGTCGTTCCTGTTAAGATCTGGATGAAAAAAAGAGGTGAACACATGAACGATTCTAGGGACTTGATTAAGGCAATCAGGATTAAGCAAGTTGTTAATGTTTATCGATGTACAAGTTATAAAAAGTATTCATTGGTTAGACTTCCGAGGGGCGTAAACGTTACGTCACTACTCCAAGACACGTTTTATGCTCGGAATAGCGAAATAGGAGGGGACCATGACGATTAATCAGACCCCATTACCTGACACTCTACTTCCAGAATGCGAATTGACTACCGAATACCGAACACCAAAATCATATATCGATGTGGCCAGAGAATCGGTTTCTTTCTATGGAGCTGAAGATTGTGATCTGCAAACTCTAATAGCAGTAATACTAGGATCTAGTGCAAAACCAGTGCTATGTGGCCTTTTAGCAGGAATTGGAGTACACAAATTATCTATGATGTCGATACAAGAGATCAGTGCTATTCCTGGAATGAATGATGCAACTGCAGCAAGTTTAGTGGGTGCATTTGGTCTAGCAAATAAACTGGCCGTACGTAGAATGGTCGATATACAAATACTAGAACCAAAAGTTGTTGCTGATTTACTAATGGAAGAAATGAGGCACCTGACGCAAGAGCACTTTGTATGTTTATTCTTGAATACTAAAAATCGGATTATTGGAAAAAAGACAGTATTCAAGGGTTCACTCGATGCAGTTATTGTACACCCTAGAGAAATATTCAAAGAGGCAATTAGATACTCAAGTGCTTCCATTATCTGTGCTCATAACCATCCCTCAGGATCGCATGAACCTTCAAGGGAGGATATTGAAATGACAAAATCCATTAAAACCGCCAGTGAGATGATTGGCATACCATTACTGGATAACTTAATCATCGGTGACGGAACCTACTTTTCGTTTAAAGAACAAGGATATCTGTAAAAACAACAATAGACATTGACATATACGTTAATCGAATTAAAGTACAAATTTTTATTAAAAAGGAGAGTAAGATGATGAAACACTTAATGCAATTAACCATCGATGTTTATGTGAATGATTATGGTGAGATTTGTACTGTTCAGGATGATACGGTACTAACAAAACCATTTTTGGCTTTGGCATTAAAATACAATACAGAAGAGGATCTTGCTACACAATGGAATATATCAGTGGAAATTATCGAAACTTTAAAGGAAGTTTATCATATTAACTTAAAGCCAACAGATCGATTAACTAGAGAAAGAATTAAGATTATGCAAATCATTCAACGTCATATTGAAAAAACAGGGATAGTTCCAACGCTAAAATACCTCTTAAAAAGATCCAAATTTAAAGAAGAAGACCTCTTAAAAGAGATAAAAATTTTGTCCCAAAAAGGATATTTACAGTATACGAATGGATCATTTTCTGTATTAAGAGCAGTATGAAAATATTTTTCGAAAATTTAAGTATATAAACGACAACAGCCTAATAATTATTTAAAGTGTTAGTAGAGGAAATCTACTGCTTGTCTTTACGACAAGGAGGAGATTTCCTTTTTCATTTTTTAGGGGAGGTTTATTGATGCAAACTAATCATATACTTGCTTCGGAAAAATCATTAGTTATCGGGACATATTACAGGAAAATAGCAAATCAACAATTTGCTATTTATCGCTCCCTTTTTATCCGGACAAATGGAAACTCATACTCCGCGTATAAAAACATTAAGATACTAGTATCTGCAGTTGAAGTGGGTGAAGAAATTCGTCAACAATGTGAGAGAGTTGGCTTTTATATTACAGAAGCATCTTACCCACTTGATGATCCTAATCAAGAAGTAGAACATCTATGTATGTCATCCTTAGAGGGACCAGTAAAATTCCATTGAATATCATTATGCTGGGTGGTAAAATAACCCTATAGTCAAATGAATCGAACGTGAACGCTAATTGGAAAACCCAAAGGCGTACTTATCCATTTTGGATAAGTACGCCTTTTTTTGTTCTCTAAAGTGTTCTCTACATCATTTGGCGACTCTTCATAGAAAGGAGGAACCACAGTTGAAGAAATACATCAATTGCTTTGTAGGTATTCTGTTTCTTATGATGACCGTTTTCTTTACTATGCCAGAAATAACATTGGCGGCAAATGGTAAAAACCCACTTGAACAAGTAGACTCCATTGGGAATGGCAAGAACGTAGACCCTGATCAAATTTATAAAGACTTGAACAGCATTTTGGAGTTGATTTTCTACATTGCAGGTTTCGTTACTCTCATCTCCACAGTATTAGCGGCTGCTTTGCTTGGAACTGCAATGGGGAGTCCACAAAGAAGAAATAGCGGCCTAATTGCTTTAGGAATGGCCCTAATTGGTGGTTGGGTTTTGTATAAAGCTTATGGTTTGCAGCAATGGGTACAAACATTCGGTTCATCAAACTAAAAACAGATTTCCTCTATTCATCCCCCCCTCATAGGGGGATGATTTATACCTTTAATAAGGAGCAAACAAGGATGCGAAGAGAGATTGTACCAGTGGATACCGCTAGTGAGCAAAAGGTGATTTTTGGTCTAGTATCCATGCGTCAACTTATCTATGTTTTTGTAGGTATTGTGGCCGCCTACAATATGTCTGCCCTATTTGGAATCCCATATTTCTCACTAGGAATACGTTTCATCATATTCATGGTTTTCTTTTCTCCAATTGCGGTTGGTGTGTTCTTCCTGGGTTTTTGGAAGAATGAGAAGTTCGATATGTATTGGGATCAATTCCTATTAAATAAAGTCATGTTTCACATTAAGCGTAAATCTCACAGATATAGACATGGACGATAGCATTCATCAAAGGAGGAACCGATGGTCGATATTTTATTTTTCCTCGTTATATCCCTTGTAGGAGTAATGTGGTGGCGTGCCAGGAAAGGGGAATCTCTCATACCATTCATAGGGAAGAAGCGTAATTCTGAACCCACAATTACTAAAAGTACAACAAAGAATCTTAGTAAAAGCGCTTCTCCAAAGCAAACAAAAAAACTCATTAAAGAAATGCTCAACATTAAAGATTTAAAAATGAACATGATCGTTTTACCAAAACATGAGTACGTCATGGCTTTGAGATGTGATCCTGTGAATTATCATTTACGTAACCCAATCGAACAAGAGGGGATTGACGTACGCTTCGAGCAATGGCTGGTAAGTATGGATTACCCAGTCGTATGGCATTTACAGAGCCGTTATGTGGATTTACGTCAACAAGCTGAAGATTATGTAAAAGGGATCGAAAATGATCATTTATTATCATCACAAGCCAAAGAATATTGTTACATGATCGTTGATTACATGAATAACTGGTTGGCACAACAACCTCGCTTCGAAACTGTGAGGTATGTTCTTTTTCCCTATCAACTAAAAGATCCTGGTATGAAGAAAACAAGTAATGAAGAACGTGCTTTTCTAGAACTTGAGCGCCGCATCACTTCAGCTCAAAGTTACTTAGAAGGTTGTGGCGTCCATAGCGAGATATGTACAACTGAGGGATTAGCTGAAATGCTGTATTACTCATTAAATAGAAAAAGAGCAGCCAAAGCTCGATTTAAAGACATAAAACTTCGTGAAATGCTGGCTCTTTTCTGTACATCACAACAAGATTCCGTTCGTATTCAGAAAGTTCGTCAGCGAACTGTTGTAGAGCAAAAAGGAGCATAAAGGAAGTGTAAACAATGTTTGGATTCAACAGAAAAAAACAAGCAATTGCGGTTACAGAAAACGATCTAGAGCAGGGAATAGGTCTTGATATGACAGAAGATGTTCCATTATACATGGAAGACGGTAAAGGCGATTTATGGGACATCTTATGCCCAGATGGTTTAAATACTGGTCTTCCTAATCACGGTTTGCTAGCTGATTCTTTGGCAGGCGAACGTCCTTTCAGATCCATGTATATCACAAAAGGCGGATATCCACGAGAATTCCAAACCGACTGGATTTCTCATTTTATGGGCGTTGGTGAAGTTGATGTAACGATTCATTCTCAAAAGATTCCTCCGCGTCAAGCAATGGTGAGTTTAAAAAAACAATTAACTGTTCTGCAATCAAATAAAGATATGCAACTAAGAATGGGTCAAATCAATCAGATCCACGATATCAATACTAAACTTTCAGATACAGACGCGCTTATAGGTGACATCCAGTTGGGGCAGAATGATTTATTTCATACGAGTATTCAGGCAACGGCGTATGGAGATAACGAGGACATGCTCGATCGGTTATCGGAGTTCCTTGAGGATGATTTAGGCGGAAAAGGAATTCACCTTCGAAGTGCTTATGAGAGACAAAATGAAGGATATCTCTCTGTTCTTCCGCGCGGTAAAAATGAACTCTTAGATACATATCGAAATCTTGATCGACGCTCTCTTTCAACGTTGTTTCCCTTTGCTTCTAGTGAACTTAAGTTCCGCGGGGGTGTTCCCTTTGCTGTTAACCAAAGTACAGGTAACTTAACCTTTCTAAACCTATTTGATGAGTCCTTTATGAACTATAACGCAGCATTGTTAGGGGAAAGTGGGTCCGGAAAAACAGTTGCAATTGATACACTGGTTGGGCGCAATTTACTAATACCAGGATTACGTGCTGTAATTATTGACCCCGAAGGTGAACAAAAAAAATTCACTAAGCGTTTAAGCGGATTATATATTAAACTCGGTTCCGATTCGCCTATCGTTCTGAATCCTTGTGCTTTAACTGTGACAGAAATTGAATTAGATGAAGACGATGACGAAGAACTGATTCATGTTGAAGATGGCCGGGAGCTCATAACGAAAGATGATGGTAGGATATATATTCGTTTTGTTCCTCTAAAAGAAAAGATACAAGAGATTGTTACATTCTTTAACATTTTAAGTATGGGTTTTGAGGAGACTCCCCTTAATAATACTGAAGAAAGATACTTGCTTGAGTGCATTCAGGAATGCTTTAAAGATGCGGGTATTACTAACGAACCAAAATCACTATACAAGTATGAACCCATTATGCGTGATGGGAAAATCGTGCATGACCAAATATTAAAAGACGAGATTACAATAACGGATATTTTCAATATGTTAGTCGAAAAATTTGGGCAGGATCCTAAGGGAAGAGCTGATCGCCTAATAGATGCGATTCATCCATGGCTTAGGGGCGGAACCCGAGGCTTTTTTGATGGCCAAACATATTATGGACCCGGTGTATCCACAGATCTTAACTCTTATAGAATTATTACGTTTGATTTGTCCGAATTTGAAGTTGGATCATCACTACGTAAATTGTCTTATCATGTTTGTCAAATTTGGACATGGCACCATTTTGTAAAAAACCCAATGTTAGCTGAGGTTCCTAAGATAGTCGTTAATGATGAATACTGGCAAATTATCGATCAAAATGAGACAGTTGCGTTTTCTGAAACGATGGGTAGACGCTGCCGGAAACGACATACATCATATATTATTGCAAGCCAAGACGCAAAGCGGGTTCTTGAAAACTCTAAGGCTTACGGGGTAATCACTAACTGCTCGATAGTGTTTATCTTGAGGCAAAACTCAATTAGCTATGAGCTTATGAAAGAAGCATTTAATTTATCCAACGGTGAATTAAGTATTGTTATGGGGCGCCCCAAAAAAGGAGAAATGATTATGCGTACTCCTAATGAAAGCGCTTGGATACAGACAGACCTATTTGAATACGAGAGAGTTCTATTTGAGTCTAATTCAAAAAAGAAAAAAGAACTCGAGCGCCAAATGAAAGCCTATCAAGATAGCCTACAAATTCAAAAAATTTCACCAGAAGTTGAATCATTGAAGGATAGAATTCTTCAAGACGAAGGAGAGTTTGAGTTTGATGAGAGTGCAGAGCTCGATGATTATGAGGTTGATGAACATTTTGTAGCATATCTCCGTGGACAAGACACTAATGATACAGGCAATAATGACAGCCCAAACTATATACCAGAAGAAAGTCGCTCCTACCTCGATGAAACTCATAAGAAGCTCCTTGAAGTAGTCACAACACTATCTACAAACGATTTTGAGTCTGATTTATCTGCTAATGCACAATCAGACACAAGCACTGAATAAGGTGGTGCTACTCGATGTGGGATAATTTACATTCGATTTTAACCAATTTTTTTGTTGGAATCCTTGAAGATATCTTCAAACCTTTACTCGAATTACGTACTCTAAATACCCTTGTTTTTGGAGATAGTGAAACCCCATTAATCTGGCTCACTTTCACCGAAAAAGAATGGAGTAATCAAATTGTAGCTGGCACGGATGTCACCCTCCAAGTTGCCTATTGGTCCATTCTTTTTGGAATAATATTCATGTCCGTAATGATTTCGAAAGCTGGCATGAATCCTCAAACTCGGACCAATTTACTCGAAATGGCTGGAGCGCTGATATTGGTAGCGTTCCTTTTACGAAATTTAGATTCTATTTATTCTTCCATGTTTACCGTAAACAGATTTCTAGTATCAATTTTTGCCTATGAAGTTAGTTCTAAGGAATTGTCTATCAACAAGCTACATGATGGCGGAATCGGCTTCTTATTAATCTGGGGAGCATACTTGGGCTTGAGTCTTTGGGCAAATATCTACTATTTGATGAGAAAATTTACTCTTACAATCTTAATGATACTTGGACCTGTTTTCATTTCACTCTTTCTCTTTGCACCATTTAGAACAATAACAGGTAACTGGAGCAAAGAACTCTTCTCTACCATTATGGTACAGTCCATACATGCTACAATTCTGTGGTCGTTCCTGCAAATGGATAACGATGTAACGGACAATTGGGTTGTAAAACTTGTGATGTTAGCATCATTTATCCCAATTGGAGAAGGAGTAAAGTCATTGTTTGGATTGAATCCCGCTGTAACCGGAAAAATGGCTGCTCTTACGATGGCTACAGGTACAGCAGGACTTGCGTCTGTAGCTTCAGCGATACAGTCAGCGACTGGTAAACGCTCATTCCTTGATGGCTTGGAAGACAAATACGGAGCTGGTTCTTCACGTCCACGCGTTGGAGATGGAGCAAACAGCTCCGCAACATCTTCTCAAGATTCAAGGATGAGTGGCAAATTAGCACAGCATCCAATTAGTTCCCGTACCCAAAAAGTTTTGACGGCGGGTCGAATGACTGGCAGAGTAGGTAAATCACTCTTTACCCTTGTTGGAGCTGCTGCTGGAATGCCACTCGGACCAGGCGGCGTAATTGGTGGAGCAATGATAGCAGGAAAGGTCGGGCAGGCAGCTGGAGGATTAGCCGGCAGAGCAACTGCTGGTCTCGCTATAGGCGGCCTTGATACAGCTAATCTAGCTCGCAAAAATATGATGGAATCCATTAATAATGAGCTTGATTCATTAAACAAAAACTATGGTATTACAGCCATACACGACGCAGGCCGAATGGAGGGACATCAAGATTATCAGAATAAATCCATGGGCTATCTTGGAGCAAAAACGCATGCAGTAGCAAAAGGTATTGTAAAAGGATTACATCCAAAACAATTAGGTAGATCAGGAAAAGGAGCATACCAGTCCCTCACACTTGCAGATAGAAAAAAGGAAATTACCGATAAAGCGGGTCACATAGGTGGAATTATCGGTGGAGAACCCGGTGTAGGAATTGCCCAAAAAGCAGCCATGTTATTTCACCGTGAAACGAATAATCAAATTCAACAAGAAGGAATGGAGTATACAGACTTTACAAGGAAGTACTCTGGCAATGAAGTATCAGATGTTCGATTGGCTGTCACTCGAGAATACTCGACTATCTTAGGTAATGTCCGTAATGCAGATGGTACAACCACTGAAAGACGCTTAACAGATTACCGTGGTGGTGATTCAAGTCTAGAGAAAGGATCTGTAGTATACAAAGATCTTCACGTACAACAAGGGAGACTTGCTGACGGACCTTCTCCGTTTCATCCCAACGGTGATTTTTATACCGAGGATTCTCAAAGTGGGAAGAAAAGAACTGACAAAAACTATCGTATCAATCCTTATGATTACTTTGAAGATAGAAATGATGGTTCTGAACAGTACTTCCGGCAAGACCGCTTTAAACAAGGCATTGTCTAGGGCGGTGATATACAATGTCACTTGATCCTAACCACCTAACAAAATCAAATGAACTAAACAAAAAACAAGAACAGGCAAAAAGAATTGCCAAGAATATAGCTCAAAGAAAAGCTAGACAGCACCTAGTAAAGTTTGCAAAAAAGAAACTGGTTAAGAAAGGCATTGGAAATGCAATAAAAAAAGCACTTGCTGCTGCATTAAAAAAGGCATTAAAAGCCGCCCTAGCCTTGATTTACAAGTTACTATTGAAGGCAATCGCTGCTGTAGTTTCGGCTATAGCAGCCTTGGTTGCTGCTTTCGGGATCCCAGCGGTCATAATAGCGGTACTATGTATCATAATTGGTTTTATTGCCTTTGATTTCAACTTTGATGGAGAAAGCGATCAATTAACTATTCTACCGGTATATGAAGAGATCTCAATGTCTACGATCGATAGTGAAAAAGACGATCAAGTAGAATGGAAAGTTCCTACCGGCTTAATTTCAGCTTTCGTGCAAATATCGCAAGTAAGAAAAGAAGCCTCACCAACACCATCAGGTTCAGTAATACCTATTCCAGAACAGTTCTTACCCACATACAAAGCAGCTGAAGCAAAATATGGTACCCCTTGGTATTTACTAGCTGCTATTCATCGGGTTGAGACATCGTTCTCTACTCATCCCACAATGGTATCTCCTGTAGGTGCAGTTGGTCACTTTCAATTCATGAAGGCGACTTGGGTAGGATGGAGATATGCTATAGATGATGTGGGAAATGTTGACCCATCACTTGATATTACGAACCCTCAAGTAATTAAGAGAGGGAATGGGTATGGTGTTGATGGGGATGGAGATGGTAAAGCCGATCCTTGGAATTTTTATGATGCTGCATTTAGTGCCGCTAATTATCTCGCAAAAAACGGAGCTCCTCATGATATGAGCAGGGCAGTATATCAGTACAACCATAGTCAAAAGTATGTTAACAATGTTTTGGCTATAGCAGAAAGTTATAAAACGGGGAATGTCCCAGTTAGTACTCCTGGCGAAGCTCATAATCCAATCCAGAAACCGGGATCATATGAAGCTCTTGCTAAAGAATTTGTGAAGGGAATCGAACCGGAGTTTACCTATGACTCATTACGAGTCAACGTTTGGCAATACACTGAAACATCCTCTGTTAGCGAAGATGGTAGCACGTCTACATCAAGTACCGATCCAGAAATTGTCGGTCACAAATCGTACGACAAAATTGTTGATGTAAGCACCTTCCGTGGATTGTATACACTAAAATATGATACATCTCCTGGGGATTATAAACTTGTCTCCGTTAAACGATCCGGTAAAAAAATTATTTATACCTATGAGATGGTCGAAGAACTTCATGAAGTTGAACGAGGCTATAGTCCAAACTATAATTTGCTAACATCAAAGGCTCAATCATTAGGATTTGCAAAACAAGATTTCCAGTTAGCGCTCTTACTATTCAACAGTCAGGCGTCTCCTGAATCGCCTGAAGCTACGAATCGCCTTCCTATTGAAACGGAGGGGATAACTGACGGTAACGGAGATATAGATTTTGGAGAAGCTGAAGAAATTCCACCTGACCTATTAAATAAAGACTACGTCTGGCCAGTTCCTTCTATTCACAGAATCTCTAGCGGTTTTGGTAGTAGATGGGGCGATGAACACCTAGGAATAGATATTTCTAATGGGAATTCGGCAGGAGCACCTATTTATGCGATGGCTGATGGTACAGTAGTGCATGCAGGACCTCGAGATCCTAAAGGATTTGCTCAAGCAGTATACATTGATCATGGGAATGGTCTTTATACAAGATACGGGCATCTACAATGGAATGCATACGGAGTTAGAACGGGACAAAAAGTGAAAAAAGGACAATTCATAGGTAGAATAGGAGCAGGGAAAGTTGGAAGTTCAACTGGTCCTCACTTACATTTTGAGATTATTATGAATGGGCGACATACTGATTCCGGTAGTGTTTCAGGTACTTGGATCAATCCATTAAAATTAGTTCGTCCGTAGAAAGGGATTATATGGATCGGGAAAAGAAAATCAAAATGACAAGGATCTCCTCAATTCTTGCCCTTATTGTTGTCCTGGTTACACTAGCAATTCTTTTATTTTTGGACTATCTGAGAGATAGAGATAATTTTGAGAATATCGACGAGATTAGGCAAACCATTCAAAATGAAAAACTAGCTAAACCAGACCCGTTTACCATCACCTATGAACAAATACAGAACCAAGCACAACACATGAAAGAGTCAGATATTCCACTTGATGAGAACGTGGGAAAACATGATCCAGAACAAGCCAAGTTATTCAAAGATCGATCGTATGTTATAAAGTATTTATTTACATTAGCAATCGAGGGGGAAGTCCAAGCCTTTTTTGAGCAATTTGATCCTAACACTATGGTAAAAGACTTCCCAAACATCAATACCCAACCAGAAGAACAGAACCAAGCATTGAATAGCCTGACCCGCAATCACTCTCTAACAAACATTCGTATCCTGAAAAGTGAGTTAGTACCGAATTCGAAGGATGTTTCAGTCCTAGTCGAACTAGTCTACAGCGATCAGAGTCGAAGCAAAGTATGGATCAATATGGTTAAGATTGGGGACGAACACTCTTCTCATGCGAGCTGGTACATCACCAGTTCGATACACGACTTAATAAAGCACATCGAATCATAAATTAGGCTGGAGTTCTATACTCCGGCCCTTTTCTATCGCCATAAGATGATTGAATCTTGTAAAAATCTTGAATTACACATATAGTAAGAATAGGCCCATATGCCTAATACTTTATTCTCTGTGTTACAGAAATTGGTTCTAGTAACCTAATGTCGATTGTTGGCTAATATTGTAAACTTGGTATTAGACAAACATCGGAAACTACTTACGATTAGTAAACGCTTCCAGATTTACTAAAAGGGCTTCAGAAAAGGGGGACTTCAAATGATTAAAAAATTCATTCTCGCATTTCTCCTCGCAGCAGCTCTCGTAGGAGCGACATCAGCTAACTGGCATATTACATAATATTTGGGCGATCGGTCGGTAATAAAAACACCACTTTTTTAGGGGTGTTTTTTTACTATCTAGGAGGCATACTATGTTACTTGATATTCTTATCCTATCTTTTATTATTGCGTTCATAAGAGGGGCTCGAATGCGTGAGTTTCCTAAATTTCATTACTTGTCAATATTATTCGCTGCAATTGGATTACAACTTTGCTCAGCTTTGTTTTCCTCTTGGGGTGGTCTCTTTATATCAGTTGCTTACCTCCTTTTACTTATCTTTTTTTACTCGAATCGAGAACACGAGGATATACGTGTATTTATGATAGGTTGGTTCTTTAACGCGTTAGCAATTTGGTCCAATGGGGGAAAGATGCCCATAGATATCGAACTAGCAAAAAAGCTGCCTTATTCTGTCGAACCCATTATTAATGGAACAGACTTTAAACATTCTGTTTTGGATAGCAACTCAAACTTATCATTTTTAAGCGACATTTTGTTTATGCCTTTCCCGATAGCAAGAGTAATAAGCATAGGCGATATTTTCATTATGTTGGGGGCTTTCCTGCTCGTTCAGCGGGTAATGGGAAAACCAATCTCACTAACTAGACTCCGTGAGGGGAAACAATATGAATCAAATAATCAACATTAAGCGTGATATACTAGGAATCTTAGTACAAGTTATTCTCCCTATTACAGGTATTCTAGTAATCATTTCTACGTTTACTTCGTGGGAAATTAATGAGCATTGGACAGTCTTGCTGACCTATACAATGCTGACCATTATTAGCTCTTTCACTCCCATTCGAACAATCAATTCTCCTTTAACTCTAAATAACGCAGTTATCTTCTCAGGAATAATATTATATGGAACCTGGGTTGCTGTTTGGTCCGGATTATTGGAGATCATTATCATCTCATTTATCTTCAAATCTCCACTGAACAAAGCCTTAGCCAATAGTGGACAAGTCCTGGCAACTATTTGGATTACTGGTACTCTTGAGTACTTTTTTCGAGTTAATCTACCATCCTACTGGTTTCTCACGGATATCATATTAATCTTTGTGTATTGGGCAACTAATACCTGTCTTGTAGCAATTGGACTTACACACTTTAGGAATTTGAAATTCATTTCCACCTTAAAAAGTATGTTTATGGGGGGGAGTATGACTTATCTACTCCTAATGTGTGTAGGCGAAATAGGTGCTCGCATTGTTGGTGCATATGAGGTTTATAGCCTGACTATTTTGGCAGGTACGGTTCTCTTACTTAGAGCTGTGTTTCAGCAGTACTTTTCCAGCGTCAATAATATCCAAGGCAAGATGGAAGAAATTAAACATCTGAATGACTCCTTCTTAATTGCTATGGCAGCTTCGATTGACGCTAGAGATCCATACACACATGGCCACTCTTATCGGGTAGCACATTGGGGAAAAGAAACTGCACAAGTATTAGGTCTGTCACAAAAGGAAGTAATGGAAGTCTATTATGGTGGAATCCTACATGATATAGGCAAGATTGGGATAGAGGATAACATTCTTAACAAAGAAGGACTTTTAACCAAGGAAGAGTTCGAACGTATTAAGCAACATCCAATTATCGGTTATGACATTTTAAAACAAGCAGCAGTTTTTCCTGAATTATTACCCGCTATTCGCTGGCACCATGAAAGAATTGACGGACAAGGGTACCCTGATAAACTCATTGGTGAAAATATTCCAAAAATAGCCAGAATATTAGCGGTTTGTGATGCGTTTGATGCCATGGTTTCTGATCGTCCATATCGAAAAGGGATGTCTGTAGAAGAGGCACTTCGAAGAATTGATGAGGGAGCAGGAACTCAATTCGACTACGAAATTGCCCATAAGTTCATTAGATTAATTCAAAACTACCCTGAAGTAGAATTACGAAAAATTCTCTCTTCTGATAACCGCAAGAAAGAGCTAGAAATACTGATACATATATAGACATTTTATATAATGGATGACTACAAAAGTCATCCTTTAACTTTTTTATACGAGGAGATCGCATTATGCCACAAGATAAAGGAATTTGTTCAATAGAGGATTGTCAAAATGAAGTATTTGCAAAGACATACTGTCAAAAGCATTACATGAAACTTTACCGGTACAATAACCCGCTTGGGCGAGAACTTCAAACGACCTGTAGTGTGGAAGGGTGTAGTAAGCCTCATCATGCATCTAGCCTTTGTAGAACGCACTATTATCATCAAAAGAAGTATGGATCAACAGATCAATCTATTAGAGATTACAGTCCTAGAGAGAAAATTTGTAGTACTCCTGACTGTGTGAATAAGGTTAAGGCGCGGAACATGTGTGAGAAGCATTACACACGCTGGTTACGAACTGAAAAGGCATAGAGATCTTAAAAGCTGACATGAGACATCAGAAGCATGTGCCAGAGCATCTATTGGGATAGCTCTGTCTATTACTTTTCGCAGAGTAAAAGAAGAAAGTGGTCTTTCGAGCAAGAATTATAGAAGATGGTGCTACAATATCGAGACTGCTCGCCAATATGAAGGAATTGACATGGCGACGCCCTGCTGCTACTGTTTACGATCGCATAAATGGTCCTATCCAGGCTTCAGACATGATGCAATTGCTGATACGGAGAGTTCGCATTCAGTTACCAGAGCTGATACACCATCCAAGTAATACTTATTGCCTTATTTTCCTATATATGTTATCTCATGTTATATAGTTTGATATGATGGAAAAGCACGAAAACCATTTGCTTGATAAAGGAGGAGACTGTAATGCTAAAATGGCTTTTCCCCTTGCTGCTATCACTCATGGTAATTACCTCATGCTCAACTAACGATGCTGAGCTACGGTGGTTTGCTACTGCTGATGAGGCTATTCAGGACGGTATTCAGATTGAGGGTTTAACAAAAGGTGATGTGCTAGATAAGATTGAAAAAGATGGGGAGACACTCGTTGTGTACAAAATATCACTGCCAGACGGAATAGGTCTTGGTATTGCAAGCCTTGCAAAAGCTGAGGGAAAGTTTGCCTGGTATCGAGCAAATAATCCAGTCATCGTTCAAGATGCCAATCAAAAACCCGTGTCTGTTGTTAAGACAACTATTACGACGGAATCGAAGAAATCCTTTATGGTTCATCTTGGAGCAACGAAAGTTCCAAATCAAACAATCGTAACAGATAAAGGAGTAGTTTCCCCAACCATTGATAATAGTTCGGGGCTATTTTACTATTTCGAATGACCCATTAACAATATGGTGATATATGGTAATATACAAACAGTTAATAGATACCATATATTGGGAGGGTAGCTTATTATGAAAAGGTTTGTTAAGAGTTTCATGATGCTCGGCTTATGTTTCTCTCTTGGCCTATTTACTCAATCCGCTTCTGCAACGGCAGCTGTTAATCACAAAGACACCATTACTTTGAACAAAAAAGATGCATTCGTGGACCCGGAAAGTGGATTACTCATTATTCCGCTCAAAAAAGAAAAGAATAAACTAGTCCAAGTCACCGAACACGAGTATTTGGACGACACACAAAATCCAGTAGCAGAAGAAGTGGGTAACACAACAGAAAATCGCGAGCAGAAACTTGATAACGTTCGCGCAGCAGATTATCGCGAGTATTGGGTATTTACCGAAACATTACGTACATCCGAATATGGTACAATTCAAAAAGTTTCTTCTGGGATTAAATGCACTACGCCATCTTGCAGCATATCCAAAACTGTTCAGGCAACCGTTAGCGCTTCCTTCAGTACTTCAGCTTCAATTGAAAAGGAAGCCATCATAGCCGGTGCTTCCTTTACATGGCAAACTCAACTCACTGATCAAAGCACGTATCAGTTTAATTTGAACAATGGTGATTCCGGGTATATCGGCTTTAAACCTCTATTCAATCGTTCGGCCGGGGTCAATAAGTTATATTCGAACTGGGATGGATATTTAGGCGTTAATAGAAACGCTTGGGGCATGTCGCCTAAAAAAACATCTAATGGTGAAGCAGATGGTTACTATGTCTTCGTTTACACAGACTATTAATAAATAGGTGTCGGCCCCCGAAATGGGGGCTTTTTCATTTCCACTGAGTAATAAAGTTAAACACTGGAGAAGAAAATTGTAGACTGGGTTCGTTTAGGCTAACTAGTTATATAGAGGCAGTACCAGTGAGTTTACGCAAGCTCAAAGTTACGTTATTCCCAATCCTGAAACACTTATCTTTGAGGTACAGTTACGAGAGCGATGTGATGACAAAACAGCCCTCTTTTATTAGCTGTCAATCTCCTGAATACTTGCCTTGAGATTTTCCACTTCTATTCTTAGTTGCCGAATCTTCGAAATGTCAAATCTAACATTCTCACCAATTGGTTCTGCATAAAACATAGGATTTCGACCCATGACTTGTGAAACAAAAAAGATAACAGGATTTTCCCCAACGTCAAACGCTGTTCTATATGTGGGATTAGACACATTCAAATCACTCAATAATTCATCTAAGTTTGTAATACAATCTTGCAGTACTTTTACAGCCATAACACTATCCATATATCCCTCCATAGACTATTTACTTAAAGGAAAAAAGTATACCGATTCATGCTTCAGATTAAGATTCCCTCGAGTTTTGAAATGATATGATGTGGTTCTTTTTTAAAATTATACCATGGGTAATAATTGCAATCCTTGTTTGAAAGAGTATTCGTATAGAATTTAGTTCGAGAATCTTTCTTGATAATAACGATCTAATCCCATATAGTTAAAACATGTTATGTTAGTTTTTAATAGCCACCTTCACAATTGAATGGTGAGCGGATAACTCATAAAATTAGGCTCTTTGCGAGCAAACGAAACGTTACCAATGTTCCGTTTACTCGCAAGGAGCCTTTTTTATTTGGATCCTAATTATGAGTAAGTGAGGTGACAATTTCGATGTATCAATAGACAAGAGTGGAAGTGGTCCTTTTAGTAATGAATAGTGTAGAAGCATATCAATCTCATAAGAAAGAGGAATAAAAATGAACAACTCCTTATTCGTACTCGTTATTATCGATAAAGGTATAGTGCAAAAGGTTGTAGCTTCGGATTCTGATATAGGTATTCAAGAAATCGCTAATAAACAGGTAAGAAGCTACCTCGACTCTTCAGGATATCATTGTGATAAATCAGTTGAACAAGCTACTGAGGATGGTTATGCTAAAATTGTAAAAACTATGCTATATACTCCCGATGTTGAAGAGCAGCATATTTGGAACTATTCATTTGATGGAGAAGAAACAGCGGCAGATGCTATAAAGAGAATCCCACTAGAAAGTAATATCCTAATCACGGGTAATTAAAATCACCCGTAAACAGGGAAAGCGATTAAAGAAATAAGCTTGCAACTATGACTACGTGTCTAATCTAAACAAAAGGGGGATATTAACTCTGAGAGTAGTTGTTTTTGTTCTCACGATACTATGCGGTGTTGGTTTGATAATTTGGGGTGACATAATACTCGATGTCTTAACCTCACCATATAAGGACATGATTACACCTTATGTAACCAAAATCCAGGAGACTAGCCTACCGTTTACCGTGTGGTTCGGTGCCCTCATCGTTATTGGTGTAACGATTCTAAATCTTGCATTGGCGATAATAGAAAAGAATAAGCTGATTAATGAGCTCAATGATAAAATTAATGAAACGGAAAAGGCCAAAAGTGAATTAGCCGGTACATTAGCGGAAATTAAAGAGCAGTATTACGTTTCGAAAGTAACTCAGCAACAGGCAGCAGCCACATCTCCTGCACAACCAGCTATATACAAATCTCACAATAAGGGATTTGCTGACCAACACCCAGATATCATTGGTATGCAGGTATACGAGGTCATTAAATCCAAACAGTATTTAGACGTTACTTACTCTTATCAGGTTCTCAACCAGGAAACCTATAAGAAGCATGATCACCCACTTACTTCGCCTTCAGATTCTATCAGTATTTCCGAACGCTTAATTGACGATTTAAAGCGGGACTATGCATCTAATTCCTTGCTAAAATTCATTACGACGCAAGTCAAGCGAATTGACCAACTGTGTCAACCTGGTACAACGCCAAACGAAAAGCTTATCATTGCTCATCTTGTAGTCCTAAGAGTAGCGACAACTATCCAAGGACAATTCTCTAATACTTCTCTAGAGCCTTCCTTTGCTAATCATAAATTAGTTACATCGATTAGTGTAAAGCGAAGAACCGGAGTTGTCGAAGGAATTCTGCTAAACGATGTATTAGGAGATATCACATCTTATTACT
Organism: Brevibacillus sp. NPDC003359; assembly: GCF_042878995.1. Taxonomy (NCBI): domain Bacteria; kingdom Bacillati; phylum Bacillota; class Bacilli; order Caryophanales; family Paenibacillaceae; genus Brevibacillus; species Brevibacillus sp. NPDC003359. The sequence continues at coordinate 67,672 of NZ_JBIAOR010000007.1, forward strand.
TTAAAAAACAAGATGGTGCGGAGAGTAAGAAGGATCGTTGGTACGCTGCAGTTAAGAAAACCAACCGAAATGAAGTGCATCTACTTACATTCAACAAGAAACTGCCCTATCAGAAAGTATTGAATCTAACAAATGCTTATAATGAATCCTTGAAGGCTCATCACCTTATGTAGTAAACTAAAGGTAATCACAATTGGGGAAGTGATGAAGAGATGAAGAATAACAAATGGTTAGCACCCCTATATCGAGCAATTAAACAATGGAAAGCTAAACGTGATATTCAAGCAATGAAGAAAGCGGGCATTTTGAAAAAAGCACCTGGTAAGAACTCAGAGTTCTTAACTGGATTCTCTGTTTGGAAAGTGAACTAAATAAAAGCCATCCATCCGGATGGCTTTTTTACGTTCTCCAACTTATTCGTTGTAATTATCAATTCATTGAGAATTTCAACTAATCAATGAAACATCTTTAACAAATCCTCTAAAAGTGCATGTGCGAAGCATGCCTTTTTCCGTTTTTTCAAGATACTCCACTTTACAACGTATAACTGGTTCAATCATTTGAACATTTTTCTTCTTTAACGTATGGAGATGAGAAGCAATTTTCAGGAATTCTTGTTTCTCTTTTGGTTTAAATCCAAACTGAACAAGGGCAGCCGGCTGAATCAGATCAATAGGGCCTGTTGTCGTCCCAATAAGAAGCCCAAAAGGGTTACATTGATATCCAAGGATAGACACAGTTTCAATCTTAGTATGCTTCCATTTCACCCATGCTTCAGGAAGGTTAGTAGGTCTAGAATTTAAATGGTATTTTGAATCGACGTGTTTTACAACTATACCCTCCCAGCCTCGCTTCAATGTCCATTCAAACAGTTGGTTGCCGTTTCCCACCGTGTATTCAGTTGGTATAAGTGAATTACTTGGTGTGATAATCTCTGATAGTCTCTGCTTGCGATTTAGCATAGATGTAGAAGTAAGTGACTCACCATCGAGCATAATTAAGTCGAATGGCACTAGAGTGGAGGGGTTCATACGAGCAGCAATTTGTATTTTATCTCTTTTTGTGAGTTTTGCCCGCTTATCAAATAAACTGAAATCCGGACGATGCAAGTTTGGGTTAAAACAAACTCCTTCACAGTCTAAAATCACAGACTGAGCTCGAATGTTAGCTTTAGCCGCTTCTACAATATCAGGCAATCGATCACTTATTTCGTTGCCATGACGGGTAAAAATTCGAACTTGATCATTATTTTTATGGAGTAAAAGTCTATAACCATCATACTTGGGTTCAAACAATAGCTCTTGAGATGACAAAGATATTGGAGTAACCTTTTGGTTGGAAAGTAACATTGGTTTCAATGGATCAAACAACAAGTTGTATTACCTCCGGTTTTAGTCTTAATCCATCTGAAATAAATATATCAAATCCTAACATTCCAGAAGTATAAACTTTATGTGTAGTAAAATATTTACTGCAGTGATTTTTCTATCGATATCTCAAATCCATATTCATCAATGTTTTGATTGTATCAATTATGAAAGGATCCTGCGCTGGTAATTACTCCGCAATCTGATTATCATTACAATGCGTTCTCTAATGTAAAATTTTACCTTAACGAGTATTATCGTAACATCGAGTAACTAGTGATTACTTCTATAATTCTTTAGTTCGAACTATGCAGCTCATTTGCTTTCTGCTTTGATTAGAATAGGACAATTGTTAAGCCGTACCTGACATTCAGCTTTTAAAATCTCCACATTGTACACGCTCTCTTCTTGTCGGCCTCGGAAAGTTACTGTGACAATGTAAATAAAGCCATCTGTTGTCTTTTGTTGGTGTATTTTACCACCCATTCGCCCAAAGTTGCTACGATATTCATGATGTTTTCGCTCAGCCCATCGAGATATCGCATCCAATGTCTTGCAGTAGGACATTTTGAAATTAGCCTGTTTAAGTTTCTCCATATCTTTAGCAACAGCCTTAAACAGCAACTCATACAGGATCGTTTCGTGTAAGATTTCTCGCCACTCAGATTGCATCATGTTACTCTACACCCGCTCAACCAGCAATAAATTATCGATGGGTACCCACCAAATACCATCGTCTCTTACAAGTTTAATTTTCCTATCCTCGATAGCTTTGACCACTCCCCATTCTCCGCGGATACAGTCCTCATGCCAACTGACGTTGATCGCATAATCTTTTCGCACAGAATCGTAAATGATGACATTTAGATCAGCTACTGTGTCTGGAGCAATAACTTGTAACGCAGTCGTCATTTGATCATAGTAATGCTCATATAACAGGTTCATTTGTTGCCTCCTCCACCAATCCAGCCTCTACTAGATCACGTAGAATATCAGGGGCACATCCGGTCTTGATTCCTAAACGGACTTTGCTATAAGCAACGAGATGATCATCTGTTAAAACAGGTACGTTTTGTAGTTGGCCATCCACTACTGTTTTTATCCTTTCCATACACTCACCCTCAATAAGAACGTTTGTTATCTAGAATTAAGCCTAAACTGGTCTCTGGTTAGTTGAACCAAAGGAAAAATAATAATGTGCCACATAATATTTCTGATGTATTAACTGTGATTTAAGTATATCGAACAAGAACGCACGTTCGCAACTGAACATGATTCTGATTCTCTTATTTCTTCAGTGTGTTCAGTCAACAAAACGCGGAAAAATTTGAAACAATTTAAAAGCCGGTTTTCACCACGTGGAGGGTGTAACCGGCTTTATAACTATTCGTGTCTAAATTTCCCTTAATGCATCCACTGACCAACGAGCTTCTAGTTCAGATTTTACTCTATCGATATGTATAAGCTGGTTTGTTAAAGGAGATGCGTGCTGATCTTTAAAGATCGGAATATTCCTTATCCACTCTGCTTCCTTGTGCATTTTCTCAAGCTCTTGAGTTACCTTTTCATAGGCAAGAGTATGGTTTTGAATCTTTTCCACCTTTTCTGAATCACTCAGGATCGGTGCGTTTACAATTGCGTTTATGGAATGATTAAATTGATCTGCCAATCCAAGAAGGCAGTTATCGTGATTGGATCGGAACCACATCATAATTTTGTGATACCTTTCGTATTCATCCTTATATTTAACACTCATATATTTCACCTTCCTTTTCTCTCATTGTTTAGTACCCGTCTCATATATAAAGTTCGGTAGTAGTCTTTTTGGCAGCTATCACACACACTACTGACCAGTACTTTATCTCCGTTTAATCTTTTCGGAAACCAAGATACATGGAGGTTTTCCTTACAATGAGTACACCGCCGAGTTGTCTGATAACGGTTGTACTTCTTAATTCCGTACTTTTTGAACAGATACTTAACCCTTCTAACGTTGACATTAAAAAGGTCAGCAATGTTCTGTTGTGTTGCAACCCTTGCTAGTTTTTCTAAAATTTCTGATTGCGAGATACCTATTTGCTGCAAATCATCCTTATATTTTTTCAATTGCTCGAAAGTAGGCATCTTACTTTCTCCCTATATGTTTTGTACTTTTCTATATCAAAAGTACATTACCAGTTTATCCAGGAGGCAACGGTTGAATACCCATAATGTCCCTAACATTTAAAAGCGCAGCTTGATCCAAACCCATTAGAGTATGAAGAAATGCCATACGAATATATCGTATGGCACATAATATCATTTCTTAGTATCTGGGGGCTTAATCAAGCGAAATCTTCACTCTATCTTACAAATAGTTTGTCTTCATTATATGCGAACGCGATACGAACACGCAATTACTTACCGCCGCATGGTACAATATGGTAAAAAGACAGCGCAACTTACGGTATAGTACAATTAGAAAGAAAGATGAAACCGAGCTTAATAAAGGCAGTAATGGATCAGAAGTAAATGATCCTGAAGATGATAGTCGGGGAATTGTTACTTGTGAGGTTATTGGCTGTGAGTTTTACAATTTTGAGCATACGGATGGCTCTATTTCGCTAGAGCCGCGATATTTGGGGAAACAAAAGAGTTAGTCTGTTACAAATGTCACGGTTATCAGGGAAGAACACGGCTAAAAAAGGCGAATGCTTCCTGACGGTTGGACCGCCAAGGACGTGCGTATACTGTAATGAAAATAGGCAAATCCCAGATGGTCAGAATTTTAATGCTACTTGGGAATCATAATGGAACGGATCGAGCAAATGCTTTAAAATTTTGCGTTTTTTGGAAGTGAACTTTTTTACAAACTAATACGGAAGAGGATTGAATGAAAATGGACTTTAAGGTTAAAACAGTCATACTAGGTCAGGTGACAAAGCAATCTTGTAACGTCTATATACAGCGCGTTAACGAAGAAAAGGCAGACGTTGTATCGATCCCCTCGCTAGAATGGTCAACAATTATTCCAGACGATGAAGGCATTGGAAGCATACAAGAATTAGAAGAGTTACACGAACGCATCTGCAAATCCCTTGAACGTTCCCTTTTTTTCCGCGACGCAGACATTCTGGCAGAGAAGATCCTACGATGGGTGACACATCACGACGACTAGATTCACTCTAAGCAGTTCCATTTCAACCCAATACTCATTGTGTAAAGGAAGCTTCAGATGACGTCTTATTTTTTGATTATATTTGGCGTGGTAGCGGGGATTGTTTTAGCCCCAGCAGTTATGCTGTATTTCAAGGGTAAAGATATCGAAAGACAGACTATTGATTTTTTCGGTCGAAAAATTGATGAAGAATAGTTTAATTAGGAGAGCTGATCTATCCAGATGCTCATTATGAAAAGAAAGGGTAAAAAAACATGAAAGTTTATGAATTGATCTAGCTTCTCAAAAAGATGCCTCAGACAGCGGAAGTCAAGACAGAGAATGGAGATTACTTAGCAGATCCAGAGCACGTGGAAACGGACTCGCGAGGTTATGTGATAATTCGTACCTCTTAGGCTTTACAATTAGCTCAAATTGATAAAATGGGAGGTGAAACGTCGCATGATACAACATATACCAGCATTTTTAAAGCCGATTAATATCCACGCATACAGAAAGGAATCTGGTGAATTACCTTCTATTACTGGTCTCTTTTATGTAATTCCTTCTCCAGAGCTAACAAGTCGCTTGTGTTATGAAGTAACCTATGCAGATGGAGAGATTGATTATGTACCTGTTTCGGATGTTGAATCGGGAAATTGGGAAATTGTTGTTTCAAAATGAATTTAACATTTTGAATAGAATAATTAAATTGCCAAAACATGCGATAAACCATTGGTACGACTGGCTTTCTCTATAATGTATAACAGTATATTTTCAGGTTTACTTGCAGATGGCCGGTATGATAGGCTGACCAGCCAAGCGGAATCATGGTATGTCTGCGCTCTAACGCGATCCATCACCCCACTATATAATGTGGTACATCATATAGAACCGCACGATTCTCTAAGCCTGAAAGCCAATCTGATAGGTTTTAATATAATGTGTAAGGAGGAAAGAAATGATAAACACAATCAAAATTACTCGGGATGAACTGAAGCCATTCACAAAAGAGCTAAAATTAGATGGTTGGCAATCGGCCCATTATTACACTCGCCGAGGAGTCAATGTAGACCGTCTTAGAAATTTAGCAAAGAAAGGCGATATTGGAGCTAAGGTTTTGAACATTGAGGGCTACCAGACATCTTGGTATTACCATGAAACAACGGTTAATGAACTTCGTGAAAAATCGCTGATTTAACCTATTAGTTGTTTAGACATAGGAGGGAGCTGGTAAAAATCACATTTGTCTCAAACGAATCGTAAAAAGGTTTTGAAAGAGCCAGTAGACATTCGATTAAAAGAGTTGTTTCTTGAAAAGGCTATCTATGTCTTTGATAAGATAGCAAGGAAACAAAGACCTGACAGAGTTCCAAAATTAGAAAAGTTTAAAGTAAGGTTTGAAAAAGTTAAAAAACTAATGAGCTAAAAAGGTACTTTAATTTAGAAAGAGAGGTATTCACAATGGGAAATGACTTAATAAAACACGCAGAATCCCACAATCCAATGGTCATATCTGATGATAATAGTGTAATTGTAGAGAGTATAAATCAGTATCTGTATTCGTTTGACGACCTAGCGAGAGACTTCCCCCAATTTAAAGAGTTAATACCAGTTGGAATAGAAATTGTTGATTCTGGTGTAGGTTCTCTGCTAACAACTATCCGTGATACTCCTGAGATTCTAGATAAAGTTACGCTTGTTAAGGGATTTGTCGGAGATGCGCTTCATATTTTAGTTCGACTTGATCAATTCGCTGTACTTCATGACAGCTTTGATTACGAGACTGATAACTTCAACCCAGAAACTCCTGAGGAGTTGACTGCAATTTGCGAGAAGTTCGAAAGTATTGATTTATGTCTTGATAAACGTACAACAGAAGGGGTGTTAATGGAAATGAAAGAGAAGGGCTTTGAGTTCTAGAGTTAACGTTCAATCAAAATGTAACAAATCTCGTGGTAGTGCAGAATTGATGATAAACATCTTTTTATCGGAGGATTTTATGTTTCACACTAAAATGTATAAACTTTTCTTTTCAGCACTGCTATGTGTGCTCATGCTCAATGGTTGTACAAGTAGTAATGCGTCTACTGAAGCCACTCCAGCAGTAAACGCAACAAACGCAAAAACAACTACTTCAAACACCACAGACACCACTTCCACAACTGCAAGTTCACCTGACCAGAAACCCAACCAAGAACAGTCAAACAATTCAACCGTCACAACCACATCAACTGCGAACGGGATACTAACCGTCCACTTTATAAATGTGGGTCAAGGTGGATCACAACTAATCATTAGCCCAACAGGTAAAACGATCCTTATTGATGCAGGTAATAACGATAAAGAACAGGTAGTTACAGACTATCTTAAGAAAGTAAACGTCAAAAAGGTTGATATTCTTATTGGGACACACCCAGATGCAGATCATACTGGAGGCATGGATGCCGTCATTCGAAACTTTGAAATAGGCAAGGTATATATGCCTAAAGTTCAATCAAATACAAAGACATTTGAGAGTGTAATGACAGAGATTGCTAAGAAGGGCTTAAAAGTCTCCACTGCAAAAGCAGGTTTGAAATTAGAATGGGAACCAAATGCATCAGTAGAGATGATAGCTCCTATTGGTACATATCAGGACGCAAATGAAATGAGTGCTGTCATTCATCTAACATACGGTAACAATTCATTTTTGTTCATGGGTGATGCGGAAGGAGAAAGTGAGTCTGACTTACTAAAGTCACAGGTAAATTTAAAATCGGATGTACTCCTTGTTGGTCACCATGGCTCTAAGACATCGACTAGTCAAGAATTTCTAGATAAAGTGAAACCATCATATGCTGTTATTCAAAGTGGAAAAGGGAACAAGTATGGTCATCCTACAGACGCAGTGTTGAATCGACTTTCAGATAAAGGGATTAAGATACATCGAAATGACGAACAGGGGAATATTGTCTTCACATCCAATGGAACTGATATCAGTGTTTCAGGTAATGATTGGAAGCCCATTGAAACTAAGAAAAGTACAGACACTAGTACGCTAACAGGGACAACACCAAGTGTAGTCACTCCAGAGCAAGTTGATTCTGTTTATTATAAGAATTGCAGTGAAGCAAAGGCAGCTGGAGCTGCACCACTCCACAAAGGAGATCCCGGCTACCGAAGCGGCTTAGACAGAGATAATGATGGTGTAGCATGTGAGAAGTAAAGGAGGGCTTTATATGAAAGCAATTGTTGATCGCTTTGAAGGTGATTACGTAGTAATAGAGGTCAATGGAGAAACTCAAGATGTGGAGAAAGGTAAAGTTGCAAACGGTGTAACTGCTGGAGATACAGTTGACCTAATTGATGGGATATGGACTAAGGATGAAGAAGGAACAGAAACAAGAAGTGCTGAAATCAAAAAGTTAATGGATAGTGTTTGGGAAGATTGAGAATCCCAAATACTATCGCAAGTATGAAAAACAACTGGCAAAGTGGTAACGGATTCAATTCCACAGACAAAAAGGTAATAAAAACCGTAACAAAGCACGTATCAAAGTAGCTAGGCTCCATGAAAAAATTGCAATACCCGTAACGACTTTCTACATAAGCTGTCAGCCAAGCTGATCAACGAAACCAAGTGATCTGTTTGGAGGACTTGCAAGCGGAAAATATGGTTAAAAACCACAAGTTAGCGAAATCCATTGCGGATTCTTCGTGGTCTATGTTTCGTACGATAGGCGTGGCTGTTGTGCAACTGTTCCTGGATACACACTGCTCATTAAGTAAAAAACGAGAGGTGAATTATGTACAAAAGTTTTCGGGTCAAACTCAGTTCTTGTAACCACTGTGGAGCAGATTATCAAAACTCTGGAAATTCTTATCGCTGTGATGAGGCTTATTTGGATAAACCGACGATTTGTGGAAACTGTCAAATTGGTAAGCTTTATGTAACAAACATTGTTAGTGAAATATGTGTTTTGTGTGGAAAGATGGTTGAAATAAATGACGAACGTAAAAATAAATGTCCTGAGTGTGAAGCTAAGTTTGAATCAGCCACTACAAAATCTAGATAGCGCAATTTCAAATTGCTAAACGGATAAGCGTGGTTAACTGGCTGCTCACACTAATAAATTGGAGGAAAATCATGCAACTACAGAGAGGAACAACATATTGGGGTTATATTGGCACTCAAGAAGTGCATCGAAGGGTTAACCTGATCGAAACAAGATCATCTGGAAAAGAATACGTCAATTGGACTCAGAAGAAAAAGGACGGCACAGAAGGTCAAACTCGTTGGACGGAGCTAGGTAAGTTCAAAGACTGGGTAAAAGGTATTTTTGAAATAGGCGACGCAACATAATGCTCAATATGAAAAGGAGTGATTATGGATGAAGGTTTGGCAATTGGTTGAACTGCTTAAAAAAATGCCTCAGGATTCTGATGTTAAGACAGACAATGGAAGGTATTTAGATGATCCAAGGCGTGTAGAGCATGATGAGCGGGATTATGTGATTATCCGGATAGACGATGAAGATTAATATAGGAGTGGACTAGATACTTAATGCTCATTATATTAAAACCTATCAGATTGGCTTTCAGCCCTAGATAACCGTGAGGTTCTATATGATTGTACCACATTATACAGTGGGTTGACTTGGAGCCTCTTACTGGCATGATGGATCGCGGAAGATCGCAGGAATCACATGACTCCGCTTGGCTGGTCAGCCTATCATACCGGCCATCTCCAAGTAAACCCGAAAATATGCTGTTATACATTATAGAAAAAACCAGTGATACCAAGGGTTTATCACACTTTTAGGTAATTTAATTATTCTATTCAATAAGTTAATGGGAGCGGTATTAAGTGGAAAAAAGTAAAAGCATTGAAGAGTTCGTAGATCAGTTGTTGCCGTTTCTTGATGGTGAAGAAGAATTACAGAAGATGTTAGAAAAAATCAAATTTGAAGATGCGTTTAAATCACCTGAAATGAAATGGGCATCTTGGGAAAAGGTTTCGTTAGTAGTAAAGAAAATACCAAATGATGTACTGGCGAGGTTTCTATCGAGGATTTAATACATCGCTCATTATGAAAAGGAGTGTTTTGAATGGGGTATAAAATAACGAAAATTGAAATGCCAAAAAACGATGAATGGGGCAAAGTCCAAATTAACAATTTCACGAATACGTATTTCAGATTTGAGCTCGTAAATGGTAAACCCAAGCTGGATACGAGTTTCTTTGCTGATCAAATAGAAGATCCGAACGAGAAACATAAACGTCTTTCGCCTGACAGTGACCTTTATAAATGGATACAACAGCTTTTAGAAGATTATGTGGAAGAGTTTCCAGTTATTAATATGGATTTTCAAAAGCAGCTTGCGTACATCACAGAAAGAAGGCGCCTTGTAGAACAGCTATTGAGGTATGTTGAATTGATTGAGGACGCTGTAAAAAGCAAGGATGTAGAGCGTGTACAGAAGCTTCAGGAAGACTTTGATTATTTACTTGAACAACTAGAATATGTTGGAAAACGTATTTAACAAATCGCGCTTGGTAATAAATGGGCATTATGAAGATTAACATTTTTATAATGAGTATCTGTTCTTGAAATAAGTAAGGGTGTTAAACGCATGGCTCAAATTATTACTTCAAAAACCTTTGCTGAACGGATTAATATGGAGTACACCCCGATAGAACATGAGGAATTCATTCAACAGGTACGTTCATTTTGGGAGAAAGAAGGCAAGGGTGTCTACAACGTCAAAGTGTTTGTTTCAAATGGTAAGAGTCCCCGATACCCAGATGAAAAGCACATAGCGATTGCTTTTGATTACCATGATATTTACGTGAAAATGTTATCTTGTTCAAATTTACATGAACAAGGAATGGTACACGTAGTTGAAGCAGGATACAACAAGAATTACGTGTATATAATGTCGGAGCTTATTTGAACGCTTGTGTACTGTGACAACCGGAATGCAGGCGTATCATGGCTAGTTTCCCCGGATGGACGGGCGTTCGGTCCAGGGGAAATCGCAGGGAACTTTCGCAGGCTTCTCTTGCAGAGGCTCTCGGTGTTTCACGTGCTGCTATTTCTGACCAAACTACCAGGGGAACACTGCCGGCGTTCGACGGGTTCGATCAGAACGGACTGGGATATTGCATTATGAGACAATACGACACTTACTTACGGGGGAATCAAGATGGTTAACAAGGCAACTCCTGACAAGATTGTTCATACAAAAAACAGATCAAATACTTTGGCTATAGTTAACCTTGTTGTTGTTTTAATTGTATTTGGTTTCATAGCGTGCGAGGAAATGAGGCTTTTTGCAAATGACCAATGCGTCGAGTGTAAACGTGGATATGAAATCAATGACGGTAGCAATGGGAGAAACGTTCCTCTGGGCGTGTGGGATATTCCTCAGGGCGAATGGGATTAACGTACTGCTATTAGAATAAATAGAGATTAGTTGTATGAGTCTATTCTTTGAAATGTATTGGCATTTTATTTCTTTGGGAATTGGTAGTTTATACGAATTAATTTTCGTTGGAGTTTATAAATAAGGTCATATTTAACAGTGTTACTATTTGCTCAAGAATCAAATAGTAATGAGGAAAAATCGTATGGAGATCAATCGTGATGGAATTTTTTCAGTGGATCGAATAGTGGCATGACAATAAAAAAACCATGAATGCAGTCAAAAAGATTGGCGAGGGGATCAAATATACGGTTGTGGTATCGTGGGATTACATCAAAAACATAGCTTTTATATGAAAAGTGGTCATAAACAGTACGGGTCCTTCTGCGACAACTGCTCAAATTTATTATTGAAAATTTAAAAGTCTGCTCAGAGGGTTAAATCTCGGTGGAGATATGGGATGGAGTCAGACTACTTAACATATTAATAATCATGGTTTAAAATAGAGAGAGAGTAGTCATTTTATTTAATTTTTGCGGCCAGTCTTGGGTCAGCGGTTAAAAAGGTTAGAATAAGTCCATTTACTGGACATACGAGCTAAGTACAGGATTCGTATGCCTAAGTGAATGGGCTTTTTTTGCCTTTTTATCTTTAGGAGGGTGAACTGAACATAAAGATGGAGCGATGAATCAAAAAGTATTTAATAGGTAATTGTTCTGGATTTAAGCGATCTATCCAGGATACTCATTACAAATCGAAATGGTGGTGTAGAGATGACTACAACCTATGAGGACAATGGAATTGAATACACAGCTTCAAATCGTCGAATAAGATATAATCCAGAATTTCACGAAAATCATGGGAAACCTTTCACAGTAAAAGAACTAGCGTATATGTGTTCTATGTGGGATGGCATGAAAAAAGCTGATATAGCAATGGCTCTAGGTAGGACGCACGGAACTGTCTTGAGTAAAGTATATCAATTAAAAAAGAACGGACAGTTTGATAATTACAAAAAAATGGGGTGCTGATTTGCGAAATCACCTAATCTTTTGGTCGGGGGGAAAGTCTAGTTTTTCGGTGGCCGACTGGGTAAAGACGCACTATCCTGAGGACAATATCGTGTTGTACTTCACAGATACGCTCTGGGAAAATTTCGACTTATACAGGTTCATTGATGAAGCATCGGACAAGTTAGAATTGCCAATGTTGACGCACAGCGCAGGACTTAATCCGGTAGAGTTAATGTTCGAAAAGAAACTGGTCTTCAACAACATGATCGGGGACTGCTCTAAGGTTTTGAAGATGAAAGTGGCGGCGGATTTTCTCAAAAAAGGCAAACGACCTGTAATCGAAAAGTGGCGCAACAAACAGTACCTGAAGGCAGATGACTTCGTGACTAACGCGACTCTGTATTTTGGAATCGGATTCGAGGAAATGCACCGACAGGGACCGATCATTAAGAACTGGCACCCGTTCAAGGTGGAAATGCCACTGATCGACCACAGCATAGACAACAATGAGATTTTGAAGAAATATGGGATCAGACAACCAGTACTATACGACCTGGGATTTAGTCACAATAACTGCGGCGGGCGGTGCGTGAAGGCGGGCCAGGGACACTACAAGAATCTCAAGCAGAAAATGCCTGAGGTTTTCCGCCAGATTATGGCGCAGGAATATCACCTTAATATGTGTGTATCGGCCTATAGATTCATAACAGACAACACTGTTCCTGAACAAGATCGAATACCGCTCCACGTTCAGGAAATCATGCTTCAAGAATTGGACGATGCGTACCGAGATTACTTCTATGGCAGAACGGATAAGCCGAAGATGTACATTCACCCTGCATCGGGAGCTTCAGGAGAATACATGAAGATCCGGCAGTACAGTTTCATGAAGAAGCAAAGCCGACCTTACGCGATTAGGGACCTACATTACGATGACGAGAGAGAACCGAAGCAGATAGACATGTTTGAAATCGGCGGCTGCGGTTGCTTCTCGGATTCTGACATGAGCGCCAATTTGTGATTTGAACATATACTTGCCGCAGTTGCAAGCTATTTTAAATCTCAGTCAAAACATTTAATGGCATTTTAGAAGAATGGAATGACAAAAAAGAACACCCCGATTCCATTAGAAATGGGGTGTTCTTTTGTAATAAAGCAACAGGACAAGCATAAAGTAATATTGTAAGACATGTCTTACATTTAACGGAGGAGCAATATGTTTATTAAACCGCTGTATTCAACCGTATCCTCAAAAGGCCAAACCGTAATTCCAGTAAGTCTACGCGAGGATTTAAACATACAAAAAGGGAGCACACTTTATTTCCAGCAGCTATCCAAAAATACATTCATAGTACGAGTAATGGATGCTGGAGAGAGTATTCCTGAATCAATGATTCCGAAACAAACCAAAAAGATTCCTTCGATAGGGCTGAAAAAACATATTAAGTCCTTTTAGGTGATTTCTTTTTACGAAGTATTGTAGATGGCAAGAACTTCTCTTGTTCACTTAATTTTCGGGATAGTATCCTCAAAAAAGTATCCTCGTGTTTACACGATCGATGGGGGAATGGAATGACTTTTTTATTCATGCATTGTCCTTTCTAACTTATTAATAGTACTAGTTTTTCCAATATTTAAGAATTTAACCTGAAAGGAGTCAAACGAGGTGAAATTAAACTGGATAAACAGAGCGATCAATGGGTATCAACGTGTCGAATTTTCCGTAGGCATTAAACAATATAACCAACTTGATCGACTAAAACATGCAGTTAATTATTTCCGAGAAAGAGAAGACAATGGAGAGGATACGTTTGTATGTACGGACATTCCATCAATTTCAAGGGTCTTTATCATTACCGGCATTGAACATGCCATGCGACAAGGATTCTTACCATTTGCAAAAGCGGTTTATCATCATTTACATAATCACTATTTTATGGACTCGCCGAATGGTCATTCGTTCAAGAAAACATATGCTTATTTGCATGTGTCCGAACAGAAGGCCATCCATGATTTATATGCAATGATCCAAGAATACGTAGAAGATGAACATTTGAATCACATGCAGCAGCTTTTCATTTTCACTGAAGAAGAGCTCATCCGATTTTTTATCAAGTATGGCTGTAATGAATTGAACAATAAAGCAGTAAAAGAGGCTTCGCGATTGTTATCGGTACACTCTATCTAATAAGTTAAAGGTGTAGGACATGGGACAATGTCCATGAGATCAGATTGAAGAGAGGGGGAATAGATATGGTTAAACGAGCGGGGGAGAGGGCAAAAAGGAAAGATAAGAAGAAACAGATCAGACCATGGCTGCCAGGATCACATTTGGCCGAAATTCAATCTTTGGCAAAGTTTTCACAACATTCCGCTCAAGCTTCCATTATGGAATACTTAGTAACTAGGTGTGTAAAAGATCGGACGTTTATCGAATATGTAAAACCCTTACTGATAAGGACAATTAAATTACCGAGCAGTTATGATTCCATTTATTATTCCACACTTATTGGTAATCAGTATCCAGAATTAACTGCACATGATCTTTACCAAAATCTTAAAATCGGGGTTACGAGAAGAGCTTCTTTTTATGTAACAAAGGATTTGAAGGAAAATTACCTAGTCCCGCTCACTTCTGGTTTGGATATTTCCTATGACGGTCTGGCCTCGATCGCTATTGACTTTACTTTGCGTGAATTATTGGGGAAGATTGCACCAGGATATATAACCAAATACGTTAATTCTATGAATGTAAGACACATTCAACGTAAAGTTAATTAACATAATTAATGTAAAACTAAGTGGGGCGCAATTATTAAACGAGAAATTTATTACACTGTACATCAAAGAAGGGAAATATCCCGATTCTTACTCATGCGAGTTTACATAATGTTTTTATCGTAAACAAGGAGTCAATTGATTCTGGTCGCTAAACATCATAGAATGTATCTGCTATTTAGTAGGACAAAATTGGTATTTTTATTTATGTTATTGTATGCTTGATATATGGGGCTATTATAACATTCTAGCTAGTTAGGGAAGAAAAGGGCGTGATGAAATGGTTAAAAAACCATCGACTCGCAAAGAAAGAGTGTCCTGGCTGGTTCAGAAAAAAGGACCTGGATTTGTAGGAGGTTTGGCCCATTTAACGGATCGAGAAGTAAAGAAATACTTTGATTTATTGTATAGGCCTGGTCTTCCGGATTACGAAGCAGATTCATATGAGCAGACTTGTTTGGTTTGCGAGTGTGTCGTGAGGCATTATTGTCAGTGCGATTGTGGTACAAATGTAGCCGTAGTTAATGAGGATGATCCGTCACTTGGGAATGCGAGAAAAGATTATCAGCTTAGTAGAAGCTGATTTATCAAATAGTTATCGTGTTTCCACGGACCGTACTGATAGTACACGTCTAGATAAAAAATGCTCAAAGAGAGAAATAGGAGGAACTAGGATCAATGAATAAACGCCAGTTGAAGAAGAATGAAAAGAAATATATCCCTATTATTGCAGATGAAGCTATTCTTCTTACAATGACTGAGGATGAACAAAAAAGAGCATCAGAAGAATATATGATTTACCGGAATAAATATGCTTATAGGAAAAAATATAAGGAGCTTAAAAACGCCAAACCTTTGCTATATTTCTATCCTTTGGGTAACTCTGTAAGTCAATTTGCCGAGAAGCTAGGGAAAAGAGCAAGGAAGGGGTATTCGGCATTTGGAACTCAAGCATTGGATGAAAAAACTCGCAGTCTTTTAGAAGATGTTTTTATTTCAAGGTCTGAAGCTGATAGAAACACGAATTAACAATGTTGTGGTCGAGTGTACCTAGATACTCAATGCTCAATGTGAAAAGAAGTGAGGCGTTAAGGCATGTTTATGGGATTAATGAGTTTTTTCATAATTGTCATGGTGTTTATTTTAGGAGGATTCTGTGGCGTGGTTGCTGCTTCTCGTTATAGAAAGAAGCAGTAACTTAGCCAGGCGTATTGCTTTACAAACTTAACGTTATCTGGACTTAAAAACGAGAAAAACACTCTTATCAATGGTCGAACCGATGTGCATATACAGTCAACGTATTCATCTTGACAATGAGCCTCGCGGTATCCAGTTCTACCACCGCACCTCCCCGCCTAGAAAAGACACTAAGTATCTAAGTATCCAGCGATGAGTTGACGGAAGACGCCTGGATACAAAATGCCCATTGAGGATAGAATTCTGGTACAAGAAAACGAACCAGTACATCGTACTGTGTACTCAAAGTACAGAATCGTTCTTATAAAAAGGAGGTTTCTCACCCAAATGGAAATAATAAAAATTGCTCAGTCAGCAGCCGCTGTGCTTCTGATTATTATTGGATGTTTTGGGCTTGTGATGGCGAAAATGAAAAAAGATCAAAATAACCACCAAAAAGCCAATCAATTTATTATCGCATCCGTAGTACCTGTGGTTGGAGGGATTGTATGGGCATTAGGAGCAAGCTACTTATAAAGGAACTGTATGTTGACGGAAATGTTTCTCCATAACGTTTTTTGACTTTAACATGATTCCGTACCAGACTGAGGACCGGATGAAGGGGGTCATAGTAACCCTCTACATGAAGATTCCCGTTTTTGCGCGTGTTGAAGCAAGCGTACCAGTCTGAAGAAATCCTTTTCGTGGAATCGCACGGCCGGCCATTAGATCGAGCTGCCTTTCAAAAGGCGCTCAGTGATTGGGAGCAGCTAGCTCTGCTCACAGAGCAATACGGGCAAAACAGAGAACGGATCGTAAGCGAGATGTGTACCTTCCTCCAGGTGTCAGAGCTTCTCATGAATTTTCAGAAGCTCTCGAATGGTTCATGGTAGAGGATGCCTACCAATGATCCGATTCATCGGGTTGGTACATTTGATTTTGTGATTGCTACCTACTAAAACCCCTACAATCGCAGCTTCACGGCGAAGATCGACACCGTGAAGCTGCGGTTTTTTACATGGCCGAATACGTGCAATGGCCTGACGGTTTCAAACTCAACCGATTTAGGCAATACAGGTGGAGGCGGCTCTGCACAAACACGAAGAATTTGCAAGTAGCTGACGGTATTCGAAGCTAAGGACTTAGGTTAAGAGCTTTGAACTATGAATAATACCTTTTAATGACATATTATTTGATCGAGATCAAATAAAAGTCAAGTAAATCAGTACATGAAAAAGAAATTACATGTACTGAACTTTATTTTGATCGATCCTGAGAGCGTATATACCAAGTGTAAATGCATCGGGGCTTTTGAATCAATTATAGATGCTATTGCTGAAGATTATTTCACCAATTATGTATCGTTAGGCTACTCGTGTTGTTAACGTTAATTAAACTGTGAAGCAAGTATACAAATGATCGTATTTTAGTGAACATGTTTGTGTCACTCGACAATAAAAATAAATATACATCCAGTCCATAATATCTAATTCGTATATACTCTAAATAATCTATCTAACAAGTATGACGCTGGTTAAAGCAGTGTGCTTGTGTCGCCAGACATCATTAGTAGGGGTCTATATCGCGAGTATCAGCGGAAATTAGATAATTATACATAATGTTAATTATGTGTAATCACTATAAGTTATCTTTGAGAACAAATGTTTCTGCCAAGGAATATTCGTGGTACAATTTACCCATAAGTGGCAATGATATAATCGAAGGAGTGAAGAGCATTGGCCCTATGTCAAACACAGTTTATCGGTTTTCATGAAGCCATAAAATTAAAGGATGAAAACAAAGTTCTACGTGAAAAACGAGAAATAATTGAAAAGAGAATCAAGGAAAACTTGCCTGAAGAAGCAAAATCGTACGAAGTTTTCAATCAGGGTTCTTATGCAATGAATACCGGTATCCAGCCCCTTGATGGCGATTATGACATCGACATGGGGTTGTTTTTTGACATGTCCACAGAAGATGCCACTCCAATTGAAGCTAAGCAGTGGGTGTATGATGCAGTTAAAGACCACACAGATGATGTGACTTTTAAAACACCATGTATAACGGTTAAGTATACAGCAGGATACCACGTAGATATTACTGTATATTCAGTAAGTAATTCAGATGGTAAGCTATATCTCGCAAAAGGTAGGAAAAATAGTAAGGAAGAAAATAAAAAATGGGACGAATCAAATCCGAGAGATTTGGTTTCTACCATCAACGGTCACTTTACAGATGCGGATGATCGTAAGCAGTTTCGTAGGGTAGTGCGCTACCTTAAGCGGTGGAAAGATGTACACTTTTCGAGTGTCAACGGGAAACCTACAGGAATTGCGTTGACATCTTGTGTGTATCATTGGTTAAGCGTTCAGAAGGATACAGATCCTTTCACAGGAAAAAGTACTTATCGTGACTTGGACGCGGTGATCAATGTCATTGAAAGTATGATTTCTCGGTTCAATACGGTATTCGAACTAGAGGAAGGAGAAGTTAAAAGTTATTCTCGCTTATCAGTAGATTTGCCGGTGGAACCATATCCAGAATTATTTGTAAAGATGACAAACAAGCAAATGGAGACTTTTAAAGAGAAGCTTGAAGAATTTAAGACTGCTTTAAGAGATGCGAAATCGAAAGCAGATCCAGTCGATGCAGCTGAAATCCTTCAGAAACAATTTGGAACGGATTTTCCAGTACCGCCAAGGCCGACAACAGGAAAACGATCTATGGCAGTTGCAACGATTCCTAGTTCAGAATCAGCGCTATGAGAATGGGGGATGTGCTTTGGATATCATAGAACTTGTTGAACAAGATATTGCTCAGATCGATCAAAACCTGATCCAAAGCAATATCCGATTACCCCTTGACCCTCGACTTAATTATCGCGAATGCAAATTAGTAGCTGAATTGATTGTAAAGGTTGAAGGGAAACCCTCTGTTATTACGGTGGGTTTCCCTGAGTCATATCCTGGTAAGCTGCCTCTTTTTTTTGATCGCTCAAATCAGTTTGGGCGCATTCCTCATAAAGAATCAGACGGTTTCATTTGCTTCACCAGAAACGAATCTATGATCATTGATACCCGACATCCTGGTTCGCTTCTCCTTAATTGCCTAATAAAAGTTATTGATCTTGTTGAGAAGGGAATCAAGAGAGAGAACCTAGATGAGTTTGCTTCTGAATTTGAAGCATATTGGGCTAGACAAAGTAAGCTGTTGACCATCTATGCTCATATTGATATTGATCATAGACAAGTACGTCCATTAGAGCTGCGAAAAGTAGTTGAAAATGGTAATGAACTGTTAGTTGCAGCAGAGCAAGGAATTTTAATACATCATGTTGCAGCTCAGCTATTTAAGGTTGATATGGCAGAAGGCACGAAACATCGATGCTTCTACTTGCCTATGGAACCTGGAACCTTTTTTATGCCCCCTCCGCTTAACGAAAGCTGGGACTACGAAACTATACGATTAAACCTTACAAATAATCTCTCAATAAAAAATCGCAAACGTTTTTTTCGATTATTTCGAGATAGAAATCCGCTCATTTCAGATGGAGACTACGTAATAGTCGGATATCCAATCCCAAATGGGCGCTGGGCGCTTTTTGGCTTTCAATTTTCTTACCCCACATCTCAGTCTACACGTAATAGGAGAAGCCGTATCATATCGTCGATTCAGTTACATCCTCTCGCCCAAAAGCCCAGAGATCTGGATATTCGCCCAACACAGATTAAGAGATGGCATCCCAATCATCTGTTAAGTAGAACTGGTGGTACTCCATCTCTCCTAGATAAACATGTAGTGATCGTGGGGACTGGATCAATAGGTAGTAACATTGCGATGAGTCTTGCAAAAGCGGGAATCAAGCAGCTTACACTCATCGATGAAGACTGGATGCAACTTGATAATATTCATCGCCACGCACTTGGATATGATCAGGTGTTTGAAAAATATAAAACTGGTCTTACAGGAAAATTTAAGGTGATAGGTCTGAAAGAAGAAATACATCGTAAGTATCCGTTTACCTCAGTGAACATCTACTTAGATCAATTTGAAGTTGTTTATGAGAAAAACAATGTCGATTGGTCTAGTGTTGATTTAGTCATAGTGGCTATAGGATCACCCAATGTAGAAATGGAAATCAATCAGCTTTTTCACGATCGTATTGAATCTCCTCCTGTCATCTATTCTTGGGTTGAGCCTTTAGGAATTGGCGGCCATGTTCTAATAACTCTGAACGGAGTCAAAGAAGGCTGTTACCAATGTCTATTTAGTCCGAGCGAGGATGACCCTATTTTTAATCGATCGGCTTTTGCACAACCGTTTCAAAGCTTTTCCAAAAGTATTACCGGTTGTGGCTCAACATTCACTCCATACAATTTCTTGGATAGCGAAAAAACAGCAAATCTGACCTTAGAAGCGACAATAAAAACCTTAACCAAGCAAGAATTTGATAATCCACTTCTTTCCTGGAAGGGAGATCCCACTTTTTTCTTGCAGATGAACTATAAAACAACCCCCAGGTTCTCGTTCTCTGTAGAAAAACTCAGTGAAACCAGACTTCTTTACAAGGACGCTAATTGTCCGGTTTGTAGGAGCGGAGGATGACTTCACCATGATACAAGAGTTACTATTCGCGTTACCAGATGGCAGAAGGGTACTAATCCGTTCGGTTGTTGTCGAGAGGTTGATGAAATATCAGCAGGTGGAGCCAAAAGATAAGGAAGCAGGTGGGATACTCATAGGAAGAATTCTACTTGAGGACGGCAATTTCATCATAGATGATGCTTCAGAACCACTCTCAAGCGATATTCGCTTACGAAACCGCTTTATACGAAATACCGACGGTCACCAAGACTATTTTAATACTTCTTGGCTGGAGAATGATGGGCACTGTTTTTACCTTGGCGAATGGCATACACACCCAGAGGCACATCCAATTCCTTCCTGTGTTGATACTAGAGATTGGAACAGAATTATGCGTTTAAATCATGAATCAGATTCTCTATTCTTCGTAATTGTAGGCACCCAGAGTGTACATGTTTGGCAGGGGAATAGGGTGAATTTAAAGATAGTAAAGTTGATGATAGTGGAGGAAAAGCATGTCTAGGAAAAACTTAGAAACAGCTGAGCGTTATCACTTATGGATGGCTTCAGCTGGACTTTGCTCTTTTAAGGATGCATCGAACACTCCGTGCAGGAAGCGACTTATTGCAGAAACAGACGGGCAATTAACGAATATTGGAATTGCAGCACACATTATCGGCCACGCACCAGGTTCAGCTCGCCATGAATTTGCTGCTGAATTTGGATTCTCTCCGGATAACTTAGAGAAAATCGAAAACTTAACGATGATGTGTAATCACCATTCGAAATTAATAGATGACAATCATACGAGAGGCACATTTCCTCCCCATCTCTTATTTAAGATGAAAGACGAACATGAAAAATGGGTACTTTCTTGGTCGGAACAAAAACGTAAAAAGAGTATAGCCTTAATCCATAAGCGGTTAGGTCCACCGACGATAAATATTGACTTCGATGGTGAACCTCCCTATATCATGGTTGAAGCAGTAGAAGATCAAACAGAGTTTACTGATTTTTCACCTGAAGGATGGAGACTAGCGAAAAAACAAAACGAAGAACTGTTTCAACGATTTGTTAAGCGTTTCCAGTCAAATGAAGCACAAGCTGCTGAACTATTTCCAATTTCTCCGATCCCTTTGCTCATCCACATGGGTTTTCTAATTACAGATACTATACCTATTTCTGTATATCAATTCGATCGTGAAAAACAAGTATGGGTAGCTGATAGTCCTGTCGCTCAGAATATTAATGATGATTTGGGATTAAAGGCACATGTAACTAAGAACGAGGGAAAGTGCCTTGCTGTGACTGTATCCGTTAGTGGGCAAGTGCGCCAGTCTGATGTAGGCGCAACTCTCTCTGACAAATATGATCTACTCGAAGTAAGCATTAATAGTCCGGGATTAAAACGAGTGCTATTTAAAGAACAAGTTCTAGCGATTCAACGGCTTGTAAAAGATACCACGGAATCTTTGATTCAAGAAGGTGAATATGATAAAATTCACCTTCTTTATGCGGGTCCAGCAGGTCTAGCAGTTGAAATCGGTCGAGGAATTAATCCTAGGATTTGGGGAGAGGTTTGTCTGTATCAATACTCTGTGCAGCAAAAGCCTCGTTATCAATATGCACTTTCTCTAGTGTGAGAAGCTGTTTCGGCAACGCTGCTATTATCCCGTAAACGTGAAATCATTTTCATTAAAGCTTCGAAGGCACCTGTATGGGTACCCTCATAAGGAAACGCCCATAAAAGGGCGTTTCTTTGTAAGTGAAGCTCTAATTCAAGCGATCTAGGGGATTATGAACACCGCACATGAATCACAACTAATCCGAAAAGGCAACTTTTCGGATTAGTTGTTTAAAGAGTTTGCAATTTGTGGTAATATATAATCACTTGTAGTCAAAGGGTGATCTACTTGAAAAAAGTTGATATTGAACACATTTTATCAATTTTACCTGAAAACGCTGACCAAAGAAAAGTCAGAAATGAGGAGCATTTCCTTAATAGTCTTGCCTTTTTTTATAACAATGCTTTCTACTGGAAGGACTTACTTAATGATTGGACTCTTTATTATGCTGATCGTAGTTTAGACTCAGTAACAGTACGAAGACGCCTTATTCATATGTATAGTAACGATCACTTTAAATGTGAAGATACTTGTTTAGAAATTACCCCAGGTAATATCCCAGCATATACGGATAGAATGTTTTTGGAAATATGCAAGGTTAATTCACCGCTAATCATCTTTCAAGAAATTATTGGCGCGAGGCTAAGCAAAGTATTTTTAGATCGTGTTGAATCTTTGTTCTTCGATTCTGGGCTGAAATATGAAGTTGTAAATGTTCTGCTATGGCATACTCTAAAGAGCATGAACTTTGAACTACCTAGAGCTTACATAGAAACGATTAGAGATAGCTGGATAGCTAAGAACATTCAAACTGCCGAAGCTGCAATACAGCAAATTACGGAAAAGGAAGAATTAAAAAATAGTCATAAGAGAACTTTCGCTAGACAATCTCAGAAGGGTAATATCAATATGAGTTTCGATCAAACGATATCTTTCACATTGGAGGATATTGAGACACTTATTCGGAATATTGTTCGGGAAGAACTTGAGCCAATAAAGAAACTTCTGTCTCAAGAAAAATGTCCAAAATGTAATGCCTTATTAAGTCCGAAGCATGGATCTAAGGGTGCTTTTTTGGGATGCACGAACTTTCCAGAATGCAAATATTCCAAGTCATTATAGAAAAAGAATTAAATTTATCCCCCCTCCCCGTTTGTTGTATATTACAGAGTGTATTTAATTAACCGTAATCTTATTATGTAAACAACTATGTCGAAAATCGTCATTTTCGGAATAGTTACGAACGTTTGTTCTATCTTGATTAAGGATGGTGTTTCCCTCTTGAAGAAAAACATCGAGATTGCCATCGAGGAAAAGCTTCGTCAGAAGTTGTTGCGTCTCCCAGAATTTGTGATGGATTTCTTTAGAAGCATTGAAGATACAAAGCAACTGCAAACGAGGTTCGAGTATGCAAAGGATCTCCTCATGTTCTTTGAATTCTTACTCTCCTCCAATAAGTGTGACAGGGATGATGCAATCGCCCTTCAACCAATTGACTTGGATAAATTAGAGGAGAATGATTTTCGTGACTTTTTTGATCATCTCAAGTCTTATACGCTTACCTATGCTACAAAAAATAAAGTTGTTTCTCGAATAGTTACTAACGAAAATGGCAGCAGATCAAGAAAATTAGCTACATTACGGCAATTCTTTTCATATTTATTTAAGAAAAAGCTTATCTCCAGGGACGTTACTCCTAATATTGAAATTAGCGTAAAAAAGAAAGCTACAATCAATGATAGACTCACTCCTGATGAAATGACTCGCTTCTTCCAAACGATTATGGACGACATCGAGGTTAAAGGCGATCATCAAATGGCCTATCACGAAAAGCTTCGTATGCGCGATTATATAATGTCACTATTACTGGCGTATACCGGAATACGTGTTAGTGAGCTGATCCAACTAGATGTGAGTGATATCTACCTTCAAAAGGAGCAGATCAAGGTTATACGTAAAGGTGGAAAAGAGGAGTTAATTACACTCCCCTCTCGGATCGTCGAAGATATTTCCGACTATATTGAGGATCGTAAGCGACAAGAAAACCTTTCGAAAGGTCATGAGAACGCTTTGTTCCTTTCTCTCCAAAAGAAACGAATAGATGCAAGAACGGTCCGCCAAATGCTTGAAAAATATCGAAAACGTAGCAAGATTGATACAAAAATTACTCCTCATGTATTCAGACGAACGTTCGGGACCAATCATTATAACACCTATGAGGATATGTATCTAACCGCCCAAGTATTAGGACACACTTCTGCCGAGACTACACGTAAGTTCTATGCTGATCCAGATCAAGCTCGTGTGGACTGGTCAATGCAGAAATTTGATTATGAGAAAAAGGATATACAGTCTTCCGATAAGTACAGCAAATTAGCTGCTAAGTTGGGAATTAGCGTGGAGGAATTACTAAAGGAGCTTCAAGATTGATAATCCAATTAATAACCTTACCAATATGCATGCTATTCAGTGTTCCAACTATCTGTAAACTCAAATTGGAAAATCAACTTAACCAGGCGGTGAATATATATGAGCATTAAAATGCAGTGTAGAATCAAATTGCCCTATGTTATAAGGCTGAAGGAGCCAAAAGATTATGAAGAAATGTTTTCATTTCCAGAGTTTGAACTTTTTAAACTTACTTTGCTTTTTAACGATGTTAAATATGAAAGCATATATAATGATGATCATGCAATTGAATCTTGCAAAAATATACAAATTGAAGTTATCACACCGGACTATGATTATAAAAAATATAGTGTTGGCACAATCATAATAAACTCAGAGGAGGTTGAATACAATGTTGACGATGTACCAGACCAGGTCGAAGTTGATATTATGTGTAAAATCGCTCTGCGCTTAAACGAAATTTTAGACTACATAAAAGAAAGTACAAAAATGTTTTGGATTACTGATATTCCAATTAATCCAGTAAGCGAAATGATTGGCGAATTTACTTCGTTCTATTTTTATGCACCAACCGCAAACCCTCGAAGAGAAATGACTTATCAGATCACAACAATGGACAACTATATGGAATCTGGAGTGGGAAAAATTGCATCCGGTAAAGTATACGATAATTTACTACCAGGATTTCATCAGTTCCAACCAGATAATTATAGATTGAGTATACAATTTATAGAAAAGGCTTTGCATGGTTTGTACTCTGGAAGCTTTTATGATGCTATTATTTTTGCTGCTATCGCACAAGAGAGTTTCATTACAAAATATATAGATGACAATGCAAATAGAGAAGACATAATCTTTAAGAAGTTAAATGAAATTAATGGCCATTTAATGGATCTCAAATATAATGTTATGCTTAAATACATTAAAGGTAAAAGCTTAATAGAAATAGATCCTGCACTGTATAGTGCTGTATTAAGTGTTTATAAGTTAAGAAATTCAATCATGCACACTGGAAAGATTACTAATGAAAATTTGCAAGAAGCTGGTATCCCGAGTCTTGATTTTGAACAAGTTAACAGATTAATAAAATCAGTTAACAAGGCAATTGATAAAATAAAGACTATGTAGAAAATCTCTGTAAAGGTTAGATTTGAGTGGTTCTCACTTTGATAGATTTTTATCAACAGAGTAAAGTAATCGTTGATAATGAACGATGAGTTTAATCATATTTATATAGAACCGTGGTGGCCTCATTGTGACCATTCACTTTATCCTGCTAAGAATTGTTTGTATGCATGCATTCACCCTTTAGGTCCCCCCTGTAGGAAAACGTTATTTCCTACAAGGAAAAATCAGTATTTACTTATTTAAAGTTAGAAATAATTCTAAGTCCCTGTAGAGGACAATAAAAGAGCCGCCCATTTTGGGTGGCTCTGCTTCTATTAGTCCTTTATACAGCCCCTCAAAGGCTCTCAGATTGTCTCAGTCGATTTTGTTGCTTCCTGCTTCCTCAGATAAGTTCACGGTAAAGTGAACTGCTTACTCCTGTCATATCCTCAATTTGTGTTACCGTAAACTCCCCACTCTCATGTAGTTTGATTGCTCTGTCTAGCTTCTTCTAATCCGTCATTGGGCGACCGTGACTCTAGTGACGTGAAGGGCTCCTTCACCTATATTTTATCGATAGGGCGGGATGACCAGCTTCCCGGTATAATCTAAATAGCCGTCGAGACCCCAATTGATGGCGTACAGACCGTTACGATCCATAAGAGAGCCATGCGGACTTTGATAGGTACCAAAATAACGCGGGTTTACAAGATACTCTCCTTTGCGATTGATAAAGCCCTCCCTGCCGTCGTGCAGGCGAACCATGGCAATACCGTTATAAAATCTGCCTATAGCTGAGTATTTCGGTTCGAGAATGACCTCTCCTGTCAGCGTAACAGCACCCGCGTAAGTTGATTGACCGTCTTCTTTATAAGTGTAGTAGCTGTAAATGCCTTCCTCTACATCCGATGATCCTGCAAAAGGAGTAAATTCGCCTGGCGGGATGATCCATTCGCCTTTTTTATTGATCAATCCTCCTCCAAGCGATTTTCCGTCTGCTTTCCAGTTTGAAGCATAGGCTATTCCGTTCCTGAAGGGAACGGTAAAATAATAGATCGGTGCGATGTTGTACTCGCCTTTGCTGTTAATAAACCCAATCTGCTTGTCTTTTTCTTGGACGGCGGCCAATCCGTCAGAAAATTCTCTTGCCAAGACGTACTTAGAGGGGACCAAAATGGTTCCTTTCGCATCCATATATCCGTAGTAAGGACCTTGTTTGATGAGGATCGGATCATTGGAATACTGCTGCCGTTCGGGAATGTAGCCAACGTAATCAAAGGTAGGCTGCACGATCCAATTCCCCTTCGTGTCGATGAGTCCCCATTTTTTATTCACAGAAGCAGCTGATCGTCCAAAACGGAAACCTACTATACGTTCAAACTTTGGAGGGATGACTTCCTTTCCTGCCCGGTTGATCACCCCGCTGCTTTCCCCAATCTGAAAGCTTGCAAGCCCTTCAGAGAAACTGGAAATATAGGTGTATTTATAGGGAACAATGAGTTTGCCAGTATGGTCGATCAATCCCCATTTTCCTATGCTCGTGTTTCGTACAAGACCGAGGCCATCTTTGAATTCCTGTATCGTACCGTTTTTTGGTAAGGTAAATCTCGCATGAATCTTGCCGTTTCGATCACTCAAAGCCCATTGATCCCCGGTAGGTTTTCTTAGTGGGTACAGCTGCTGGTTTGGTTCGCCTGCTCCTTGTGCGGATACACCAGCAAGGCTAAGACACGCCAGAATCATAGCTAGGATCGTTACAAAAAATTTCCGCATAGTCGTACATCCTCCAAGAATCTGATGAGATGGATGTCCCAATTATAGAGTAATT
Source organism: Brevibacillus sp. NPDC003359 (assembly GCF_042878995.1). Taxonomy (NCBI): domain Bacteria; kingdom Bacillati; phylum Bacillota; class Bacilli; order Caryophanales; family Paenibacillaceae; genus Brevibacillus; species Brevibacillus sp. NPDC003359. The sequence goes on from NZ_JBIAOR010000007.1 coordinate 95,103, forward strand.
TGGAATTCAAACCAAGAAGACATTTTTGCTCCACTTGGCCAAGGAACTGTTCTTTGGCGTGCGTGTCGGGGATATGAAAAAGCTCGTCAAAGAGGTGACACGCGACCAAGAGCTGGCTCGGGCACTCTATGAGTCCGGCGTTTCCGATGCCATGTATTTTGCAAGGCTGACGATCGACCAAATCGTATGTTTGAAGATGACCTGCATGCTTTGGCGGACAAAGCATACTGGTGTTCAGTGATAATAAAGTTTTAGACCGGAACCCTATATGGTACAAGGGGTCCCGGTCTGCTAAATCACCAGGAAATTGAAAATAGTTTTAGACTATACGTTAGAATGAGACAATCTCTGGATCTAAACTAAATAATAAAGTTTTTGTTCGGTGAAAATAATGACAAAGCCGCTTAACTAAACAAGCGGCTTTGTGTGGCTATCTACTTCTATCTTCTTTAATACTATCCGTTCTTACGTTGTTGTCTATGATCATTTAGAGCATCCATCCAAATTGTAACGAGCTCTGCAAAATACTTTGTTTCAATGATTGACTCCAATTCCTCGCCAGTGTCTATACCCTCTTCTAGTTGTTCCTCAACGTATGAGTTATATATTCGAGTATAATCCCTCCGTATTTCGGAACTGTATAAATTCCCTGTCCCTTCTGATACTTCTTCTTCCCCGGAAACAACTCGTTGTATCCTATCTAAGATTAAGTTTTTTGAGAGTTCCGATCTAACCTGTCCCACCAAATACTCTTCCACTAAGGAGAGGTGTTCCGGTAAACAGATTCGTAGTTTATCAGTTTTATCATCGTAAAAAATTTTGTAAGGTATCATAAGAATCCTCCTAGATTACGGTTCTTAAATTGGGTAAGCTGTAGTAATCCTTCCATCTTTGTCTAGCCACATTTCAATTTTAATGCCAGATGAATTCGACGCCCGTGCTAGGCGCACCAAAAAAGCCGATATTGCTGTGGGAGCAAATCGGCTGTTACGTCATTTATTGGCGGGACACCTTGACTAGCTCCCCTGTCGAAGCATCGATAAAGCTATAGCCATTCTTCCATTTGCGCTGGTAGACCAGCTGCGGTTCGGGAGCTCTTTGACCATCATACTGCTCCCACACGTAGACCAGTTCCAGGTCAATTTCTTGTTGGATCGTTTCTTTTGCTTCTTCTGCACTTACAATTTTCTTGGGATCTGGAAGGGTAATGCCCGGGTTGAGAGGGTGGAGGTTTAACTCTGTAATCGTACCCGTTGCCTTGTCTACCCCCACCATATAAGACTCGTCAGATACTTCGATTCCGTTGCGTTTTACGAGGAAAGTGAATGAATACTCTTTATCCTCTTCCTTATCCAGCTTGTTCTTGTCTACCCACTCCGGAATATCTGCTTCAGGAGTCTCTACGATAAGCGATAGCTCCGTTAACGCCGGGTCAAGATAAGGTACGAGTGCTGCGATTGCTTTTTTCTTCGCTTCCTCTACACTGATTTTCTGCTCTGTTTTTCGTTGGTCTGGCAAAATCAGATTGAAGCCGATGAGCCGATCACTCTGTTCATCTGTCGTGAGGCTCACCAACTCAAATGCAGGCGTACCTTTATTTGAATCGTTCATCCAACGATAGGATTCGATTGTCTGAAGTCCTTCTAAAAGATTGTCCTTGTGATCATCGTATTCAAAGGTCGCACCTGGAACATCAATACCAAACTGTGTTTTCAGCCATTTCTCTCCTTGTTCGCGGGAAGCTATTTTGATGCTTTTCCCTTCTCCTTTTACACGAACACCCTCCCCTGCCAGTTCGGCTTCTTCCCCTATGACTTTGCCGGTTAGAGCATCGATCCAACCAATGGTATTCAGTTGATAAATAAGCATTGGTTTCTTTTCTGCCGGTTTTCCATTTTGAGCATAGGAAATCGGCTGCTCCGATACGTATACCAGGTCCATCTTAAGCTTATCCTTATAGATTTTGCTTGCTTCCTCAAGTGTTATCACTTTTTTCGGATCAGGCCAGTTCACTTTGCTAGGATCGATGAAATCATACGCTTCATAACGAATAATATGGCCAGCATGATCAACGGATACGGAGATAGGGTTGTTGGACAGAGGGAGGTCATTGATGTGAGAGTGGTATTTCACGGTGGAGCGAGCCCATTCCAGCTTGTTGCCTTTCCCGTCACCTGATCCTGCTTTTCCTTTGCCGAGTTTTTGTCCGGCCTTCAGCTGTTTTGCTGTCGTACCGAATAAGTCCTCGATAAAAATTGAAGCCTTGTCTCTGGCAAGCTTTTCTTCCGGATAATCGGCTGAAGCCCATGCTGGATTTTGGATATCCATGAAAAGCAGTCGGCCCGTATGCGCATCCAGCTTTAGGCTAACGGATGAGTATGCGTCATACTCTTCTTTTTCATCTGTTTTTGGCATGTTGGTGTAGTGCAAGCTCCAGATCGGTGACGAATAACCGCGAAAGCTGTCTTCCTTATACTTTTTATCAATTAGTCGATACCCTTTCAGCTCTGGAATCGCCTCAAATAGCTTGTCCAGAGAATTCTGAACATCTCGGGAATAATCATTTTTTTGAGACTCTGCCTTTTTCACATCACTTGCTGCTTGTACCGTTGGTTGATGGGTAGTCCATGCAGGTGCAGAGGCAAGTAAGCACGCCGCTATAACCGTCATCATGGATGGATTGAGTTTCATTGGGCACCTCCAAATAGTGTTCAGATTTGAGGATAAGTTCGGTTTTACCTTACCAATGGTAAGACGGAGGGGCAATAATTTTTGTCACATATTATGCCATTTTTCTCTGATAAACCCATATTTCTATTAAAAAACACGCCCTCGTGTTAATCGACGAGGACGTGTTGGTAACCACTCTGTGCTGTGAACATTTGTTTGGCTTAATTAAAATCAACCAGCCCTTCATCTTCTTGGTACGCACTGAGGTAGATGGATTCATTAGTACTAACCAATATAGAAAGAATTAGGTAGACCAAGCTAACATAGGTCTTCTTCGATAGTAACTAAAACATCTATGCTCAAGCCCGAACTATCCCCATCTCTTTCGTACAACTGATAGCATCAGTTCTAAATAAACCGGATCTATTAATTTCACATACTAGAGTTATGCGTAATTTTTATTACTGCGATTATATACATCTACACATTAAAGAAATGGAAAAGGATCAGTAGTATAATTATATGGAGACACACTTCTTCCTCCCCTTTTAAAAACTAAACTAAGGAGTGAATGAACGATGGAAGAGAAGTTTAATCATACTTTTATAGAACCGTGTTGTCCTCATTGTGGCCATTCAATTTATCCTGCTAAAAATGGTTTGTATGCATGCAATAACCCATTTGGTCCTTGTATATATAGTAGTGAAGAATATTCAGCAATTTGCGAAGGTACATATAAAGTAGATTAATTTAAAGGGATAATAATTTCAGTACATGAAATTCTCTTTTAATGTACTGCTACTTTCGATCTAACGAAACGATGTACGTTAATCCAACATCATAAAACTGGAGGATTGAAAATGTGGCAAGACTTCTGGAAGGGACTCAACCATTCTATTTGGATCAATATCGTAATCGTATTGGTAGGCATTCTTATTGCATCGGGAATAAAACTTCTTATAGAAGTGGTTTTGGATGTCTCAATCAGTCCAGAAATCAGCCTCGTTCTCGGTACGCTCGTTGCGATTATCTTACTCACTTGGACTTATCTGAGCGGAAAACGAAATAAATAGATTTCATTAGTCAGTTGACGTAAATACACACTGGATGAGATGAGAATGCGGATGAAAATGTGATTGTCTTGTGTCCTTCCGTTTGTTGTACAGATGTTCTTGTCTAAAGTACTCCACTTAGAAACTATAGATATACTGTGACCCATTTTTATGCATATCTCGGCTGTCCCCCGTAATTAGCTATGGTACCGCCAGCAAAACGCGAAAAACCACGTTAACGATTTTACATGACCACTAAGGTCTTACAGTACAATATCTGCACTATCTAGGCAGTCGCCCAGATAGCCCTTGGCGGCTTTGGACCCTGCCTTTTTTGGCAGGCCCATCCGGCTATCCTAGCCTCAAATTGGGTTTGTGTACCTTGGCTTCCTTCAGATTCCACCTCACAATGGACACCCTTGCTCTTGGCTATCGGTAGGCGCTCGCCAGTTCCAGTTCGGGACTTTCACCCTTGAGATGACACCCATGCTAGGCGCACAAAAAAAGCCGATATTGCTGCGAGAGCAAATCGGCTGATACGTCATTTATTGGGGGGACACCTTGACGAGCTCCCCAGTTGAAGCATCGATAAAGCTATAGCCATTCTTCCATTTGCGCTGATAGGCCAACTGCGGTTCGGGAGCTCTTTGACCATCATACTGCTCGTACACGTAGACCAGTTCCAGGTCAATTTCTTGTTGGTCGGTTTCTTCTAGTACCCCACAAGTGCGTTAGTCTCTTTCTTCCCTTTATCGAAAAACTCGACTATTCCTTCCTTGATAAATGTCTCTTGAAAACTATGTTCCGCTTCCCTAAGTAGGATATCCATGTCCTTTTTGTTTACTGCATCCAACGGTATCTGTTTCTCAGATGTAAAGTTCACCCTCTTCAGGTTCTCCTTAGGCAATAAGTATTGTGCCGTAAAGAGAGCTCCAGTGGCCTGTGATTCTAAAATAACATCGAGTAACCTTTTGTTCCATGGAATGCCTCCCCCAACTTTGGCTAACCAATTCCGTCCATCGTAAACGTTTTGACCAGTGCCAAGGGACAGTACCTTGATGTCCTCGATCGGAACACCCATATTAACAGCTTCCGCAATGGCTAACGTGATGGGGTTGTTCGCCCATAATCCCCCATCTAGCTTGCATTCCTTCTCAAAAGAAGCGGCTTGGAAATAATAAGGAGCAGCTGAAGTGGCTTGAGCTGCTTCCCAGGCATACTTTTCTCCGTCTATCCAAAATTGCGAACTGTGTGGAGTCTTATATACCTTGGGCTTTGCCTTCCAGTGCTCGACCGCAGGTACACACAAAAGTGTTTTGGCATCCTTGATCCGATTCTCACCGAATGTCTGTTGCAGCTCTTTAATAAGATTCTTATTGCTGTACTTGGAGCGTATCAGGCCCATTCTGGAACTAAGAAGACGTTTCTTAAAAATAGATTTCCCTTTCTCAACGTAGAGGTCTACAATTTCTTGAGCTGATATTCCGAGGGAAAGGGCAATTGCGATAATTCCGCCGGTCGATGTACCGGCGATCAGATCAAAGTACCGATGACTCCGATCACCTATCTTGTCCTCTACTTTTGCAATAAAATTAGCTGGGTATATCCCACGAATACCCCCACCATCTATAGATAGGATCTTAAAGGAGCTGGGATCTCTACGCTCCCATCCCTGCTTTTTGACCTTCTCCCAGTCGATAGTCATCTTTTCTACTCCTCTACGATTACAAATGTTTACTTCTTACTGGCAATTTTGCTCCCGCGTTTGCTGTTGAGGTTATGTGGGGCTTCACGGCCCCACCATACTCCCGATTGTACCCATACCTCATAAAAGTATATCCATTCTGCTGTCCAAGGGATGATCGTATGAGATAAGTACTGTCCCGCGTGATAGCTTGCATCCTTCGGGTAATACAAGCAAAGAGATTTATCCGTGTAAACATGTGGAGCACTTTTCAACAATTTAGGATGGAGAATGTACACCTTGGGTGTTGTTCCATGGTATTCGATCTTAATTGTATAAACCGGTGAGGAAGGTGTTGGTTGCAACGTACCAGTCAAATACCTCTTTGGTCCCTTTTTACTAAATTTGAACTGCGGGTAGTACATTCTCACATGGTAGGCTTGATTTCCAATATTCAAGCTACTCATCCGATTTGGATTTCTCCCCTCCAAAGAAACGATGACTTGCGATCGCGATTCCTTGAGTGGTATTTAAAGCGCCTGTTGAGGAAACAAGCACCGTCCCCTGTGCAATTTGCGATGCTACATTTGCTGCCTCGCTCAATTTAGTTGGGAAGTCATCAAAGATCTCGTTCCACTTTTTGATGCTCTCTTCTTCATCTGATTCATCAAGAGCTTCTTTTGCTGCTTTTGAGAACTTCTCTAACTTTGTTTTGAAAATATCATATTTGCTCTTATCCCAATCTCTCGCCAGGTTCTCGGTAGAAAGGGATGGGTTCTCCACATAAATGGAGTCATCTTCTTGGACAATACTATCCAAGTTGTTTACGATCGCTTCTAAGGTATCAACAAGGCTTTCAGCATCGTTGGATCGGTAAACAAAGTGAGTACCGATTAGTGTTGTAAGCATGATTGATTTTGGAGCTGTGTCTTTGCCAACTCGTGTGTCACGCCAATACTTGATCATCTTGGCGACGCGGGAGAACATATCTGTGGACAACAGATTTTTCGTGTTGCACCAATATTTGAACCCAACTGGGTTCGTTTCAATCCACTCGTCCAACTTCTTAGAGGGGATCATAATGCTCTGACCTGAACCTGTAGTTGGCTTTGCTAAAACGATATCCATGTGGAAATCACCCGCATAGTTGATTCGGACACATCGATCTTTAGAAATCACTTTATCCGTGTATGCCTTAAATGTCTTTATCCGTTCGGTAAGCCAGTTCAAACTCTCTTTCGCTTCCTTCTCACTATCCAGATTTAATAAAAGGACAGTATCCACATCGAATTCTTTATTATTTTGTGGCTTGGTAGCCGTTTTACTTGCGTAGGAACCTTGGGTATAAAAACTATTGAAAAGCGGGGAGATTTCTTCATCATCTTGTAGCAGTTTCGTCCATGTAGAGATTGCACTTTCGATCCGACCTACTCGTGCCGGGTTGAGTGAAATCTCACCTATAAAGTCTTTAAAGTAGTCATTCAGTACCATGTAAAATCCCCCTCTTTTGTTTCTTTATCAAAAACAAAAACACTTGTTCTTAATTCTATTATACCATAGATTGGTAAACGCTTAAGGAAGTGCAACCAAATATTCCGGAAATACAGAAAGGTCTAGTGCTCAAAGTCCCCTTTTGCATCATACAGCATAATTTTTCTGTGAATTAATGACTCTCTTCTTTTATATTTGGCAGTATTAGGGCTAAAGAAATACAAAAACCCGTCGATTGTAATCACCGGCCGGCCATATGAAACGAACTGGATATAAATACACGGCCTCCATAAAGATAAATAAGAACGTGAGCTACCCCACGTTCCCATCTTTTTTAAGTTTGTTTAATTAGGTGTGCAGGCCCCACGTTAATCTCAGATCTCTAAATAGGATCAACTAAGTTAAGTGAACGAATCACACAAGAGGTCCTGGACACAGTTTTGTAATTCCCCTTCCAAAGTCATATTCCTTCTTAGTTAAACACTCCATAGTGAAAAGTTTCTATTTCGTGAATAGGTTTTTGTGATTGAAACGGATGTATAGGCTTTCGCAGGATAAAGAGGTATGTTTGTGTCGTTGGACATATAGACGCAGCCAAGCTTCTCTACTCAAGGTAGAGGTATCTCTTTTACGTACCCCTCTGCTCTATACAGGAGAAAAGTTTAACTCGACAGCTCCGAGACTGTTTACGATCTTCTGGACGTTCTCGCGCATTATTTCGAATAATACTGCGTATCTACCTTTTTTCAAGGCAGCTTTACCAAGAAAGCAAAAGACCTCATAAGAAGAATGTCATCACCATTTTCGTCCTTTTTCATTGAAGAGGAGATTGAATGGCTTCCTCATAAGAAATTATAGGAGAAAATATCATCAGTTAATCCTGAAAAGTGAGATAAAGAACTATGTCTCTCCCATTGCCTTCCTGTAAATAAGCTTTGTTGCTGGCAATTCATTCGGTATTAGTCTAAATACACATGATAGGAGAACAATATGAATTATTGGGCCTTATTAAGAGATCGATGGAAGCAATACTTACTAGGAGCAATTGTAGTCTCCACAATTGCAATTGTACTACGGAGCTTTCTTGCATATTTCCTGACGGGAGATATTCCTATTAAATCATTTCTAATAGAACTAGCGATTTATATTATTGGATCATTCTTCATTTCTCTATTTTTTACTCATATGAGACTGAAAAGAGAATCTCAGTAGAAAATAGTAGGACAACTTAGTTTTATAACAGTAATATTAATTCGTTTCTTTTTGTAATCTTAGTTTCACTATCTATAAATTATACTTACTATTAGTTTCCCGGTAATTAGAACCCCGAAATTACTTTTCGTGGTTCTAATAAAAACTAAGGCTTCACTAGGTTCTAAGCCCGAAATTTACTTTCGGATCACGGCGGTTAAATACACCAATCGTTATGCTCTCAAAGACAAAGAATGTTCAACATAGACATAAAAAGAGACCATCATCATGATGGTCTCTTTTTATTCAAATTAAGAACTTGGTGGTGGAGTGAACACGGTGAGTGTATTCACATCCCCTGTAAATGGTTGCTGTGTTGCCGTTACTATAAACTTGCCGTTCTTCAGCGTCACGCCCACATTGTCTGGCGTAACAAATTGCGTTTGGATACTCACATACCCTGCAAACTTTCCGTTGAGGAAGAACCCATATACTTTATCCGGCAGCTGGAACAAGGAGACGTTCGTGAAGCGGGTGCTGGTCGTTTTCACAACCTGCTCTCCTTCTTTCAATTCTACATTCACTAGTCCTGTTGTTCCTTGCCATGTCAGGGTTTTGTAGTTGGGATTCGCGGCTACCGTCAAGACAGGGTTGTACTCGATTACAGGTTGTCCAGGTACAGTCGTGCTCTCCACGGTCAGTGTTCCCATCTGTTTGCCTGCAATGAATACCTCATAGGTACCGGCAGCCAGATTGGAGAATGTCACACTTGTGAAGCGGGTCGATTGATTCGCTTTAATGACGCCCACTTGCTTCAGCTCTACCGCCACAAGCGTATTGGTACCTTGCCATGAAATCGTCTTCGTCCCTGGGATACTTCCGTCTTTCACCGCCAGATTGGTTGGTTCCGCTGGCGTGGTTGGCTGCGTCGGTTCGGTTGTCGTGGTCACCGTGAATGTACCCAAGTTCGTACCAGCCACATAGACATCGTATGTGCCGGCAGCCAGATTCGTAAACGTTACATTCGTAAAGCGCGTCGTCTCTTGTGCTTTGGTTACGCCTTCTTGTTTCAGTTCCACCGTTACCATGGTGGTTGTCCCTTGCCAGGAAACGATTTTGGAACTGCTCACGCCGTCTTTTACTTCTAGGTTGGTAGGAACCTCCGGTTGCTTGCCGCCGTCCCCACCGCCAGGTGTATTCCCGGTTACGTCAAAAGAACCTAATTTCACGCCGCTTACGTATACATCATAGGTGCCATTTTCTAAATTGTAGAACGTCGCGGACAGGAAGCGGGTCCGTTCAGATGCTTTCAACTCGTCGCCCTTCTTGAGCTCAACCGTGACGACTTCCGTCGTGCCTTCCCACTTCACCACTTTACTGCCTTTTACCGTTCCATCTGTCACTTGCAGATTTTTCGGTGTTTGTCCGGGGGTTCCTTCACCCGGATTGCTCGGATCTTTGGCATTGGAAACGGTCAACGTACCCAAGTGCGTATTGGCAACGAAAACGTCATAATCGCCGTTCGTTAGATTGTAGAAGGTGGCCTTCGTGAAGCGGGTATCTTGTGCGTGCTTGGTTTCCCCCTTTTGCTTCAGTTCGACTTTCACAATCTTCGTGGTTCCTGTCCATGCCAGGTTTTTACTTCCCGGCAGCGAGCCATCTGTGACCACCAGATTGGCCGGTGTCTCCGTATTTCCTCCATTGCCCGGTGTTCCTGGCTCTTTTCCGGTTGTCACCGCGAAGGAGCCGACGGACTTCCCAGCAATAAAGACATCATAGGTTCCGTTTTGGAGATTGTAGAACGTCATCTTCAGGAAACGGGTGCTCTGCGAGTCTTTCAATTCCCCATTTTGCTTCAGTTCAATGACTTGAATCCCTGTGGTGCCTTTCCAGCTTAGGACTTTGCTACCCGCCATCGGGCCATCTACCGCTTGGAAATCCGTAGGATTTTGCTCGGTTGGTGTTGGTGAGGCAAATGTCAGGCGCTTCGTGACACCCATTCCCCAATTGCCTTTGTACTCCGTATAAATGGTGACATCATATTCACCGTAGGTGATGTTCGCCAATGTCGAGGTGCTGGCTACCGTCAGGGTAACAGGCGTATCCGATCCTACCTTGAGAAGATCGACACGGTAGCGGGAAACACCCGGAACAGCTCCCCACGAAACCTTGGCTGCTGCTTGTTGGTTCTCCAGCTTAATCGTGTTGACATCGACAATTTTGGTGGCTAAATCCGTTGGATCGATCGTAACGGTAACCGGATCACTTTCCTCTTGGCCACGTAAAGCAGTTACGGTAAACGTTTGAGAACCGGTTCCTGCCGGAACGGAAACATCAAACAGGGTACTTGTCCCCTCTTTCGCTTTCGTTACCCCGTTCACTTTCACGGTGTCCCCATCGATCGATTCAACCGTAAACAACACCGTACTTGCATCCACCATGCGAACCTGTTTCACCGATGGTTTCTTCACACCAGAGACAGGAGCAAGCGTCTTAAAGGTGGTAGTTGCCTGTTTGTCGGCATATCCCGTTTTCAAGGCAGTAACGGTTACTTGGTAATCGGTGCTTGGACGTAAATCAGTTAGGGTGGCGCCGTTTCCGCTAATGGAAGACGTGCCGTCGTTTGGCGTTAGGGTGACCGTATAGGTTACCCCTGCCCCTAGATTCGTCCAGAGTAACTTTCCGCCCGTTTGGGTAAGATTACTTGCGTTTACATTGAACGTACCAAAACTAGCTTCCTCACGCGTTACCGTAATCGTATACATACGGGAAGCAGATCCATCTTCCGATGTGGCGATGACAGTCACGGTGTTTTTCCCGACCTGCAGCGGAACATTGACCGCACTTTTTGCCTCGTTCCCATTAATCGTCACCTTGGCCATGTGATCTGCAGCAGCTGCCGAAACATTGACAGAGGCAGTGGCATTGGTCACGATTGCCGTGTAGCTAACGGTATTGGCTGCAAATGCTGGCGTCAGCGTTCCTTGGGACAAACTGAGCGATTTTAAATCCGCAAGGGTACTAAGCGGTGCTGTGGTAGCCTTTACTTGTTGAGGTGCGGAAGTATTCCCGCTTTCGTCGTAGGCCGTTACCGTGTAAGTATATGGCGTATTCGCGGAAAGTCCTGTCTCGGTATGTGGGATTTTCCCGTTGGAAGAGTACACGGGTGCCAAAGAGGTAGGTCCTTCACCCGTAGCAGTGTTCTTCCAGGTTACCTCGTAGCGATTTCCGCCTGCGGCTTCGTATGTCCACTCCGGATTACGATTGACTACATATTTCTTTGCACCCTCGACTTCTTGAATGTCAAAGGATACCGAGTTTTTGGTGGTATTTACTTGATCTACCATAGGATCCACGATAGCTGGTGTGGTTACCGTAAGGGCGGTAGGGGTACTTTCCCCGTCTTTGCCCTTCGCGATGATTGTAAAGGAATAAGTCGATTTCGGTTTTAATCCAGAGACAACTGTGGTAAGCGCCGCTCCTGAGTAAACAGACTCACCTGTATCATTTTTGATGATGTAACTGTCTGCACCCGCTACTGTGTCCCATGCCAGAGTTGCAGTTGTTTGTGTTACGGCAGTTTGGCGGAAGTTGGTAACGTTACTAGCACCATCTTGAAAATCGATGGCAAAGGCATTGGATGTAACATTGGCTGTCGCCCCTGTAATCTTAGCTTTGTCGATGGTTACCGTAGCGTTGGTTACATCGTTGGCATTTGCATGTGCAGTCGCTTTGCCAGTGAAAGAAATGGTGATTTGTTTGTCACTATCTCGTGTGACAGCAATGCCAAGTCCAGCTGGTAAGTTATTTACCGTAACACCTGTGCTCATATCTGCTGCAAACGTTCCGTTTGTAAGTGTAACTACTTGCTTGGCAGATATACTACCATCGTTAATGGAATCTTCTATGAGTGTAGGATTAATCAATGTTAATGCAGGACTTGGAACTAACACCGGTTGAACTTGTTGTTCAGTTGGCAATGGAGCCCCAGTGTATTTGTCTGGTCGTAAGATCATCCGTTGATACGGAATCACTCTACCATCACTGTTTTTGTAAAGGGTTCGAAGATAGTACCCTTTTGTAGCATCTAACCCACTTAATATCGCTTGACCCGGCTTAGAATTAAATGTTACGCCAACATCTGTGAAATGATTTCCGTCAGTTGAAATTTGCCAGCGAATCATATTACCAACATTTTGACCAAACTCAACAATATCAGAAGGGTAATTGTGGTTATAGTTAATAACAGCTTGACTTCCTCCATCGTATGCTAGAGACATTATGTGATCGCTATAGTTCGCTTGGTTTGGAGGGAGATACGGCTTCCCAATCGCATCAAGCATCCTATTAGTAACATAAATGGTTCCGTCTTTACCTACAGCTAATCCCGGGTACTCATAACTGGAGGAATACACTAATCCTGTATTCCACTTTTCAGTCAAATTCATCGAGTCAATTACTGACAACTTTAGATTACCATATAATACAAGATCCCCATCTGAATCTAGTATCATATCAGAAGTAATACCTCTCCCAAGGGGTGCTGTTTGTTGGGTGCCCCCTGACCTCAACACAGTCAATTCATTAGATTCCTTCAATCCTAATAGCATATAAATGTTCCCATATTTATCAATTACAGGCTGACGAGCAGGTGGCTTAGGAACCTCGTGTTCGCTAGATCCCCAAAATGTATAAGGGGAATATGTTTTTAATGTCTTTTCTTCTTTTATCGTGCCGTTTGGATTCATAATGAGAAGGTTTCGATGGGGTGTAACCCAATATTTGACCTGTCGCATAGAAGAATCGTAGCCCTGATTTTGAACGATGTTCTTAAACTTCGTAATATACAGTGTTTTGTCTGGACCAATCGTAATGTTAGAATACCACTCTGGATAGTTGATTGATTCATTACCAATTATGTTGTTAAATATAGTGCTCCCCGATTCCATAGAAATACCAACTAGGCAATAATAACCATTAATTGAGTTGATTCCGTATATTGTTCCGTCGTTACCAACACTTATATTTCTGAGTTTTTCTCCTGACTCCCATACTTGAGTGCCATCACTTCTTACAAGTTTTAATTTGTCACTGGAAACATCAGAAATTAGTATTTTCCCATCTTTCGTAATAAAAGGAACATCAACATACCCAGGGATTTCCCGAATGATCGTTCCGTCGTTCGGGTGTAAGAATACAAGTTTACTGTTAGCAGTGTGAATATCATTTTTCACCGAAGCGACGATTGATCCATCAGGTGAAATTAGATGTAGTTTTGCGAAATTTGTTTCATACTCCCAACGTTTGTTACCAGATAGGGTGTAAGATTCAATGATGAACTTACTATTACCTAACTTTACAGAATAAATATTACCCTCTTTATCAATAAGTGTACTGTCTGTCCTATAATCAGACTTAGTACCATCTCCTAATTGGAATTGTTCAATAGTTCCTCTTGAAGCTTTCTGAAGGGGAGGTCCATATACCGATTGCATTGAAACCCGATTCCAACTTGCTTGACCTGGAAAAAATGCACGTGGATCTGGCCCTTCAGCAAATCCACCACTAAACATTTCCATTACCATTGGGTCGTAACCAGCGTTAGGGTTAAAGTTTTTTTGTTCGGCAGCAGCAGCAACCGTAGGAGACAACAATTTCACAGGTGAACTGTCTGGAGTAAGTACACCGTTTGCCAACACAGCTGATAAAACCGCTGCAGTTAGAATTTTTTTTGTGAAAATCTTTATCTTCAAGCACGACACCTCCTAAAACGTTAATTAAAGATGAAAATCGGGTTCGGGTGCGCTGAATTGGCCACCTCCTTTAAATGCAAAAAGACACAGAGAAAAACTCACCTTCCTCGTTAGCGTTTTTCGTCTAACGAAAGGATTTAGCGAGTTTCTCACTGTGCCTACACACCCATGAGAATTCAATTGTCAAATACTGATTCTATTCTACTATAAATGAACAGTAACGGATACAGAAAAAAACTACTGGGGCTTCAAAGAGAGCTTCTGTCTATTGAGAATGTCACGGCCGTTAAAGTAAGATCTTATCACTCATCAGTTACATGCTTGTAATTATTCCGTAAGTACGCATCTCTTACAGTACTCGGGTGAACATTATATTCCTTCGCTAAACTAGCAAAGGTGATATTATTCTTCTTATCAAATTGTGTATTACGTATAATTCTTACCTGCTCATCAGTAAGTCTTGCATTTTCACCTTTCCTTCCTTTTTGATTCATGCCCACTTGTTTGGCAATCCTTCTTTGTTTCTCTACATACTTCTCTTGCAACAACTTCCAGTCTAAATCAGGGTAAAGGTACTTCATAGCACGTACAGGACTATATTTAAAAAAACCAAGAAAATCAACCAATCCATAATCTCGAAATGTACGAACACTAAGATTTTCGATAATATCTTCATAACTCCATTTTAACTTTTCTTCAATGAGCCATCGGAGTGCATCCTTTTTGTCTTCCTCAGTCCATTCATCGAAAGCTAAATTTTTAAATTCCCATCTCTTCAAGTTCCACTCAGGAAATGAGTGATCAAGAGCCAAGAACGGAGTATTTGTTTTAAAGATACGACAACATCCACCCCGTAATTTGCAGTTAGCAAAAAATTCTTCACTAGCGTTCTCTAAAAGTTGTTCTCTTTTCCACTTCATCTTTTCTAGTATTAAGTACCTCATGCAGGTCTTAATATTATCGAGTCCTCCGTTATCAATAGCCCAGGTATACTTCGGGAATTGTTTTAGCTTACCAGCTAGAACCTTTTCATATATATCAATAATGCTCATCCTATTGCTCCTTCATAATAAGGCTCTACAGACCTCTTACTAACGGAATACAAATCCGATACCTCATAAAAACATAATATAATTGTAGTTTAATAAGAAAGCATCACTCATCAGAAACATGTTTGTAATTCTTTCTTAAGTACGCATCTCTTATGGCACTCCGGTGAATATTTAATTCCTTTCCTAAACTGACAAAAGTGATATTATTTTTCCTATCAAATCGTGTCTTACGAATAAGTCTTACCTGTTCATCAGTGAGCATTGCTTTTTCACTTATTCTCCCTTTTGTATTAGTGCCCACTTCTTTTGCATTTCTTCTTTTTCTTTCTTTAAACTCCTGTTCCAACAATGTCCAGTCTGATTCCGGATATAGATACTTCATGGCACGTACCGGACTATTTTTAAAAAAGTTACTGAGAAGGGAATCCAATCCCCAATCTTGAAAGGTACGAACACTAAGGTTTTCGATAATTTCTTCATAACTCCACTTTAACTTTTCTTCAATGAGCCACCCGAGTGCATCCTTTTTATCTTCCTCAGTCCATTTATTAAAAGTTATATGTTTAAACTCCCACCTTTTCAGATCCCACTCAGGGAAAGAGTGCGCAAGAGCCAAGAATGGAGTATTGGTATTAAAAACATGAACTAATCCACCAGCTAATTTGCAGTTATGAACAAACTCCGCACTGATTTTTTCCAAGAGATCGTCTCTATCCCACTTCATCTTATCTAGGATTAAGTACCTCATACAAATCTTAATGTTATCGAGTCCTCCGTAATCAACATCCCAGGTATATTTAGGAAATCTCTTTAGTTTACCTGCTAGAACCTTTTCATATATATCAATAATACTCATTTTGTAGCTCCTCCTCTTGATTTACCTATACAAAAAAAAAGGTCTCAACGAGACCCTTTTACTTACTCATAATTAATGGTGTTGTATAGGTTTCCTGTTCCTTCATCAAGTTAAGGTGATCCTCTGTCGTCATTCTGGGTTGACCTGGCTTCCATTTTGCTCTTTTAGCAGCAGAATAAATGCGCTCCGCAGCAGCTACACGATCTGGTTCTTGGGAGAACCCAGATTTTCTTAGCGATGCTTGCCCATTCATTGCTTTTGAGAGCATTTTTTTCATTATAGCCACCCCTTCCTCCAATAATGACGGATCTTCAAAATCAGCATAAAACGTGTTGAGATTCGGTAATATAAATTTACCACGACGATCCAACATGTTCAACCAGATCCTGTAATCCTCCACTAGGCTCTCTTTCAAAAGGTATACTTTGTCGTCTATTGATGCGCCATAGAATTCAGAAGAGCGTCTATCGAGCAGTTCAGCATACCCTGCTTCGAAAAACCACCGGTAAACCTCTACATTGGTTTGAAAACCCAATGCATCAAACATCCTCCAATGCAATAAATGACCGTATTCATGTAGAAGACTTTGAGCACATCTTTCATGCAGATCTAATAGTTTCAAATTCTCGAGGATTTCGCTGTGATAATCTCCATCGAGCATGGTGTCTGGATCAAGTACCATATTACTTGCGATTCTACTGTACTTCGAAACTTCATTTGATAACCGGCTGACTGTATCATCTGGTAAAAGAAGTATCCATTCTTCTCTTGTATGCTGAGGTCGATACATCATAGCGGAAGTTTTTAGACAATTCATTTTGTTGTTTTTAAAACGGAAGTACAAGTTGAATATTTCTACGTCTCGGAGAACGTGAAAATGACGCTTCTGCCTACGTTTTGCAATCTTGTAACCTCCACTCACTTCAAAATTCGTCCGATTCGGATAATGATAGACTGTGGTCGTATTGCCATCTATTAATTCCATTTGAAGAGCCAAATGTTTCCGTATATTTTTTACATGGGCTCTCTCCAATTCTAACTCTATATCATCGCCTTCTAAATATACAGCAAATACATCTTTACTCATTTCAATTTCTTCAAAGTGAATTTCCTCTTCGTCTTCCTGAGAATCAATTATGTATTGGCCCAGTAAAAGAGACAACTCGTTCAACCCCTTAAGCATTCTTCCAGTATTCTACCACTTTATTTGGTAGGAACCAATAAGAGTAACCAGAAGCCTGGTT
This sequence comes from Brevibacillus sp. NPDC003359, assembly GCF_042878995.1. Taxonomy (NCBI): domain Bacteria; kingdom Bacillati; phylum Bacillota; class Bacilli; order Caryophanales; family Paenibacillaceae; genus Brevibacillus; species Brevibacillus sp. NPDC003359. The sequence goes on from NZ_JBIAOR010000007.1 coordinate 112,096, forward strand.
ACTCTTAAATTAAGCCGTTTATTTAAATCTTATTGATACTCGTTTACATCGACTATTTGCCAGCCATTAATATAATTCGTACGTTTTACTTGTTGTAAATGAAGTCCGAACCCATAATCGTTCGTACCGGTTATCTTCCTAAATATACCTCTGTATTTCCTTACTTTTCTGTTACCGAACTTATCACTGTTACCGACAGTCACGATAACCGCTTTCCCAATAAGCGGCAGAAAGGAATCAAGAAACTTCTTGTTCTCTTCATTAACCCACAAACTCATATCTTTCAGTTCTCGAAACTTGTTTTTATCAAACACCTGCTGAACAGTCCACGGATATGCTCCTACTCTAAGTTCTTCCTTCATGGATATCTTATCCCTCCAATTTTAATAGCACGTGCTTTCAAATATGCCTGAAGTTTGAAACATGGGATAAATACATTAAACATGAGCTCCGGATCTCATACCGAAGTATCGATCGATTGCCTGGAATGCTTCCTCTGCAAAAATTACCTTCCCGTCATTAATCAATGAGTCCATTCTATAGGATGATGGCTCACTATATTCTCCTATCAGCCCTTCAATTTTAAGTAAATCACGCTCAGGTAAATTAACATCCAAAATAAGGATATATCTACCTTGATAGTGATAGACAGATCCCCCAGATAATGAAAGGGTTGAGAAGAGCTCTTTTCCTACAGTAAACAGGTCCTCATTTTGAGCAAATGAGTATTGCAAGATAGTACGTCCTATGTCACTAATTTTTACCTCTGACGATATTTTCTTTCTTATATCCAGTGTAACAGTAACTACGAGGCTCTCTGGACCATCACAACTTATACCTACTAAATCATAACGCTCTATCCCAAGTATCTGCTTCGCTTCATCAACTAAGTAGTCCGTAATATTATCAAATTCTTGGAATCCAATCTTCGTATAACTAATCTGAGGGATAATTCCTATGTCTATCAAATTAGACATACTCGAAACTACTTGAAATTGATTTGCGGCTAGCAGCTTTATTTTCATATAATCCTCCGTTTCTAATCACCGGTTCTTTGAAAGAAGTCATTAATGAACATGAATGGTGGTGCATTGCATTAGATAACCTCGAGACTCGTACAAATGAAAAAAGTTCCTCCCCTTTCATTCCCGTGTTTTACACATTAAAAAATGCCTATTGTGAGATACATACCAGTCATTCCTTGGTCATGTTTCTACAAAAGGCATTAATCAAAATGTGTACAAAAAAGGCCCTTTGCAGAACACATACCCATAGCTGGGTATACGCTCGCAAAGAGCCAAATTCTAACAAGCAATCCGCTCGCTTAATTGAATATAAGCGGCAACTAAATCAAAGAATAGTCTAGATTTAGTATAGCCCTATTAATACTATACTGCAATTTATAATCCATTACCCTCTAATCGCCGGCTAGTTACTCGTCAACATTCTCCACATGGGACTGAGTTTTACTAGCCTGTAGCATGTATCCAACATACTGCTTTATCAGAGACGTTCAGTTTCTAAAGTAACCCGCTCCCATTTAGCCCCGTTCATATCGATGGCCAACCTAAAACCCCGAACTTATTGACTATGTACACGGTTGTAATGGGCATTGATAAAAGATATAAACGTACGAATACAAATATCTCTAAATTGACTATAAGTTAAAGAAACCTCATACGTGATTGTCTTTTTTCCCTCATCCTTTTGTAGTTTTGAATCTAGTACACTAATGGTATTACCATCGTACCCCTCTTCATTAAAAGAAAATGACCAATAATTTCCTTCATGAGCAACATTGTTCCTAATGGATGTTAATAAGAGCGCAAACTGCTCAATAGATATCTGAGTGTGATATCCTGTTTCATCATCAAATAAGCTAAAATGAATACTATCTTCGACTATCTTTCTATCCTCTGCACTCAGATGTTTGTCAAAAAACTGGATGACCATTTCCTGCTTCTGGATTTTAGGATGATTTGTTAGATATTGATAAAGGGACTCAATGCAGGTAACGAGGAAAAAAACACTTAAATCCCTTCGATCCGGGCGAATTTTATCCATGTCATCTGACAAGGTTACCAGTCGGTATACATTGTTAAGCATACGTCGCGGACTCAAATCATCTGTATAATCCCATTTATCTTGAATAAACCTTTTCAGATCTGCTTCAGTTTGAAAATAGGTTCGAAAAAAGTCCTCTTGCTGCTGTATCAACTTCTTCTCCATAAATCGCACTCCTATTGGTAATATCCAAAACGGCCGCTTCTCCATTTGGTTTTCACCATTAATTTTCTCTGCATTATAAACATTCCCTCTGTTAGAAAATTGAAACACATTTAGCCTAACTTTCTGTTAATCCAAGCATTCCACTTATTGTGTTAACCGCTTCGTGCTTATTTACTGGCAGATTCATTGAACTGCCAGAATAAATTACTATTGATTGACCTTCAGGGTTTTTTACTGGCATGAATTTAAAAATCCGATGTCCAATTCGCCCTTTTGTACCAGTTAAAAGGCAGTGTGCATCGAGATAGAACTTATCAGGAAAACTTCCTAATATATCCGCCCAAGGTAAGCCTATACCCAAAATATGCTTAACTAGGCGAGAACAAGCGATTTCCTCAATAACATCTATCGCGAGTTGAGTTGAAGGTAAATTTCTGAACCACTCTTCTTGAGAGATCATACCAGCTTTCCATCTATCTGAATGAAATGGTAGAAGCTCAATGGTGTGTATTAATACTATAACAAACAATAGACAATAGACACCAGACCACTCAACACCCATATACGAACTAACATTCTCTATATTCTCTTCCATATTCACGTAAAAACCTTTATTATGTACATTATATTAATCGAAAGGAATGTTAACTAAATGAACAAGACCGAACTAATTGCAAAAGTAGCTGAAGTAACTGAACTCACTAAAAAGGATTCTACCAAAGCTGTTGACGCTATTTTGGACAGCATTGCAAACTCACTTCAAAACGGTGAAAAAGTATCTCTTATCGGTTTTGGTAACTTTGAGGTACGTGAACGTGCAGCTCGTAAAGGTCGAAATCCACAAACTGGAGATGAGATTGAGATTGCTGCAAGTAAAATACCAGCCTTCAAGCCAGGAAAAGAACTAAAAGACATAGTAAAATAGCCAGAAAACGCCCATCAGGGCGTTTTTTTCTAGTGGATAGCATTGAAGCCGTCGACGTTCCAGAATTAAATCCTTCTCAAGTTTGCGTGGCTTTTCCGGATGTGTCTTAGTTTATATGATTCTTTTATTGGTTATTCATCATGTCTCTAATTTCTTCTAATCTAATGATCTCCACTTTCAATTCATCCGTAGGATGAAAATAGTATTCACGTTTAAGCATCCTTATTTTTGTTGACAATTGGATTTTTGAATAGACGAGTGGATTCTCGTCTTTCCATGGCGGTAGTGCAAATGAATAACTCATATCCGAGTACCCGTTTTCGTAGGAAAGCAGATTGGAGTATTTTGATGAGCAACTACACATTTCAAAACAAATCTCTGAACGTTCATAATATAACTCCCCTTATTCTCCGATTCATTGTTACTTCAACTACCCCTGTCAGGATTTGCTCAAGCATTGTACAACCTCTTTCTCATGATCAACACCCATGAAAAAGACCTTCCATGTGAAACCCCGTAATTCGGTCCGGTGGTGTTCAACGAAAGGTCTTTATCAAAATGAAAAAAGGCACTCTATAAGAACACATCCCCGTAATTGGTTTTGTGCCCACAAAGAGCCCCTTCCTAACAGTTTCTTCTACTCGCCTAATAGTTGTAAGCGGCATCGATATTCATACAACCGCAATTAGTAGCGATATTTCCAGATAATATTAGTTATGACATACATTATTCGATCTACAATTTCAGCTGGAATGCCTATATCATTCAATTCTGGGCCTAACGTCGTCTCCAGTGGAAGATCGTAGTATTTAACCCATAAATCATTCGTGTCATTAGGCTCTAGGTCATCATCATATGTAAAGCTGCAACCAATTACAGTTTCTTTATCGATGTTAATTGATCTCACTTTACCACTAGCCTCAATCCACAAGCTATATACCATGCAGTTGCTACCAGTATTGATGTACTCTTCTTTGGTAATCTTCATTGACCATTTCCTCCAACCATATGATTCAAGTCACAGTAATTATCCTTGTCTTTAAAATCAGTGAATACATAGGCTATTGTGTTTGTTTCTTAGAACGGAACGGGTAATAAAACCGTTTCCCCGCCTCTTCTATTACAATCCGATTAATCGTTTCAATGATGAGTTCTTCATTATTTCCTGCGATAATTTTCTTCTGTAATTGGTCAAAAACTAAGCGGGGATTTGCTTCGATACATCGGGGCTTCTGTCCGTATATAAGTTGAAGTGTATCAATAGGCTCACTCGTCTCTGTTAATACTTCAAAAGAGTGTCCAAGATATTTCTTGGTAAAAACCACATATCTCATTCGACAATGTCGGTTTGCTTTATCCTCCAGATGATCTAGCAAAGCTTTGTTCTGATTCAATTTTGACCCTTTCATTTTACATTCTCTCCTTTTCGTATTTTTGAAAAATGCACAAAAAAAGCCCATTTTCCTAGAGCATACGAATTCTGCACTTCATTCGTATGTCCAGTCAAATGGACTTTAGTTTGCTTTTTCATTCGCTGACCAATGTATGGCCGCATTAATAAACAAAGTAAATCTACGCTCATTTTAACCTATTATTAAACCATTACTCAACAAGCATTTATGTTAGCTCTATGATAAAGTCCTAAAAGTAAGGAAGCCAACCTTTTTCTACTCTACGAGACACTATTTCATTAGGCTTCTAGTCAATTCCTTAAACAAAAGGATTAAACCATAGCGATTATTGATTTTTAAAAAAATTAAATAAGTAGCAACAAACACTATTCCGGTACAAATTATAGAATATAAGATTACTGGTGAAGAAAAAAGCGATTCGTCAATATACATTAGAGAATAGAATAATACAAATCCACATACAATGGCTGTCATTATCGTACATATGATATTTAAGACAAACATAAGTCTTCTTAATCTTTGGCGTTTAGATTCTAATAAGTCATAAAATAACGCTAATGAATCTTTAGGTATGTCGCCAATTCTTAGATGAATATCTTTGGTAATCTTTAAAACTTCCTCAAACTCTGTAACCGTGAATTTATCTATCTTTCTAGTCGGATTAGAATTAGAAAATTGAACTAGGAGCTGCTGATAATATTGATTCAAATCCATACATTTCTCCTTTTCAAAACACGCTTAATTCTCTACCCTGAAAATTATATATTCATAATCCCCTCGGATCGAGGATTAGCAGCTGCGCGTAAAATTGACGCAACCCCATCATTATGTACTCTTGTATAGGGAATCTGAAGTTCTTTGCAAATAGGACCACTAATCTCGCCAGTATGAGTCCTACTTGCCGTAATAATGATTACTACCACATTAGATTTCCTTATATACGTTTTTAAAACATCTTTTGTTGCATTTCCTTTTAAGCCCGTAAATTCGCCTCCACACGCTTCAATACTATCCCGATAATCAGCGTGCCTATCATCTCCACCTATTACTAGTACCTTTTTATTATTTAGTTCTGGATATACGGCTGCAAGAGTATTATCCGATGATGAAGAAGGGAGACTCTTTTTGTTAATCGAAGATGGAAGCGGTGCAGCGTCCGAAAACATGGTTGTCTCATGTTTCCAAATAACAGAAACATTGTTAGGATGCTGAGTGAAAAATGCAATATCAACTAATGCACCCTTGCCTAACTCTTTGCCTTCATCATATGGCAATGTAATGGCCTCAATTGGAAGAGGCTCTAGTTCACTGCTGTTCTTATAATAGCTCTGGATAATAAATTGTCCATGAATCTCTTCGACATGACAGAGGTTAAATTGAACTCGATTTTGTCTTGGAATCATCGGTCCTTTTTTGATTATCTTTACATAAGGTTTTCCTTTGTTATCAGTGACTCTTATGATATCGTTGTGATCCAAATTCAATCGCCTAATGATACTCTCTCCGATATATCGCCCATCGGCATACCCTCCTTTTAGCTCACGAGTTAAGACAGTTTCATGTACCTCGGTTGGTTGATTGAAAGTCACGTTCTGAGTATTCTTGGGTGTTTCATTTTTATTCATCCACTCTTCTTGAAAAACGTCTAGAGATACAACATCCGCTTCGTTTTCTACTGGATTCTCAGTACTATTCCATAAAGGTAATTCCTCTAGTATCGATACTGCTGATCGTAACTTAGGAAGCCGATCAATTAAGTTCTCATAAGTTAAATCTTCCAACTGAAGCATCATGTCTTTACTTAATTCTTTTAGAAATTGGTTCATTATATCCGGACTCAATCGCAAACCTCCTACCTATAACTTGGTAATTACTTATTTAATTATTCTTCCACACTAAGAATAACTTTTTTCCTTGCTTTAAAGACTCAACATTCTCTGTTTCCTTTAATACTTTTTGAATTGTAATGTAGTAATTAGACATATAAATGTTATCCTTCTTCAAAATGGATACAACCTCTTTCAAAGGTACAGGTCCATCTGACTTCTTTACTATATCTTCGAGACATCGCGTAATTCTCGGATAATCAATGGAATTGTAGGAACGTCTCTTAGCTACTGGTAAATTGGTCATGGGTTCTTCTTGCTGATGAGTAAGATCACCTGTAGACACTTCTTCGTTAGCATTGTGGAAATGTTTATCACCATTCTCAAACGTTTGTTGTACACTTAATTGGTCTAACTTAGAGACACGATCGATAATTTCTTTGATTTCAATAGAGAGCGCTTTATCTTGTTCAGCAAAACTAACCCGTAGGCTGTGACGCATCTTTAATAAACTTTCGAGGTTCATTTGTAATGCTGCTCTTTCATTAAAAAAAGTAGTCATAGTAGCCCCTCACTAATATTGATCCTAATTCTATTAAAAAATACCATACTAACTGCTGATAATATAGACTTTTCCAAACCTTTTATTCCCAATAATGCCCATTTGTACTCACATGGGTAATTTATCTAACTAACATAGTGGATATCCGTTTAAACATTATAGCAGCTTTATGATGTTCCCCTTGCTCCATTAGCATGTTAGCTATTTTATGATATGTATGGAATAACGGTCTGTTTGGAGGCAAATTTGCTATTGTATCAAACACATCGATGAACAATTGAAAAGCTTCTTCTACTTTATTCTCTTCCAGTAAAAGTTCAGTAAGAACAGACTTTGCTTCTGATGAAGCCGAGTCTTGACCATTATCCGCTACACTTTGAAGTAATTGTTTTGCGTGTTCAAAATTACCCATTGCTTTATAAGTCAAAGCTAGTTCAATCGAATTATTCTCGTGTCCAATAGCAAAGCCAAGAGATTTATATCCATCTTGAGCACGCTTAAGATATTCTAAAGATGCATCGTATCTACCTATCATCCTGTAGAAAATCCCCATGTTCCCTATACAACCCATATAAAGAATTTCATCATTCCCTTTACTCTCATAGATATCGATAGCTTTTTGATTATAATATTCAGCCTCCTCATGATGACTTGAAGCAGCATATCCGATCCCCAACCCCATAAAAGTATCCTCTAACCTATATTGGGTATTATAAGCTTCCTGAGTAGAGTATACTTCCTTAAACAACCTAATTGCCGATACATACTCCGACAAACGAAGAGACAAGTTACCTAAACTAATTAAAACATTGATTTTCAGTCTGCCAGATAGATCATATTTACGTAGGAGTTCAAATGCGTCATTCAACAAAAATGATCCTTTTGGTACGTCGTCCCTAAAACGGCAATAGAACGTCCCAATTGAATCGAGTATCCTGACTCTGGTTGAAATATCAGCAATATCTTTTGAAACTGTTTCCGCTTGGGAATAGTATTCTTCGGCTTTATTAAAATCGCGTCTTAATTCCGCCAGTTTTCCCATTGCCCAATAAATAATAGCTTCATGTCCGAATGACTTAGGTATACTCGATAATTGTGTTAATAGAGATTCAGCTTCTTCAATTCGCTTTTCATCTAACAAATCGATCAACTTCGAAATTCGGCGTGTTAATTCTTCTGAGCTAAAGGTATGAATTGGACTTAAAAAGTCTGGAGAAACCTGTAGCTTTTCCAGAATTTTTTCAAGCATAGCTTTTGATGGTGTTATAAGTCCATTCTCTATTGAGCTTATGTACTTTCTCGAGCAAATTCCCTGAGCAAGTTCATCTTGCGTCATTTTTTTGCTCTTTCTAATATCTCGAATTCGTATCCCTATATTCATGATAAACCCCCACGTTGTGATCTGATAACGAATGTATAACAATGAAAAAGGTAACACCCTATAACTTTTCAATTATCTAATCATAATTTTTATCATATTGTAATTTACCTATCAATTACAATTTAATATAGTTGTAGGTATAGCTCCAATGATTCTTTGTTCGTAAGTTATAGAATGTTTTTGACTTCAGGAGGATCTAGCATTGAAAAGCCATCGGAAAACACTTGGGAATAATTGTGAAGCAGATCTGGTAATTCATTATCGTGATTGCATCCTTGTCTTCGCCTTGTATTATTCAATAACTGGTTTGTATCATACTCTCTTATCTAGGAATTGGATTTTTGAATCAACACAAACAACTCTGTTGTTTTATGTGATGAGGTTCATCTTGTTTTGTTGCTTTTTATTCCCCCTTTTCTTTAAAGGAAAAATGGAGATGTTGCGTCTAGTTAATGTTCAATTCCCTACTTTTACTAAAAATCAAACAGGTATAATAATCGGAACTATCCTATTTGTGTATTGCCTCTTGCAACTTGAGCAATTATTCTCCTGGTCGAACCAATCCCTCCGAGTAAATGCCTTCACCGAGGAGATTCAAGCAGCATTTCATCTTGGACTATTATTCTCCGCCCTATCTTTTCTTACGGTGACAATAACTCCTGCAATCACAGAAGAGATAATGTTTCGGGGAGTTCTACAGACATTCCTAGAACAAAAATATAGGCCAATCTTTGCAGTGGTTATTACTGCATTAATTTTTGTCTTATTTCATTTTGATTTAGCTAAATCTCTTTCATTATTTGCATCAGGTATCCTATTGGGGAGTATTCGTTACGTAACAAGGAACCTCTGGGTGTGTATAGTTGTTCATGCCGGTCTAAACCTAACCCCATGGCTCTCTCAACTAATGATCTTCCTTAATAAGTAGGTTACACATGATGAAAGTCTATACTAATGAAAAGACACCAGGCTATAGGGGCTGGTGTCTTTTCATTAGTACTGATATGTGCTTTCTTAACCCTGTCCATGGATTACTCACCCTACATTTACTCACTCCGCACTAGTAACCACTAGCTTCTTGTTGAACCATATTCATAGTTTCATGATTCTTACCAGGCTCATAGCCAGAAATAAGCTTCAACAAGTCAAATCTACTCTTTAAATCATCAAACCATTCCTGATCCCCCATTATCTTTGCTTCAAAAAGAAGATAAGACAAGTCTGTTAGCTCGGATTCAATGGAGTAGTCACGAACATAACATGTAGGTATTACACAAATATGAGCTCCGTCTGTAGTAAACCAGCATACTCGGTACGACGCCGATCGTTCATCTAATACTATTCCAACCGATCCTTCAGGTAAGTCCCCTAACTGTTCTGGCGTATAAACCCACTTAGATCTGTTCATCGGTTTTCCTTCCTCCGATCAAAATGTAACCAACATAATCTTGAAAATATATCGAAAGTATCCCTTAAAAACAAAGAAACCTCCTTATGGCGCAACTATCGCTGCTCCACAAAGGAGGTCATAAAAAAACCATTTGCAGGCACACTACTCCCTTACAAGGAAATAGATGCCCACAAATGGACGCTGTATCTTTTGGTTCGCTAACCTGCTATCAGGTTGCCACAGAAAAATAAAAGTTACACCCATTATAAGGGATAGTAGTTTAAATTTCTATACTTTTCACCTAGATCTTATGTTAATTAGATTGAAAGCTTCATTTGAACAAGTGAAGTACGCTTAACTGCCTCATCAGCAAAATCGGGATTTATTTCAAAGCCAACAAATCGACGATTGTACTGTAAAGCAACTTCCCATGTTGTACCTGTTCCAACGAAAGGGTCTAAAATGATGCCTCCTTCTTTTGAAGCTTTTACAAAGGGTTCAATAAGACTGGGTGGAAATACAGCGGGATGGGGACCTTTATATGCTCTTGTCGGAACACTAAATACGTCCCCAGGGTTTTTTCCATTTAATCCTGGTACCCATTCTTTACCGCTGTAACTACGCTGCCCATATTTTTTATAATTAGCTCCGCCAATAGAATAATGACCTTTTGTCGCTCCTTTTGTTAAACATGGTATTTTTATATCTTGTAAATTAAAGATGTATTTGGGACTTTTAACAAAGAAATATACTTTCTCATACTTGTTTGAGAAACGATCTGACACGGACTGCGGGCAAGCATTGGGTTTATACCAGATTAATTCATTCCGTAAAATCCAGCCTCTCTGCTGCATTGCAATGGCTATTCTAGCAGGAATTTGCATAAGTTGCTTCGGTTTTGCCCATGGCTCCTTCGTATCCATTTTTCTACTTACATGTCCTTTGTGGTTTCTAGTATTGGTTGGACGGTGACCGGATCGATCACCACCATATACATCACCAATATTAAGAAATACGCAACCCGTTTTAGAGAGTACACGGTACACTTCAGTATTAAAAAGATTAACGATCTTCTCAATATATTCAGCTGGGTCGCTTTCTAATCCAAACTGTTGTGGATGGCCGTAGTCTCTGACAGCATAATACGGAATGCTGGTAATTACCGTATCGACAGACTCATCTCCCATCTTCTTAATACCTTCAAAACAATCTAAGACATGAAGTCCTTCTCGAATATTCAATCGATTACTCATGAAAATCTCCCTTTCCGAAACGTAGGTTTTCGGAAAAGGTAGGGCCCTGTTTGTTTACCCTTGTTCACTAAGTGTAGGATGCTTAGTGAGTGCTACTCTTCCACATTGGGAGATCAGTTCGAGGGTGGACACACTGGTCTCTAAAATGAGTCTGCTTCCTAGCTACTTGTCGTCCTACACCACTAGGTACTCACTCCCTCATCGCACCTGTATTAAAGGAAAGATTTTCGTCTATATGCCTGATACTTCATAATGTTCTCCTACCTTATATCTCTCATTTCAATAGGGCAATTTGCAAACGAAACAGAGCATCACTGATATTCCGCTCTGTTTTTATTACATACTCATGTTTAATCAAATACCTAGTGAATTTTGCTAATGTCTTTCCACATTTACTCTTTATTGCTTGGTATTGGTCTAGGTTCTTAGTTAGATCAGCTGGACCACGTATCCCTCGAAAGAATGACTCTACATGCTTGAATTCAGAGTCTTCTTCACTTTGGGCTTCAAAGTCGCTCAGTGCTTTTCTCTCATCTTTACTTCTTTGATAATAATTTCTTAGCTGCTCTCGAACTTCTTCGACTATTTCCTCTACTACTCGTCCATAATGTTCCGATTGGAAGCCAATTAAATCAAGAATTTGCTCAGCCTCTTGAATATTCCGATACTCCAATAGAGAAGAAAAAAACAACTTTTCTTTCTGCATATCTTTGAGTCGTCGGTATTTTTTTTCCTGCTCCATGAGCTCCACATACGGCTTATGTTTGCTACTCAAAGCCTCTTCTTCAGCAAATACTTTATAACCATACCCATATAACTCGAGGAGGGGTTTTAGTTCCTCGTAAACGTTTTTTCCAGCGTGTATTTCAATTATGGTCCTTGGATCGTACTGTTTCTGAAGAAACTCAATTATGCTCTGAGCAAGCACTTTCTGATCAGTCTTAGCTACTTCACCGCTTCGCTTGGGGTAATCCTCAATCTCTGCTGTAAAAGGGATAATCCGATTCCCATGAAATGATAAGAAGAAAATATCCTCTTCTGGAAAGTTCCTTACTTCCATGTAATCAATAACGTGATTAATCCACCTTGAATATCTTCCTCTGTAAAATTGCTTAGCAGCTGCTCTTTTCATTCGATTACTTGATTCAATGATGAATGCTACACGTTTAGTCAATTCAACCCCCCCTTTTATAACAGAAGAGGACGTCATTATAATTAATGACCTCCTCTATGGCTTGGCCCTATCCGGCGTCATCAACTTATTTTTCCCCGAACAAAGCATTCAGAACATGTCTTACTATTTTTAGTCCTTCAATCGGAATACGTGTCGACCGATTTGTTAACCTATCCGTAACAAGGTAATTACTCTCGCTATCCTTTTGAAATGCAAACCTTACATTGTTTGCTGGTTTCTTACTTTGTTGGCTTTGAACATTATTGGTTTTTTCTAAAAATGACTCCACTAAGACACTGTCATCAATTGCTGCACCTCGATTTTCTGATAAAGCCTCTTTCCAGGGCCATTTACCGGCACCGATAGGATAAGCTCGTATAGCATCAACTTCATTAAAGAGGACTGTCTCAGCACTATAAACTTCTGACTGAGTCGCGTCCAATGCTTCTTTGCTAAATCTAAAGTAAAATGCATCTTCCTCTTCGTTATACCAGGCATGAAACCCCATAGAATTGACCTTCATGACCAGCCGTTTTGCCTGATCCATTAAGAAGTACGCTTTGAGTGAATCACCGTCATTGACCCTTCTCCGAGCTAACCCAGGTGACGCGAGACCGTTCTCATCTTCCGTAAACTCAGAGCGATACCAGGTACCTAGTGATTCTAGAACTCTTGTATCGTACCCAAACAGGATGCCCGTATATGATACATCTGCAACTAAGTAACCTGAAGTATCTAGTACTAAGCCGATATTCCTCGTGTAGTACTCTTGAACTCCTAAATTCTCACGGTCACATAATGCAGAACATAATGCAACTGCCTGTTCTATTGATTCTACTTGTAACTTTCTACTTTCTGACACGGTAACAAAGAAATACGATTCAGACATATCCCTCTCTCCTCTACTGATCAGTAAATGAAAAAGAGGGCTGGCTAAATAGCCACCCTCCTGTCCTATTCTTCTCCGAATATCAATTACTCTTTCAAGTTTAGATTACCTGGACACTTTCGCAAATATCCGGTTCTTTAGACATGAACAATTCATACAGTATAACTGATGCTTCTTCAATATCTTCCAATAACAAGTTAGGAATATTAATATTATATTCAACCCAATCGAAGGCACTGTCATCAAACTTAACCGTTTGATCCTCTTGAAATTCGCCTCCCCTATAGGTAACATAAAAAAATTCATTGTCCTTTTTAATTACAGTTGTTTCATTAGCCCTATTTGAGAAGAACCAATTTGTAAAAATGTACTCTTGGTTTTCCTGCATTTCAGACACTTTCATTTTAGATTGCATTAACTGATCCATTATTTACACCCCTGTCCCCAATACCTATTTCTAAAGATACCTCATCAAAACCTTTAACATTTCTTCTCCTTTCCATTCGCCCGTGATTTATCAAGGAACGCAAAAAAGCCCCTTGTAAGTGTATAGAAACCTAATTCTTGTTTCCATATACTCGCAAAGAGCTTTATCTTATATGCATTCGCTTACCACTATGGTAGCATGACAAAAACACAAATCAACTTAGTGCAATTATAACAAAGTGGTTGCCCTACTTACAATAAATAAAAAACGCGAGCACAATGCCCGCGTTTACAGAACCCTACATCCAGCTTGTTTTATCCCATTCTTCCATCCATACACTCATTAAATAATGGGAACCGTCAGTCATGGAATCATCATTGAGCTCCCAATTTTCTATCCATAGGCTAAGCAAGTATGCGCAGGCAGCTTCTTTGTATTCAGTATTAATACCACTCGACTTCATTACTGTACGCACATGACGCCAAGCCTGTTGAAAGTCAACGCCCTCAAAAGAACGAAATGTTCCTGGCACATCAAATCTGTAACGAATATACCTATACAACCGGTTCCATTTTGTGTGACCTTCCTTAAACTTTGTAGGGATAGTATACCAGTCTGGAAGAAGCTTTTTGATATCATGTAGACCTAAAACAAGATCCACATCTGACACTTCCAATGGAACAAAGCTAGTTGACATTTCCATTCACCACATTTCAATTTATTAAAGTTCACTTTGTAGTTTATCTGCAATTGCATCGCATGTTTATAACAATAACGATGAGCTTTGCTCTATCTCACACAAGGTATTTAGTTAAATAATCCATATGATATTTTCTTCAAAGGGATGTATAAACACAATTCCTTTTTGTTTTTTCAATTGCCTCATGATTAATAGCTCAAGACTATTAGTTGCTAATACTTCCTTCTTGTGCTGATCATAAAGTAAATGGGATACTTGAATTTTTTTGTCTTTCAATTGACTACCTACATAATATAAAGCCGTCCGCAGGTTATCCGTATCTTTAATAAAGGTAAACAATTCGTCATTGGCCATCTTTTTAAGCATCACGTATCTGCCCTCACAAAAGCTAGCATATTGAGGTACAAGATCAACAACTTCCATGTTCGACATAACCATACCATTCTCCCCTCATTTGGAAATAAAAAAAGGCAGAACAAAAAAGTCCAAATGTGGGATTCACTCTTCCTAAATTAGGATTCGTATATCCAACAAATGGACTTATGTTCTGCCTTAATATTCGCTAACTGATTTCTCAGCTGCATCAAAAAACAAGTAACTTAAGTCTTATACTACTACACAGTTAGGCTGATTTGAAGATCTAATTATTACTCTCCTTTTAGCATGACAAAAGATAGGCAGCTTGACGCCACCTATCTTTTGTCTAAATTCAGCCGACAATAAGATCTTATAATGTGCCGACCTTTCCTTGGTACCTATCCGGAATGACCTGTAGAGTAGCTATTTGGGAATAAATTTCAAATTCTACGTGTTCCAAATCATATAATGTCAAACTTGAAATATCATACTCTTCGCAGTAATTGACGGTATTTACGATTGAAAGATCAAAGAAAAATTGTTGGCCATCTTCAGGAAAATCCCCACCTTTTATCGTGACAGTTAATCTATCACCGTTTTTGGTGAAGCCCACAATATCATTGGTGTATTCGTGATCAGCTATTATCTCGTAATAGACACCATCGACCATTTGGGTAACAGGGAAGCTTTGGTCTGCAAACTCTTTTTCCACAACACAGATACATTCACCATGAAAGTATCGATTAGCATACTTTATGGCTCGCTGTTCGTTATTAGCCTCAACGTGTCTAATATAGATCCCACTGTCTGAGTCTTTCATCGTTACTTTGTATCCTGCCATTTCAACCTCTCCCGTTCTTCGTTAAGATTAGACACATTAATACTGAACATGTAAGTTGAGCAATATCAATAGATGCTTATGATTAGCTTAGGAATATACGTTACTCCCACCCACCAGGTTAATCCAAGCCAAAAAGATATACAAAAGATTTGGAAGCAAAAAAGCTTGATCGTTTTGAAATTTAACGATTTAGATTCTTGTTTAAATTTGCTGTATCGCCGTTCGTATTTTTCAAGGATTCTGTCATCAATATGATCAGTGAATAAGATGTACTTCTTCATTCTCCAAAAGCCCCAAACCTTATTGAACTTAAAGTACAGAATGAAAATCATAATTGGATAAACGATGTGAATCCATTCTGAAATAGTAGGTCTAGTAACAACGATATTATCTCCAAACTTAGCAACTATATTCTGCTGTGAAGAATGCCAAGTATAAAAAAGGATCGGCTTATTTATCCTTCGAGCGTCAAGAATAGTCTTTCCAGTCATAGTAATAATTTTTTGTTTATTCATTGACATTCCAATATGCAGTTCCATAACCTGATTTATCGGATTATAAGAAGTTGGCATTTTTTCTTTCCAATTAGTAAAAAACACATATCCTATATAGCTCAGTATGTTGGTAAAGAGATATATGGTAGATATTGCTGTAAACATTACATTTCTTTCTAATAAACTAAATGTTAATAAAGGGAATCCAATAATATTCCCATAATATACGAACTCTAAATACCATCGAAATGTCCTTTGCTCTTTGGTCTGCCTCACTTTCCCATCTCCTTTTGGATATTTTACCAGATTGGTACTAATAAAGCAGAGACTTGAAGCACAACATGTCTCTGCTTTAAGGGTAATAGTTCCCAATGTTTTTATAGCCTTAGATAGCCTCATCTGGAATAAAATCAAACATAGATATTTGTGCATTATATGCCTCGCCTCGCTTCGGTTTCATACGGAGAGTCTCTTCCTTTGAGCTCATAATGGGGTCCAGTATGCTCTCGATTTGAGTACCATTGTATGCTTCCTCTAGCGAAACAAGGGCTTGTATACTATAAGCCCTACATTGTTCTGTAGACCAATCCCTCGGTGCAATTTCGAACCCTCTAGGTGTTATAATGGTTTTCCTTCCATCTGAATCGTTCTTTCGTGGGTTTAGGTAACTTGTTGAGTCTGCAGAAAACCACTTATAACGATAAAGCAATTCCGAACTGAGTCCCAAAATATGAAATCTTCCGTTTGGAAAGGCGGCAAAGATCTTATCGAAAAGCCTTCTTTTCTTCTGGGAGTTAAATAAATTTACAGTACCACCAATCGCAATAAAATCGTACTTATCTGCTCTAACAAGTCCCTCGAGCGTTTCCCATGAATCGTTAACCTGCCACACTGGAAATATCCCCTGGAGGAGTCCCATTAAAAGAGAACTATACTCTGAATACCTCTCTAACTCCCTACGAGTCGCTGTTCGCTTGTAGTAGATAAAAGCCATGGCTTCCTTTATTTTTTTTACTGGTATGACGATAGCGTTAACACTTGCTTCGGTTTTGAAGTAGATTTTTTTTCGATCGATTTCTGTTATAAAATTCGGTCTTCCAAGTCCAGTATGAAAAGGTAAGCCTGACTTTCTCCATTTTCGAATGAATTTACGGAATCTAGCTCGAGCTCTGAAGGTTGATACTTGGTTCATTTTACCCTCCCCAAAAATATAGAAATGCCCTTAGCATTATTACTAAAGGGCATTTCATAACTTAATTATTTTCTTATTGGCAATACTAGTTGCAGAATATCGCCATTGCCCTGAGTTCGTAAAGTAAATGGATGCATATTCCCCGAAAAAGACAGATCTATCGGTTTCTTTGCCTCGTCTAATACATTTAATGCTTCAAGGACATATTTTGCATTGAATGAGAGTTTTATATCTATTCCATCGATTCTATCGGTATACAATACCTCTTCAGCCTTCCCTACCTGATTACTAGCTGAAGTAAGGGTTACTACTCCATCTTCCTTAATTGAATTCAAAGTAATAACTGTTTTACCGTCTTCCCTAAAAATATCACACGATTTCACTGCATCAATGATTTCCTTGGGATTTACGGTTATTTCAGTATTAAAATTTGTTGGAATGATCCGATTTGTATCTGGATATTGCCCTTCTAATAAACGAGTAATGAAGGTAGTATTCCCATTTAAGACGGACATGTACTGTCCATTTGTGCAGATATCCGCTTCCGAATCTTCATGTAGCACCTTAACGAGCTCTTTTAATGATGATCCTGGTACTACAATCTCAAACGGTTCAACATCCGCACTAATAGCATATACGTGCTGAGAAAGTCTATGCGAGTCTGTAGCCACCATTTTCAACTTCTGGCTGTCATATTCGAACTTAACACCCATTAATATCGGTCTTGTTTCGGAAGTTGCAATTGAAATAATTGTTGATTTCACCATGTTTTTTAGTATGTTAGTATGCACTTTCAGACTTTCGCTTTGCTCTACTAACGGGAGAACTGGATACTTCGAAGGATCCAATCCCGAAAGATCATGCCTAGAGGTAGCTGCCTTCTTCCCCTTTTTGGCAGGCAGTTCTGAACTGATTATTACTTGATAACCATCTTTTTGCTCAATTTCAATGACATTCCCTCTTAAATTTGTAACAATTTGACTAAAGTAACGAGCTGGGAGAATAATGGAACCCTCTGTCTCAATTACTAAATCAGCCGCTTCAGAAGAAAGTGGAATTTCATGAATAAAAGCAAACTGGTTGTTGTATCCAGTGAATAATAAGCCGTTCCCCTTTACCTGGATTAGTATGCCTTGTAAGACTTCGAGTGTTGAGGAAGAAGATACTGCCTTACCAACAATATTAATCGCTTCGCTTAACAAACTCTTTTGTACTTTTACCTTCACTATGACCCTCTCCTATGTCTTGTCCTTTTTTAGAAAAAACTGATTAACGCTTATCTCAGTTAAACCGCTTTTTCTATGCCCGTGAGATTTTTCATGTTTTCAAGTATCCAAATTGTCTTTTTTTGCAAACATTTCCACTGTTTCTTAAAGCGTGTACGAGTCTGGAGAACAACCCCATCATCAAATTGAAACAAACTGATACCATCAAGTTCATAACATCGCGCTCTTGCGGAGGTTGACTCCATTTTTTCTTGGAACCCTAACCCTAAAATCTTTAAAGCTGTACCTTTTCTGATAACAGGTAAGTAAATTGAAAAAGACCTTTTACAAAATCGTAATTTACTGCACATAGCTTCAAAAGAGGTCACGCCATGCGTAGGGTCACCATTATAATGTGCATAGTACAGATATTGCCCGTTTGACGAAGGATCTCGACGATTCCAATAAATCGTAAACGATCTCCCTTCAACCGATCGAATAAAACCCTCAGCTGCTTTTGTATACCCATGGCTAACTAATTTTTGGGCCATTTGGTCAGGTCCATCTTTACTAGTAAATACCCATTCTGATGTAAGAACAGTTGGCCTTTGGATTAATAAATTCATACCATTTGCCACTCCTTTATCATCCTTATTGTGTTACGATGTAACAACTGACCACACCCATAGATAGTCACAAACAGAAATCCAATTAGACCAATTAACAGCCTTCGAATTTCAGAAATCCCCAATGGTAACACCTCCTTTTCGTATGTAAAAAGAAGAACAAGCAAAAAAAAGCCCATCTACTTCGCACATACGAATCCCCTAAAAGATTCATAGTGCTCAGCAGATGAGCTTTACCTTGTTCTTCAGTCGCTCACCAATTGGTGGCAAAAAATAAACATAAAAATCTAATTACATTATACGCATCCTAAATCTAACAGTAAATATATCTTTTTTTGAAAATATGATAAACGTTTAGTATAATAAAAGTGATAAGGATATTCTAGGTTATTCCTTTCTCCACTTGCCCGTGAGACTTGAAAAAATAGAGTATCCTTGTCCCTTTCCAAAAAGAGCCCGCAAGCCTACCCATGCTTGGTGGGCATTTTTTTATGCCCATTTTAGAAAATATTAGTAACAAGTGATACCATAGTGTATAATCTTGGGTAAATGTTACTAAAACAATATGTTTTAGTCTCTTCGGTATGCATTTTAGCTTTTTTAACATGTTAATGTAAAAGGAGATACTCAAGATGGCCATTTCATTCCAGGATGTCCAAACAAAAACTATATCTGAGATACAGCTTGCGGTTTTTAAGGAAAACTACTTTACTATCGATCAGATAAGTAGTCTCCTTCAATTAAAAGGTCGACTTGCTGCATTAAGATACATTCAACCAAGAGAAATGAAGATGGTTGAGCTCTTCTATCACCCCATAGATAAACAAGACGAGTCTATCATTACCTCGCAAACAAAACAGCTTAAGACCAGATACTTTATTCCAAAAGAGGTATGGGCCCAGTTCATTACTGAATCAGGATGGGCTATCAAAACCTCTCGATCTATTACTGAGCGATTTACATTTAAAATCAACAATAAACTGATGCATTTACTGGTTGTTCATTCCAAAAGTTCCAAAGACATTGAGAGCGATGAACTATTTAATAGCCTATCAAATTGGCGGAGACAAATTAATATCACGATCGAAACCAAAAAAACTAAAAACGATGATTATAAATGTATAAATAAAGCATATTTCTATAAAATTGCCCAGCTTTGTAATTCTCTAGCTATAACTTCTCCCGAAAATGTCAGGCCATTACAATTTTTCGACCCAAATCAAGCCGCTTGGCTCTATAGGACCTCATTATTCTTTTCTGATTTAGTTGTAGACTACCAAGAGAGTTATGACAGTTTATCATTATTCGATCGCTTTAATAAGTACTTAAATGATGCTCTTTCTACTGAGGATCAATCCATTCATGATGATTTAAGGGATGAGATGTTAAACACAGCTGAGTTATTAACGACTTCAATACACCCATTTAGCTTGTTTAACCCCGAGAATGCAAACATGCTCTTATCGATACAAGAAGATCCCCTTTTACGTTTTCCACTCATTAATAGTTTGTTGCAGCTACACAATGAGTTTAAATCATTATCTCAGAGACACAATAATGTACTCCCTGGTATCCGTTTTTCTCGGGAGAAAAATGAAGATTTACTACAAGACTATCATTATGTCTACGATTTAATTCACTCACATAAGTTCTATCTTCCGGACAATATTCAGGAAGGTTACCATCCAGAAATTTTTGAGATAGTTTGTTCTGCTACATATCAGTTACTCGAGATCCTGGGAGGAAAAGACGCCCGTTTGACAGTTGCACCTTAAATTTACTTTCTGGCATTATACTTAAACAAAAAGGATAGAGGTTCAGAAATTATCTGACCTCTACCCTTTTTGTTTTCTATTTGGTCTATGAATTCAGAAGCCACTTTTCAACTTCTTTCTTCAAACTGTCATCATTCACAGTACCAGGTTTATCGAGAACTTCACCGGTTAATGTCTCCACCGCTTCGTAAAGATTATCTCTCACTTCTTCAACATAATCTCTATAATCGTCCAAGTCATCTTCGTCTGAGCTTTCCAACCAATCTTCTAATACTCTAAATGCTTTATTCTGATACTTGATTGCTTCTTGAATATTGTCTCTTACATCATCCATATCTCTTTCTTCACTTCTACCAATCTGATCGCCAAGCTCATTTGCTAATGCTTTCATGCGATCATCCATGAGTTCTAATGGTAAACCTCTATAAACCATTCCCTGTTTAATTAACTCTAAATTGGGATCACGATTAATGCTTGCTTTCGATTGAACAGCATTGTCCATCATTTCCGTAACGGATAAAAAAGCCTTTGCGAAGGATGCTATGTTAATGATGTCCTGATGCATCATACCAGAATGATACCGATCATCATCATATGGTATGTTTTTCATAACTTCAGCTGCGAGCTCCGATTTAGACTTATATTGGTAACCGTTATCCCGATAATAGGGATCAAACGAATCATTACTATCCTTACCACCACCAAAAAATAGATGTGTCTGATAGTTAGCTGAATCATAGAAGTATGCAACTTTATTGTTTTTTTGCATTTCACTTACAGGAACGTAAATTTCTCCATTAATAAAAAGACCCTTAGCGTTTGTTTTTTCCCTATCCATGTTAATAGCAACTAGTTCATAATTGCCTATTTTTCCATATGGGCTACCAGCAGCATAAACGGTACCCACTCCAATTAGAAGCGTTACAACAGAGGTAAGGACTATTTTTCTTTTCATTTCACTCACTCCAATTTGTATAAAGTAGTTGAAAAGCCTTCCTTCTGGACCAGTCCAAAAAGAAGGCTTTTGGTTCTTACAACTTGATTTCAAGAACTGGAGGTATTTTCTTTTGATTCGTCATTACACGCGACATAAGGATTGCTGCATCCCCGCGCAAAATATTTGCATTAGGTTCAAATACAAACCCTTTTTTAGGATCCTGATCATCTACCGGTGAACCTGCAATTATTTTCAATTTCGCAATTGCAAGTACAGATGGCGCAGCATAATCATTAATAAGATTGTAATCTTTGAAAAGCTTTGCAAGTCCTAATTTACTAGCTGACGCAGAAGTGCCAGTTTTCAATTTCAATGCACGTGTTAAGATGACAGCAGCTTCCTGACGAGTAATTTTACCTTGTGGGTTAAAGATTCTAGGGTCAGTTCCCTTTACAATTCCTAACCTTGCTGCTGTCTCAATGTGACGATAATCATAGAGATCCGTTGGAGTGTAATCCATGATTACATCATCAAAGCTTGGCTTTGAAACATCTGTTACAAGTGGTAACTGCAAAGCTCGTACTACCATTGCAGCGAATTCCCCACGCGTAGTATCTGTATCTGGAGCGAAATCCAGTGAGCTTTTTGCAAGAACTACCCCTTTTGCAAACATCGCTTCCATATGATTACGAGCATAAGGGTGATGTACTACATCACGGAAGGAGTCATTCAGTTTTGCTACTACATAATATCCAAAACGGTCAAACGGAACTTTAATTGTCTTTTTCCCAGTATTTACAACACCGCCAAGATTCTCCCAATAGAATTTCTCTGGGTCATAGCGCATTACTGTTAAGGTATGAGCTGCACTTGGAACCACATTTTCATCATATGATAACTCAAGGGTTCCCCGCTTTGTAGGCATAAGAACTCGATTCTTAGGAACTTCGTTAAAATTGTACAAGCGAGGATTCATTTCTTTTGGATCAGGGATGGCCAAAATAGGCAACATACCGTATTGATATGGATCGTATTCATCTGTATTTGGATTATCAGCCATACCTGCATCGATCCAAAATACATTACTTGCTTTAATAAAGTGCATATCAAAGGAATTCTTATACTGTCTTCCTAAGTCTTGTACAGTGTCATCGAAGTTTTTCGGTCTCTCTTCTAAATAATCATATCGATCTACAACACCGTCATCCGTATTTGCAATACCAAACAAGATGTTATGTCCTTTAAATACTTGACCACGCAGATTTTCAGCGACTGTATAATCTGTTCTCATTAGATAGGATTCTTTAGGGAAAGTCAATGCAACTTTTCCTCCAAAAACTTTACCTATCTTATCCATTGGCGCCATATGTTGAGCGCCTTGAATATTGGTAGGTGCGTAGAAAACTTCAATCGTATCTGTTACTTTGTCAGCACCGCGTGTAATTGTAATTGGAATCTTATTTGCCTTTCCTGGCTTTAAATCAGTGAATATTGCACGATAAGCATCGGTAGTATCTACGTCGCCATCCATGTCATCATCAAAGCTAATTTTTTGCGCTTCTTTTTTTCCTACCATTACACTTGTAGAATTCTTAGACTCAATAACAACTTCAACATAGTTTTGATTTACAGTCTTTTGTAACGAGGTCGGTCGCAATATTTTATATGCAACACCTGGAGCTGAAACTTCTAAACGATAGGATGCTTTTGATCCACCCGTCAAACCATTATTGTAAACGGTAAATTTAAAAACTACCTTACTTCCATCAGTAGGAATGTCTTGCTCATCAATATCAAAAGTAAAGTAATGCTTATCCATGTCGTAGTACACGTCTAAATCTGGAATGTCAGTCATACCATTGTCGAACGGACTTCTATCATTCATTAAAGTATTTTTGGTAATATCCCATGTTCTCGTTCCAAAACCATCTGGACCCTCAACAACCAATAGATACTTAGAATCATCTAGACGCGAAATGGTATTGTTCACTTCATTTTTGTTATCACCTAAATCAACAAAGTCAAAAGTACCAGTAATCTTCATTTTATTTTCTTTGGTAGTGTAAACTCCATCTTTACCAACGAAACGTGAATCTTTTTTTCGAGTAGTTGTGTTATATGGATAAATTTCTGTATTAGCTACTGGGATCTCAGGAACCGAATTCGAGTAGAGAGTAACCGTTAATGTCTTCTCATATACCAGATTATTTTTATCGTATTTGAAGACGATTGTATTTTGGCCGTCATGGAAGTAGCTAGAAACTTTCCCGCGATAATTTATTCCACTCGCAAGGCTTCCTTGATCCGTATTCATCATAAATGTGTTAGAGCCAGTACCAGGAACTAAAAATACCTCATTATTATTAACCTTTAATGTGATTGGTTTTTTTCCGTCCGAACCTTTAATGAAGTCGGAGGCCACAACATCAACATTGTCCAAGCGTCCTTCAAAATCTTTCAAAACTGTTTTGATAAGATACTTGGTAGATCCTGTCTCTTTTATTGCATAACCAGAACCATCATTAGACTGATTTGGATCATATTTAAAGATCAAACCATCATATACACCGTCCAACTTGAGGACTAGACCTGCCGCGGCATTGATTTTTACGGATTCGTATGCATTTGCATCGTAGTAAATTGTTAATGTTTGTGTTCCATCAAAAGGAAGGTTATCAATTTTCACATCATACATTACTGGAGAACCAGCAGCGGTCGTAATATTTGCTGAAGGAATTACCACTTGCGATTTGTTCCCATAAGCGTTCACAGATTCCACTTTTATTCCCGCAGTACTTGAACCAAATGGAACGTGCATTCTAATTGTGAACGGCTTTTCATTGATAATAGTGCCTTCTTTCAAATCATTAAAGGTATTTCCTGAAGCAAACTTATATTCCAATTTTGAAATATATGGCGCATTTTTATCCAAAAACATATATCCAAACTCATCATCAGTAGGATCGTCATATACCGCAGATGGTGTAGGATTAGACGGATCAGATTTAAATGTTTCTACAGGGCTAAATGCCGAAAATTCGGTATAGATACGTGCATTATCTTCAAACATATTGGTTGTAGGTAAGTTCGAACCTTTAAAGGTAAACTTGTAGATTGCGTAAGATCCTGTTTGACTCTGGAATGTGTATGAAAAATCGCCAGTTGGAACAGGTTCCGTTACATTCTTTGCTTCATTCACCAAATCTGCCTTCACTAACACCGTACTTCCTGGTGAAGCTGGCTTAAACGATGTTAAACGTGGTTCTTGAGGGATAATTACATATCCACTAAAGGTCGTGTTCGATTTTCTATTAGCTACGGTTGAATTAGTTTTTACTGTCGGATTGTCTCCCAAAGAATAAGTTGTTGAATTATCTACCATTTCGACATCATAAAAAGTGCCTGTACCATCGAAATAAACAATATTCCGCTTTACTTCTACTGTTTGGTTGTTATTTTTCAGAAGAAATGTCAGCTTGTTAAGACCACGGTTTAACTTGACTCTACCTACAATAAAGTAAGCATCGGAATCTTGTGTTACACTTCCTGAGGATGACTCACTCCCATTCCTAATAATAACTTGGGATACATTGGGAGCATTACCTTCAATAGTGAAATAGTCACCAGTAGCAAACTCTCTCGTAACGATAGTTTGTTTTGTTGGATCAATTGGTAGCTTTTTACCTCCACCAGTTAGCTGAAGATTATATAGAAGTGGAGTACTGATGTAGGTGATTTCATAGGTATTGATAACATCTGACGTACCTTGTTTGCCATAGAAGGTAATTGTATTGTCTCCATCATACAATTCAATATTAGCAACAGTAATTTTTGCACCATCTTGGGATACCGTAATTCCCCTTGATGTAGGAGTAGTTTCAATATTAGCCGACTTGTTCTTAACGGAATAAGTGATTCCGTTAGGAGAAACTTGACTTAGTAACCCTTGTAACGTGATATATTTGTAATTTACTTTCGAAACTACATCGGGAAAGATAAAGTTCTTCTGTTTATTATTGTTGTCCCCCCATGCAGCTTCTACATGCACTGGATACAATGGAACCATTGTGAATATCAGTGCTAGAGCAATCAAAATTTGAAATACTCTTTTACCCATTAGATTTCCCCTCCAAAAAATAGTCTACTTACATTATCCTCACATTTTTTTCTATTGCAAAAAAAGTGACTGCCCGTCTGCGTGAATGATAACGTATGATTTTCAACACAAAATACATCCTCATTACTCTTATCGACATAAAATGCTAAAATCTTAATGTTTTTATGAAAAAAGGATTGGTGTATATGAAATAATCTATTCTAAAAACCAAATTTAACTTGCAGATCGTATTTAGAAACAAAAAAGAAGCCGTTGCTGCCGGCTCCTTATTTATTGTACATCTAATACTTGTAGAATAGAGGAATCAATTTTTACTGCCACTTCATAAAAACCATTTTCCTCACATTCTTTTATTACTTGTGGATCAATTTCGTTACGAGAGACGACTGCTTTACTATTGCTAAGTGTTTTATTTGACTCACCAGAGCTATCCCCATCCCACTGAAAGAACGAGGTATAAACCGCCACTTTATTATCTGGCATCAATCGATAATAAGTCCCTTTATACAAACCCGGTTCATTTACGAACACAAAAGCTCACACCTTCCACAAGCACCTTCCTAGTATGTACAACGCATCATAAATATTAGAATATGAAAGGTTTACTCCCCCGCTTTAAGTATATACAGAATATACTCAAAAGAATACCCCTATCTTAATTTCATTTAAAGACATATAGCGACATTGCTAGGTACCATTCTAATAGTCAAAATAATATCCTTGACCATATACTAGCCCTTTCTCTAACAATTTCTCTCTCATTTCTAAGGAGTCTACATGTTCAACAATAAGCGGTCTATTCTGTTCAGTTAACTCTTTTAAAAATGTTGTATTTGATAAAACATCGGCAGCAACCACTTTATATCCATTTACAGATATATTCCTCCATAAGGCTCCCCATGTATGTGGTGAAAGATCATCTACCCATACTTCGATTCCTTTCTCTTGAACACAGGTGATTAATGATTGAAGTGTTGGCTCTGAGAAATTCAGAGCTGGACCCCATTCTACAATTTCTAATCCGCCTTCCCAATGCAGATCGCTGACTAAAAAATATGGAAGAGAAGATACTGTTAAATTCAGCATTTTAGATCGCTTACTATTTTCAGCTATCCCCTTTTCTAGACATTTCTTTTCCCTCTGCCATAAGGAAAAAGGATCATTCACATTAAAATAGTCGGAGATCGTTTGAGTTGCTGGTCTACATAACCATTCCTCTGCAAATACATCATCTGTTCTCATATTAATAATTGCTTGTGATATCATATTGATCCGTTCAGAACACAATTGTAATTTTCCCCCTCTTATAAAAAAATGACCAAAGGACAATAATCCCTTGGTCAACACCCATAGCCGATTACGATAATAGTTCGTATATAAGAAGAAAAGACCCGTATCTATCTCTAGGTCTTTATCGTATGTACACATTCGAAGCGTCCATTTTATACGCTGTTACTTGTATCACTCCGTCTTCAAGCGCAAGCGAGTTTGATAATCGAATGCTAGGTAGAACTCGAAGGATCATTGGGTAAACATTAGCAATAATCTTCACCTCAACTTGCTCCTTAAATCCTTTAATTTCTCCAGTACCATAAATTTCAAAGTCAGTGATATTTCTTGCTTTTAAGTACTCAACTGTTTCATCACTAATTGTTTCGGTCATTCTTCCTTGCTCAACAGCACGCTGTATTGCATAAGAACTTGCTTCTTGAGTATAAAAAATGGCTCTACCGGTCAGAATGATGTCCGGCAAAAGCACAACAATTAGAAGCAAAAAGGCAATTTTTAAAACGGACCACTCAAAAACCATAAAGTTACCAGATTCAGAATTAATGAAATCTTTGAAGCGTTTCATCGGCTTCAATCTCACTTCCGATAAATTCATTCTCAACGCGTGTATATTCCCCACTTGCGATAGAGACAATGTAGCCAACGACAACCAATGCAACCATGAAAGCTCCCCAGGCGAGAGCCGTGCTTTCAAAAATTTGAAAGCCCGACTCGTCCCGGAACCATTGATGGACAGATGGCATTAGTTCCAACCAGTATCAGCTTTTGCACCCCAACCTGGAGCAATTGCATCTGTATTACCCGGTTGAAGAGCACCGATACCACCTGTGTTACCAAAGTACTTATTACCGACTCCGCTCCAGTAATCATTCATTACCAAAACGCTGACAGCAGCTACACCAATTGCTAAAAGCACTCCGCCTTGAGTCAAACCAAACTTCTCAAAGACCTGGAAACCATCTTCGTTTTTTACCCAACGCTTCGCTACTTTTACTGCCTGTACAGAAAAATTCTTTACTGTGTTTGGTTTCATGCTACTACCTACCTTTTTCATAAGAATTTGTATTCTACAGAAATTCCTTTTGGGAATTTGCTGTTAGTACCATATCATCCTTGCATCCTTAACATACTGCCGAACAAGATCACGCCCATATATATCGCAATTAATCCGACATTCAAAAACGTAGGAATACGAGCGATAACTTTCATCTGATCGATATTTTCATCTGTTACTCGTTCTTGTAGTTCGATCAGAGTTTCACGCAAGCGTAGATTAATCTCTTTTGGATTGGAACCAGCCTGATTGATCGACAGCAGAATGTTATTCACAAAACGGTCCACATACGTCTCATTAATTTTTTGAGCAAAGTCTTTTAACGCTTTTTCAGGCCCCTTTGTCATTAATTCTGATTCCAGAGGCTCAAGATAATAGCGCAGGGCATGAGATTTGCCCAATACTTTTTTAATTGCTATCAGTAATGAGTCATACGGAGTGTTGTTTCCTTCTGCTTGCATGATGTAAACCGTTACGAAACGCGTAAACTCTCGTAACTTGTTCTCACTGTGTTTCTTTCTTTTCGCTTTAAGGTTTCGCATAGGAGCTCCATACATGTAAACACCGGCCGCAAAACCCGCCACGACCACATAGGGTTTATATTGACCATCCATGAACATGGATAGCAATAAGAACACGATAGGATAAATTAGTATGTTGGCAATTTGAGCAATTTGCACGTCTTCAGGACGACTTTTATATTCCCCCGCTTTTTCCAGCTCGACTTTAATTGCTGCGTAACTTTGTTTTGCAATTGGGTTCTTTTTCTGGATCCACTGGTGAATTGGATATAAAATCTGGTGGATACTAGACTTTTCCACTACATTCCTTTCCTCATCACTAATCCGGTCAGAATTTAGAAACTCCCCAGCTGCATATTTTTTTTCAGCGGGATGAAATATACGATAAAATGCCCAAAAGAATACAGCACCCACTACAATGGTTAGGGCCTTGATACTCATGTACTCCCTCCTGTTTTATAAGACCCACTCTAGCTGAAAACTCAAAAAGGTACAGCAAGAACGATTGATTCCCAAAAACAGAAATCCAGTGGAAAATAAATCCACTATTCGTTCTCGCTGTACCCTACGTACCTGCGAGTTATTCAATTAGATAGGATAATTATACTAAACTTTGATAAAAAAGACAACGATTTTAGAAAAGATTACGTGGATTAAGTTTTTTCCGATATGTCCATGTAATCCAAGCGCTTAATGTCAGTACAACACCGTCCATGATATTCTGAATCGGTCCAACCGCTAAAGGCCCACTACTAGGAAGCATAAATGTAAAAGACCCTACCATCACGACAACCAGCCCAAACATCATATTCATTTCTTTCCTTGACTCGGACGTTTCCCTCAAATATCGATTCGCGTTTTTCTGTTGCCTTCTAAGAAGGTCGGAACAATCACGAACAATTTCTCGAGCTTTCTCTTGTGTCTCTTCCGCAACTTCCACAATCATATGAAAGTATTCGAGTTGGGGAAGGTCTAGACGTATAGGGATATCCTCTAAAGCTTTCTGTAAGCCCATTCCCGCTTTTTCAACTCCGTCAACAGCTTTTTGGTATTCTTCCTTTAATGGTGATTGCATATAAGGAACAGCAGCTTTAATAGCATGAAAAATTGGGATATCTGCTTGCATTTGTTGCTCTACTGCATTAATCGCTTGTTCAGCGCGAAGAGGAAGCTCCTGTTGAAATGCCTCTTCGCGCTTTTTTAGTTGGAAGAATGGAAAGAACAGGCCAAACGCAATCCCCGCAAGAATATAGAGTGCTGAATTGCCAACAAATCCTCCAATTCCACCGATGACAAAGCCAATTACTGCCCACGTCTGTTGATAGTTCGGTGGAATTAACCAGTTCACCCTTTCAGCCCGCATGCGAAATGAATTAAGCCTGCGTTTTCTCCTATCCTCATCACTCATATCTTTCTCAATGTTTTCTTGCTCAGATATTAGTAGCGCAAGTGATTTTTTCTTAAAGCGTTTTGATATCTGGTAAAACACAACCATTAGTAAGATTGTCCCAATAATCCAAAAAACCATATATAGTTTCATCTATTGCACCTCACTATGCGACGTTACTATCGTTCTCGTCTTCATCATCAATGCCTTCGAATAATTCTGACACAGGGGGGATCTCCGGCGCCTGCAAAAAACGTTTAACTATATGAACTGGCGCCCCATGATCTACTAAATATTGTGCAAACTTCCGTGTTATTCTGCCTGTTCGATAAAAACGACCAATTATCTTCCCGTTCTCATCGGTGCCATCCTTAACAAATTTAAAAATCGTTCGATACTTTAATTTCCCATTTTCAAAGTCTTCAAGTTGAATAATTTCACTAGCACGTCTTACATTATCTTCGTATTTCATTTGGAAATAAACTATGTCAAGTGACTGAGTGATCCACTTGCCGATTGAATTCGTATCCATCTTGGAACCGTGTTCCTGGACCATGTTAATTAGCCGCTGTACTGTATCTGGCGCGGACCGTGAATGGGCAGTTCCCATAATCTTATGACCAGTAATGCCTCCATTCAACATATCGTAAGCTGCACCGTCACGCACCTCACCATATAGCATGTAATCCGGCTTTTGTCTCATTGCATTCCTTGTCAAGTAAGACAAATTAAAGTTGGCATTAGGATCTTCCGTATTGAATTTACACTCTTCCGTAATTATGTGTTTATCCGGAAACTTATGACGAATTCTAGCTTCTTCAACATCTTCCATCAAAATGATGCGTTCATCGTCTGGAATGTGATCAACAAAGGCAGTAAGCAATGTAGTTTTACCCGAACCAGTACCACCTGCAAATAAACTATTACCTCCATATCTAACCACAAGCTCCATAAACTCATTCATTTCCTCACTAATTGATCCACTTTTAACAAGATCTTCTGGTAAGAGTGTATCCTTAGGAAAAATTCGGAATGAAATATAAGGTCCACCCCCACCAGTTGCAACTGGTTCCTGAACAATATTAACACGACCATCTGGGTACCTAACGTTAGCTAGAGGCATATTTGTCCCTAGCTTTTGTTGGCCATTCCTCGCAATTTTTTTAGCAATGTCATTCGCATGTTCTTGATCTCGAAAACGAGCTTTTTCCTCTTTATACTTTTTCCCCTTTTTTTCATAATAAATATCAATTGCACCTGTTATTGGATTTAGTCCATTTATCCATATTTCATTAAGACCTTCTTCGCGTTCAATAATTTCATCTATCGGTCCTAATCCACAAATTTCAAATGTCATGTGTTCCACGAGCTTTGAAGTTTCATTAAAGCCGTTAATTATTATTTTGTTTTTTTCTATGTAGCTAGAAATAATAGGCACTAACGTATGCCGAGCTTCCTTATCAAACATTGAAGCTTTTAACTCATATGAGTGTTTCTCAATCAAAAACTCACTTAATGTGTCTACTAGTATTTTTGTTTGTTTGTTCCGCTCTTCTTCATGATAAATTTTCTCATGTTCTGGTGCGGAATTAAGGTTTCGTATATGCTCTTCCTTTTTTTGATCGTATGCAAGTCGATCAGCACTACCTTGACTCGTCCTTGATACGCTAGCTAGCGTCATAGCAACCTTTCTTTTGTCTTCATGGGTTAACATGCTCATATTACCACTGCCCTTCTACACTAGTTAAAGATAAAAAGCCCTTTTTTCTTAGGCATCATTGTTTCATCTACATTAATTCCATATCTTTTTGCAAAAGATCTAACTTGCTGCATATAAGCTTTCCCGTATTCGATTTTTAAATCTAATTGGGCTGTTACCATCTCAGAATCAAATGGTAACGTCACTATTGGAGTCATATCGTAAAACTTTGAAACCTCCGCTGCAGAAGCATCCTCTTGAACTTTGTTTACAATTAATTGAAAGTGTTCCTCTGTCATTTCGAGTGCCTTATATGCCTGCATTGCCATTTTAAAAATACCTGAAGTAGCGAAGGAGTCATCCACTACTGCAAACCGCTCATCTGCAGAAAGAAGTGATAAAAGAGTAAACTCAGATAGGCTTGATGGTAAGTCGACCAAAATATTGTGGTACCCATTCTGTTTAGCTTCAAAAAATAATCTTTCAATAAGACGATCATCTTTCAACTCCATCGCTGGTTCATAATGAAGCTGCGCATTTCTGCTTAATGCAAATAACGTGTCTGGTAGATTTCTTAACCTCTGCTTGATAGCTCGTTGTGTTGGTGGCAAATCATCTTCAGCAACTTTATTATTTACAACGAATCCGTTAATCCCCTTTTCACCGTTTAGCATACGTACAAGAGCACCTTTTAGTGTTCTGTCTTTATGAGATAAGCCTGTTCTTCTAGCTAGTTTTGGATATTCCCAATCCATTTCGATGATTAAAACACGTCTACCCCCTCTAGCTAAAATGTTTCCCAACGCAGTAATAAATGACCCCACACCTACATTTGGTATTGGAGACCAAAATGCACTAACAGTTGGTTTGCTATAATCAACAATCCGATCAATAGATTGTATAGCATGAGGGTAGTACGGTGAGTTCGAGTCATCAAAAGAATCCTCGAGCGATGGAGGAGCGATAAAAGCTTTGTCTGTCACTCTACTTCTAGATTGAGGAAAGTAAGTATTGTCTGACTTGAAAGCTTTCTCAACATCCTCCCTCGTCGTTGGTAAAGCTAATATTTTTTCTGGATCTGTAAATGGGACAATCTTATAGAATTCTGATTCGAACAGTTTCTGTATCAGTGAATCTTGTAAAGGACGCTCTACCATAAACACCAGGTTCCAATCTTTTAAATCCATGATGAAATTGTATAGATATGCGTCAAACTTACCCTTATTGTCTATCGGGGAGCGTGTAGCAATCCGATCGGATACAAAGATCATATCCGGCATTTTACTCCAAATTAATTCCTTTAAATCATCTAAATAATCAACCTCATCACTATCAATGATCACTTGATTCTCTTGGTTGATTAAATCATGCAAAGTATTGTGTAGTTTTACATCCCCTGTTGCAAAAATGATTTTCATTTCTTTCACTTTTATGTGCCTCCTTATTTACTGGTTAGGAAGGTCCTGCCCCTCCGTATTATTGCTCAACTGAGATACTCCAAGAACCATTAGCATCCACGTCTAATATGTACTCTCCTGCAGCCGAAACACTGAATGCTTTCTTTCCTTGATACATTCCTTCTTTATGGTCAAGCAGCTTCTTTGCGCGTCCTTCAGAATCAAGCAGATTAACGATCATTGGGCCAGATCCTTGGAATTGAATATTTAAAACACCAATACCCTTAGATAGGAAAAACTTGTTGGATACACTCTTCCCTTTTCCAGAAAAGGTCATAGGATCTTTTGTTATCGGATTCTTTGCTGGTTCAGTTTTGTTTTGTGTTTGGTTAGTGCTGTTAGGTGCAGTATTTGCCGATCCACTAGTATTGCCTTGTGTAGTGGAAGGAGTTGTTGGAGTAGCTACACTAGCTCCCCCTGATGATGGGTTAGGCTTCGTATTAAGAACTTGATTAATTTCGTCTGGACTCAGCTCTTGTAATACATAAGTACTATCCTTAAATTTTTCTTGAGTTTCAAAATAGCGAAGTTGATTTTGTTCTTTATCGAAGTAAACAACCTCACCTTTAGGTGTCACGAAGTACTTATCCTCGAATTGAGTTTCAATGTTATACGTCATAGAATCGATAAACAGTTTGATCGGATTTCCCGTAAACTTCTTTCCTTTTCCATCTTCTACTTTCTTTTCAGTAGCTAGTGATTCTAGCATTAGCTTTTGTTCAGGAGCCAATTTATTCCCAAGGCCATTAATTAACTGTAAGATAGTATCCGAGTCACTGGTTTGGTTCAGGTTATTAGTAGCAGCTCCTTCAGGATTTGCAGAAGGAATTTGCTCAATCGCAGCAGCAGGAACAGGAGCGCTGCCACTTTCATTAGGATTTGATTGAGGAGCTTGCTTCTCTAACTGTGCTTTTTCACTGATAGGAGCATCCGACTCACTCAAAGCAACCAGGTTTAATTCACCTAGATTCTTTGCTCTGAATAAGTAACTAGCTTGTTCGTCAGATGCATCAAAGACGACAACCGTAGGTACTTTTGATTGCTCATGTTCTGTTTTAACAACATCCCGGCCTGAGTTATCGCGAACAGCCAAAATTTTAATCTTCTCCTCTAATACTCCCTCTACCGGCATATTCGATGGTGTTCTATCTGTAAAGAATCGAACCTGAACCCACATATCGTCTTTTAATGAGTTAGCAACCGATCTTTCCAAATCAACACGCATGGTTATACCGACTTGACCTTTATCAAGCAACTTTGGAATTCTTGTGGGGATTTGATCCAAGGTTGACAACATATCTTTATAGAAATAACCTTTTTCAGGAATCGTGTAATTTGTACCTACAAACTTTCCTAACAATTCATCTGGGTTAACCACTACTGTATTAGGCGGAAGACTTTTTGCAGAAACTGTAATAAAACCCACCATATCTTTTTTAATTTCTGTATGTTCGTTTATTCGAACTTTTGCATATGGTACTGTAATTGGTGCAACTTCAGCTTGTACTTTTATGTCAGTTACCTTATAGAACAATACCGCAACAAGTACCGCCAAACTGACTGGCACAAGTGCACTCTTCTTTTTTTTCTTTACTACGGATTTTTTATTAATCAATGTATTCCTTCCCTTCTAGTACGTTTCTTTCCATTCAAGAATCGCTATCTTTTGAGTTTGGATAACATATCTTGGCTCTAGTGAGATAATCTGACCCAAAAACGTTCTCATAAGCGATTCTCTAACAACATTAGATCGGATTGCGACCATCGGTGGGGATTTGCTAATCCCCACCCGCTCATCCCGTTCAGCAGGATTGATCACATACATCTTTTGTCCAGAGCTATCTTTTTGTAACATTGTCATCGATTTCTCAAAACCTTCATTCGCAAATGCCTGGTCATAGGTTGTTGAGACTTTCTGAGGATACAGATCCGCATCACGGAGACTACCTTTCTGGACACCCATCTTTAAGGCATAAGTTGCAGCTTGTCTCGTTGCGGTATCAGCATCACTTTTAGTAACATTATGGAGTCCATATTCACTGAGCAGCAGCAATAACGGTATGAATATGAACATGAATGCTACAGTCCATTTAAAGACTGACATAACTTCTCTTCCTTCCGCTGATCTATATTGAGACGAGCTATCGAACTTTATTCTGATAAGCTTTCTCGGGTTCTGAGTACCAATTCTGCAAATCAGTTATTCGATCAGTATAGTCGTAATAGATCCCCTCTTGGTCGTATCCCTTCCAGTTGACACCGACCTCTCCTGTTGGAAACGGATTGTTAGGGTCAACCACTCTAACAACGAAATCTTCAAATGGCGTACCTTCCACCCGTATAACTCTTCCGTCGCATGCATTTAGGGTGTTTTTATAGCCCGCTTGGACCTTACCATATAGGATAAATTCTTCGCCGTTTGGTACATCAAAGCCAAAATACCAACGAGTTAACCCACCAAATTCATTTTTACTCGGATCAATTGATGGTTTGGTTTGATGCTTCATCCAATTTCCATCCCCATCGAATTTGGCGTATGGAGGATGCCACTTGTTATTCCAGCTACCTGGAGTCTTTTCTGAAACCATCTGTTGATTCTCCGTATAGATACTTGGCCATTTATCAGTATTAGGTGCTTCCAGGATTACCGTTTTTCCACCGTAACTCTTGCCGGCATGAGCTGGGTTATCGTTTTCATAGGTAGTTTTCAATGTGATATCTGTTCCTTGACCGGCTTTCACTATTTCCGGATTGGGTTTTAGCATATCCACCCAGAGCTCCTCATAGTAATAGCCAACGCACGTTGAAGGATTACCATCTTCATCGTAGGGTGGACAGTCGTAGTAGTACTTTCCTGAAATACCCTTACTGTAACTACTTGTTGCTTCATCTATGTTGCATGCTCCATTAATCGGAGGAGGAGGAACACTATTCTGTAGGGTCACGCTCATTACATTATTTGCGTAAACATCGCCTGTTTTTTGCCAGTACTCTGTGTGTCCTCGTGGGAGCGGGTTAATCTCAGCTTTCAGTGATATGTTTGCCGTCACCCTGGGAGTCCAGGAAAACGTTAGTGTCTTTTCAATTCCTTTTGTAAGTGATATCACTTGAGTTCCAACTTGGCTTCCGTTGGCTGTTAGGGTTACTCTTACGTTGCCAAGTGAATCAATATCACTACCAGCTGTAAGCCCTACTTTTACTCGAGTGGTTTTTGGTACGTTTTGTTCAAACTGTCCACCTTCAACATATGAGGTATACAAATCTCTCTCATTTCCACCGCAAAACAATACGTCTGGCGCAATTAAGAAATCCTGGTACCAGTCACCGCCGCGATTTTTACCGTCATTTCGGCCTGATCCAGTATTGAACATTACAAACGTGCCCCAAATATATTTTTGTGGAGGGGCAACAATAACACCGTACTCTTTCAAAGTTTTAGAATCCCAAGGATACTTTATATTTTTCCAGCTATTACTGGGAAGTGAGTTGAAATCCTCAAGCCAATTGAACGGTCTGTCTGGATACATTGACACAAGTCTTTCCCGTAACCATTGGTCACTTGCTGGATCAGAGTTATAACCGAGATCATTGACTTTCCATTGATCAATCAGTTTTTTACTAGCTATTGGATCGTTCCAGGGCTTATACGTCCATGATTTTGCAACGTGATATTGAACTTCAGTGTCAGGTGGATATTGAGGGTTTGTATAAAGAGCATCTTCGAAAGTGTATCCGATATATCTGTACTCACCTTGGTTAACACTTCCAGAGGGATTTCCATATGTTACATATCCTCTTTTTTGAAGCACATCGCGATTAAGCGGTTTTCCTTTGACATTTTTAAGCGCAATATCAGGGTTATTCTTTAAAATCGAATCAACATCTAAATTACAACTTAATGGTGGAGCCCCTGCTAAAACTGGCATCTTAGGGTCTATATAGGGGCTAACTATTAAAAGAAGCGACACTGCTACAACAGATATCGCCTTTAATACTTTCGATATCCTCATTTCACTCCCACCCAAATTCTTAAGTCACCGTTTCCTGTTGAAAAAAAGGTTGTCTTTTTGCCTTCGAAAACTTTTTGCTCCTGAGATGTAAATTTGTTGCTAGATGCTATAGCAGCCTTATAAACTTGTTCACTGGATTGAGGATAAAACACTTTTAAAAATTCCTTAAGAAAGGCTTTCTCAGGTTCTTTTAATTGTGTAAATGCAATTGTTACCTTTTTGTCAGCAGAATCAGAGTATTCGATTCGCACATTATAGCCATATCTTGATTCAGTTCCTAAGAGAATATCGTCGTATGAGCCTTTGCGAAGATTACTACTATAACTTTCAGAACTAGGTAGAGATCTTACAAAGCTAATAAGAGTATTAATATCTTTTAATGAGGCAGGATTCTTATTAATTTCCTCGTGCTTTTTAGAGTGATCGACTTTCTCCGGCAGCTCTGGTAATTTTGTAAGATCAGAAGGAGTGTTTGGTCTTGGTTTTAAGGTTTGATTTCCATACTCTTTAAGGTTCTTAAGGAACTGTACTGCCTCGGCCCGAGTAAGATAGCCGTTGGGATCGAAACCCTCGATCGTTTTATGTTGACCTTTACCACTAGCTAGGCCATTACCAAGCAGGTACTGAATTGCTGAATTACCCACATAATTAACCCCTTGGGTACCAACTACCAGGTCAGCGACACTTTGTCGAGTAATGGCAAGGTTACGCTGGTTTAAATCATTAGTACCCAACACTGGATAGTTCATTTCTGCTGCAAACATATAATATGGATCAGCCCAATGTGAGTGCTCCCCAGTTAAGTTAAGGTTTGTAGGCTGAAACATTTTAATCATCATTTTGATAAACTCTGCTTCTGTAACTTGTTTGTCGGGACGGAATGATCCATCAGGATATCCTTCCACAACCGTATTTTGTACTGCCCAGTTTATTGTTTGATAACCCCAATGACTATGTGTATCTATGAACTCCCTACGTTCCATCCTTTGGGTTTCCGTTGCACTGTAAACCGTACTAGATGTTAGTACCCCTACGAGTGGGAAAATTGCAAACATAATACCAATTTGTTTCTTAGTCAACATTTAGAATCGCTCCTTTTTCGTCACCTTTAATAAAAGTGTATATCGCCATTTTTATCGGTTCAAAAAAAGTAACGTGCTTAGATAGCATTGTTTAAAGCTTCCAAATCATTGCGATAAGGCACAGAATCTAAAAATTTGAGTACCTCATCAGGCTTTACCTGGTATTCGACATGGATGCGATGTACGTTTTCAGTAACTTGATCGATTTGAACATCCGTAAATTTCCATTCACCTTCGATCTCATTTAATACGGAGACCGCTTCTTCTCTCGTTCCTTTAATCTCGTATACAACCGGTATACGAACAGTACTTACTTTCCCGTTATTTCTTTTGACTTGTAGGGATGGAAATGAAAGGTATAAATGATTTATTGCATCTTCTTTCATATGTTTTCCTCCGTTTTATAAATTGATTAAGATTGCACCAATATAAGCTAGGTTACCGACAGCGATAGCAATAGCTCCCGGCAATATTGCGATGACTTCCTTTTCTTTCTGATCTTTAGATTGCCTAACAAGAATTGAATGAGTTATCTCTCGTATGTAACTGAAGATATTGAAGTTCAGTCTCTTAAGCCAAATAAAGTGACCTATTCCGAGATGAAGTATCACAATAATCAACAGGATTCCGGTAGCCGAGATGATCGAATTACTTTGAACTATTATTGATGTTAATAACCCCCCGGCAATGTATAGTTTTGTATCACCTGCAGCCCAAATTGGTATCATCATGCAAATGATTGACAATACAACAAGTGCGATCGTAAAGACAACAGTAGACCATAAACCGTTTTGATAAACTGAACCTATAAACCCCAGTAAAATCAACGGGAGAGTCAGCCAGTTTTTTATCTTTCGAAATTTAACGTCAGTATAGATTGCAATAATATACATTAACAAAAGAAGGCATGAAGTTATTACACCTACAATATTCATCGAGCGATCAGCCTCCTCATACGCTCAAACAAACCAAATGTTCCTTTCTTAATCGTTATTGCATTAGGAACGATGCCAAAGTCGCTTAACATTTGAAAAATCGCTATCGATAAATCACTTTTTGGTAGGCTTATAACAATACTTTCTCTTAAATCTCGTAATTTTCGAATTCTCTCATCATCCGATGCCATATAAATTTGCTGAATTGGAGCCCCTGAAGTTTTGAACAGGTGAACAACATCAGTGATATCAATGTCCTGGTTCTTCCGTATCTGATTAATAAGTAAGGAAATTTTCAAAGGGTTGACCCCAAGATTCACAAGGTCTTCCTTGTACTGATGATTATTCCAGATTGATACGTTGTGAGGAGCTGTCACAACCACAATCCGATCTGCACTAATTAAAGCTGATTGAGTCGAAGGACTGAGATCAACGCCAGTGTCTACTACAACATAGTCGTAACAAGAAGCTAATTGCTGTAGAATCCGTTCAGCAACCTCTCCAGTAAAACGAGTAATGTCGGAAGCACTTGCTACAGTAGGAAGTAAATCCAATCCAGTTTGATGGCTAATTACTAAACTCTTAATAGCTTCTTCACTAATAATTCGGTTCGTTCTTATCCAATCAGAGATAGAACTCTCTTTCCCAAGTGCTAAGGCTTGTGCAACGCCACCATAAGGAATATCAAAGTCAACGATTATTGTTCGTCTTCCTGTTTCCTTTCTGATAGCTACAGCTAGACTTAAAGCCGTTTCAGTCTTTCCAACTCCCCCCTTCATACTAGTAACAGTAATTATCTTCCCTCTCACGGTTGCTCCCCCCATTTTTTATACTTTACGATTTGGAAAACCATTTTTTTCTAACCGGAGGTTTTGACCTTTTGATAGCTGCCATCGGAACAATGGAGAAGGCATCAAGGATCATATCCATACCTACACTAAAGGGATGGTTCGGATCCTGTGAATAAAAAAGCCCACCTTGGTTCCTTACAATTCGAACAGAATCATCAAACGGTGCATATCCTATAACAGGTATGGCGGTTTCATCGTTATCATCATCGAATGCCCCTGCAATATCTTCTTTTGTTATGTCTTCATCATCAGGTACCTGATTAATAAACAAGCTGATCTTCCCATGTTGTAATCCATACCGATCGAGTAATTCACACTTCCAGTTAAGTACATTGGATATAGCAACAGCATCATGAGTTGTTACAAGAATAATCTCAGAAGATCTTTCTAAAGCGACTTTAGATACTGGCCAAGAACCGTTACAATCAACTATGACAATGTCATAGACACGTTTTAGAGCATCAAGAATGTGTGCTGCATGATCAGTATTAAATCTGATGCAATCATCTAAATTCGCTGACATGGGTAAGTAATCAATCCCGAAATGTTCTACAGTCTTATGTTTGATACCCGATTCAGTTAGTGGAT
The DNA here is from genome assembly GCF_042878995.1 of Brevibacillus sp. NPDC003359. Classification (NCBI taxonomy): domain Bacteria; kingdom Bacillati; phylum Bacillota; class Bacilli; order Caryophanales; family Paenibacillaceae; genus Brevibacillus; species Brevibacillus sp. NPDC003359. The sequence goes on from NZ_JBIAOR010000007.1 coordinate 152,682, forward strand.
GTCCGTAATCAAACATCCAATCAGCAATCGTCCGTTCCCTCTTAAGTTTTAAAGCCTGAGCAATGCCACCATAAGGACAACTAAAGTCAACCACTACAATCCTTGAGTCTGTATGTTCTTTAAGAGCACACGCGAGATTGTTTGCTACGTCTGTCTTTCCAACTCCTCCTGCAACTGAAGCAATTGTAATAATCTTTGCTGCAAATGCAAGGTAGGCGGTATTAAACTCCTCGTTAGCTGTTCTGCCAAGGTTAATAGAAGGTAAGTTTATTTGGATGGATGGCATCTGTATACCAACCTTCAACCGATCTTTACCCTTTTTTAATCCACTTTCTAATTTCTTGCGAAAACCATCTGATTTATCATTTTCTTCTTCTTTTACTACTTCTTCATCAGCTTCATCTTCTTCCTCATCCTCAGAGGTTACGACTTTACTTATCGTCTTTATCCCTACATCCTGTCTTGCTTCCAGGTCACCATTTGCATATACATCCCTAGGCGCCGGCAGCCTGTTTTTTAAATGAATGACTTTTTCGAGAGATGCAGGTTCTTTCAGTTGTTTTACTAACATATGCGGATCAAATTGATTTCCGACAAATATGTCATAGACACCTAAGTGGATTAATCGAAGTAAAAAAGGATCATTATCTTTACGAGTTGCAAAAAATACAATTCGAGTTTCTGGTGATTTTACTCGGATTTTTTCCAGAATTGCTACCCACTCATCATCCAACACTTTTCGTTCAGTATCTGGAAAATCTGAGTGTAGTTTATCGTGAACAAGTAAGATTGTAGGTTGTGTTTCCTCTACCTTTTCTACAAGGAACCTACGCAAATCAACTGTAGTTTTTAATACTTGAAAATCATCTTTAAGAAAAGGGAGTAACAACTCGTCAAAACGTTCACTCCCACTTGCTAATAGCAACGACATCGTTGCCCACCTCTTTCTTTTTCGTACAGTTATGCCGAAAAACAAAAAAGGGTATACAGGAATAAATCCTGTATACCCTTGGGTTTTCCAATCGGTATCCATTGTATTTGTTTAAATTTTTAACATTAATCAAAGGATAGCACATGGATATTTATTTGTAAATCTTAAAATCTGATCAACCTTTTGTAATCAATATATGCCTTACGATGTATTGATTACTACTAGAATCCCAGCTCCGGGATAGATAAACATATCGCCCCCAACCATTAGCGTCTATAAACCACGCCATATGAGCACGAAAAGAGTTTGGAACATCTGCTTTATGGAGTGGAACCGGACTTCTGTATGAATTAGAACTGTCTAAAGGGAAGCTTTTCACCTGCGATAACTTTCCAGGTACTATCATTAACCCTTTATATTCAGACTGAATCCAACAGCCCCATTGTTCTTGTGAATTATAATACCAATGTAAGTTTTCGTAGCTCTCAGGGGTAAAGGGAGCATTTTCAGGATAGCCAGGATAACTTTGATTAAGTCTCATCTCCAACTGTTTGCTCATCGTTGTTTCTTTCTCGTATTCATCTAATACTTCACTAATCATTTTCATAGTATCCCCCCTTTGATCTGGATAATAGCTTATCTATTAAACTCGTTCAACTTTTGTTTATAGGTTGTACATGATAACTGGGCCGAACTTGATCGCTATAAATCCTAGTATTGAAGTAAAAATCGCTCCTCGCCCCCACTTTTTATATTCAGGATGCTTTAAGCCAGCTGCAAAGATCATAATAATCCAGCCAACAATAAAGAAAAAAACAGCGAACTCAATTCCTATAATTTGTGTACCTGAGACTGTTGTCTTAGTTGTGTTCTTCATTTCCTCAACATCCAATGGACTTTTGCCATTGCTCTTGTCCTGCAAAAAATTACCTAGCTTTTGATTACTACTGGGACTAATTGGGCTTTTCGTTTCTGCTGATGCAAATCCAAAAGGAACAATAGCACAGATGAAAAGCACCATAATCATGATAGAAACACCTTTCAACATTTTCACCCTTTCCATCAAAAAAACCCCACTACTCCTTAAATAGAAGTTAGCGGGGTTTTCCCTTAATTGTTTTATTTAATATTTTCTAATTATAGCATTTAGCCACTCTATAGGAAAGACTACATCTTTACATTTTTATCTGCATACCATTTTACAATTTGGCCAAACTGATCTTTTTCGGTGACAAAAATCTCACCAAACATTTGTCGTTGAGCAGCTGTAACCATTTTCATAAACTCTACTTCATTATGTTCTTTTACTTTATTAGTGACAAATGGATATGTAATCAAGTCCTGAAAGTAATACTTGAAGCGTAGTGTCGTAATGCGCCCTTCTTTGAATACGAAACTAATCTGACTATCACCCTGTCGAAAAATCTCCGGTAGCTCATTTTGTAAATAAATGATTTGATCCCAGAAATCGTCTAATCCACTAAAATACCTGACCCCTTCGATATAGCTGTGCTCGTCTATAATTATTCGATAATCATCGCGGAAGTAGAAACGCAAAGAAAATTGATGATATCGATTCATTAGTTCAGGTAACGTTGTTGTATAGAGAAAATCATTATTCTTCCTGAGTACACTTTCAAACTGGATCTCTGGATCTCTACCTATTCGCTTTTCAAAATCCTTTAGTTGTATGGTATGTGAAATGATCATATTGTTGTTTACTTTAATCTCTCCACTATGTAATGGAACAATGTTGTTAGAGGTAACGTTCTCTGGTATTAATTCTACCTTACGGAGATGTTGTAATATCTGATTTACTGTAAGCGGCTGTGCTGACACGATGTCTTCACTCCAAACATTCAGGTATTATGTATGATCTTACTAAAATATATGGATAATTTGGGAAATAGAGTACTTATTTAGTCTAGTTGGCTCAGAGAAAGTCCTAGGACTAAAGTTACTATTCCTTCCCATTCACACGTTAAAAACGTTGAGATTTTACATTTATGGTAGTATTGTCACGTCCACATTACATACTATAGCATCATATTCCAAAAATCATAAGGGGAATATTTCTGAAATACTTTCGTCAAATTCTCGATAAATGTGAACTCATAAAAAATAGAGTGCCATATCGGCACTCTTACCATCCTGGACCATTATCACTTCTTTGTACTATGATTATCTGGTCTTTTTTGAACTTATCTTGTTGTTTCACTTCAGACTTAGCAAACGCGCTAGTCGTTGAAATAACAAGCAGAGATAGAAGAAGAATGGAGACTTTCTTTTTCATAAATATTCCCCTCTCACTAAGGCGTGTTTTTATTTATTTGTTCTATGCAGTCTTTAAGTTTCTGCTTTTCTTCATCCTTAAATTCATGATAAACATCAAGGATTAGAGGAAACAGATCTGAAAAATATTTTGATAATTTTAACCTAACAGATTCCTCTGCTATGTTCAATATAATGTTAGGAATATCCTTAATGTTATTGCTTTTTAACAGATAATGAGCAAGATAAAAGTTAATCCGTACCCTTATTCTACGATCCCAAGGTGTTTTCTTGCTGGCTTCAAAATTCTTGTTAGCTATAGGTATATACGCGTTTATTATATTCTCCATAATATTAATATTATCATGAACTAAGCAAGCGTTTAGTATTACAGGTAATGAAGCATTTATTTCTCCAACATGCCGATCTAACCAGGTTAAGTATTCGGGAATAAGTGAAACATTGCCACTTTCTATGAGGACATTGTACCGATTAGCAGTTCCCCACCTTTTAAAGTCTCCGTTCTTATCCTCAATATTTATATAATCCTCAATAATTTGTAAAGCCATCTCATTCATCCCTAAATAATATGCTGCTCTTCCCTTGTAAACTAATGAATTACCGTAATTGATCATATCCTCTTTTTGTTTCGTAAAAATAGCTAATTTATCACAAAGTTCAATAACTTTTTTCCATTTTTCAAGCACGTAGAAGTAAGAAATTAACTTTCGGATTGCATCAGTACGGATGTCGTCGGAGTCATCATCAAAACGTGTACTACTCTTTGAAGGCATCAAATCAACTGTATAGCTAAACATAATTGCGATATCATAAGCTTCTTCAAGGGCCATCTCTCGTAAAGCACTAAACAAACGATAATAACTTAATACTAAAGTTGGTGTCTCGACAATCCTGGTTAACTCCATCCCTATTACCAGTCGATAGATCTCAATGGCATCTAAAACAAACCCCATCTTGTGTAAGTCCTCACCTAAGGACAGATATAGTTTTGACAAGGACTTATTACTGATATCAGAAAGCTTTTTGATATATTTCCTTCCGATGTAGTCCAAATTTCTATAATAGCAATGTCTTATAAATGAACATAATTTGGTGGGCAACACTTTCCCACTGGGTCCATACATTTCAGACTCATAGTATGGGTACAAGGCACCCTTAGGAAATCCGAGCCCATCCGTAATCTTATCCACTTGTTCTAATGAGAAATTCCTCTTTCCTAAGAGGGCATTACTTAATGTTGACTGACTTACATTGGATAATCTTGCTATATCTAATTGATTTAAACCTCTTTCCTTTAGTAATTCTTGTATAATCTCTCTGAGTGGAAGATACTGACTTATCTCAGAAACAAACATTAAAGAACCTCCCCCCCTCCACTCGGGTAAAGTCGTGAGCACTTACTCCCTATTTATCACACATAGTCTACTCCATATATTAAACAAGTAGCATAAAATTAAAAACCCCACTTTTAAAAAGTGGGGTTATGTCCAATGTATGACTCTACATAGCTTGGATAAGTTGATCTTTCCCTAGTTTGAATACGTAGTAATCTTTATTTTTCTTTTGTTCAAATACAATATTACCTTCATACATGCTTATTTCTACTTCATGAAGTGCAACAATCGCCTCACAATCAACCTCTCGATATACTGTGTCACAAACTTTTACCCAACGTTTAATCTTTGGATCTGCTAAATGTAGGACACAGTAATCATTAAATATCTTCTTCTCAAGGACCTTTCCTATAATAGGAAAAGCACCCCCTACATATTTATTCGGCTCATCAAGAATTTCACTAAATTGCAAGTACATATTTATTTGATCGAAAGGTATTCCCCAAAAATCATTATTGTTTGTTTTTCCAGTTTCAACGGATACTAGCGTCTCAAATAATGAATTTATATTGGGATCTCCTTCGACATCTACTTTCCTTACATTTTCAGGAATTGGGGTTGTTTCTGGAACCTCAATGTGTACTACTTTTACCTCTTCCACATTAGAAGCAGCTGGCATATCGTTCTTTTCTGATGATATCAAAACTTCAGGAGTACTTGTTTTTCCGGTTCTAAACGGATTTAGATAGTTAGTACTGTTCTTTTCATTTTTTATATCTATCAATTCGGAATTGATTGTGGAGCGTAAAGGCATTTTTACAATATTTCCTTTTTCTTGTGGAAGTTCCTCCAAATCACTAACATCAATACTTACCTCATGCGTCGTTTTCGTTTCCATATCCATTTGTTTAATTTCATCATTCTTTTCATTTGCATCTAATATGACCGGTGTATTCCCAATAGCAAGCGGGGCATTCAAATTCTGTTGTTTCATGAGCTGAATGGTTTCATTATCATGGCCATAATAGTGATTATGGACTTCGGTAATTATCCTTTTTCTTCCGTAGTTTCTCGAATCAGCTTCAGCTTCTTGGGATTTTCTATATTGCCAAAAACAAAAGGCAATAAAGAAAATCAAAATCAATAAAATTAACTGCCAGCTAGATAAATTCATACTAAAGGTCATAAGATAAGCCTCCTTGAAGGATAATCAATTAGTTGTTTTTATATAAACTCCGCAGAGAATAAAAAAACTCTCTACAAACATACGAAGCCTCAAATAGGTTCATATGCTCGCAGAGAGCGTTATTCAATACTTTATCCGCTCACCATTCTCAAAATTACATGAAGGTGGCACCCATAATCTAACAAACAAATAGGAACATCTTAAGTATACAAGAGTTGACTCAGGAAAAAAAGAGGGACAGATGCCCCTCTCCCTAATTAAATCAGTTTTCTTTAAGCAAACAATTTTAAAGCTAATTGTCCAACAGCTGGTGTATCCTTTTTTCGTCCTCTATGTTTTGTATTATCATTTACAACATCAAAATCCTCATAAATTTCTAACATACTTAATTGGCCTTCTTGTTTTTTAACGATTATCGGTTTACCTTCTATTGTAAGCCCCATTGAATGCATAATATGGTCCACAATCGCAATCTCATCGACGAAACCGAATCCGAATGTGCTTACTTCATCGAAGTAAAACAAGTCTTGATCATAAACGAATCCCAAAATACTGTTTTCTCTAATTCCCCGTAGGATCTGTTCCTTACGTGATAGTAAAAGCGATTTCCATGGTGTAGCAAAGTAATTCAACCACTTCATTAAATGCTGTTCAAGGCTATTCGAATTGGTTTGGCTACCCGGGATTGTCAGACATCGACTTAAAGTAATTTCAGCTAATTCCTTCATCCTATTACGGAGTATCGTTTTAAAATCGTTTTCATTGACCAGTTCAAGACCTTCATCAATATCCTTGGCAGCTAATTGCTTCCACATTGCTGCTACACTAGTACCATCCAAAGAATCAGCAATATCTCCTGCCATCGCTGAACTAGCATCCCTTGAATACTGTGCAAGTTCAGATCGATCGATCCTTCCTTCCGCCAGCATTGCATGACCTCGCTTTGCCATTATCGTCATAAATTGATTCAACTGTTGAGACAGATCGTAGACCAGATAATAGACTCTGCATACTCGATCCTGACCAATCCGCCAGGCCCTACGAGAGCTCTGTCTGACTATGTTGATATCGTAATCAAGTTGATAATAGATAATCGTTGGCCACATAAGCAAATCTAATCCAACCTGTACGATACTCGAGTTACATATTATAACTTTAGTACCTAGTTTCGCCTGTCGTTCGAGCCATTCAAATCGCTGCAATGTACCAGTGCTACTCGATAGAATTTCAGAACTGATTCCTTCTTCTGCTAACTGATTCTGGAGGTATTCATTCATCTCATATGCATCACTATACTTGGTGTAGATCACTATACCCCTGTCCTCTGCAAGCTCCTTTTTTACGATGTCTATAAGTCTTCTTAATTTAGCGTGCTTCCCTGGAATCGGTGGCGCTTTAATGATTAGATCCGAATTAGAGTCTTTATCCCGAAATTCAATTTGGGCTCCCAAATCCGGTCGATCACCATAATTTATTGTTGATGGAATAAACTTCCCCCATCTACGTGTTTTACGGGACTCTTCAAAAGCTCTTTCGTGAAACTTCCGATATTGGTGTCTATGTTCTGTATCCATTTCTATAATTTCAGGTAACTCATGAAGCTCGACGAGCGGTAACCCCAAATCTTTTAATTCTGTAAAGGTTGATTTATGCAAAAGATGATTAACAACTAAGGCAGGAGCAATACCAGGATCTTCTTTTGGTTGCAACGCCTTTACCCTTCTAGGAGTTACTATACCTCTGTCTCCACCTTCTACTTCAAATACTTCCCTCAGTACCCCATATTTTCTAGCCCATTGGATCATTCCTGTTTCATGGTCGAAACCCTCGTCTAGTAAAGCTTGAGGATGACTTCGCCATATTATTTCTTTAATGGATGTACTCTTGCCGGTTGTTAATGTACCGGTTAAATTCAAATTGTTTCTACCGGCTTTCACCATTTGAGCGAATGCATCGCCTCTCCCGGATGACTCTGACCTAGTCTGCTGAACTTCATCTTGAGCAAAAAATGTAAAGAACTTCTTCGTCTTCTTTAGAATCTTGCTGATGTTATACCTAGGCTTGTTACGCGTTTCATGTCTGCTCTTTAACGACGGTCGCCACAACACTGACTGACAATTATTGCATTTATTCGGCTTACCTTGATTATCCCATTTCTTAATATAACCAATTGGAACATTATTTGGTGTTAACATTCCATCTTCAATGTTTACATTACTTTGAAGGTAATGTTTAGTGATGTGTCCTTTTTTTGCTGCACTTTTAATATCTTGAGGGTTTGGACATCTTCCTTTTTTGACGAAATCGAAGAAATCCGCATTTCTAAAGTAATTTTTCTCTTCCTCGATTTGAATCGGTTCTCCACAATCAGGACAATGCCATGCATAATTGGTAGTTGAATGCTTTAGACGCTTCCAAATCCCTGAAAAGAATGGCTCATGCCCTAATTTTGCCCGATCTAACCCAACCATATAGATTTCAATATCGTCCTTGTGAGGTTTGTGTCCATTTCTGATTTTGTTTAGGAGGCGAATTGCATCTTCTGTTGAATTGATATACGTGATTTTAGCGAACTGTGGGATGGTTGGCATGATTTCGTCCTGTTCCCATTTTGGTAACGTAATGGCCGGTGCAGATAGCAGGCAGCTCGTACCATAACTCGAGCCACGTTCCTGTTTCATTGTATGGTAAATTTGTAGAACCCCACATAAGGTAATTGATTTTCCTGTTCCCATATCCGAGGAGTCAAAGCGCGAGGTGGAATCCGCGTCTTTACTTAATAAAGAATTCACTAGTGCTTGGATCTTGTAAGCTTGTGCTGGGAATGGTATTCGCTTCATCAAGCGGAATCCCCAGTGAAGTTGATCTACATCAGGATCAAAATATGGACGCACCTCAGAGAGCTTGGTCGCTAATGTTACAGCGTTGTTTTTGATGAATTCTTTCAAAGTCCACCCTGGCTCAAAAACTCCACTGGTGATGAGATCAATCTTTGGAATGGATAGTCGGCCATTCATCATTTCAACCTCAATTTTTTTTAGAAACTCTTCTTCCTTTACTTTTAAACGAACAGCCTTTAGCTCAGACCAGATCGGAAAATTATTATTTAATACGACAATCAATTTCTCCTTCTGTTGATCTTCTAGTAAATGATAATAATCATCTTGCCAGCAGGAAGGTAAATTGAATTTTTTTGTTAGAAACCTTCCGATAACTTGTTCGATTTGACCATCAACTGCAATAATTACAGGATCTACAACGACTCCATCCACCGCGTCACCTTCAATATCATTCCATACGGCTGCTCGAGGTAAAATCATTCCATGATAAACATCCCCAATACCGATGGGTCTTTCTTTTTTCCGATAAGCTACTCCACGTAGCGCTTTGATTCTTGTATTCTCTATAAATGTGTCACGCTGCTCAATTATCCCAGCGCTAATTGCTTTAACTGTCGTTGCATATCCCATGTAACTCGCAGCTAGAAGTTGCATCTTCTCGTCATATACAATAAAATGCAAAATCGCTTCAAAGTTTCTTTCTGGAGTTTGCATTCCAATCGTTAGATTTGCATCTGGTACTTCCATAGTTGGGCTAATGTTTTTCATTTTTGACGCTCATAAGAAAAAACAAGGGCATGGTAGCCCTTGTTTCCCTTAAGGGCTACCTCCCTTACTTTGTTCTCTTTACATCACTTCAACTCTACAATGCCAAATTTCGGTGAGAAGATACGTGCAACCGGTACAGGTCGATGCACAATCTCTTCTCGGACGGTTATCCCCTCATCGTTTTCGATATACTGAGTCTCCGGATCATTAACGGTGTATCCAGATAACCAAAAATCACCCATATTTCCGTCTACTGTATTGGCTGTAATAGCCAATCCCATGTGAGCTATTTTCAACGGAAGCGGAGGCCTCTTTAGTCTATTTGCGTTTTGCAGTGAAGGAGGAAACATCATTGTTACTACATCTCCAAAAACAGTGGAACCCTGCAAGTCTTTCCAGAGCTCATCAGTTCGTAATGCTTCACCTCTAAAATACGACACTTCTCCTTGGGCAGCCGGAACTATATATTCAATACCGTCATTATAGTCAAGCGGTGTTACGAAAGATGGTCCTTGCTTTGCCACCTCTTTTAAATGCTGCTCCGTCTCGGCTGCGTCTTTACCTAGCGGTTCTTGAAAATAACCAAAGACGACGACTTGACGGAATACAGGGTAGAACTCGTCAGTAAATCTGTATACGCGTACTGCATCTAATTTTCTTGAGACAGCACTTGCAACATCAGCTAATATTTCTTGAGGGATGCAAAAGCAAACGACAGCTCCCTTTTGAAGCATTTGCTGTTCATTGCGATACGTGTGGATTCTAAAGGCAGTTAGCTCCATCCTTTCAATCCCCCCATTATCGTAAGGAGGATTCAACCAACAAAGTGTCTGATAAGGACTGGAACGAACTCCTTCATAACCACCCTGGATAACAACATCGAGTTTGGTTCTCGCCTTTTCATACCGGCCATGTTCTAATTCATTTCCATAAGTGCTTACAGTCGCACCTTTCCCTAAAAGATTTGTTTTTAATTGCAGTAAGGCATCCCCTTCACCGCAACATGTATCCAAAATATTTACATGTTTCCCTGGATGTACAACCAATCGTCGAGATACCAATTCGATCATCTCAGTAGGTGTAGCATAGAATCCACCTTTTGCTTGCGAAGCTAATCTTGCCATTTTGTCCTCCCCAATAAAAAAAGAGAAGGATTAAATCCTCTCTCTCTTCCTGGCTTCGTATTGTTTTCTTATACTTTTAACTCCAAATTAACATCGCATTTGCAATAGTATCCCCCTTATTGATTAATAGAGTATGTCTTTCTTGAAAACAAAAAAAGTCCACCAGCTAGACATACGAATCCCAAAAAAGGCCTTCATACGTCCAACAGATGGACTTTGCTTCCAATCAATCGCTAACCAAATAAATCATGGCTGCAGACAAAGACAGAGTAATCTTTTTTAATTATACCGAATTATATTAGATCCGGAAAGAAAAAGAATCCCTCTTGCTTAACGCAAGAAGGATTCTACGGTTAATCACCGTCTGGGTCTGTATTTCATAAATATGATCCGCAATATTTCTACCCCAATATATGGAATGACTAGGACTACAGGTAATAAGACAATGAACACTGTTACCCTGATCGGGTCAAACTCATCACCTTTTAACCATCCAAACGCATTCATGAAGCCAGTAGCCCCAGTAATGGCACCTATTTTGCGGATCAAATCCGAATTGTATATAAACAAAATCAGCAATACTGGAAGTATATATCTTTTCATGCATCATCACTCCTCTTCTTCCAATCTTGTTACCATGAGCAAGTGGTTCAGGAAGAAGATAGAATAATTCTACATATCACCCTCTAACCATTTATTTTCGCCACTTGCTAACGATTCACGATCAGGCTGTTGTATAGAGAACAGCTTCTTGTTATTAATCGTAACAGGTTCTTTAATATTTTCAAAAAATGTGTATATGCTTCCTATTAAAATCGCTACTACGCACCATCGCCAATAAAAAGGTAAAAAGCGTTTCCCTAATCTATTAATCGATCTTCGAATTTCCTTTGCTAGTTCACTCTCATTTTCATAGCTGTCGTTTGAGTTCATCGTTTTTTCCATATGCAATCCTTCTCCTTATTAATTTTTTGATAGATGAAATTTATCTCTCCTTCCCAACAACTGCGCTTTTTATCTATATAAAAAAAGACAACCACTTCTAAAATAAATTAGAAAATGGTCGTCTTTTGAATTTGGAATCATACAATAAGAACGCAAAAAAACTCTTTGCGCATACGAACCCTGAAAATATGTTCGTACAACTCACAGAGAGTTCTCATTTACCAGATAACCGCTGCCCCATTCACCATTTTGTGTGGGACGCTTACAATACAATATATCTATCATTAGAATAGCACGTTATAAACTTATATGTAAATATTTTCTTCATAATAATGGGTATATGCTTTATTAAGAAGGACCTACATTTCGCCTTCCTTCAGCGCTAACCTTCTTTAAGGGGTACCGCCAGCAAAACGCAGATTTACAACGCTAAGGAGTTCCTGACACAAAAACAGCCGATTTTCACCACGCTAAGGGGTGTAACTGGCTGTTTTGAATACGTACTAACTTACAAACTACAAATTTTTCGTTCATCCCGATTTAATTGATCGGTCATAGGGGTACAGCCGAGATACGTGTAAAAATGGGTTATAGTATGTAATTTATTGGAAATCTTATATATTCCCAAATGGCGGCAGCACCTTTATAGGGGTCCTAAACCCCGTTTGTAGATTGTAACTTCTTAGCATAAAAAAAGACGCGATTTCTCGCGCCTATTACTGCCCAAAGGGTGGAATCCAGAATTCTTTCCCTTCGTGTTCGATGAGCTTATCCAGCCATTCTGTAAATGTCAGATCAATGTCAATCGGGTTATCGGGGTCCATTGATTCAATCCATGTGAGGTAGCCGTTTCCGCTGTCGATTCTGTCTTGATCTACGCATATGCATCCGTTTGAGTAATCACTCCAAGCAATGGGGTAGTGCGGATGATCGATACTATAGCCTTTCCAATGCGAAATGACACGTTGGGGGCTCAATATACTGCAACCACCGCCATAACCCAACCCTTGAAATAAGACGGCACTATCGAATTCATGTAAAAATTCTACATAGTCTTCAGGGAGATCAAACGATCTCAAATGCGCCTCTATACTGGTATTTGGATCGTTTGCTTTGTAAAAAATGAACTCATTTTTTTCATTTATAATATGCAAGTTCCCATCTTTCTCAACTCGTCTTCCCTTAATCTTGTCTAAAATATGGTCAAAATTACTCACGCAGTAATCACGTCCTTTCGATAACAGGATGGACAGCCATATATGACGGCTGTCCATTTTTTTAATTTTTCCGGTAACTTCTCCACCAGTCAGTCACTTCCTCATGTATCAGGATGTAATCGTTTTTGTAACCGTCTTTAAGAAGAGGAATTAGGTTGTCGAAATCGTTTGATCCATAGTATTCTAGCGGAATCATGTGATGGATCGCAACTTCGTTCCAACTGAAATATTGAGGGGGGCCGAAGTAGCCCTCGTAACGTTTCTTGTAGGCCTCTCTATCCACCGCTCGCTCCCTCTTCTGAGGCACCATGTCAGCGTCCGGTTTAATTAACTTAATGTTTGACTGCGGATCGACGTAATCAGGGTAAATTTCGCCTTTATTGTTAGTCAGGATCTTTTCTACCTCCTTCAAATGGGCGATAGGTGAGGAGCCTCCTCCCAGGTATCTAACAGTTCCTTCTAATTTTCCTGACCACCAGTAAGTCTCCGCATTAGCGCGTGCCCTATGAGTAGATAGGTTCGCGTATGGAGGCTTAAAATTCATACTTTCATTTCTTTCTACTTTATATTTCCCGTCCTCTGATACCGAACGGATGATAGTGTGGGTGGCTTCCACAGAGGCTACTCTGCCTACCACGGCGCTTACAGTAACCACCGAGTATATGTCGCCACCAGCCCAGTCGGACGTCATCTTGTGATTAAAAAACACTCCATCAACGCTAGGACGCAAACTCCTTGGCTCAATAGCTCCAACCTCATCAGTGTCAGATTCAGCAACCTCGGCAGCCTTGTCGGCACTCTGGTAAGAGAAGGCACCGAAGTCAAATTTAGAGTCATCTTCTTTTTCAACTGGGGCTGCATTGGGGCTATACACCATTTGACGCTCTCCGATGATTTCATCCGTTGCGCTACTCTCCATAATAGTTACGTTTTTGCTTTCGAGTATGCGAGGTTCATCCATGGCCTCTGCCAATTCCTCTAGTGTTACCCCCTCCGCCAATTGTATGGGAAGGTTTTCGAAATCAACGACTTCTTCTGTCTCGGCGATTTTCTCTGTACTTTCAGCAGATGCTGGCGTCAAGACTGACACAGGAGCAACTAACAATGAGAACACGACAAAAGGCACTAATACTCTTTTGAATTTCTTCATAGGGCTTCTCTACTCCTTTTTTCATGTTTCTACATCTTTACGCTTCTGATCTAATTCTTTAGAAATTAATTCATTCTTTTTCCATCATTTTTGATTGAATGACCAGGATGTACTGATCCAATTGCTGACTTAATTCCACAACTTCATCATTCAACAAATCATTCTTTTCTAAATACAATTGCACCAGTTGCTCGCGTAATTGTTCCACAATGTTTTTCAAATGATCTACATCGTGATAAGTTCCTCCTTCCCGATCTTTTGGTAGCGTGGTACATTTACTTATAGGAGCCGTTACAGCTCCTACTGTGGGCGTTCCGTTAACCTTGCAAATGGGTGGGACGCCCTTTTTATATGCAATAGCTCCTATGGTTATCACCTCCCTTTTTTTGTAATTACTTACAAATATAACTATAACTTATTACCCGACAAATGCCCGACTGAGAAAAATGGGGTAAAAAAAAACACCCGTATGGGTGCTAGTTGCAGACTTGATATGTACTTGTTTAACCGCCCATTCCATGTGTGAGAGTAGTCACTCTTGGCTTCTCTGTGGCCGGTATGACTTGATCTTGTACGGTAACGCTAAAGAAGCTAAATGTTACCACTAGTGACAGCAAAAACGCCTTTATTTTCATGATGTGATCCTCCCTTTAAAATGTTATGATACGCTATTTTTTGCTGTTCTGAGGCGTATTGACGGTTTTCCCAAAACAGTTCAGTGGATCGTTTGAAATTTCCATGATGATTCATTTTATCAGACAAATCAAGGCAACGTAAAGTTTCCTCTAAACCAACTGAAATCGACCCTCTTTTATACTCATATAGCGCTTTACAATAACGAAAATGATAATGTCTGCCTATATTGACAGGATCATGATAGTTATTGAAACGATTAATCTCCTCAGAATATTGCTCTAGTATATGGTCTACAGAAATGTTGTACTTACAAGCTGCTTCCATGATAGTCAATAATCCAGCATGTATTTCGTTGGGATGTTTGGCCAGAAAATCAAGATACGTAGGTAATATGTCGGTGTTTCCTAGTAGTATATCGTAAGTATACATATTAGCCGTTGCCCAGTATCGAAACTTTTCGACTTCTTCTTTGCCAATTTCATCTAAAAATTCAAACCATCCTAGATCAGCATATCCTTTCACGCACTCTTTCGCTTCTTCGTACAATCCTTGCATTTGTAGCGCGACACCCTTAGCAAGAAATCCTTGTCCATAGTAAACCACTAGGTGTCGTTCTGTTTGAAGAGGTTCATGGTCTTTACTGCTTTTTCGTTTATCTTCATAAACTGCCGTAGCGAGAATACGCAACTCATCAGCGTATTTTTCAACTTCTTTCCACTTCTGTACTAAGAAGCATACATTCGCCAGTTTTAGTAATGCATCCAATTGGTAATTCTCCGCTAATCGCTTTCTGTAGGGTTCAAATCGAATGACGGCCGCCCAATGTTCTTCAGTATTTGTACCTTGTAACGCTTGAAATAATCGATACTGAGATAGTAAAAAGCGCTCTTCATGGCTATTTTTTTCGGTATCAATGACGTACTGATAAAATACAACGGATTCTTGTCTTCTGCCGCTCTGAAATAGTTGTTCAGCAATAGAGAAGAGAATAGATACGTTTTTGGGATTGTCTAATAACCTGGATACGGTCATCTCAATACAATGGTGTCGCCCAATCTCGGCGCACCTTACTAGAAATGGAACTACGCGCCATTTTGATACTTTCCCCTCACTAAAACACTCTTCTTCCGCATACAACTCATACAACCAGCCTGCCTCATAACCCAAAACCTTACCGATAGCATCTAGCTGCCCTATGGTAAGCGCTCGTGATGGGTTGCCATTCAAAATTTCGCTCATATGCCCAGGTCTAATGCCAGCCAAGTCACCTAACTTGCTCAGCGTATAGCCCATGTCCTTCAGGTGATGCACGATTTCTGATCGTATTGACCTTTGTACCGCCTGTAACTCCATAAAAGCACTCCTTTCACGAAAAAATACAAAGAGAAACAGCATTTTACTTTATTTTACATTTAGTCCAGTTTATATGCTAGCGTTTTCATTTCTGTGCACGAAATTACCATCCGTGCCCGATGCGATACTGTCAAAAAGCATGCTTTATGACATAACGGAAAACAGGCTCTATTCTACATGTCAAAAAGTATATTTTTTAATATCGAAACATTTCATTTTATTGATATACTTTTTGACATAGATTATAGGAAGGAGCTGCTATTTTTGAAAGTTGGGTACGTTCGCGTTTCGGCTAAAGATCAAAATACGGAACGGCAGCTTAAGAAAATGTTTGAACTCGGAATCGAAGAACGTTATATCTTCATTGACAAACAAAGTGGTAAGGATTTCAACCGTCCACAGTATCAGGCCATGCGTTTAATCATTCGCGAAGGAGACCTACTCTACCTTGATGCGCTGGATCGGTTAGGTCGGGATTATGATGGTATCATTAGAGAATGGAAGTATATTACTCGTGAATTAAACGCAGATATTGTGGTACTGGAAAATGAGACGTTGTTTGATAGCCGGAAATTTCGTAGCATGGGCGATCTTGGAAAGTTGATGGAGGATCAATTTTTAAGCCTGCTTTCTTACGTGGCTGAGCAAGAACGTAAAAAAAATAAACAACGGCAAGCTGAAGGAATTGAAATTGCAAAAAATAATGGTGTAAGGTTCGGTCGACGCAAGCAGGAGATCAATGCGGATTTCATTCGGATATATGGTGAATGGAAGTCTGGATTAATCACGGCGACGGAAGGCATGAAGCGTCTTGAGCTAAAGCCAAATACCTTTTATCGACGTGTAAAGGAATATGAGAATCAGATAAAGAAGTCATTCGATTGAAAGTACAATAGGGTTGTGAGGTTTCTCCCTACTGCTAATTAAGGAGTGCTATATCATGTCAGACAGTAAATTTTGGGATGAGCTTAAAGACAGTAGTAAAGGTGTATCGTGGGAAAACGAGAAGGTACTAAGAGAACGGGATGGTGCGATGCCGCAAATGTCAGTACGTCAGGTATTAGAGAAAATTGAAGTACTGAATCAAGAAATCAACTGGTTTAAAATTGCTCTAAATGAATTTGACATTGAAAATGATCCAGATAAAAATCCTCCCATGTCCCTAAAAGAATTACTAAGAAATCATCTCATGCATCGTATCGAGTTAAAAAAGAAACTAGAAAAAGCATTAGATAATACAACGATAGAGATTCCTGAATAGTATCTCATTTCATAATCGAAAGGCCGGATTCCTTAGAGGAAGGAAAGCCCAGCTTATTGACTGTTGAAAAGTCATTAGCGTATATTTTCGTTAAAATGTTGGTAGTACCCTGGATAAAGCATAGTTAAAAAATTATATAGAACTATTGTAAGAAAGGTGACGGATAGCACTTGCGCGGAAAAGAGCTGCTTACGTTAGATCAACGATTGGAATGGATGAGTCCTCCCACTGGTGAGTGGGAGCTTGCTACATACTACACTTTCTCGCAACATGATTTAGAAATAATTAATCGTCACCGGCGAGATTATAACCGGTTAGGCTTTGCTGTCCAACTAGCACTACTCCGTTATCCTGGATGGAGCATAACTGATATAAAGGAGATCCCCGATTTCTTGCTTGACTATCTAGCTAAACAGCTGGATACTGAGCCAGGAGTTTTTTCCTTGTATGCCCGAAGGGAAAACACGCTATGGGACCATCTGAAAGAAATTCGTGAGGAATTTGGCTTTACTACGTTTACAACGATCGATTACCGCCGGTTGTTGAAGTTCTTATTTAAGCTAGCGTTGGAAAATGGGAACGCTGTTCATTTAATTCGCGCAGCATTAGATGAGCTGCGTCGCTCAAAAATCATCCTACCGGCCATTACGACGATTGAGAGGGTCGTATGGGAAGCTCGGCATCGTGCGGAAGAACGGATTTATCGTCAGATCCACACAGCTCTAACTTCTTCCCAAAAACAGAAACTAGACAAGCTAATCGAACCTGTGATTGGTACCGGAAAAACAACACTTGGTTGGCTTAAAGAAACCACAGGACAATTCTCTCCGGAAGCCTTTTTGAAGGTTATTGAACGGTTAGAATATATACGGAACTTGCAACTAAATATTGATACTAGAGCGATCCATCCCAATCGGCTAAGACAGCTCTCACGCTTGGGTGCTCGATACGAACCACAATCATTTCGACGATTCCATGAAGCAAAACGATACACTGTATTGGTGGCGTACCTTTTGGATCTTAGCCAAGATTTAGTTGACCAAGCATTTGAGATCCACGATAAGCAAATTCTAACCTTGCAATCAAAAGGACGGAAACAACAAGAGGAGCTCCAAAAACAAAATGGTAAAGCTGTGAATGAAAAGGTGATTCATTATGCTGACTTAGGAGTTGCTCTTATCAAAGCGCGAGATGAGGGCATTGATCCTTTTGTTATGCTAGAAACGGTCATGCCGTGGGAAAAGTTCATTGAATCTGTGGAAGAAGCCAAGAAACTATCGCGGCCACTTGATTATGACTATTTAGATCTTTTAGAAAGTCGGTTTAATTATCTTCGAAAATACACGCCTACCCTACTTAACGCATTGGAGTTTCGTTCAACGAAGTCAGCTGAACCGTTGATAAAAGCACTCGATGCCATTCGAGAGATGAACGAAACAGGTAAACGAAAAGTACCTGAAGGTGCCCCATTAGATTTCGTATCGAACCGATGGCAAAAGCATGTTTTTGATGAGGATGGGACCATTAATCGGCATTACTATGAGATGGCAGCTCTTACGGAATTACGAAACTATGTGAGATCCGGAGATGTTTCCATTGTCGGGAGCAGACAACACAAAGATTTCGATGAGTACCTAGTGTCACAAAACGATTGGAAATCTACTCAGTCAATCGGTACCAGATTAGCCGTGAGTCTTAGTGTTGAAGCTATCTTGAGGAAAGAACTACGTCTCTATTACGTCGATTGCAGTGGATTAGTGACAACATCGATGCGCTTGAAGGAGTAAACGTAGAAAAAGGCAGATTACATGTTCATCGGCTTGAAAAAGATGTTCCAGAAGAAGCAAAACAATATAGCTCTACTCTCTATGGCATGCTGCCACGAGTTAAGCTGACCGACCTACTATTAGAAGTGGCAAGTTGGACGGGGTTTGACGAGCAGTTTATCCATGCTTCGACTAATCGTCATCCTAAAGCCGAAGAAAAACCGATTGTTCTCGCATCACTCATGGCAATGGGTACCAATATCGGCTTAACCAAAATGGCTGATGCAACGCCTGGCATTTCTTATCATCAAATGGCCAATGCTGCTCAATGGCGAATGTACGATGATGCAATGAACAGAGCGCAAGCAACACTTGTGAACTTTCATCATCGTCGTTCTTTAGCGTCCTATTGGGGGGATGGGAGCACATCTTCATCCGATGGTATGCGCGTGCAAGTAGGTGTTTCATCTCTTAGTGCCGATCCTAACCCACATTACGGATCAGGCAGAGGAGCTACTATTTATCGATTCGTCAGCGATCAATTTTCATCGTTCTATACGAAAGTTATCAATACAAACGCTCGGGATGCGGTGCACGTTATCGATGGGCTCTTGCATCATGAGTCGGACTTATCAATTGAGGAGCATTATACGGATACCGCAGGTTATACGGATCAGGTCTTTGGATTGACTCATTTGCTTGGCTTCCGATTTGCCCCACGTCTTCGAGATTTGTCTGACGCAAAACTTTATGCGATCGGAAAACCGAGTGACTTCTCGAAACTGGAGAATCTTCTCCGTGGCCAAATTGATATGAAGGTCATACGAGAAAATTACGATGATGTTTTGCGCCTGGCGCATTCTATTCGGGAGGGTAAAGTGTCCGGTGCGCTCATTATGGGTAAGCTTGGCTCCTACGCTCGCCAGAATAAGGTTGCCAAAGCACTTCGAGAGATGGGACGAATTGAAAAGACCATTTTTATCCTGGACTACATCTCAAGCGAATCGATGCGCCGCCGTATCCAACGCGGATTAAACAAAGGAGAAGCAATGAACGCCCTGGCACGCGCCATTTTCTTCGGGAAGCATGGAGAGCTGAGAGAACGTGCTTTGCAGGATCAGCTGCAGCGTGCTAGTGCATTAAATATCCTGATTAATGCCATTAGCGTTTGGAATACGGTATATCTAGGCAAAGCTACCGATCTACTCAGGAGTAAAGGAGCGTTACGAGAGGATTTATTAAAGCATATGTCACCATTGGGATGGGAGCATATCAACTTCCTTGGTGAGTATCGTTTTGACCCGAAAGGAGTTACCACTTTAGATTCATTACGACCATTGAATCAGGGATAAATTTAGGAGTTGAACAAATGCAGCAATTAGAAATGATAAAGAATGCATTACTTACTGGCCAAATGACATATGAAGTAGCTGCGGAGTTAGTGTACAAAGGTAAAAACAAGCCTTGGAACACAAAAGAATGGCAAGAAATTAGACAAGAACGCATTAAGGATCATTGCGAACAATGCAAAACAAAGCAAGAGCCATTTGTTTTGCAACATACGAGAGGATCAAAACCTTATCAATTTTTTGTTAAGGAAAAGTATCAAGAAATATATAACAGAGAAATTGAAAAAGGCATGGAATACGAAGTGATTAAGAATGAGGTAGAACTTTATCTCTATGAGAATATGGAAAAACGAAATGTGTGTCCAAATTGCCAATCCATAAATATTCGAGAAAGAAAGACGAAAGCCCCTAAATTCGCTTGTTACAAGTGCTATCAAGAATTTGATGAGCCCTTGTCTAAAGAAGATTATTTACGTGGCGGTAGTACAGTAGAAGATATCATCAATAAAATTGGCCAACAGAAGATTAGAGAAATGGTTTGGGACCAGCATGGTGAAGAGATTCGAACATATGCTATTCTAAAATCGATTGAAGAATTTGAAAGATATATGTCTTGCATCGATACAGTTACTTTTTGTAAAAAGTGCGCGTTCTTGTGGGACAAAAAAGGGCTGAAATTGTGTGATCGTTGCAGTGTTAAGTATCATGCAATCGCTAGGGATTGCTGTAGAGATTGCATGGAATCCTAGAGATTAGATTTGCCGGTTACACCCTTAGCGTGGTGAAAACCGGCTGTTTTTGTATCCAGAACTCCTTAACGTTGTAAATCTGCGTTTTGCTGGCGGTACCCCTTTAAGCAATTTACGTATGGTCTATACACTTAATTTTTCATATAGAACGTGACATTCACATGTTATCAATGATGTTGTTATCAATGATGTTGTTATCAATGATGTTGTTATCAATGATGTTGTTTTAAATGCTGACTGAATATATGACAACACTCATACAATTTATTTTACTTTTGTTTAATGCGAAGCTCAAAAGCTTGCCATACATCCCATGCCCTCAAAAATAAAAGGACTGCCTTAAGGCAGCCCAGCTAAATGACACTATACCCAAACATCCGTTGATTCTTTAGATAATATCCTTAACTGCTTAATGTCTACTCCATGCGCAAGTAAAAAAGCTAAAGATACTGCCAAAGGTAGGCTGCTCATTTCAGAAGTCTCAAAAGTTTCTTCATATCCCCTACCTTCTGAGACGATGCCAGATACTCCTTTAAACGCCCCTAAACTTGTATGCTTAAACCAAAGATCGATATCCTGTTTCCTTGCTTTTTCAATTAGTAATAGCATGCCATCTCCAGTTGAAGAGAAATGCGGAAGTTCTTGATGAGATGATCCATATTGCCACCCAAACTTTGCAGCTACTTTCACATCGACTTCCCTCGTGTGATACAAATCGCGCACACCCAACTTAATCGCTGCCTCATCACGTTCTTTTTGTTCTTGTGCAACTTTTTCACGCCACACCTTCTCGCATTGCTCTTGAAAGGCTTTGAGTTCTTCAACATGGTCTTCAAAGCCTTCTGTTTTATGTAAATCCCAGCAGGGGTCGTCTTTCCACAGTCTTTTTAATTCTTCTACTTCTGATAACGTTCTTGGCATGTTTTCATTCTCCCTTTATTAATTTGATCAACACGTATCTAGTAACACTCTAACTATTATTGTAGTGCTTACATTCTTTTTTCCTTTTGTTTAATCCTCGCATCTAGATTCAAAATAACTATTGAGTAAAATATCGGCAATCTATTCCAGTTCAAGTTCTTTTTTATTTGCTACGTTAAACAATTTATATTTCTGAGAAATTACTCCCTTTGAAATAAACATATTGTCAACAATTGAGTAGTTAGTTCCGTCGATCAAGACCAAAACTCCATTACGGTTTTCAACATATAACCCTGGTTTAAAATCAGATCCGCGAACGAAACCTTGACCGTTTAGACACTTCTCAACTGCTTCAAAAAAAGTAAGGTCATACAAATCTGCCATACTTA
Source organism: Brevibacillus sp. NPDC003359 (assembly GCF_042878995.1). Classification (NCBI taxonomy): domain Bacteria; kingdom Bacillati; phylum Bacillota; class Bacilli; order Caryophanales; family Paenibacillaceae; genus Brevibacillus; species Brevibacillus sp. NPDC003359. Next base: position 174,893 of record NZ_JBIAOR010000007.1, read on the forward strand.
TTTTCCTCCCTAAGCATTGAGTATCTCTGGACGAGCCGTTCCACGACTCCCCGTCCAAATCAACTACATATTCACACTAAGTTAAATTGAGCTTTTTCAGACACTTGCTGCACGTGATATCAGATATGCTACCAGGATGTTTTTGAACTTGGTTATGTCTTGTACCACATATTGCCTTTCCTGAGTTATCTTGCGAAAGTACATGAATGATACCAGATTTGGTTTTGACTAATCGATAATCCATTATTACTTTCCCCTCTTTCCTAAATGAACATTTTGTATCCAAGTGTGTTCAATTCGCAAATCCGCGTATCTATATTCAAAATAACTATTGAGTTAAGACCTCCATAGCGTGTTTAGCAATCCCAACCATTTTTCGTGCAACTTGAATATCTGTCCCTTCACCTTCATATGCTTTCTGGATATCCGATAACGCTTCACGTAACTCCTTATTCTCCGTTTGTAGTCGTTCAACGTGACAATCAGCACAATAGACAAATTCCGTTTTTCCATGTTTACAATGATTCATTATTACCCTCCATTTGACCAACTTGACTAATTAACTATTGAATTAAATTCGACCTACTATCTGTCTCATGATTTCACTATCGCATTCTCGTGATGCAACCAAGTAGTCATGTTTTGGATACTCGTCCTCGACTTCTGCGATCTGGTGCAACTTTTTAAGTACCTCGAATGTAACTACTGGAAACGACTGACGCTTGATAATATTGATCCAGTTTTTTGGTTCCTGCTTACTTATTTGTGTCATACCCCATCCTCCTAACTTCGCTACACAGTGTGATAAATCAATCCTCCTGATACCCTCGTAGCACGTTGTAAGCCACATCATGCTTTCCATCGGTCAGAAGCTCTAAAGCTCGGTCGTGCCTTATAAGAATTCTTGATAGACTTTGATTTAAAGTCCAAGGACTTGTTTCATTTTCACAAAGCGCTCGATATCTTCAATATCTATATGTATCCTATTACCTCGCTGTAATTCAAATCCGTTTAATCCAACAGTTCGATACACAATCTTGTCTGGATATTCATCTGATTGCTTACATAGAAATTCAATATTGTCATAAATACCGATTGATTTATAACCTTGCTCCAACAATTCATTCTTCGTCATAAAGAACACACCCTTTCGACCCTATTCTGTTTTACTGTTATGCTGCTCAATCATCTTTTGAATCTCCGCCAGCAGCTTTGGATCATCTGGCAGCTCGATCTTGTTTTGCTTCTTGATAACAATTTCCTTGTTCTCAGTTACTTCAACTGAAAGCATATCTCCATACTCTGCACCAATTAGTTTCAATTGTTCGGTAATTGAGACCCCCAAGCTAGTTCCAATCTTGATGACTTTTCTCTCCTGCAATTCGTTCACCTCACCATGTTATTCCTTATTCATCCATTATAGCGACTATTATATAATAGTCGCTATAATGGGATTGATCAATAAGAGACTAATATCTTTTTATATAGAATCAAACCAAAACCTGCCAAGAGGCAGGTTCTAATGACTTTAGATATGAGCCAAGACTGCCAAATGAAGTTAACAACTAGTCTTAACGTTTCTTTGAGATTAGTATTTAAGATATCGATCTTATTAAGAAACATCAAAATGTATCCAGCCAGGTCTGAAGGCGTAATAGAACTCAATCCTAATTGTCCTTATGAAGAGACGTATATCTATTTCATAACATAAGCATGCATGCATTGGATACAGCGGGCACTTGGGGGAGTTGATCCTATCAACTCCCCCTTACCTATAAGCTTTATACTAGAAACGTGTCCGTTAACATTAGAGTTGGTAAATGAAAAACCTTATTACACCAATGTTTTCCGGAGATATTTAATTTTTTCAATTTACATTAGAGCTGCTAAATAGGATATATCTCAGGGAAGGGATATCTTTTTAATGATTACATTAGAGTTGGTAAACTGAACATGATGATCCTAAGAGAGCAGCTTCAGAACCGCTCTCTCATTACTATTTGATTAACCAACTCTATTGGAAATTTAATAACTCCAATGTAAATTTACCTACTCTAATGTCAATAAAAAAACGATCATTTAGTAAAAATATTCTTCACTTCTGGGAAATATTGATTTAATAAAATATCATCTATTCCTTTACCGTGTAACGTTTCAGACCAAAGAGCGATGTCGCATCTCTTGATATGTTCTGCTTTAAAGAGCTCTTCTTTAAAGAGTTTAATTTGTTCGCGTAGCTCTTCTTTTCTTGCAATATCCATATCAAATGCCAATACTACGTGTTCAACTCCCATGTCAGATAAGACCTGCAACATTTGCCTCCAAGCACTTAAACCTGGTATTCCCACAAAGACCTCATTTAAAATTTCTGATCCTTTATCTGCCTTTATTGGACCTTCAGTTAACCAGCATTTCTTCGCCTTAATTAGTTGGCCAGGTGTCATTTGCTGCCGTAGACAACAAGGTACTGATACATGCACTGGAAGCGGGTTACCTGCCGCGGTCCCTCTCGCCTTTTGATCACTTGATAACCAAAAGTATTTTTGGCCTTTTTTTAGTCCAACTTCTCCTAACTCGATTTTTTTATTACCTTTACTTACTGTAATAATTTTCTTTGCTGAAGGATCCAGTTCTCCATCCACTTGTAAGAACTGTGACTCAGGAAAGCGTGCAATCACTTCACCATCCCAAGTAACCAGGAGCTCTTTTTCCTTATGAGTTAATTGAGCTCTGAATCGATTTTTGAATTCTGTTTTGTAACTACTAACATTGGGTACTTTATCTAGTCGAATTTGCCAACCAATAATGTAATTGTACTGGTTATGAATTGGAATTAGAATGCCTCCACTTGGAAAAGAGGTAAGTGTCCAATATTCTTTGGCCATATTCCCATTTTGCCAACGATGGAGATAAGCACCAGGATATCCTTCAAGATCGTCTCTCATTAGTTTTGAGAGTCCCACCCATGGTTTCTCCGGATAAGAACGATATCCACGTACCTGGAGCTCAAAGTCGCTCATCCCCCGCGTTGGTGATTGTAAATATTGTTTATGTTCCGACGAGAGAACCCAGATTCTTTGTAATTGGCGTGAGATTTGATCTAGTACTGCTGCTGGTAGTTTTTGAGATTTCTTAACTTCAATTTTATTCGATACAGGTTCGATAACTCCACCTAATATTTCTTTTAGATACTGAATTGCTTCCGCAAAGCTCCATCCATTTATCTCCATTAAAAATGAATAGACGTCTCCGCCTTTACCGCAACCAAAGCAATGGCAGAATTGTTTTTCTACATTAACAGAAAAACTTGGGGTCCTCTCGCTATGAAATGGGCATAATCCAACAAAGTTTCTCCCTTGTTTACCCAATGTTACATATTGGGAGATTATGTCCGAAATATCTACTGAATTCTTAACATCTTCTGCTGATAATTCGTATTGTTTACTCATATTAATTATGGCTCCTTTCATAATGAATGCCTATGAGAGAAATCATATAGAGATTGGATTTTACGGCCTCTCTCAAGTGCATTTCTTTCTATTTGTCTCTAATAAAAAAGGATGAGTATTAAACCCACCCCTTTTTATTTTCACGTTCCTCAAGCTTTCGTTTAGCCTCCTCATAGTTTGCAATAGATCCATTAATTACGCGTCCAATAGCAACAAAAGCTAATATAAACCATAGACTCGCAATTAGAGTTTGGTCTTGAAGTTCATTCCTGGATAGCTGAGTCCATCCAAGTACACTTGTTTGCATTATGAAATATACTGACGTACCAAATACATAGAACCATGTAAGTACCGCTTTGATTTTGATAGGAGAATTAGCCCAATTAAGATACATCTCCGTTATCATACCTGCAGCATATACAAATCCTGATAACAATTGCAAAAGTCTCATTTCCATTCCTCCTATTAGTTAGTGATGAAATAATAAAGAGGACAGAAAAAAAGTCCATTTGCAGACACAGGAAACCGATCGGTTAATCCTCATGCCCAGCAAATGGACTTTGTTCTATCCTGACATTCGCTCACCTGCATAAAATATGCAAAGTGGCACTTACAAACAAAAAAGAAAAGAGTACATGCTTTCATTATAGAAGAAAAGTCTATTGGATAATAGTGGGTATTTTTTCGCTACCTAAAGATTCCTTTCTTTCTTTGTTCCCTAGGCTTATTCACCTCTATAAAATCTTCATAATATGAGTCTGAGATAACCCTTTTAAATAGCGGCGCAAAGGCTGTATAGAGTATGTTCTTACCCTCATCGTAGAGGTAAGCAAAAGAATTCTCGGCTTCTGCTCGTGCGAACTCAACGGAATACGGAATACTCGTGAGAGGCTCTGGATTCATCCGATGATCTAGTTGTTCCAGAAATGTTAACGTTGCAGCGAGATCACTAAACTCAAACTTCTTATTGACGATATAGTATACATTTTTCGTATGAACAAAACCTAAGAGCTGCTTGATCCTTTTCTCCTGATATCTTAATAGATTAGCATCAGGTTCCACTACCACCCATACTTCATCAACCTCTTCTAATAAGAGACGTTGAAATCCAGCGTCAAAATCATAGGATAAGTCAATGAGCAAAACAGGTAGTTTATCGGCAGTGTAGTAGATCGCAAGGGAATCTAAAAAGCCCATTCCCTTGGGATTTTGCATATGGGTATAAGCCCAATAAGGAATCCAATATACTTGGTGTTTATACCATTCGAGGTTCGATTGAATAAAAGAGACTGAGTAATCTTCTTCGCCATATCTATGTGTCATCTTATTCCTTTTGACGTTCTCATACCAGCTCTCCCAGTTTGAAGGCGCACCATTTAAACCACCCAATCTAAGAAACAGTTGAGGAGTAGGCTGTTGTGCCTCGAGAACGCCTACCGCTACTTGCGATTGGCCTAAAGCAATAGCGAAGTTGTTTACCACAAAAGATGAGCCAGAACGTGGAAGTAGGTTAACCACAGCTATGCTTTTTTCTTGGATTCCCGATCGTAAAGATTGTTTGATTTTAAAATACCTACCTTGTGTCATTAAAGCACTTTGAACCAACGCTTTAGCTTGTTCTTTCAAGCCAAATGAAATATCATCGGCTACTTCAATCTCTTGTGTAATCGTAGGTGTACCATCAGCCTCTTCTGTTTTTTTCTTGGTTTGCTTTTTCTTTCTCCCCCCTTGTACTCTCTCGGGTACCGGCTCATCCAATACCGTTTCAACGGATGTAGGGTGTTGTTCATGTTCAGCATCTACAATTTTAGAAAGGGCCCCTCCTTCATTTTCCTGAATCGGTAAGGACATATGTTCGAATACAAAATCTATAGGAAGGGAGGTTTCCGTACCGCCAGTATCGGCAATAACAACCTCCCCTTCATTCGTCTTTTGATAGTCATTTAAGTTCATCTGGATCGATTTTGAACTTTTCTTTTTTATGCGTCGAATTTCCTTTAATTCATCTATTCTACATTTAAAGTGGTTGATAATTCTCTCTTCTATAAGCGTGCTTGACGGTATTCTTTTTTCTGAGAACAGTGTGTTATATACATTTCCTAACTGGAGTAAGTCATCATAGGCGCTTAAATTTTCTTTGAGGATATGTAAATGAATCAGTGGATAATCAAATTTTTCTTGGATAAGTTCTACGCATTCTCTTAACGCTTCAGTATACTCTTCACGGCTACCTAGACGATGATAAGCACATTCACCAAGGTAGACAAAATGAATAGGTTCTGTAGAGCGCCTGATTTTATCCATAAAGATATGAGGGTCATCCTCTTCTATTTGGATGCTACAATAGTCTTCCCCATACATTCCTAAAAAGTAACTACGATGTTTATCTCTTTTTATGCATATCGCAGCATTAAATGGAAGTGCTTCAGGAACATTCATGGAACTCCTCCTGGCTTTGTTTTTTCCTTAACAACCCCTCCACCCGGGTTTTTATTTTAATAGACATGGGACTATGACCATGTTCAATTTTGGAAATAGTAACAGCTGAATACTCGACTTCGTTCGCTAGTTCAGCTTGGGTAAGTCCTAGTTTTCTACGAGCCAATACGAGCCATTCAGCATCATTTTCAGGCGTTAACTGAATACGATCGGTACAAATTGTTCCTCACCCCCAAAATTATATTTAAATCAGCCCCATACCCTCCCTCATTGAGTAGGCATGAGGCTGATCCTATTCGTCATTTTCCGTTGTAAGACGAGACTTTAACCACGAGAGGGGAACCTTCTTCAATCCATCTGGATTCAGGGAAAACACTGCATTCGGTAATTTCTCCTTCTCCAAATACTCGTCAACGATAAACCAGATTGGGATTTTGAATTCCTCCACTGGAATCTTTTCTACTAATGACTGAGCCATAGAAATGGAAGATACCGATATGGCAACCACAACTGGTTTCTTAGGGAAATCCATAACAGGAAGTGACTGATTATTATGCATGAATACTGTATTCCAATTCCTCAGCCTATCCATTAAATGATCCATGTACGCTTGGCCTTGTTGCAATCGATTAAACAATAAGAGTATCTCGCCCCGCGGTCCTGCCATTGCCCCGACTGCAAAAGGTTTCCCTAACTTCGGATTATTTCCAACAACGCTGTGCCATTTCCACCCTTTTAATGCCTGATACTCATAAAGTTGAGTACGGATTTCATTTATTGCTACATAACGCTGAACCGCTTTTACACCCTGATTAATCAATTTTTCGGGACTCATTACAAAATCGGGAAAACTATGCTTTAAATACAGATATCCCCCAAGTCCCACGCTCCAAGGGGATGGGGGTGATGTAACACCTTCTTCACGACTCTTTAATTTCCATCGATCCGTATATCCATAAATGGACATATAACGAATACGATTTGAGAGTCGATTAGAAGACACCTTTCCATGTAACAGCCTACGTAACTGATTTTCATTTAAAACAACCGAATCTCGTATGAGGGATAAAATCAAGACATCTTCCTCTAAAAATCGTTTGTGATAAAAATCAGCTACAGTTGTCATCATGTCAAGTCGGGGTTGGTAGTTGTCCGGCCGATCGATACCGCCATATACGCTAGGATCATCCCAAAACGGGATATTCCCCGATCGATCATAAAACATTGTGATCTGAGGAACACCCGTTGGAATAACATGATTAGTCAAAGAGATAAGCTCCTGGGCTAGCACTTCTATTCGGCGCTCCGTGTGGGTAATTTGTGATTACCATTTTTCCTCTGCGTTTCTCTTCATCAATCCATTGGATAATTCCGCGTACAGGTATGCCAACTACCGGTTGGTCCAATCTGGAGCGATTAGGTAAGGTTGCGAGTAACGTAACCCCTCGTGTAATACTTACAAAAATACCGTGTTCTTTCGTAATATTTGTTACCTTGCCAAGAACATTAGAACCAGGTGAAAATTGTTCAGCAATATTATCCCATGGATCCTTGCTTGCTTCTTTTCTGGAAACACGAATGATGGGTGTTCCATCTGGATCTTCACTCGGTAAAATTTTTGTAACCATAACTGTTACTGGCTCTCCAATAACTCCAGCATCTCGGACGGTAGGTGTACGAACATAGTCCCAATCACCTAAGTAACAAAAAGCGTCAATTCCACCTAGATTGATGTGTAACGTTTCTTTTTCCTCATTGAAACCTGAGATCGTACCGTTTACGATATCCTTTTCTTTCAAATTCTTTAAGAGATCAACTGCTTGTTTTGCTTCTGCCCGCTTTCTCGATACAATAGCGAACTTTTTACCAGTAACCGGATCTGTATGTATCCTATCTACAATTACAGATACTGTGTGCCCAATAAAACCACGTAGTGTTGAAAAACTATGTGCCGCGAACTCTTCATCCGAGCAATAGCCCTCTACCCCGCCAAGGTCCATCGTGACATACTCACGTTGCCTTTCTTCACCGTCAACTGCGCCATCCTTATTCTTATTCTCAACTTTAAAAACAAGACCGGTAAGAATTTCACCTCTTTTCATTGCGTTTTCAATTCTGTGAAATGGATCTCCAGTCCAAAAGATGTCGTTTGTACTCATAATATTGAATCTTCCTCCTTTTGGTTAATGAAAGACACACAACTTGGTGAAAATGGAAATCCAGAGTGTATAGAACGCAAAAAAGCACACAAGTGTATTAATACACTTGTGTGCTTCTGGTTTTTCCATTCGGCACTCATCATTGTGAAGTTAATATTTTTAACTATAATTCTAGTATAGAACACTGTCGCCTTAAATGGCAACGACATTTTTGAAAAGATTAACATGTACCCTGTTACAAAAGTTGTTCCTGGTTTTTTCGCATGTTATTATTTCTCCATCAAAGCACAAAACGTGATCAAACTCATATTGCTTGGAGGAAAATATAATGTCAAAGAAAAAAACGATTGCTATTATTGGCGGCACCCAATCGAGCACATTCCAACAAATTGCGAACAAAAAAGGAGTAAACATTACCTTCTATGACGGGAAAGGGGCACGCTACCGGAATCCAATTTCTGAAATTGAACGAGTTGTAAAAAGGGCTGATTGTATCATCGTTTTAACAGATGCCGTTTCACATCCAGCTAAAGATGGTGCAAAAGAACTTGCAGCAAAATTAAACATCCCTATCTTGTTCCATCCATCAAGAGGCGCAACAAGTACAATAAATGCTGGGCTTGAACTCTTATCGGCTTGAATAATAAAAAAAGCCTAGCCGGTTTTCAACCGACTAGACTATCTACTCTTCTTAAGATACTTTTGAGTTCTAATCTTTCAAGACCTGTTTCGAAACCTTGTTTATCAATGTGCCATAACATTTGATCATATTCAACTTGGTACATGTCCGGAACTTCAGTCACGATCGTTGCCAGATGTTTACTTAGCATGCCACTCTCTTTACCGGCTTCAAGTTTCTTTTGGTATCGTTTAAATTTGGGATCAAGTTCAACTAAATGATCATATATTCCTTCTAGGGATCCATAGTGGACAATAAGTGGTAACGCAGCCTTTTCCCCAACTCCAGGAATTCCTATAATATTATCCCCCTTATCGCCTAAGATGGCTTTTACATCTATAAACTGCTCAGGTGAAATATTATAATGGTCTTCCTGAAAATCCTGAAGGCCGTAGACTATCTCTTCTCCACTCTTAGTCAAAATCTGTGATATGTTCGAATCAATTACCTGAAACAAATCCCGATCATGCGAATAAATCAGACATTGCGCATTTCTCTCCTTACTCCACCTTTTCGCCAGTGTCCCCAAGAGATCATCTGCCTCAAACAAAGGTGTCATCCAGCAAGCAACTCCCATCTCCTTTAATAGATCTTTGACAGTATCAAATTGCTGAACAAGGGCATCTGGTGTAGGTGTGCGTGTCGCTTTGTACTCAGGGTTGAGCAGCCGGCGAAACGTCTCATCCCTTTTTACATCCCAGCATATACCCACATGGCTAGGTTTGTAGGTTTTTACAAGTGCAAATAACTTTTCAATGAACGCTTTCACCGCATTTGTGAAGATACCAGTGGAAGTTTTCATTAATGCTGATTCATCTTGTCCATAAGCGGTTCCATAATATGATCTCGATAACAAATTGCTACCATCAATCAAGAGAAGACGTTCTTTCTCGTTGTCCTGGCTGCCATTTTTTGAATCTGGTGTTGGTTTATGTTCATTAGAGCCACCAACTTTTGCCGGCGTGTTTATCTTTTCTTTACTCACTTGCGGATGCTCAAATTCAACATTAATTTCATTGTTTTGAATTACCATTGTATTAATATTGGCTGTCTTCCAATCTGAAGATTTGAATCTTTGAAGTGTACGTATTAACTCAGCTATTTTTGCTTTTACTTCCTTACCTGGCATCCTCGGAGAGAACGTTACTTGCAGAGATTTTTCATTGACTACGAGAGGAGGAACAGCAACCGTTTCTACACTCTCTTCATCGGACAGAACAAAGCTGAACCAGTCATCATTATCAATTTCACATCTCTTAAAGCTGTCCCCATCTGTTTTCATTTGATTAATAATGCTTTGAAGAGTACAAACCAAATTATTAGCAGCAGGCATAACTGATATCTTTGCTCTATAAACCTTGTCAACCATTCATTACACTTCCTTCTCCTTTTAAATAACTACCAACATTTTTAGAATGTAAGTCGTAATTGACCATTTGGTGCAAACTCTAGAATGTCCTCATAACTTCGAATAGTATCCTGAATTAACCCTGGAACAGACTCCTTCACTGTACGTGTTACCCTGTTTATAGCTTTATAGAAAACAGTTGCGAGTTCGTTTCCGATCGCTCGGATAATATTGCAATCAACACTTTGCCCGAGCATTTCATTCTTTCTATAATTTGGGATCGACGGTGGGAACTGAAACCATTCGGGCACTGCAAGAATCCTTCTTATCTCCGATACCGTTAGAAATCTCCATTTTGTTTTACATTCAGACAGAACGTAGGTGTTTGAAGCACTTTGCGATCGATAACGCTTTGGGATGCAATATATCTCTCTTACTTCTGGTGTAACAAATGTCTTGTCAACGTTCCGATCTTTCCAAGCGTTACCCTTTTCAGCCTTTGATGAAAAGCTTTCTTTCCATGAATCTAATGATTTCCATTCGAACACGGTACCTTTTGGGTCCAAATAGTCCCGTAACTTTTTTCTTCTAATTGAGGCAGGAGCAGCTGGAAATTGAAAATTCATATAATCTTCTTTACATCGGAAACCACACGCATACGTTCGATTGCGTCTAGCTATACTTCCGTAGTCATAGCTCTCAATACTTTCTTTTTTCCAATATGGGAATTGATCTTGAAGGATAGATGTAAACAACTGGTAATGTCGTGAACTGTAGAATTGACCTACATTTTCGATGAGGATTAATTTGGCGCCAGAGGACTTTATTAATTGAGCAACATGGAGGACTACATTATCAAAGACGCCACCTTGATGGTGTCCAAGGTGAGAATGTTCGTTGCATTTGAGGGTAACTAAAGCGACGTCTGTTTCAAGAACCTCATTAACATCCCGAATATCAGCATTTTCTAAGCATGAGTTAGGAAAGTTGAAATGTAATACTGATGCGCTATCTTCCTCAATTTCAAATTCCTGTACGGCAGTAAAATACTGGGTGTCAATCATGGCTGCCGTGGAGATTCCAGCTCCAGCTCCATACGTTGATAGTTTTATTCTTTGGTCGTATTGTACATCTTTAGTGGTTATTACATCTTGTTCTAAATAGTTGAATCTTAAAGGTCGCACAATAATGCGGCTTTTGTTACCTTGCTTGTAAACTGAGACTTGGATTTTCTGTTGAATGGCAAGGACACCTGTATAAAGGTCTCCCGAAGTGTCCACTATTGGCCGTAGTTCACCAGAGGTTCTACATTTCTTCCTTGAGACTGTAATTGTCTTATCTGCACTATCAGCAACATGATTTTGAAGTATGATTTCTTCTTTCTCTTCGTCTACGTAGATGTATAAGGTATCCGAAGGTTTTAAACCAGCTGCTTCACAAATTAATGAATGGAAGTACATCCTTGCACGGCCGTGCTTAGTGGAGACACGATATACTTTCCCCATTACTTTTTTCCATTTTGAGCTCCTTTCACCTAGTTTTCTCATGCGTAAGCGGTACTTTTTCAATTTCTGATCCTCCTTCAATTAAAGGATAGAAAAAAAAGCCCATTTGTTAGCATAAGAAACCCTTTAAAGGTTCCAATGCCCACAAATGGACTTTATCTATCCCAGAATGCGCTCACTCGCTATACAAGCGGCAATTAAAATCAAAAGCAATTATGTGTTGATTATAGCTTAATTAATGTAGACCAACAAGCATCGGTTCATTGAGTTGGTACAGACTGTTTGAGTGGAATTAACAATGGAAATGATTTTTTACTGTCAACAACTACACCATCAATATCTGTCCAATATACTGGGGAGATTTGTATTGATGTAATGACCGCATTCGTATTTTCGAACTCAACCCATGTGGAGCTTGTCTTCTTCGGTGGGATCATTATCTGATCGGTAATCCCTTTCTTATCTCCTTCACTGGTATGAATGGTTACTTCTATTGGTACAAATACCCCCAAGCGTAATGCTTTATCAGGGCGTAAGTTAGTAATGTTAAAGTATAGCTTTGTTGATTGAATTCCGTATTTCCAGGTTAATCCACTAATATAGATTTGGTTATTTATCTTAATCGGATCAACCTTCGGCGTTTCTTCTTTCAGGATACCGGTGAAATCTAATCTCCATCCACCGCTCTCTTCAATAACTAAGAATTGATCTTCATTGGCTCTTTCTTCCCCTTGGTTGTCGTATGTAAGAATGACATTTACCAAGATCAATTTATCTTCCATCGGTTTCATATCTTTTATCTTGTAACTCTTTCGCTCAATCCCGCTCTGTTGATCGGCAATCTGCATCTGATTACTCCAGTCAGCTCGGTTCGTCTTAATTGTCTCCAATTGGTTCACTGCTAACCACTCAGAAGCAGCAAGATAGTCTTTTTTAAGTAGCCCATCATAGTACGAATGGATTGCATTTCGAACCTTTTCCTCATTTGTTAATTGCTTTACAGGAGTCTTTGAATAAACCTCCTTGGGTCCTTCGTTTTTACGTTCAACGAAACTGAGATAAAAAAACAAAAACCCATAAATTACGACAATAAGACACCCAATAACGATCAATACTATTTTCTTCAATAGAACTCTCCTACCTTTTGGGAAACAAGGAGACCTGTTACCATTCCAATCGTTGCTCCGAGACTGATGAATCCTCTTATTCTAAGAGCGTTAACATCTTTTGTTGGCCGGAATACCCGGTAGATTGAGTGGCTTACCCAAAGCAATAGCGGGATTGCGAAAAACTGGTTCCCTGTGGTTACTGCACTAAACATACTGAGAAAGGAAACAACTAATCCTCCAGTTACATAGCAAAATGGTGTCATTTTAATATATCACCCTTTTACTGATAACAACTGTTCTTGGACTTTATTTATGAGAAAGCAACAAAAAAAGCATATAGGGATGTTCTTCCCTATATGCTTATGGTTTTTCCAATTAAGCGTTATCAGTTATTTATTTGTTAAATACAGATTAGCATAAATTGCTGTACCAATCTATATGATTTATCGAGAGTTAAATGGGGAATGGAGATGGTTATTTCTTTCTCCTTAACTAAGTTTATTTACTCAGTACTGTAATTAAAACACTTAATTAGAAATATAGATTAGTACCATGGATAACTCATCTGTTTAAAGTCAATAACCTCAAGGGATTCGTCATATCTAGAATTCTAATCGCAAGAGAATGATAGTAAACACATCAATGATTGATATATCACAGAGTTTGTATTAATAAACACAGTCAAATTAGTTTTATATACAAGTTATAATGATCTATTCACATATGCAAAATATGTAAAAAAAGCTCTTTCCTACTAATTGTATAGGATTGAAGCTGGTACTGTTTCAAATATGAATACATAAAAAAGAGGATAATTGTTCTCTTTGAAGCTTAATCACCACGCCAAAAAGCACTCGCTTATTGGGGCCAGTGCTAGACTTATCCGATATTCTCATCGTTATGCTGATAGAGATAGGTTAATAGGAATTGACGATAATCGGCTATAGTTTTCTTTACTTCATAGCCTATCGCTGCTCCAACTAAATATGGTTGAATTTGAGATTCGATCTGGTAGAAAGACTCGAGGTCTTGATGGACCATCGTTTGTAGTCTTTCACTCACACCTGCTTTCGACTTTTCAGTACTTCTTTCTGTCTGCACTCTAGAAGAGAACCATTTCTCGCAAGCAACCATTAATGTTTTTATAATCTCGCGGTTCCCTTGGATTCTTTCTTCGTACTCTGGAGTGCAAATTGAAATAGTCTCCACATCTTGCATCCATGAATGATGTTGTTGTTTGTTTTGTAAGATCAGATTGAAGTTTCCACGCAGCTCTTCGATATATTCGATCTGCTGGGAGGCTTTTAACATTTCGGCCTTCATGTTTTCATGAATTATCTTACTAAAATATGCGGATGCAGCACTTGGTGTTTTTTCTCCCTCTGAGCGCGTGAAACTAACCATCATATCGACTGACTGACGATAGATAGCTCGAGCCAAGCGGCGATTCGGAACGACACGAAGCAAATGTTTTGCAGTCTTCAGCATTTCAATACAGTGTGCACGATCAAGAACGGCTCCAATTCCGTTTAGGGTAATGGTCCGTTGAAGAAGATATAACTCAGTATGATTCTCATGATATTGAGTGAAAACAGACGAATTAAATGAAAAATGTAATTGTGGCTTTTTTGAAAGCCGGTCACACACTTGATAAACCTGTACAATTTCCCCAATTTTGTCCTGAATATCGCTTATTGCCATTTGATATTTTGTATCATCCAATGGGAGTAAGTAGTTAATAATTTTAGCAGAGCGTTGATATATTTCGTTCTTATCGAAGATAACATAGTTTGTCCCATTAACAGACATGCGAAATGCAGCCATCAATAACATTCTCTTAGCATTAACACAAAGAGAGCGGAATGTGTCTGTGTACAGGAAGGTATATTTTTTACTGTATTGAGCAGAGAATCTATCAAATTCCACATCAGTGGATGCAAAGGTAAAACGGATCAAATCATGATCATACGGATCCCTCTCTAGTAATCCTTTGGCAATACCTTTTTTAATCAGATTACGAGCATACAGAACAGAAGTCTGCGAACAAGCAGCCAACTCTTCAATAGTTGCTCTAATGTTACCGTCCCAATCTACTACTCGAAAGAGATACAGATAAAAGTCGATTTCAGTTCCGGACATGTCTAACATAGCGCGTCGAATAAACTCAGATTTTATCATACTTCTCTCCCCTTTCTTTCGTAGATTAAAATGGTTGACTCTGTTATAATTTTTGGCAATAAGAAAGACAGCCTTATCACTGCAATTTTTTTGCAAGTGAAGGTCTCGAAACTGATCTCCCAGATCAATATTTGATTTAGAGCGAGTGTTCCAGCACTCTCTCATCAAGTTCCTTGCCAGAGGAACTTTTTCTTTTTATTGAGCAGGTTTCAACATATGTTTGCATATTACCAAACCTAGCCATTAGATGTAAAACGGAGTACAGAGGGATGTTTTAAGACTAAAAAACGGAGTACAGAGGGATACTTTCGGAGTACAGAGGGATACTTTCGGAGTATAGAAGTATTTTAACGGAGTACAGAGGGATGTTTACGGAGTATAGGGGGATGTTTTCATCACTGCAATCAAACGGAGTACAGAGGGATACTTCGAAGTGTATTTGCGGAGTACAAAGGGATGTTTACGGAGTGCAGAGGGATGTTTACGGAGTGCAGAGGGATTTAAAAAAGTTTCCCAACAAAGAACAAAAATTTACCGACACATTTCGACAAAAATACTGATTACAAGGAGGACAATAACGGAGTACAGAGGGATGTTTACGGAGTACAGGGGGACTTTTTCGGAGTACATGAGGATGTTTACGGAGTACAGAGGGATGTTTCGGAACACAGTGGGAAGTTACGGAGTACAGAGGGATGTTTCAGAACATAGCAAAAGTTACGGAGTACAGAGGGATGTTTCGGAACACAGCCGGAAGTTACGGAGTACAGAGGGATGTTTCGGAACACAGCCGGAAGTTACGGAGTACAGAGGGATGTTTCAGAACACAGCGGAAGTTACGGAGTACAGAGGGATGTTTCAGAACACAGCGGGAAGTTACGGAGTACAGAGGGATGTTTCAGAACACAGCGGGAAGTTACGGAGTACAGAGGGATGTTTCAGAACACAGCGGAAGTTACGGAGTACAGAGGGATGTTTCAGGACACAGCGGAAGTTACGGAGTACAGAGGGATGTTTCGGAACACAGCCGGAAGTTACGGAGTACAGAGGGATACATTGAAAAAGAGGCAGCAGATTTACTGTGCCTCTATCAATAAGCTTGAATCTATTTTTGGTACAACGATCCCTTGTTCCAGGGACTCAAGGAGCTCTTCAGACGGGATAATATGAACAGTCTTATATTCTCTATGCACCCGCTTAAACTCGAAATCTTCGATGATGTTAGCATCAACCATATCTTTCAATGATTTTTTAATACGATCAAGTACCTTGTTTCTTGCTACATTTTGCATCCCCATGTTCATTATCAGTGCATCCAGA
Organism: Brevibacillus sp. NPDC003359; assembly: GCF_042878995.1. Lineage (NCBI taxonomy): Bacteria > Bacillati > Bacillota > Bacilli > Caryophanales > Paenibacillaceae > Brevibacillus > Brevibacillus sp. NPDC003359. The sequence continues at coordinate 191,079 of NZ_JBIAOR010000007.1, forward strand.
TCTAATTCTCGGCGATCATGAAGCAAACTCGTTAATAATGGGTAAAGCATCTTTGAGGTTTGAGAGTTAAAATCTTGATAAAGAGACAAGTTAATTCTTACAATGTTACCTGCAGTTAATCCTTTATGGAGATAATTGTTAAAAACTACATGAGCCTTATGATTTTCGTGGTCGATGTGGGCTGAAGCAATAAGATTGTGTACTTCAGTCGTGATTTTTCTTTTTAAAGTGTGGTCTCGAAACTCTTCCATTATCAGTGATGTGGTGGATAGACGGGTCAGACTCTCCCCCATTGCTTTATAAATTCCGCCTTCTTTTGGATCGCCTACTACTTCAGCTAACTCACCAAAGGAAAAGGAAAACTCAATATTTCCGCCTTTTATCTCCCACAACTTCTGAAGACCAACAAAATGTTTGAAATCAAGGCTTGATAAATAACGACCTTCAGGTGCGGTAGCAAAATTTACTCTCCGGTAACCAGATCTTAATTCTTCGATTTTTCCGTCACGGTTACGAAGTTTAACTAAGGTTGCGTTATTTGGGACAGATGCTGAAAAAATAGGTGCCTCAGCATAGTTTCTTTCAATCGGATGGGTTAGTTTTTTGTAGTGCTCTGTACGTAACCGAATAGCTTCTTCAACCACCATTTTTTGAAAAATAGCAACGATTCGTTTTACATTTGGGTCCTCTTCGTCTTCCATTATCATTTCACTTAAGCCAGGCTCATTGATTGAAAGTAGAACATTTTGAATGGCAATTAGAGAATTATTCAGTTCGGATTTATTTTGACTTTTAAGACGTTCTGCATATTCTGTAACGAGTGAATGTCTTATCACTGAGTCTGAGTTAGGACGGCTGTTACTATCGAACGTTTTTTTATATTTTTCGCCTGCTGCGTTGAGTACATTAAGTATCTTGCTAGACAAGGACGACCACCTCTTTTCCTCGTAGTCACTCCTACCCATTTTATCACGAGATAGGCTGTCTTTGCTGATTTTGCGCTTAAATAATGTTGACATAGATTATCACCACCAATGAAATAAACCCCATGCACTCCGTAGGAGTAAGCATGGGGTTTTCCCGTACACTTTAAATACATATACTGTTATTGCTCATTATATCTTTGTTTGTTGTAAGAATCTAGTTAATTCTAACACAAGATTATCCAGTTTAAGAAGAGAGTCCAATAAACTTGACGATCGTGTCTAACAAATGCAGCTTTGTCTTTATTGAGTGTAAGGTCTTGTTAATAGCTGAGTGCCCGCTTTCTAATAAGTATAGAAAGGTAATGGTTATATATTCTCTTTTATGATATCTATTGATAGAATCTAATCTAATTTTTAAAAAAATAATATATTAATTGTGAATTTGAGGATAATAGGTTTAAAACAATATATTTTAATATAATTGTGATATTATTTACCCTTTGATTTGTAATATGAGATAATACCATCGTTAAATTAAGAAACCGGCGCCATGTTAGGCGCCGGTTCAAACCATTTCTTCAATCTGAATGCTTCGATCAAGTAATGGGATTACCTGTTCATGTTTCTGAAACAATTGATGAACAATCACATCTTTGTTCTCTTCTAGTAGAAGTTCATATATCTTTAGTGTATGATCCAACCTTCTGGTTTCCTTTTCAATATGTACAATAAACTGTATAGGAAGCGTCATCATTTGTCGTACTGTTTCTATAGAGAGGTCCGGATGACTTTTTTGATAAAGGATGCTTAAAGTTTGTAAGGCATCAAGAGGAGAATTACTTCGATGACCTCCGATCACTTGTTTCCCCATAAATGCGTACATGACAAATGGTAAAACATGGCCCTCCGTTTGAATGTCTGGAATAATATTAATGTCGAACGAAGAATTTCTACCGGAAATCACATCGCGTTCTCCTGTTAGTCGGCGGATATTAAAAATAGGATGTTGTCCGTTGATTTCAAGTTGAAGGGACTGCTCATAAATCAATATGATTTTCTCATTAGGTAAATACTCGAGGCTGGCCTGTATTGCTGTTAAAATTGCTTGTTCGCTTTCACCTGTGAACATAAATTTCGCCCCAGAAGTTAATTTTTCTCGTAGAAATTCAGTCACCTCATTATTGTTATGGTATAACTGAACCCCTTTATTTTCTAATCGTGTCATGTATTTAATCCTTTCTATTATCAACTACATGTAGTGGAGTCGTGTTCAGTCACTGCCATTCACCATTTAGATATTTCAGTCCATCGATTTGATGCCTTCTATCTAAAGGAGTGAAGCAAAAATGAATGCCACCATTAAACTCAATAACAATTGTCTCGTCATCTCCCCAAGCACCAGGATAGGCGGAAATATGGTTTAATTGATACATCGAAGGTTTCGAAAGTAAAACTGCTACATTTCCTTTTTCAATCCACTCCAAATAACAAAATCCATCTAGCGTTTGTTTTAAGAAGGATTCGAGTTCATTAAAATATTCATTCAAAAACTACACCTACTCTCGATATCGATTTTAGTAACAACCATAGGATTTCCAATAGACAATTGGATGAATAAGTAATCCTATCAACGTTTTCTTTCTCTCCTATTTTCCTCGAGTTTGTAGGATTCGCAACTTTTGTAACTCGTCGTTTACTTCAAATACAACTAAGATATCTTTAACAAAAGTCTTTATCATCTTCACGTTTTCAAATGCCTTCTCTTTAACGCCTTCATATGATTCTTCTCCCAAGGGTAGTAGATGATACAATTTCTTTCTACGGAACGTAGGATCATCCCATTTCCCTTCAATCCACATGAACCCTTCCATCTCATGAATAAGTTCATAAAAGTACCCTTCACTGCATTGCCAACCGAACTTGTTTATTAACATTTGTAATACTTCAGAACCGTAAACATGTCTACGGCTGGTTACCATGCTATTTAGAATAAAATAGCGAACTAAATCACGGACCCGGACAAGCTTACTAAAAAAGCGTTGATCTTGTGTTGGAAATGAATCGTTTATAGATTTGATATTTCCTTCCATAACCTCTATGAAATGGTCTGCCATATTATAAGTGGTGTGTAATCGTTCAAAATGGGAATTAAAATAGTCTTTTTGTTTTTCTTTACCAAGATTGGTAAGCTGGAGAATTAGTTTTCGTCCACTCTTTTCGGCTTTTATCCACTGATATTTATCAGACATCTCGCTAATGGTCTGGTAAAAATGAGCTCGGGAATGGGTACGTGTTGGGAAAACCTCTAGCACCTTTTTATATAGAAGAGCTGCATGTTGAGCCTCAGTACTTAATTCTCGAAAGATGAACAGATGGAAGAAATCCTTATATGTCATACCCACTTTTTCGAAAGTGATGAATTTATCCTTTGTAGTCAAGCGAATCACTCCTTTATAGCTCCAATAAAGTTATCTTTCTCTATATTAGCATCTACAGTTTAAAAGCAATGCTCTTTCAAGATAGTTAATATCATTTTGAATCTATTGAGTGATACGATTAATATTTGAAAATGTTGGCTACAATCATAATATTGGGCTTTGAGGTGTCGTCCTGACTGGATAAATTGGAAACTTGTACGGAAGCATGCAAACCTAGGGAAGCCGTACCTGTTGAGAGTTGAACCGGAAGGAACAAGTCGAAACCTTGCTGTCCACCAAATATTGCGCGCGCAACAGAACAAAGTAACGTCTGGCTCTGTTTAACGGTCGCTCCGAAATGAGACCGGTACGTTCTGGCCCTGATCCCCCTGGCCATGGGGTGAGGGGCTATTTGTGTTGCTTGTACTGTCTCTGTGAGTTCAAGTATAGGGTCGTTACAGGCAGTTTCTTAAAACTATTCACTTCTAAGTTCCATTAACTAAGGGGTAGCTACCATCCTACATATTCCAGTAACTAAACGGGACCCACCCCAGAATAAAAACGTAATGTCTAATCAGACTAATCCTTCAATGTCGCAAATCGACTGGTCGTAATTTAATGTCTGTTGACCCACATGGAACACTTCGCCATTAAAAGCGAAGTACTTGTAACCTAGACTTTTTGCCTTTTCAAGTGATTCTCTATAGTCAGCAGGGTATATCTTTCTGGAATCAAAAACGTCTCTCCAGGACAAATATGTCGACATGTTATGCTCCTCAATTTTCGACTTGTAGTTCAATACCATCGCCGGTTTAACACCAACATGGATAAGCTGGCATCCCATTCTGTCCCTCACACAATTCGATGCCAGCGATTTACACCGCGCACAATGTTCTCAATCATCATGCTGATGTCCACATATATTCTTATAGCCATGTAATCGTCCAATTGCAGATTTAAACCGGTTTGAGTGGATCGGGCCGAGACGCTTTTGCTCAGCCCTCAATCCCCTCTAGTGACATACCTGCCAGGTCATTCAGCACAGGAATCTCCGGACCATCAATTCCGTTTTGAGGTAAACGGGTCGTGATTAAAAGTAGATTTACCCCGATTGATGAATGTCTAATATTGCTTTAACGCGTTCCGCCACTATAAAGTAAGCAGCGTGTTACCTGTGAGGACCGCTTACACAATTTTCTTAGACTGTCTATTTGTCCGTATTCTCCAACCATTCAGCTCTAATCCGAAGGAATGTTGGTTCGTCCACTCTCATTGCCCAGTCATACTCGCCCCATTCTCGATCTCTGACATATCAGGACGAGCTATAGCTAAAAAAGCTATTACCTCTTCTCGACTCAAATTTCCCATATAGCCTCCTTCACTCTTTGAGCAGTGTGTACCCAGATTCGATCGATCCACCGTACTGGATACAAGATAACTAGTATGTTAAGCAGTATTCCTGCGTTTGCCTTCAACGGCAATCTTCCTGATTATTTCCCAGAGTTCGTACTCTGACAGTTCTTCGTAAGCATCTATAATATCTTCCGGAATTGTGTCGTATGCCTCGTCTATTTCCACAATACGAGATACGAAAGAATTTTTAACTACGAAGGGCGTATTTTCCATCAGGTAGTCCAATACCACTTTTGCCGGTTTGCTCATTAATTCCACTCCTTACATAGTAGATTAAAATTACCTTAAAGCCTGTCAAAGCCTTGATATAACAGCGTTTGTATATAGTGTACCGACAGGATTTACATGGAGTGGCGAGCATGATAGGCTACCACGCCAAGCGAATCCATTACTGGCATTGACCCGTTCGCCCCCAATCATGCTCGTAGAGGCTCCATGTCAATCCGTCTATCGTGTTGGTACACCATATTTAACCCCTACAGCCTGTAAGGATGACAGGCGTTTTACGACAAGTTAATCTAATACACATTTTGTGAAACTACTCTTGCCTACAAATTAACCTTGTTTCTGATTGATAAAGCGTCCATAATCTCTTGTTCGTCTTTTTCTTCTAGAGCAGAGACTAATTCATCAGGCAAATCTTCGGAATCCCAATCCGCATCAAGCCCCACCCATCCAGTTTGATCTCTCTCGTATCTTTTTACATAGACCTTACCCTGATAAACCAAAGATTCAGTAAAACCATTTGGTGTGATGGTTTTTGTAAAAGTGTTCATATCACGCGACCTCCTCATTTATCAATTTGAGCATTGGTGTTCATTCTGTTCACTTCAAAGTAAATGGCAACACCCCGTCTACCTCTCTGTTATAAGGACGTACCTCGACAATTTTTAAGTGACTTGTATGTGGTTGTTGCATGTATCTGTCTATTGCAGAACGACTACCGAATTTATGCTTATACTGAATTGGATTATTGGACTTCCAGCCTGTATGATTCGGATTTTCGATTATCGCGATTACGGTTTTCATGATAAGTACCTCCTTTTACATTTTGAGCAAATTGTTAAAAGTGCCCCTTCCTCGCTTTATAAACTCCCACAACAAGCAATGCGAGCAAACCACCAATACCCAAAGAAATAAACTGCCAGTAAGCTTCGAAAAATAGACTCATACGTACAACCTCCATTTAACTAATTGAGCATTGAGTATCCAAATACACAGTAGAACAGGTCTTCCTATTCCGTTTTTTTAAAGAAAATCAGATAAGCTGTCAACCACAGGAGCAAAAGAATCAAGACTCCCGACTCGTAGTATTGTGGTTTGGTAACGATTAACGTCGGTATCACGATCAGAGCCGACAGCAAACAGGACCATTCAAATAATCGTTTCTCTTTCATCGTTATTCACCACCACTCTTACTTACTGAGAGCATTTTGTATCCAGGAGCGTTCGATCCACGTCGCTGGTTACACGATAGCAGTATGTTAAATATCCAATGTCATTTGCTCTTCAGTGATCGCTACTCTTTCAAGGATGCAGTCAACAGCTTGTTCAATCTGAAATGTATGAAACAGTTTACTGAATCTGTGATTTCTTTCGTCTGAAATCCACCACATCCACAAGCCGCCATGATATATCGCAGATACATGCTCGGTAAACTGCTCTCTATCGAGAGTATTGTTCCTGCGCTCTAATTTTTCTAAAGCATTGATTATCTTTTTTCGTGTTAGGGCTGCCATCGTAACATCCGCCTCCAATTTTTATTCCCTACACAATTAGTTAATCAAGGTAGTATTCAATGTCTTTATTTCCACCAATCAATTCAAATCTGTGTAGAATAAAATCATCCAGATCCGCTCTACTAATCCCGTTATGTTCTTCCTTACCAGCCCTGCACATCAGCTCGTCTAATGCTTCAGCCTTGACTGGGTATTTCTCTTTCATGATTTCGACAACAGTCGGCCAATGCTGGGTGAATCCGCAGTCGTAGAAGGTGCTGTCCGAATTGTCCACGACGCCCATACCTGTAAGCCCATATCCGCGCTTCTTGAAGTCAAATTCCAGTGCCTTATAACGCTCGCACTTGTAAACGTACTCATAGATGAGGGCACATTCTTCCCATGCCTTATCGAATGTAATGCACTCTAGGCTATGGTCTTTCACGTACTGTCTAAGCATGCCTTCTAATTCCTTGTCGGTCATAGTGTGTAGGAATTCATAGCAGGCGAATTGCTTCGCATTATAAAACTTATCCTCTACGAACTTTTCTACGTATCTTTGTAGTAGTGTCCTTGTGATGTAGATAGGGTCATATGTAAAATGCATAACAGCCATATGCTTACCCTCCTTTATTTCCCTTAGCATTTTGTTTCCTAGAAAACCTCACTCACCCATGTCTAACAAACGAGATAAAGAAAGATAGAGAACGGGGAGAATAAAAGCACCTAATAAAGTACCAAATGAAACTTCTGCATTTATATTAAAAGAAGCATAAACAGACATAGATAGAAGAAGACAAAAAAACACAATGAAAAAACCTTTTAAAGCCTTCTTTGACATTAAAAACATCCCCTTATCCCTCGATTGTCCGTATATCACCACTCAAGCGAATGAATACCGTAGCCTAGAAAATAGATCCTGGCATAACGATTACAACGAACGTACATCTTAAGTATTAACGCGGATATCAGCTGCCATTTTCCATGTATAAGCTGAACAAATGCTTGTTCCTCCTTAAGAAAAGTCATTTAGTCCGAATAAGACATCTAGGGGTTCCGGTAATACATTAGCTGGTGGCTCTGACTTTGGAATCGTTAGATTCTGGTAACCATGAATAGTAACAACCTGACCGTCGTAATTCCGTTTTACTTGGTAAAGGCCATTTACGCGCCCTTCTCGCTCTACTTTCTCTACTACCCCAATCCATGGTTTATCAGGTATCCGTTGATTTCCAAAATGCCTCCACGAATGAAACTCGACTTTATCGCCCGGTTTCGGTTTTATAAATACTTGTCTCTCATTCCTATCAGGTTTCTCTTTCGGTTTGATCCAGAACTTGTTCGGTTTTAAACCATGGCTTTTTCGTAGCTCGTTATAAGCCGTCTTACTCAAATAAATGCCAACTGTCATGTTCAACTTAGCCCAGGGATTTTTAATAGCCCAATCCATCGGATCAAGTCGGGAAAGTATTTCATTACCATGGTATTGGTCCATATTCGTCCAGTGTTGAAGGATATCCGGCAGCTCTTCAACACTACAACCACAAATAATGGACAAAGCTTCTGATGTATGCGGACGAAACAGTGCAATAAAGCTGGCTTGTGAGTCTTTGATAATGCAACCGAACTGAGAACCGGCATCGTTCTTCCAAGTGTGCAATGGGACCTGAAGACCATAATAATTTGCACTCTCTAACAATTGCAGGATATTGCCCCCTTTATCGATCGACTCGCTCGCAAAACGAGGTTCGAGAACGCTAGGCACTACTAACTGTCCTTCTGCAATGGCCTTGAGTAGATTTGGTAAATTTCTTTGAACTGCTTCGTTATACCACGTGGTAATTTCGAGTTGCCGCTCAGCATATTCTCTATTCAGTTCGACTTGTAGTAGCTTCGCCAGGTTGTATCTCGCTGTCCACCGGAGATCAGCAATTATTTCATTAGCTGTTCCTATAGTTGTTGAAGCCATTGAATGAATCCGTTCTGTCTGTTTCAAAAATTCATCCTTATCGAAACAAAAGTCCAACGCTTGGTCTAACTCTTGATCGGTAAGTGACACAACCTGATAACTGATTTCAGAAGACATCACTTCGCCTGACAGCTTTAGTGTGGTTTCTTCCATAAGGCGTGGTATTATGCGAACGGAAAATCTCGACTCTTTGATAACTTGGTTAGGTAATAAATAGATCTTCTTCTCGTCGGTGTCTATCGTGTTTAATAACACATCTGAAATCTTATGGATGTATCGTTTCTCGATCCATTCATTTTTCCTGGTAGGTGTTTGTTCCCAATCCCCCAGCATTTTTTCAGTTGTAACTTCATTTGTTGTTAAGTAAGGGGCTGTGAGAGAGAGGTAATTGGTAACGGACAATTGGTTCTCTTTAGCAGCTTCAAGCATTATGCTAGAAGATCGGATCATTGAGCCTGTATAAGATAATTGCGGGGTTTTGTAATTTTGTTTGAAGAATTTATCTTCAATCAGTGAAAACATCATAATAGCCCATATCACTTCATCCGGTTCTAAATCTTTAATCTCTTTCATTGGCGAGGTTTTATTAATGATCGCTAGGTTGTTTTGCTGTTCTTTAACGTAGGCACGACCATTATCACCATAGATAATATCCATAAGGCTGTAAGGGAAATGATGACTTGCGATTCGTTCCATGAAATCTCGGCCAGCAGCACGTGTACGCGACATGTGTTTCTGCATGGGATGCGTGAAATACGGTTTATCTGTTAAGATGCCAACAGTTCCACCGTTCCGATAGGCAAATACGAAGTACGATGCATCTGACTTTGGATCACGTATCAAATTAAGCGAAATACCGGACTTCATCCGGCAAGCGGATTGAATCAAAGCATCGATGTTCCAAAATTGGTTGACGGTTTTATACATGATTGGACGATCTTTGTCTGGCACACCTTGTGCGAATTGATGAAGAGTTAAGGTTTCGATTGAACGTAGTGCGTCTCGTCGAATGAACGCCAGTTTAGTTGCATCCTCGGCAAAGGAAAAAACATCGGGCCTTTCTACTTCATAATGCGACAGAGCTTCATTCATTTCTTCCTTGAACTCGATTATTATCCCCGCTATTTCCTCAGTATCAAGCAGATCAATAAGTTGTTTACATTTTCCCAAGTATGTTGTGAAACTATCGAATTCTTTCAAGAATGACATCACATTGAATGAGCGTTTCTCCATGTATTTATTTACAAAGTACTTCATGAGAATAACTGTGGTGATTTGTGTCGGGTCATAAGAAACGGATTCTTTTAATTCGTCGTTCATTTTGACCACATCAATGTCGCGGCTATAAATTGTAGTAGCCATTGGATCTACCCCAGTAATTTCGATCCATAGATTCAATGCATGCGTTGCATTTATCATGATTTCCCCCTTAATGGGCAGCAGCCTCGCCATCTTCTATTAGTTTTTTGATTTCAACTTCTAAATTATTGAAACAGTCCTCCATAGAATGGCTTAAATAACCGTTTTGCTCCTGATGCTTAAGATATTCTGTAAGTACATCTGAAACAGAGTATGTATAATTGCGAAGTGCTAAGAATAGTAGGATTTTTAAATGAGAGTTTGTTTCAGATTCGTAATTACGTTCTTTTTCTCGTGATTCCCACGCTGTAATACTTACAGGTAGCAGCTCCTCATAATCACTTGTTTTAAGATCTTTAATATCAATAACTATGCGATGAGGAACTACTAAAAACTCTTTACCACATTCACTGCATGTAGGATTAGCAAAAGCATAACAACCTGCTGTTTTGTTAAAATACATATCTTTGTAATCAAATTCAGCATTTTCAAAGACCACAAAACCTTTGCAATTGGCTACATTGCATTTATGAGCCTCTATTGACACATGAACTCTCCCCTTTGATGAATTGGCACAAAGTAGAATTTCCTCTACCTTTTCACCATTGGACGGGAATTATTTCCTCTACCTTTTTACCATGGTTAAAATGATAATTCGTCGAACCTTCATAATAGGATACACCCATGATCGAGAGCCCCAAGATGATCACTACACAGGAATAAGTAAAGAGGTCCATAGGGTTAGACTTGCTAAGAAGAATTGCCCAACTTATACCTGATACGAGAACGATTACTCCGAACGCGAATTCTAATTGATACCGCAATTCAAAATTATGCAGCTCCATTCAAACATCCCCTTCTTGTTCGAAAAAATTGGTAGTGTTTAGAGTAGTAAATATCTTTGTCTACTATTCTCATTGTAATGTAGACCTCGCTAACGGACATCTTTTGTGATCAGGTGTGGGTCGGGTTCATTCTTTTCGTAGCTGCTATGTTTTGATTGCTTTTCATTTTGCTACTCCTCTGCTCTTTAGTAACTAAATTAGGATATGAGCAACACACCTGATATTTAGCGACTTGATTAGGATTGGTGGGGTGGGGGTCGGTCGCGCGCGTGTGGATGTTGGAGCTGCTCGGGTAGATAAGAAGAAACACATAAAGTAAGTAGCTGCTAAACATGCAATGAAGACGACAGACCAACGAACGGACAGACCTAGTAAAGTACTGAGACTGAAAAAGAATCGAAATTGAAAATGAGTACCTCACAAAACAACTAATATGTCTGTTAGCGAGGTTTCATTATTTTGTGATATATGGATATTTGTAGGATTTGATGATAGTGGATATTGCGATCCCACTATATAAAATAAAAAAACCCCTACACCTACCCAATTTGGGTAAATGCAGGGGCTATCCCGTACATTATTTTGTTATTCATTTGTAGTTTTAGTATAGGACAAAAAGCTAAAAACGTAAAGGGTTACGTCTTATCCATTCGTCCTCATGTTCCTTTCTGATCTGCTCGGCCGTTCATAAAGAGATTGAATCTTAGCCGAGGATTCTTCGTTTGATTTCTGGAGCATGTCCTGAAATTCGGTTCGAAGATGCAATAGCTCGCGCTCTTTTTCAACACCTTTCTTTTCGACGATATGTTCAAGTTCAGCCTGATGTCGTTCTTCGGCTTGACGAAGGACTTCCTTTCCTTAACGGACGGAATTGGAGACTAAACCGGATCTGTCGGCGCAAAACGGTATTGGCTTGCTTGTTCGTAGGCGTAAGCGAGACGGAAAAGCGAAGGCTCGCTGTAGGCGGTTCCGACGAAAGTGATTCCCTGCGGCCCTTTGGTCGTATAGCCGCCTTCGGCGATGATTCCTGTCTCTGCGTACCCGCCCGGCACGGTAATGGCAGGATACCCCGCACGCGCGGACAAATCAATCCCTTCCTCGTTGCCTAGGAACAGCAGCGCGTCCAGCCGATGTTCGCGTATTACGTGGTCGATGCCTTGGTCACGGGATAACTCATGGTTAAGGCGCAAACTCTTGGCGTACACCTGTTCAGACAATGTGTCACTTGTTCCATTCGACCAGATCAGCGTGTCTTGTCCATATTTAAGTGCGACGTCGCGATTCGCTTCGTTATAGGCTATGAGTTCATCTAACGACCGAACGAATGCGCCGGGGCCAGCTTTGGCGAAATAGTCGTTCAGTCCTTTTTTGAATTCGAACCGCATCACGTCCCAGTCCCACTTCGCGCTCTCGCACGGCAACGATACCGGGTCTACGACGATCGCCCCGCGTTCCTTGCACAAGGTGATCGCCCGCTCGATAATCACCGCCCGGGCTTTGTCCAATCCTCGATAATAATATCGCGGAACGCCAATTCTCGCGCCTTGCAAACCGTTCGCGTCCAAGAAAGACGTATACTCCGTATACGCTATTCGTCTATTCTCTAGCATAGCCGCATCTTCCGGATCTTGCGCTGTCATGGCCCCAAGTAAGATCACGGCGTCGCTGACCGTACGCGTCATCGGACCGGCCGAATCTTGGCTACGTGTAATCGGAATGATTCCTGTACGACTGACGAGCCCGATAGTCGGTTTTATACCGACGATGCCGTTTTGTGAGGACGGGCTGATGATCGAACCCGAAGTTTCTGTGCCAATGGCGGCGGCAAACAGATTCGCGGCAACCGCCGCGCCAGAGCCCGAACTCGAGCCGCCTACAAACAACTCGCCGGGCCCATAAGGATTAAGCGTCAGACCGCCCCTGGAGCTATACCCCGCCCACATCGTGCCCGACATGAAGTTAGCCCATTCCGTCATGTTTGCCTTACCAAGGAATACACATCCGGAACACCTTTATTGCGCGGCCACGGCCGAATCCTTTGGAGCGAAATGTTCAGCAAGAGCAACCGAACCGGCACTAGTATGCATGCGGTCACCTGTATCAATATTGTCCTTGAGCAAGATCGGGGTGCCGTGAAGCGGTCCGCGAGCCCCGTGTTCCCTTCGCTCCGAGTCAAGTCTCTCCGCGACCGCTATCGCGTCCGGGTTGACTTCCAGCACCGCTTTCAGCTTCGCGTTGAGCCGTTCGATTCGTTCCAAATACCAGCTAACGCAAGCTGCTGACGATAAATAGCCTGATTCCATCGCCAACTGCAACGAAACGATGTCTGCCTCTATTAAACTATCATTTAGTGTTCTGGCCATTCAGAGAGACTCTCCTTTTTGCAATGTTCTGCTTATAAAAATATCAAAATAAAACAAGCAATGACCTGTAGAGAACGATTAAAACTAAACTGCCAGTTAGCCTAATGATCGGCTTTATTAAAAGTCATTTCTAAATATCATATTTGGTATATCGGAGTATTCTACCATCCCTTGCCTTTCGCTTATTAGTAGTGGTCTTAAATCAATATTAACTATTTGGTTTGGGGGGTAATTTATCTTCCAATTAACTACTAGTTTGATCTGTTCCTTTGGTTTTAACTGGTAACCTGCTTTAGGTATCGGAACTTCTTGATTGTTTATAACTATTTTTACATCTTCCTCGCTATATGCTACATATGGATTATTTAATTTAATCCCCTTTATCATAACTGGATATTTATTTTCATTTCTCGGTGCAATTTCTAATGGTGTCCCTTTCGAAAATACTCCTATGTTATTGGAGAGTGCAGATATACCTGAAAACACTCCCTTTTGAATGTTTATATTTGCTTTACCTAAATCTAAAACTACTCTTTCGTTTTTCGTATTAAAAGCAATTTGGGTGAAGACATGAGTCCCTTCTTTTTGTGTTAACATATGAACAAACAAAGCCTTTTGATTTAAGTTATTTTGAGGAGGATTTTCCTCTATGAAAAATTTATCAATTTTAACTAAGTCTGTACTGGGTAATAACTCGATGGATTCAATTTTACTTTTATCAAATTCGAGGGCAGGGGAATGATTGAATGCTAAGTTTGCTATGAACAGGTTTTGAGAACCTTTTGTCCAATATGATTCGTAACTCGCCTCATTTTTCACCATGTAGAAAACCTTATCATCAGTAGCGGTAGTACAAGAAGCTAGTAATATCCCTAAAAGTAATCCAACAATGTATATGTACATTTTTCTCATATATCCCTGTCTCCTTTTCAAGTAAATAAAGTAATGGTAAAGATGGGGACTCATCAGAGTCCCCATCTTTATTAACTATTCAGTTATCCATTTCAAGTGGGTAGGATAGTACACATCTATTTTTTGTGAACCCGTTAAGTATTTCCATGTACCTTTTATAACAGTCAGAGAGGGTGACGCCTTTAAATATACTGTTGTACCGGTCGGAACCGTAACGGCAAATTGAGAAGCTCTTTCAACCGTATTTGTCGCTTGGTAACCCATTGTTGCATTAAACGCAGCTTGAAACGATGCAGTCACACTCGCGTTGTAAGTGGTTGATTTTGTTGCTTTTGCTGTGAATGTGTAAGTAAAAGGTGCTGGGTGCTTATTTTCATATTCCTCAACGGGAAATGGTTGACCGCATGCTTTAGTCTCACTACTGTATACCCAAGAGTCAAGTGCCAAAGGAGAAACTTTGGATTTTTCAGAATTATCCGGTTTATATTCAACTTCGTGTGGAATCTTGTAGTAAGAAATTTGACTTGTACTTGAACGGCCTGGAGTTTTGTCATCTTTACCGCAAACATTTCCAGACGGTTTTGTGTATGCCAATGAAGTAGGTACTAAGGTAGCGAGTACAAACAATATTGCAACGGTAGAGCTAACCAATTTTTTCACTTCTATCACTCCCTTTACGTAGAACGTTTTTATTTCTTCTCCCACTTTCCATTTTCCAGTACGAACTCTATAGCAGTGTTCGATCCATCGGCGTACTGTCTCAGTATGTACAGACTTTCGCCGGACTCGTGCAAATGGATTTGAGGCTTATAATCGCCTACTTCGACATTAGTCAGCGCTCTAACCTCTTGGTACAGGTCTGCGTCGATTTCAAAAACCTCGCCCTTATTGATTGGAGTGTATCCATCCAAGTCCACGCCAGTATCAGCAGCGATCTGCGTAGCTCGTTGGGCCAGTAGATTGTTGAGCGCTTTCGCTTCTTCTTGCTCCTCTTCCTCGCTCAACTTGGCGAATGTCCAATCAATCGGATTGTACAAGACTGTATCCTCCGAGTATTTGCCGTCGGGCTGAGTGCTGCCTACAATCTCAAAATGATCCGTTTCGATTCTGTATCTGACCTTGATTCCATGATCATCCGTATAGGTGCTTGATGCTCTTACAGACCCTTTCGCGTCGTCTACGGCTTTATCACCTTTGTACAAAGTCGATTGCGTCGACAGTTTTGCTTTCGGGTTATCGTTAAGCGTTGTAGCGTAATACTTCACTGTGTAGTCATCTTTTGTCGAACTTTGGATAGTGACATAAGATTCATACTCTGTGATTTTTGCCGATGCGCTATTTCCGACAAGTAGCAGCGCACCGATGCCCACGAGGACAAACGTAGCTTTTTTAATCATTTCGTTACATCCTTTCCTAAAAAAGCTTTGTATTGGTATTATATACCATTTATTGTGCAATTTCACTAGTTAGCAATTATCCGGGTGTTTTTATTTGAATCTCACATAGTCTTCGTATTCATCTTGTTTTGAACCTGAACAATGTACTTGTCCAGGTGCTGGCTCAACTGTATAACTTCCTCATTGCCAAAACCTTTTTCTCCAGCAAGTACTACCAATTGTCCTCGCAGCTCTTCTATTTTTTTAGCTAAATCCGCCTCACTGTACTGATCTTTTTTCATCCAGATCATGCATTTCTCGTTAGTGACTATTTTCTCCCTTTCAATAAAGTACTTGTCACTTACTTGGCTAACAAGTGGTATAGCCCATTCCAGACAGTCCAAATTGTTCACTGCTACAGTCTATCACCTCTTCCTTTTTATGTATTTCGAGGACATTTTTTACTATACTAGACTCTCCCAAAAACTCGTCCCTGAAAAAATAAGGAAATATTAAAAGCCAATACCTGTTGTAGGTACTGGCTTTTGTCTTTAGACTGTTTAACCGCCCACTCCATGAGTGTTTGACTGTACTACTGCCTGACTCATGGTAGTAGATGATGTTTCAATGCTTCCAATACCGATGCAAAGTCCAAATACTAACATAAATGATAAGGATAACATTTTCAGCTTCATTCCGTGGACCTCCCAACTATTTCTTGATAGATGCGTTCATGATGTTCCGATGCGTGCTGACGGTGTGCCCAAAACAATGCTGCACTTTGTTTAAATGCTTGTTGATTATTCATTTGATCTGCTAAATCCAAGCAATACAAAATGTCTTCGAGCGCATTGTTTATGCGCCCTTTCTTCAATTCATACTCGACTTTATAATACCTTATATTGTAATGTCTGCCAATATTAACTGAATCTTTACATTCAGAGAGACGGTCTATTTCTACGCTAAACTGAGTTAATATATCGTCAATATCAATGTCATATTTGCTAGCTGCTTCCGAGATTGTCAAAAGTCCAGCTGGTACTTCTGTTGGATTTTTTGATAAGAACTCCAGGTAATCTGGTAAAATACCAGTTTCCCCCATTAGCAAACTAGAGGTGTATAAATTGGCTTTTGCCCAGATTCTAAACTTTTCAACCTCTTTTAATCCCACTTCATCCAGGAGTTCAAACCATGCAAGATCAGCATAGCCCTTAATATACTCTCTCGCTTCCCTATACAATCCTTGCATTTGTAAGGCGACTCCTTTTAAGAGAAACCCTTGGCCATAGTAAACAACTAAACTACGTTCCGTTTTTACAGGCTCACATGTCTTGCCACTTTTCAGTGTACGTAACTCATTGTTATAAACCTTAATAGCGAGAGAGCGTAATTCGTCCGCATAGCTTTCCATTTGGCTCCATCGTTGCATTACAAAACATACATTGGACAACTGTAGTAGTCCGTCTAATTGGTGATTTTCCGGTAGCCGGTTGCGATATCGTTCAAACCTAATAAGTGCCTCCCAGTTTTCTTCAGTATTTGCCCCTTGCGAAGCTCGGAACAATCGGTATTGACTGATAGCAAAACGGTCGGAATGACTGTCCTTTTCATTTTCGATCACAAGCTTATAGAAAAAAATAGACTCTTTTCGTTTCCCACTTTCAAAAATCTGCTCTGCTACTGAAAAGAGGATATCCAAATTTCTCCTATCATCGAGTAACTTGGAAACTACCTTTTGAATACAATCGTACAAGCCAATTTCTGCACATTGGATCAGGTACGGGATTACTCGCGGCCGCGATACCCTTTCTTTCGGAAAACACTCTTCTGTATACAATTCATAAAGCCAACCAGAAGACTTTCCAAAGGCCTTACCCAATGAGTCTAGCTGACCTATCGTAATAGAGCGTTTACTCCGCAAAATATCACTTAGGTGTCCATGGTTAATCCCTGACAAATCACTAAGTTTCCTGAGAGTATAGCCGTTTTGCTTTTGATGTCTCTCGATCTCTGACCGCAACGACCTTTCCAACGTCTCTTGCAGCCTCATACATATACACCCCTTTAATTCCCAATACGGGTCATTTATGCCCAGTATTTCACTCGTCTTTCAGTTAGTAAAAAGCAAAATCCAGTCGCAAGCATAAAATGTTAATACTTGGCAATTACGGTAAGTATACTACGTGTATTTTAATGCAACAAGTATCATGCAACAAGTATCGTGCAACAAGTATCGTGGATGTTTAAAAATTCGCTAACAGTATAACATAGGAGTAAACGGATTAAGGAGAGCTACCCAGATTTGAAACTTAAAGAAGCGAGAACACAAAAGAAATTATCCCAGGAAAAAATAGCCCGGACTATAAACGTATCGTTGAAGCACTTTCAGAACATAGAATATGGTATTACAATACCGACCGTCACGATTGCTTTGCATATTTGTGAAGTCCTAGACATTGATCCTCGTGAAATCGACGAATGGAAAGACAGGCGGCAACCGACATAAGATCGATTCAACTAAGAGATACCGGCACACCAGCAATATATTTGTTGTCAGCAATCACCTGCATTCCGGATCCATGAATGGGTGCTGGCTATTGGCACTGTATGCACGTGTAGCTCCTGATACATGCTTGATCCATCCTGGCTATCGCAGCTCACCGGCTTTCAGATCGATTGATGATTCACTAAGGGTAGTTCCTTCTTCTCTCGAGTTGCAGTTGGCATTTTTTCCGGTGCAAATAAGAAAAAAAATAAGGGTCTGCGCAGACACCCTTACTTAAAGATTTTTTGTTTCCGTCAATTTAACAACTGTCAACATGATTACTCTTATAAGGAAGGTTTAAACCCCAGCCCCCCAAGCGCGTCACCATACTCACGAGCATTCATACGCATTGTCATGATGTTCTTCATCATCTTCATAATCAAACACGCCAAATTCCAGTTCAATCAATAGATTTTTGACCAACCTAACAACTTCCGGGGGTGACTCTTCTTCGTCATAATGAGACAGCAGCCAATCAATTAACTTATTGCGACTTAACAAAAACATCGCTCCTTATCTCTGTGAGCAAATTGTTAACTCATCTGTCCGATCCGTTCTGCTGTGGCATCAATATCTTTTGTATCAAAATTCTGACCTTCTACTATTCGCCCATTGTCTTTACGGTAAACGCATGTAGTTCGAGGTCCAACCGTCACGAAGCAACTGCCTTTCTTTAGACGCTTTCTCCCCTCCTTGCGTTGTACCTCTGATAACCGTAACATCGGTATGGTCATCCGGAACAAACCCATTATTAATTAACCAATCAAAGATCAGGATGAACACCAGCTTTTCATAATGAGCATCGTGTTAATTGGTACGGATCGCCCTAGACATTCCCTAAATTTATCTATCTTTAGTTCTTATCAAATCAATAAATTTGTGCACTAATAGATATAAACTAAATACAAATGCGGATACTAATACAACACCAATGACAATGCCTGGATAAATAAATAGCAATATAGCAATTACCGTGGCCACAAACACTGCAAGTATTACCAAATTGCTTAATCCTAATGCGACTAAAGATCGATCGATCTGATATATAGCTCTTTTCATATTGCACCCACCTTTACATATTGAGCATTACACTACATTGTGTTAAATCGCTACATATCCCTAATGACTTTAATCAATTTTCGAAGACTATCACGAAGAGAACAGAATGCGTGAATATACAACCATACGGTTAAACACAGAAAAGCAGCCATTAAAATAAAAGCAATATAATACCTCTCGTACCCTAAAGCTTTCACTGAAACAGGAACTACTAAAATAAAGGCAATAAAATACCACTCGTACCTTACACCTTTCACAAAAATCGCTCCTTTTCTTATTGAGCAGTGTGTTAATCCCAATTGCCCCGAGGAATATCCCTAACACCCAGACGAATGATTTTCCCATCTTTAGCAGTAATTCTAGCAGACATAAAAAAAGCAAGGTTAACGGCTATCAGAGCTACAAGAAGTAAGTCATTATCCATTGATAACCTCCAGCCATTTCAATTTACCAACCAGATTTAGCACAAACTCAAACAGGAAACACCTATATACGCTGTACTTCTCAGGACAGTATCCTTCTTGGTGTCTTTAAATATAGAATTCTCTTAGTATTTATGACTTGAGTTTTACAAACAATTTTTTGAACTTCACGATCAAACGAGCTAACAAACCATCCTAGAAATAGAAGCACTACACCTGCAGCGGCATACGAATATAGCAGGTCCATAGGGAGTAGTCATCACATGTCGGATAAGAAAGAAGCCAGGATATTGTTGGGCACTTTATTTACAATCAAGGCAACTTTTTCCCATGATACCCATTTCATTTCCTATTCACAATGAACAGTGTGTAGATCCGACTTCCCTGCTTGAGCCAGCCAATATTCAAAAAGACTTGGATGCTTTGGTTCAGGGTGTAAGGATGTTTGCGATAAGATTACTGCATTGTCTCGAATGAACACTAAGAAGTTTGTCATTTCTATTTTCCGTTGTGTATCCATCTCATTGTTTACTCTTTCGTGAAGGGAACCTCCTAATAAGCTCACTCTTAAAAATGGACCACCTGGTATATGAGAAATCGGTAGATCAAGTTGCAAGCGCTTTGCTTCTGTAATCACTAGCTGCGTCATTTGCCATTTAACGAGCTGGTGTTCTTTTGTTATCAAATGATAGCAAAAGATACCTCCTATTAATAACAGCAGTGTCGCTTGTTCTACTAAAGTGAGTAAGTCTAAGAGCGGGAAGTAAGGTATCGTCAGTATAAATTGTTCAGTTATTGGCAATTGGTTCCCTTGAAATAACGTGACAGCAGGCAGAACGATTGAATCCACGATCAATAATACTGCAATTGCTCTCATCGCTCGCTTATACTTAGTAAAACTATATATGAATCTCCAGCCTTTCAAAGCACCGGCTATAATATCGCCCCAACGTCTCTTAGATTCGATCGAATGATAAAAGCTGAACATAGACGACAACGTAAGTAGTACCCCTATACCATATAGAAAGAAGATTCCCATGAAGACTTTACTAATAGTCGAAAAAGCTATCAACAAAAGCGATAAAATGATTATATAGAACAAACCAGAAACTAATGGACTTACAGTCTTCAGGAGAATTGTCGGGTACTTCCTCCTGATTACCCCTATTGCTTTCTGAATCATAAACCCTTCCTCCTTGTTTTACTTTCTATTTCGACGCAAGCGTTCTTGATAGGTATTCCCAATTACTTCAGCTTTGTCACTCACCTCCTTTAAATAACAGAGAGGTTGATTTGTTTCTTTAGAGACTACGTGATAAACCATATCAATCAAAATCACGACGAATAGTTCACCTCGGAATTGAAGAAAGTCCCCCTCATTTATGTTCCTTCCTTTTGCATCCAGGTAAGGCGTTGGACGAATTAATTCAATTTCATCGAAAGATCTATATTTGACATGATTTCCCGCTTTGTACGATACCTTCTTCATTCGATAATCAATGTTTTGGGCAATCCTTACACGATTCTCCCGCTTGTCCCAAAAGCGTATCGATTGGTGTCTTATTCCATTTGTTTCTGAGCTAAAGTTGAGCTCATTATCCTGTTTGAATGTTCGGTTCAGTAATTCATGGATGACTTGCTCCGGCTCTCCATGCTTTGCGATAGATTCTAACAATGAGTTCGGTATTGATAATTCAATGGTGCTTACTTCATTTTCAGATAAGAGTTTGATAGTCATTCGCTCCCTCCAAAACTGGTGTCAGGCAAAAAATAAAACCCCTACAACTACCCAATTGAATGGGTACTGTAGGGGTTCTCCCTTACAATGACTATTATTTTTATTAATAATAGTCTAACTTGGAAATTTTGTAAAGAAGGTCAGCGAAGCGTATTAGCCATCAAACTTCTCTATAAATGCCATATGATGAACTTCCGAAGAAATATTAGTGTAAATTTTCCTTAATGTATCACGATGCTCCCCTAAAACTCTCCCCAATTCTTCTATCAAATAACTATCCTCATATTTATCTTTAATGATTCCTTCTAGAGTCGATTTTACTTCACTAGAGTATCCACTTTCATTTATTATAGCTAGATATTTCAAAATGTTAACTTTCGTATCGTTATTTTGGGTTGCCCAAAATATACAGCGCATAACTGAACAAATTTTGAGCATATTTTTGAAAGTCCAATTAGTTTGCATGATGATATTCTCGGTTTGCTCCCAATAATGATCCAAGAAATCATTAACAACTTCTATATCGGTCCTTTCAACCCATTCCATGATCATAGTAGTTGGAATTTCAACTATCGGGCTAAAATATTGAGTATAATTAACACCTCCCATGTTCGTCCCTTTTACTAACTCTTTCCGACGTGTTAAGTGTCTTGTCAGGGACTCCAGTTCATCATCAGTTAAAAATCTACCACTAACATTTCCTCTTCGTGAATGATAATTGTTCACGATTGTTTGGAGTGGATAGTGAACAACTTGTTTAACTGGATCCATACAATCATTTAGACCTTGAATAACATGATCAACCGTTTGAGGCCGCGCTGCTTTGTTTTTATTTCTAAGTCGGTTAATGAAACGACTAAAAATTCCTTGATAATTAGCCAAGCGTGGATCCCTATTTGTTAGCATATAAAGCATTAGCGAGCCAATGGCATAAATGTCTGAATGGGTTCCTGAGGTGCTGAGGTCATTTAATTGATCTGGATCAACAAATGCATCTTGCCCCAAGAAACGAGAGTCACTGCGTGTCAACTGCTTTGACATAACCCGAGTAAAATCACGTCCTAAGCTAAAATCAGCCACAAGTACACGATAAGTACCATCATCATTAATAAATAATAGTATGTTTGAAGCGGCAAGATCCCGGTGGATGATATCTTTGTCATGAGCAACCTTCAAGGCATTAAGTACTTCTATTGTAATCCTATAACATTCCTCCTCTGTTAATGGCCCATTTTCCTCCACATAAGTTGCAAGGTTCATTGTTGCCTTTGGCATAACGAACCAGGGCAGATCTGCTTCGATACTATAATCTACAATTTCAATTACATTCTCACAATCTGCGAGCTCCAGAAGGATTTTAATTTCCCTTATGAACCTGCGGCGATCATTAGCAGCTGAGTCTTTCCGAAGGACTTTGACAACTAACGGTTGATCAATAACGGAGTATACTTGACCATACCCCCCTTCTTGAAAGGGAGTTCCAGGATATCTTGTTTCCCATCTGGTTTTATCTTCCCATGTGAGGATTCCATTTCTGTATTCAAATCCTCTTTCACTCAATAAGATATCTATTAATTGTTTCTGTATTTCAGGTGGAGTTGAAATGATCATATAGCTCATAAGATTACAAAAAGAATCCGGAATAGTAGTTCCCTCATTTATATCATTTAGGTAAAAGCCTCCAGTCATTTCTGTGCTCATTCCAATAGCAATGTAATACGAAATGTCGTAATCTGAGTTGAATTTGATTAGGATATGGTTGAACTCTTCGTTTGAAAATGATCTGGCTATGAGAGATGCTAAACTATTAATTGCACTACCCGTTAGTAATTGTCCCATTACAACGCTCCTAAAATAACATTCTCTTCTATTTATACTAGTATCTTTACGGGTAATTGGCAAATTATGATAACTGTATGTTATTGTGTTCAGCGCATATGCAAAAATCGAGACAGAACGTTAGAGCTTTTATATTCATTCTGATAAATCGTCTTGGAAACAAAAAAGCCCAGTTAATCATGTACCCTTGATTTGACTGGGTTAAGACTCTAATTGCTTATTATATATACAATCGTAACTGTGAGTCCTATAAGACTGACGATGATAAGTAATATCTCTTGAAAAAAGAAACTCATATAATGCCCCCTCTCAGATTAAGAAATATATATGTTTAATTCATATCTCTCTGTAAACGTTCTTTAACTAGTAATAATTGATCTTGAGGAATTATTGTAAATGAGCTCTTCCTATCCCAATATGCGTTCGTAGGGAGGATAATAACGTTTTCTGGATTAAATCGGATAAAGCTAATAATAAGTGATTCGAGGACATCTTTAGGGATATCAGTCCTTATATGCCCGCCAGCCACGTCTAAGAGGGAGAATACCTGTACCACACCACTTCCTGTTCCTACTTTTTGGGCAATCGCTTTTAATACTTGCTGCTGACGCTCATTCCTATGAAAGTCACTGGAATAATTTTTGGGTCCGCGATCGTCATGCCTATGGCGAACAAAGTCTAAAGCTTTTCGACCGCTTAAGACTTGAATACCCGGATGCAAATCAATAGATGTTCCATCAGTTGGATCATGATATAACATTCGACGATCGACGTTGACCTGTATTCCACCTAATGTATCTATAGTCTTTATGAACCCTTCGAAATCGATAGAGACGTAATAATCAATCGGGATTCCCAATACCCCTTCAACTGTCTTTTTTAAGAGAAGCGGGCCTGATACATCTGAATTCTTTTTTGCTTTTGATGCTTTAATTCGTGCTATTTCTCCTTTTGCATAAGCCGAATTTATCTTCGCCGGCTTGGAATATCCTGGAATATTCACACGCAAGTCTCGTGGTAATGAAACAAGTGTGACAGACTGTTTTCCTGGATCAACAACAAGAACAATAATTACATCAGTATTAAGACTCCCACCCTTTTTACGTGTATCTTTTCCTACGATGACAAATGAAATAGGTTTAGATTCTTGAAGATTGAGTGTTGAAGGTATCTCAGGAGCTGGATCTCGTTCCATAATAGATAAATCCGGATTTTCTGAAGCCGGCAACTGTTTTGAAAATTCTTCGGTGGGTCTATCTATAATTTGGTTTATCACAGAAAGGATTTGGTGGTTGCTCATATTGTCTTGATTTTGCAATATCAATGCTATCAGATTCATTTCTTCCTTTGTTAGTTCGCGCTGTATTGTCTGAAGATTATCGTTGCTTTGGATATTGGTTAACTCTTCCTCTTGAAGATACTCGGTTATATTTCTTTCTGATATCACTTCCTCCAGGTTTGAATTGTCCACTTTAGCTATTTCGGTTAAGCTCGAATCAATCTTCCACCAAATTAATCCTCCAATGAGTAAAGCAGCAGATACTAGAATTAATAAGATACGACTCTTCATTAGCAATCTGTCTCTTCTTTCTCTAATTGAATCAAAAAGAACTTTCGCGTTCTTTGTTTATTTAGTTTCTTCATTCTTGATCCTCCATATAATTCTTATTTGAGGGTAAAAAAAAGACACCTATCCTAGTCGGATAAGTGTCGGGGTTCTCCCTAACAACAATTTGTTTATATTACTAGTATATTAAATATTTATCCATTTGAGAAGTAGAGTAATCTATCTTCTTATTCGTGTAATAATAAGTAAACCAGCAAATAGTACGAGACAAAAACCTACCACGGGAATTATTAGATATATAACCGAGTCTATTTGAGGTTGAACCATCGGTAACTCGCTGTGCTCCGCGGTGAAATCTTCTGGTAGTTGTTCTACCACTTGAACCCCCACACTATCCAAATCGGATTTACTTATCTCTTCACCTGTCTCAGCATCTTCATAAATTGGTTCACCTGTTTCGTCGAATCCATTGAGGATCAGATAAATACCGGCTCCTGTCAAAAGATAGTTAGCATAAGAGCCATTAGAATTATATACACGTCTTTCTGTACTCGTTTCCTTTTTACCTGAAGATTGATTCGAGTTATTTGAAGATACAGAAGGCTTCGTACTACGCTCAGATGACTTATTATTTGTTGAGGGAGCTACTTGTTTAGGGACATTACTATTTGTACCACTGCTTGTACTAGATGGTACTTTAGACGGAGAGGCTACAGACGGTTTAGAAATACTGGGAGAGGACGTTGTACGGGATGAACTGAACCCAGAAGTTGAACGAGCCCCTCCTCCACCTTTTGCCTCTACAATCGTTGTAAAGCTTAGAAACGTTAAAAGGCTACCTATCATGAAAAAAGAGACAGTCTTTCTGAGCATTTTTAACACTCCCTTCAATATATTCAATATCCTGATTCATTGTATAAATTTATTCAAATTTTGAATCACTGTAGATATCATGTGGCACCTTGTTGTCCAGATGAGATTTGCTTTTGCTTTTCGTATTCTTATGCCGATTAATGAATCGTATGAGAAGCAGGTTATCATTAACCCACTTCTCAATTGTTCTATTGGGCTGTTTATTCCTTAGTTATCATCATTTCTATTTGCAAAGAATCTTTTTCCTTC
Organism: Brevibacillus sp. NPDC003359; assembly: GCF_042878995.1. Classification (NCBI taxonomy): domain Bacteria; kingdom Bacillati; phylum Bacillota; class Bacilli; order Caryophanales; family Paenibacillaceae; genus Brevibacillus; species Brevibacillus sp. NPDC003359. Next base: position 216,669 of record NZ_JBIAOR010000007.1, read on the forward strand.
ATCTAACAAATCGTAAAAATTTTGTGGGGACCATTCTTCAGGAAACTCTTTTAGTATTTCTTCCGCAAGCACTATGAGAGTATTCTTGCAGATCGTAACTTTATGAATCGGGCCTTTGCCATCAATTATTCTTAACAATATAAAATTTGGGATTTTAATCTCAGGATTTATGATCAATGCCAATACTTCCTTTCCACTTTTTCATCCAACAGGTCCAAAAATCATTATCATTTTTGCATTCTATAAGAATTTTTACTTTCTTACCTTCCCAATTACTTTACCAGGAGATTAATTACGTAGGCTGCCTCTGCTCGAGTCAGTTTTCCTTTTGGTCTAAAGGTATTGTCAGGAAATCCTTTAATTAACCCTGCTTTAACAGTTGATTGGACAAGTCCTATTTGAGATATGGAAGCTGCATCAATAAACGGAGATGAGGTAGTATCCGGACTCAACCCTTCTGCACGTGCAAGCATGATCGCCATTTCTTCACGCGTGACTGGTTTCTCAGGAGCAAAGTAAGCCCCATATTCATCCGGTAATACTATTCCTGCCTCAATGGCAGCCACCACATATGACGTGGACCAACGATCTTTCGGTAGGTCCGCAAATGGAGAGTAGTTCCCACCAACTGCGAAGGATTTACTTTGAACAAGCATCGTAACAAATTGTTCTCTCGTCACGTCATTAGAGGGCTGAAAGGTACCGTTTGCAAACCCCTTAATGATCCCCCGATTCGTAAGATTTTGTATGGCCACATTCGCCCAGTGAGAAGAAGGAACGTCTTTAAATCCCTGGGTGAAAGTGTTACTTGGACGACTAGTATTTGTACTCGCTGGTGTGCTTGAGTCTGCCTTAGATACAGACAGTTTCTTTTTAACATCTTGTCCATCAATAAACACGTCGTAAGAACCTGGTGTTAAGTGACTAAATGTTATATTTGTTCCGTTAGTCGATTTAGAGTAGGAAGTATTCCCTTTTTGCTTAAGCTCCACTTTTACGTCACCAGAGGTACCGGTCCAAGAAATGGTTGGTGAACTGCCTGTGGTTACAATAATATCAGTTGCCTCACCTTTTACCTCTCCGAAACGAAATGAGTCAGCATACTTACCATCAATGAAAATTTTGTATTCCTGATTCAAAGGAATACGATAGAATACTACTTCTCGCTCATCTGTACGCTTAGAACTCACTGTCGATTTCCCATTTTTAATAGAGACATCTTTAGTACCGGTCGTTCCTTTCCATGATACTTCTATCGTTCCATCCTTCTCATCCGTTTTAATGCGGAGGTTTTTGATATCCTTATTTTTGTTTGCCTCATCCAGATTTGAAATCTCAAAAGATTGAACGTAATCGCCATCGATGTATACCTTATATTTCTCATCTGGATCTAGGTTTAAAAAGGTACTGGATTTACGATCTGTCCGGTCTGCGTCAAATATTTTAGTCCCTACCTTCAATTCGACTTCTACAAACCCCACACTATTCTTCCAGCTTAATCTAATGCCGTTGTTATTGATCTTTGTTAGAGTTAAATCATATGGATTATCTGACAAATCTTCAATAACAAATGTCCCTGCCGATTGACCATTAATAATAAGTTTGTATTCTTCGTCTTCATCTAAATCTTTCAAGACGATACTGTGGTCACTCGTATTTTTTTCAGTTACCATCGTCCCATCTGAATCATGGAGTTCGATTAGAATTTTACCTTTTGTCCCGCTCCAATTCACACGTACAGAGTTATCGTCCTTTTTCACAATAACGATATTACTTGCTTTACCAGATGATGTATTGCCCCCGGTGGTTGGAGTACCGCTACCGGCCGATTCCTCCATTTGGACTGTCCCCGATTTAACATTCGCAATATAAACATCATAAGTACCAGCTGGAACCTTTGATAAAGTGAACTTTGAAGATAAAGTACTTCCTTTATAAATACTCTTTTCAGCTTGTTTAACTTCTACATCGACCCTACCTGTGGTTCCTTTCCAACTTATGATTTTACTCCCTTTTATCGGTCCATCTGATACGGTGTAATCAGTGATAGTCGGGGGTGGTGGTGCTACTGGAACCTCAATCGTAAAAGATCCAATCTTAGATCCGGATACATAGACATCGTAGTTACCAGCGGAAAGGTTACTTAAATAGATTTTTGTAAATCTAGTCTCACTTTTGTACACGGTTTTTTCTGCAGTTTTAACTTCAACAGGGACGATACCCGTAGTTCCCGTCCATTCGACCATTTTAGTTTTATTCGGCCCATCCGATACTTTTAATTCAGTAGCTTGTCCCCCGCTTTCGCCAGGACTTGAACCATTATTGTTTGATGGGGGTGGAGTATCTTGGCCTGTTGAGGAAGCCGATACCGTAAAAGATGCTGACTTCTGGTTGTTTAAATAGACATCATAGGTACCAGGTGAAGCTTGTTTCGATAAGGTCACACTTAAGAAGCGGGTACTTGTTTTATAAACGGACTTTTCCCCATTTTTTATTTCTACCTGAACAATACCAGTTGTTCCTTTCCATGAAACAATTTTCGTTTTTGGTATCGTGCCATCTTGTACTGTTACATCGTAGGGTGCACTGTTTTCTACGTTTGTTGCGTAAGCAGTAGGTAATTTAGTATTAGATAGTAAAAACGACGAAGTTATTAACGAAGTTAGAACCAATCCAGTCACAAAACGATTCAATTGTTATCGCTCCTTCTTGATTTATGCTGTGGCACCAATTGGTTGCCTGATTTCTAAAAACTCATATTCTGAGTTCAAGTTATGTAAAAGTTCCGTCTTCAGGAAGCTTTCTTTGATGTAAGAATCTCGGGAGTCTCTCAATGCATACTCAACAAGTACATGTCGAGCGAAGGCACTAACCACTTTACCTACATATAGCTTGTCCCCACGCCTTTCACGAAAGGATATGTCTGTTCCGACAGGAATCCGTACGTTCCTCATTTCCACTGGTTTATGTTCTTTCAAAAAAACCATCCCCTCTTAACGACAAAAAAAGATCCCTCATGGCACACTCCTTTAGAAGTGTTGACCATGGGGGATCTCCCTCATTGCCGCTCAATATTTTGTTATAAGTATTATAACCTACCATCTTTAGGAAACCAATACTACCTTTTTATATTTCATGGATGTTTTGAATAGATTGGGTTAAGGTTAGTTGATTTTGATCCAACATTTGTCATCACCACCTCTATCATATCTCGAAAAGTGTCTATTGTATAAGAAAAAGATCAGGGTAATACCCTGATCTTTTTCTTATAGTTATGGAGTTGTTGGAGGAGTGAACACCGTGAGTGTATTCACATCCCCTGTAAATGGCTGCTGTGTTGCCGTTACAGTAAACTTCCCGTTCTTCAGCGTCACGCCCACATTGTCTGGCGTAACAAATTGCGTTTGGATACTCACATACCCTGCAAATTTTCCGTTGAGGAAGAACCCATATACTTTATCCGGCAGCTGGAACAGGGATACATTCGTGAAGCGGGTGCTGGTCGTTTTCACAACCTGCTCTCCTTCTTTCAATTCTACATTCACTAGTCCTGTTGTTCCTTGCCATGTCAGGGTTTTGTAGTTGGGATTCGCGGCTACCGTCAAGACAGGGTTGTACTCGATTACAGGTTGTCCAGGTACAGTTGTGCTCTCCACGGTTAATGTTCCCATCTGTTTGCCTGCAATGAATACCTCATAGGTGCCGGCAGCCAGATTGGAGAATGTTACACTTGTGAAGCGGGTCGATTGATTCGCCTTAATGACACCCTCTTGCTTCAGCTCTACCGCCACAAGCGTATTGGTACCTTGCCATGAAAGGGTCTTCGTCCCTGGGATACTTCCGTCCTTCACCGCCAGATTGGTTGGTTCCGCTGTTGGCTGCGTCGGTTCGGTTGTCGTGGTCACCGTGAATGTACCCAAGTTCGTACCAGCCACATAGACATCGTATGTGCCGGCAGCCAGATTCGTAAACGTTACATTCGTAAAGCGCGTCGTCTCTTGTGCTTTGGTTACGCCTTCTTGTTTCAGTTCCACCGTTACCATGGTGGTTGTCCCTTGCCAGGAAACGATTTTGGAACTGCTCACGCCGTCTTTTACTTCTAGGTTGGTAGGAACCTCCGGTTGCTTGCCGCCGTCCCCACCGCCAGGTGTATTCCCGGTTACGTCAAAAGAACCTAATTTCACGCCGCTTACGTATACATCATAGGTGCCATTTTCCAAATTGTAGAACGTCGCGGACAGGAAGCGGGTCCGTTCAGATGCTTTCAACTCGTCGCCCTTCTTGAGCTCAACCGTGACGACTTCCGTCGTGCCTTCCCACTTCACCACTTTACTGCCTTTTACCGTTCCATCTGTCACTTGCAGATTTTTCGGTGTTTGTCCGGGGGCTCCTTCACCCGGATTGCTCGGGTCTTTGGCATTGGAAACGGTCAACGTACCCAAGTGCGTATTGGCAACGAAAACGTCATAATCGCCGTTCGTTAGATTGTAGAAGGTGGCCTTTGTGAAGCGGGTATCTTGTGCGTGCTTGGTTTCCCCGTTTTGCTTCAGCTCGACTTTCACAATCTTCGTGGTTCCTGTCCATGCCAGGTTTTTACTTCCCGGCAGCGAGCCATCTGTGACCACCAGATTGGCTGGTGTCTCCGTATTTCCTCCATTGCCGGGTGTTCCTGGCTCTTTTCCGGTTGTCACCGTGAAGGAGCCGACGGACTTCCCAGCAATAAAGACATCATAGGTGCCGTTTGGGAGATTGTAGAACGTCACCTTCAGGAAACGGGTGCTCTGCGAGTCTTTCAACTCTCCGTTTTGCTTCAGTTCAATGGCTTGAATCCCTGTGGTACCTTTCCAGCTTAACACTTTGCTACCCGGCATCGGGCCATCTACCGCTTGAAAATCCGTAGGATTTTGCTCGGTCGGTGTTGGTGGGGCAAATGTCAGGCGCTTCGTGACACCCATTCCCCAATTGCCTTTGTACTCCGTATAAATGGTGACATCATATTCACCGTAGGTGATGTTCGCCAATGTCGAGGTGCTGGCTACCGTCAGGGTAACAGGCGTATCCGATCCTACCTTGAGAAGATCGACACGGTAGCGGGAAACACCCGGAACAGCTCCCCACGAAACCTTGGCTGCTGCTTGTTGGTTCTCCAGCTTAATCGTGTTGACATCGACGATTTTGGTGGCTAAATCCGTTGTATCGATCGTAACGGTAACCGGATCACTTTCTTCTTGGCCACGTAAAGCAGTTACAGTAAACGTTTGAGAACCGGTTCCTGCCGGAACGGAAACATCAAACAGGGTACTTGTCCCCTCTTTCGCTTTCGTTACCCCGTTCACTTTCACGGTGTCCCCATCGATCGATTCAACCGTAAACAACACCGTACTTGCATCCACCATGCGAACCTGTTTCACCGATGGTTTCTTCACACCAGAGACAGCAGCAAGCGTCTTAAAGGTGGTAGTTGCCTGTTTGTCGGCATATCCCGTTTTCGAGGCAGTAACGGTTACTTGGTAATCGGTGCTTGGACGTAAATCAGTTATGGTGGCGCCGTTTCCGCTAATGGAAGAAGTGCCGTCGTTTGGCGTTAGGGTGACCGTATAGGTTACCCCTGCCCCTAGATTCGTCCAGAGTAGCTTTCCGCCCGTTTGGGTAAGATTACTTGCGTTTACATTGAACGTACCAAAACTAGCTTCCTCACGCGTTACCGTAATCGTATACGTACGGGAAGCAGATCCATCTTCCGATGTGACGATGACAGTCACGGTGTTTTTCCCGACCTGCAGCGGAACATTGACCGCACTTTTTGCCTCGTTCCCATTAATCGTCACCTTGGCCATGTGATCTGCAGCAGCTGCCGAAACATTGACAGAGGCAGTGGCATTGGTCACG
>NZ_JBIAOR010000008.1:0-216961 GCF_042878995.1 Brevibacillus sp. NPDC003359
GAACCGCTGATAGTTTATCGTCTGTAGAAAATTTAGTCATAGAAAAAACTGCACCTCCAATCGTTAGTTGTGTCTAACAATTGGGGTGCAGTTCAGCTTCGACGGTTTTCTATACGAGATTTCCCAGTCATTATTGATGAGAAGAAACAGCTTCCTTCTGAGCTTCCTGTGTACCGGCTCCATCACAGTTAGGACAATTCTCCGAGCCCCCCAGGAGCAGTTGGAAATACCCTTGGCCATGGCAATACGGGCACTGTTCTTGTTTTTGTCTCATGTTGAGCTCCCCTTTCGGCATACATGCGCGAATATTAATTGCATGTATTTTCAGATTATTTTGATGTATCTAACTATATCAGAATCTTCCCTTGGTTCACAACGCACTTCATCGCGAAAAAACAATAAAAAACCGCAATGTAAGCGGGAACATTGCAGTTTATCTAGCTTATTCGCAGAATTACTTAAATATTTTATAGGAAGTGTATTGAAAAATGGGATCGATAGCAAACGAGTGACCTGTCATTCCTTGCTCCCGTTTGATATAGTCCGGCAAGATGATTTTCAAATAAGTCGAAGAAAGCGGGTCATGAAGGAGCTCCTGTATCGGCATAAATCTCGCTTCCGCGATTTCACCTTCCTGTGGGCGCGGTTCTCCCCCTATGTAATCCATCCAGAAAACGACCATATTGTCGCTAATGGACTCCCGGATGACACCTGAACGGATTCCCGCTACTTGTCTCACTACTGCCTCGACACCCGTTTCTTCCAGTACCTCACGCACGGCAGCTTCATCTACGGTCTCACCTTCCTGCACGAATCCCGCAGGAAACGACCATTGTCCTTTTAGTCCGCTGTACGTTTTTTTGACAACCAATGCTTCTTGCCCGCGAATGACGATCCCGCAGGCGCCAAGCCAAACCTTCCCTTCGCGCATCCTGCTCGCTCCTTCCATGTCCTAGCTAAACGAAACCCCCGGCTCTTCTTCGCCGGGGGTACCTATCAATCATCCTCGTCATCTAGGAGCCCATTATCGATCATGTATCGCAGATTTTCCCGATCCCTCTCGCGGCCCTTTTCCTTGAGCCGGTCGATGGCAGGCAGGATGAGAATATCTACTTCACGCTGTACATGCCATGCCAAATCGTGTCGCCCCTGTTCCTCCAGGAAAGCGCCCACTTCCATCAAGGCGTTGTACCGATCCATTTCTTCACGGACCATGAGCCCCCGGACTTGAATGCTCGCGTGACGCATCGTTTTACAGCTTTACTTTCTTCAAGGCGAGACCGACGCCGCCAATTTTGTACAAGTAGCGCAGGTCGCTCGCTTTTTTCATCATGGCTGCTGTGCTGCCGAACAGCTTTTTCGAACCAACTTGCCCGATTCCCTCACCTTTTCCAAGAGAAGCCAATGTCCCTTGCAAATGCGGGTTGAATTTTTGAGGCAGATCGCCACGGACCAAGGCAGCCAGATTCTCACCCAGCGTCTCGCCTTCCTGTACCGCGATTTGAGCAGTTGGCGGATAAGGACGTCCTTCTTCGTTGAAGATCAAGGCACAATCGCCTACGACAAAAACATTCTCATGACCAGGCGCACGCAAGTATTCATCTACTTTGACGCGACCGCGCATGACCTCGAAGCCCGCTTTTTCTACGATGCTGTTACCGCGGACACCTGCTGCCCAGATAACTGTCTTCGATTTGATTTCTTCTCCCGTAGCCAACAGCACGCCATCCGGGGTGCACTGCTTGATCGGGGTTCCAATTTTGAACTCGATGCCTTTTCTCTCTAATACATCCATTGCGTATTGGATCAGCTCTGGAGCAAAGCCAGGCAATGCAGTTGGTGCTGCTTCAATGCAATAGACTTTCACCAGTTTTGGATCGACATCAAATTCTCGGCACAGCTCCGGCAGACGATCGCCGAGCTCTCCGCAAAACTCGATGCCTGTAAAGCCAGCTCCACCTACGACAAACGTGAGGTAGTCCGTACGATCCGGCTCATTTTTATATTTGGAGAACATGTATTCAATGTGCTCCCGAATATTGCGGACTGCATTGATGCTGCGAATGCTAAACGCATGCTCCTTGAGTCCTTCAATTCCAAACGTTTCTGGCTCGCTGCCTAATCCGATGACAAGATAGTCATACGGCAGCACTTCGCCATTTTCAAGCGTGACGGTCTGCTCTTCTGGCTGAATGGCTTGCACCGTTCCTTTGACAAAGTTAACTTTGTCCTTGTTCAAAATGCCATCCAAACTAACGCGGGCGTGATCCGCTGGTGCTGTACCTGCAGCCGGCTCATGCAACCAAGTCGTGATGTAGTGATAGTTGTGCTTGTTGACCAAGGTGATTTCTGCCTCATTGTAGTTGAGCTTTTTCTGTAGCTGCAACGTTGTGAGCAAACCACCGTATCCAGCGCCAAGAATCAGGATTTTGGGTGTACCCATCAGTATCCCTTCCATTCATGTATAATGTCATTGTGCATGGTAACTTAAGGAAGATTGTGCGATTTTTCACGTGGTCTGGTACGTAATAAGATGCCCCAATCCAGTGACCGTATAGTATCGGAATTATTGCCCTGTTCTACCATTGGAACCACTCTGTGAAAAAATGCACAAAGTCTGACAAAGAAAAATGTGACAATTTCTTTACAGTCATCCTCATCTTATCGGCTACGTATTGGATTTGCAAGGTTTTTTTGCCTATCATCTTTCGAATTTTCTCTCCTGTTTTTCTACTTGTATGGGTTATAATGGTTGAGGAGTTCGCTTACGATTAATTCGGAGGTGCTTTGGATTGAATTTTCTGCAAAAAGACGAGCAAATCTACGACATTACGATCATCGGTGGAGGCCCTGCCGGATTATTTACCGCTTTTTACGGCGGGTTGAGGCAGGCCAGTGTAAAAATCATTGAGAGCATGCCCCAGCTAGGTGGGCAGTTATCCGCTCTTTATCCGGAGAAATACATATATGATGTAGCCGGATTTCCAAAGGTTTTAGCACAAGACTTGATCAATAATCTGAAAGATCAAATTTCCCGCTTTCAGCAAACCGTTTGCCTGGAAGAGAAAGTGGAAAATGTCGTAAAAAAAGTAGACGATGTGTTTGAAATCACAACGGACAAAGGCACTCACTTCTCCAAATCCGTTATCATCACTGCTGGGGTAGGAGCGTTCGAACCTCGCAGACTGGAACATCCAGATGCCGTCAAATATGAAAAATCCAATCTGCACTATTTTGTTACCGATCTGAACTCTTTCAAAGGACAGCGGGTAGCTGTCATTGGCGGGGGCGATTCCGCTCTGGACTGGTCCCTCATGCTAGAACCTATCGCAAAAGAAGTACACCTTATCCATCGCAGAGACAAGTTCCGCGCACATGAACACAGTGTGGAAATGCTCATGTCCTCCAAAGTAAACGTCACGACACCTTACGAAGTTACAGCTTTGCACGGCGAGGAGCGCATCGAAAAACTCACGCTGGCCAATTGCACGACAAAAGAAGAAATTGATCTGGAAGTCGATGCAGTCATTGTCAACTTCGGCTTCATCTCCTCTCTCGGTCCTATCAAGAACTGGGGGCTGGAGCTCGAAAAAGGCTCCATCGTGGTCGATACCCGCATGGAATCAAATATTCAAGGCATTTTCGCAGCAGGCGATATCGCAACCTACCCTGGTAAGGTCAAGCTGATCGCTGTCGGTTTTGGTGAGGCCCCTACCGCTGTAAACAACGCGGTCTCCTACTTTAACCCGGATGCCAAATTGCAGCCTGGTCATTCTTCCAGCATGGATAACTTCAAATCGTAAAAATGTTTCGTCCCTGTTGTTGCCTACGATGGCAGCGTCAGGGATTTTTCGTTCCCTTGCATAACCGCTTTTGTTCGCGCACAAAGTAGGAGGAACAAGGAGGCGATACGCTTTGATTCATCTCTGTCCAGTTTGCAATGGCTTCACTGCCCTCCAACAAGCTTGTACAGCCTGCGGTCAACCTCTGCAAGATGCCGGTCGTCTCTCGGACTTTTATGGAAACTACAGCCCGTACCGGGAGATTGACGATGTCAAGCTGGACAATGGCTACATGGACCGTCTGCGACACCAATGCATCCATACAGGCTGGTGTCCTTCCTGCCAAACCGAACAGGCAGTCGTCCTAGATGAATGGACACCTGCTATGCTTGTATCAGATATGGAAAAGGACGCGTACCAGTAGTCGGTCACGTCCTTTTTTGTTCGAAACGTTATTTTTTCTTCATAGCGAGCTTTTCCGCCATGCGCGAATTATTTACTTGCATCTGTTCCAGCATTTGTTGAAGAGACTCCTTAATCTTCGCTGTATCGCCAGATTCTATCGCAGAGTCAAAGGCTTCATGTGTTTTTTTCATTTGCTCGATCCGAGCTTTTCGGGCGTCACGCTCTTCTTTTGCCCCCATGTTTTTGTCTTTCCATTCCTGAAACTGCTTTTCCATCTGTTCGTTCGTTATTTCGCCCTTTTTGACTTGTTCATTCAGCTTGTTGATCAGTTGCTTTCGTTCCTCACGCTTCGCTTGCCACTTCGGGTCGTCACTCAGCGTTTCGAACTCGCTCATTAAACGATCGCGTTCTTTAAACGCTGCCTGCCATTTGTCTACGCTATCCGGTGCATATTTTTCCGCTAGCAAGAGCATGTACATTTTTTGATGAACGCCTCTGTTTGAGCTGTGTCGCACCTTTACGAGCTTCTCTCCATGCTCATCATGGCTGTGAGTCGGCTTGCTTACTTGGGCAACTGTTGCAGATACATCTTGGGCCAACGCGACACCTGGCATGGCGAGACCCATTACCAGCGCTGTTGTCATCATTCCTTGCTTCCACATCTTCATGCTGTTCACTCCTTCTGGTAAAAAACGTCTATGATTCATCCCTTAAAAAGGACGCAACTCTTCTTTATCCAGCCCTAATAGCTTTACAAGGCCCATTTGCTCCAGATCGCTTTTCGTTTTTTCGGTACCATACTGATAAATAAGCTGGTAGATGGCTCGCAGGTTGTCATCATATTCGTCGTTGTCCCGATCTGGCATGTCCGACCATAGTGTATGCCCATGCATCCACATCATGAAATCCCCATGGACACAGTTATTGAACAAATCTCGCATCATGCCCACTTGAACATCGGTCGCTTCGATCTCAAAATCGTACGTGGCGGAGCCTTTTTCATCGCGGATTTCTGCCACTGTCGTTCCTGCTTGCAAGGTCACGTAGTAGTGTTTCTTATCCAGTGTCACTCATCTCCTTTTTGGATCGCATCACCGACTTGAAAACTTTTCCTCCTTACCATGTGCAAAAATCGTAAAAACATGTATATAACAAGCAAAAAAGCCCTCCGTCAAGGGAGGACTTTTGCCGACTTGCTTTGCTTCTAAAGCCCGTTTGTTACGCTCGATCTTCTTTCCGCAAATTATGTCCGGTGTTCTCTCCCGTTTTTGGGGGAGTGCTGCGTGAGCCGGCGGATGCTTCCGTTGGGCGTTTGTCTTTGTTATTGTGCTTGGACATGTGGTTCCCTCCCTTACTCGATGAGTGGCTGCCCATGTAGTATGTCCCCACCTGTGAAATGAAAAAACACCTTGACCCGCTATGCAGGCCAAAGTGCTTGTTTGTTGTTTTATTCCAATAAAAGAATCGAATTATTTCACGACTAATTTTGCTACCATTTTGCCATGATCCGGTCCACAGATCACGTTGCAAAAGATTGTGTACTCACCAGCTGTATCGATTTTCATCGTTTTGCTGCCATCTTTTTGGAGATCTACATCCAGTCCTTGGATACCAATACCGTGGTAGCCTTCTGTCGACTTGAAGTTGATCGTGAACTCTTCGCCAGCTTTTACTTCAAAGGTTTCTTGGTTGAATTTCCAGTTACTAGCTTCGATATTTACTTGTGTGCCAGTAGTCGCCGCAGGAGTCGCCGCATCCGTGCTAGCAGCTTGATCCTTGCCTCCACCGCATGCTGTAATCAACATTGCAGACAATGCAACTGAAGAAACCAACAGACCCCACTTCTTATTCACTTTTGACCCCTTCTTTCTTCTTTTTCTACACTTCCATCTTACTCGATGAAATCGATCCAAAATCTGGGATGGTGTGAACGAACAGTGACGAATTGGGGAAGGATTGTTGACCATGAGCATTCATGATTGATTGATCGCGTATACCGTTATCTCTGGAAAGCAATTCAGCCGGATTGGTAGCCTGGAAGTGCCAAGTCCGCGACTGATACCAAATACGCCAACCGATTGATCCTCTTTTTGCCCGACATGAAAATGCTTGTAGGCACCAACAGTCCGGTTGAACAAGCGAATTTGTCCACCGTGGGTATGTCCGGTCAGGAGCAGGTCAGCTTTCAATCCCTCGTTGCGAATCAACGAGATTATATTGGGAGAGTGAGCCAAAAATATCATCAAGTTCGCCTGCTGGATCTCTTGCCCCGGTCGCCGTTCATTGCCGTAAATCGAATTATCGAAGCCGTATATCCAAATTAGACCGGTGTCTTTTTCTATCACGGTACTCTCGTTTTCCAACACCGTCATTACCTGCTGGATGGCCTCTTTTTGGGAACGGTAGACAGCAGGGGAATAGACCTTTTTGCGAAATCTTCCTGCTTCTCTCTCATAATTTCCAGGAACGAAGAATATCCCATTCTCGCTCTTTATTTTCGCTAGCTCATTCAACACAGGCGTCAACTGCCCGCTGTGCTGTGTCAAATCCCCCGTCACCATCACAATATCCGGGTTATGAACATTCACGAGTCGATGCAAATATCCATTCAAATACCGTGTTCGTCCATGGAAATCAGTCAGGTGAAGCAAAGTAAGGGGAGATACTCCAGGTAATGTCAGCTTCACTTTCGTTGTTTTGACATAAGTCGTATGATAGGCGAGAAATATCATTCCCATCAGGATACACAAAACAAATATTGTCGTCATTTTGGAACAATCCCCCTTCTCTCCCGTCTTATGGTTAATGGGAGTGGATCAGACATGACGCATCAAAAAAATCGTGATGCAATAGCAGTTCTTTTCTCGATGTTGATTCTTTTCACCTTTTTTATCTACCCTTCTCCTGCATCTGCCTGTAGTTGTGCCCGCCCTCCTGACCCTTTAACAGCAAAGGATATGTCTGCTGCTGTATTTACAGGCAAGGTGCTCCATGTTAATGAGCGTATAGACTGGCTTCGTTGGCTTCCGTTTTGGGATAAACCAGATCGGGGAGGATTTGACGTTATTTTGGAGGTAGAGTCCACGTGGAAAGGAGTGGATCAGACACAAGTTCAAATCGTCACTGACGGCCTTGCAGGCGGATGCGGCATTCCTTTTCAACCGGGTCAAGAATATCTTGTCTATGCCTCTTATTGGGAGCGTAATGAGCTAGAAACCAACATCTGTACACGTACAGCCATCAAGTCAGATGCTGGAGAGGACTTGCAAGCGTTAGGTCCTGGTACAATGCCTATCCATTCCGCCAATCTAGTATCGATCGATTATCTATTTACGGGGACCGTAGTCATCATCTCTGTGGGATTTTTGTACTATCTTTTCGTGACTCAAACAAAACGGAGACGATAGCACACCTCGTCTCCGTCATCACTTTTTTTATGGAAAATAAGCTTTCGCCCGATACTCTGACAGATTAAAGGACTGCCAGCTATTGTCCTCATACAAAATCTCTTTCCGCTCTTGCAGCATCTCCATAAACCGCTCTTCTACCATTTTATCCCGCACAAGCTCCATCACCACTGGTATGGCGTCATAAGACAGCTCGCTCAAATACTCGATGTCGATATTTCCGGTCGCATGATAGCGCTGTACATTGTTTTTGGCAATGATGACATCCATATTGATGTAATTCAGAATGACGTAACTCACTAGCGTCACAATCACGTAATACTTGATCAGGGAAAAACCATCGCGCCAAATTTTTAAGAGAGCAATGATAAACAGCACAAACAGAAAAATCATGAAAACGTGAGCTAACAACCGCGTATGTGTATACCCGTAAGCATCCTCATACAGCGAAAGGCGAAAATAGGCAGACACCAGCATGAAGCCCGTACAAATCGTCAGCATACTCAGCAGAACTTGAATCATCCGGTAAAGCATTGGTTTTGCCCGAGTGGCGAAGTGCATCGTGCACAGGAGAATCAGAAAATTAATAACGGTGACCGTCACTAGCTCATTGAAACCATTTCTAGCATACTCGGCGTACGTTAATTCATCTGGTAAAATCCGCTTCGCTCCGCTGAACAAATACGATATTTGAATGTATGTAAATGCTGTGTACACGATATTGATGATCGCCAAAATTGTTACAAGAATAACCCCGTCCCAGACGATCTTCTGGTCATCTTCGGGCACAGGCAATTCCGTTACTTCTTCTCGTTCCCCGAAAAGAGAATGCATGTATGCAAACACGAGGATCGTAATGATCCCGATTAGCATCAAGCGAAAGATTGCTTCAAGTGAATTTACATCAATCACCCTTCGCGGTATTTGACCCAGAAAATGTCCAAACACACTATCCGCATTCGAGAGCAAGGAGAGTATAATCACCAGAAGCGGCACGGAGATGCCGATCCCAATGAAAACCTTTTTCATCACTCCATACTTCTCCTGATTCAACCTGCCCTTGATCCATTCCTTTGTCAGCCGAAATGGCAGGCGAGTATGCTTCAGCGTATAAAGGAGCAGTGTCTCCACCATCTCCATGAAAAATCCTGCCTCGTACCATTTCGCTTGATGACGCTTGGTGATCAGGATCGTTTGGATCACGAATAAAAACGGGATCAGTAATAGGTTGAACACGTGAAAATGCGGATTGGAAAATAGAAAAAAGGTAAGCGCCAAAAGAAAAATTGGAAGCGTCCATATCCAGTTGAATGCTTGCTTGCGAGAAAAGCGTAAATGAATGCGTTGCCTGGCCTGCCAAATAAAAAAACCGTACAAGCCGATTACGAACAACAGATAAGAGATGCCCAATCCTTTACCGTAAAACATCAAGTCAAACAGCAAACCGATCCCAAATGCCCCCAGCAATAGCCACTGTAAGCCTTTTTGTTCTTGCATAACATCAGCCAACTTCTTCACTCCTTACTCATCCATTTGCCGTAAAAAAGGTAAGAGCAGACTCCACAAAGGAGCTGCTCTTGTAAGTACGTGCACATTTGGATAATTGTTACATTTTTGGCGAGATGTTATCTATTGTAATTTCTCTGCAATTGCCAGTAATTCTTCTTTTGTCAACGCTGGATTCATGGCAATCACTTCGATGAGCCTCATTTTATCCTCTTGGTATCCCTTTACGACCTTTTCTTCGGTTCCATCCATTAGCTTGCCAGCTATATACAGTCCCTCATTTGCACTTTCACTTTTTCTACGATGGCATCCTGTCCTGCTTCTTCCTCGATGTATTTCACACCTTCAAAGTTCGTGATAGCGATGTATACGTCCCCGTCTCTCTTTTCCTTCGCTCCCTTTGTACATCGTAAAGACTCTATCAAATTTTGGCTTAGGAGACACCTTTCGCACGACGATTTGTCTCTTATCGTTGTCCGCCTCCTTGTACATTTCTTCGAATAACTCTGGTTGGCTATAATCAAATGGATCGTTTACATGCCCATTTACAAATTTGTAGCCACCCGCGAGCTCCGCTGGTACCTCATAAAAGCTCCCCACTTCTTTCTGAAGCGGTGGTGTGGATTCATGAATAACAGGAATATAGGTGAAGGAAACACGTTTTTTCGGATTGTCCGGGCCAGGCATATATATTGCTGCGCCTTCTCCCGGCTTAAGCGAATTTCTTGCGTCTTCAAAGGTTTTCATCGTTTCACTACCTCCTTTAGCGCTTGCTCCATTTCGTTATGATCCAAGCCCCCTCACCTACGATAGCAACGATCTTTCCCTTGATTTGCTTGCCATCTTGCAAGTGCTTACCCTCCTTGGAAATCAGCACATGCCGAGAGCTGCTATCCACGTAGGCAATCGCGTCCGTATATACCTCAAAGCTGCCGCCTTTGCTTACATCTATTTTCGTGTCATCTTCGGTAAGCTTCGTTTTTTCGGTCCCATCCAGCTTCATTTTATAGAGTCCTTGATCACGGCTGTCATGGAAGTAATACCAGCCGTTCGAAACCGTTGCATAGTCTACATTTTCAAGAACTTCCTCTTTTTTGTCCGAATTGATTTTCGCTTTATACAGCATCGCTCGGTTGTCGTCAGTATAAGCCGTAAAGTACAAATCGCTTTCATCCATGACAAAGGACGTAATCTTGTCTCCCGCAAATTTCACAGCTTCCGGCGTGCTGCTACCTTGCTTTACCTTGTAAAGAGAGCTTTTGTGCAGCCCTTTTTCCGCTGCTGGATCGTTGACCTGCAAGTAATAAATCTCTTGATTTCCTCGAAAAATTTTACCGTTCACCTGATTGGCTTGACTCACTTTCAGCGGACTCTCGTTGACCAATTTATCCTTGTAAATCGTACCTTTCAGCTTGCTGTCTTCATCTGCGACAAAGAAGTATTTCCATTCATCTCCTACCCGAATGAGGCCAGACGCAGCACCCTGTGTCTCTTGCTTGTCCTCATCCTTCATGGTTAGAGTGAGCTTAATCTCATATTTTCCTTTTTCCGAGGGAGTAAAGGTTCCCGTTACCTCGTATTGCTCTTTTCCTTCCGTAACCTTCTCCCCCACATTCACATCAAGGTGTGGAAACAACGTCAGATTGCCTGCCACTTATGATTTTTACCTCACCTTTGGTGCCGCAGCAATCGTAGCTGGAATGGCCGTACACAAAAGGATGGCCGAAAATACGCAAGCAGTTAGCCGTTTGAATTTCTTCTCCATAAAAATCCTGCCTCTCATCTTTTCATTTCGCACAACAAAATACCCCTTCAACTCGTGCGCAATCATTCACACAAGTCGAAGGGGTTCCGTCTTATTCGTCTCTTAGTCGTCACATTTCTCCGCTTTTCCTTCAGCCAACGCTGTTTTGAACGAAGATCCACAGCCACAAGAAGCGACTGCATTCGGATTCTCGATGGAGAAGCCTCCACCCATCATCGATTCCTTGAAATCGATCTCTGTACCTTTAATGTATGGGTAGCTGTCCTTATCGACAACAATTTTCACACCGTTTTCCTCGAAGGTCTCGTCGCCTTCCTTCAATTCTTCGTCCCAGCCCATCCCGTAGGTAAAGCCGCTGCAACCACCTGTTCGGACACCTACCCGCAAAAACACATCGGGCTTGCCTTCTGCTGCCAGCATTTCTTTTACTTTCAAACTGGCGCGCTCTGTCAATGTAATCATGCTACTTTCCCTCCTTTACAGGCTCATCATTCCTGCACTTGTTACCACCATTATATTCAGTTTACTAAGAAACGCTTCTTCCCACAAGGTTCCCCTGCACTTTACGCGCTCATTCTCTCTTTCCAAATAAAAAAGAAGGGTTTCCCCTTCCTATGCAAAATGTGCATTGTTTTCCATTAGATAAAATCTATACGCTTTTTTCCGGTTTCCTGCCTTAGACAGACTATGATCGATCTGGTTCAGTTCGTTGTGTAGTTGATCAATTTGTATACTGTATTCGAGGACATCTGGATGATCTAACCCAAACTCTAACCCCATATTTACCATACGCTGTCGAAGGAGTTCGATTTTCTCGAGCAAAACGTCCCGCATTTGAAGCTCCTCCTAGTAATAGATCAGGCTTTCTTACTATATTTTACAAGAACAGCTAGAATTTCGCAAACAAAAATTCCTTTATTTCCGAAAATATACCAAAAATACGACGGTAATTGTTATATTTTTACATTCATAACTTCCTTCTAGAGAGTTGGAGAACTTATGATATTGTTCGTACTTACCAAGAGGTTTATAATATAGGTGCTCTTGTTGCCCGAGATTTACTCTATTCCTAAGAGCCAATCCACTCCCATGGAACGAATATCGATTGGGATGACTGGATTAAAGCTCTTTCATCTAAGAACCATTGACTTTGAAAGGAAGTGTTTGGAATGGCGCTTGAAACGATTCCCATGCAAGACAAATCTCTCGCCGAAATCGCAGAAAAAGTCATGCATGGCGAAAGACTTACCTTGGAAGACGGTGTCACCCTTTTTAATTCCAACGATCTTTTGACGATTGGACAATTGGCTAACGTTGTTAACTATCGCAAGAATCAGGATAAGGTTTACTTTTTGCAAAATCTGTACATCAACCCAACTAACGTATGTGAAGCTCATTGCAAATTCTGTGGTTTCCGCCGCGATGAAGGTGATGAAGGTGCCTACACAATGAGCACAGAAGAGTTGCTTCATTATGTAGAAACACGCTTCCATCCGGGTATCCGCGAATTCCATATCGTTGGCGGACATAACCAGCACAAGCCGTTCGAGTACTACCTCGACACCATTCGTACCTTGAGACAAGCGTACCCGGATGTGACCATTAAATCGTATACCGGTGCGGAAATTGAGTTTTTCTCCCGCATTTCCGGTCTTTCCATCCGCGAAGTTTTGCAAGAGCTGATGAAAGCTGGTCTCCAAAGTCTTACTGGCGGTGGCGCTGAGATTTTGACCGAGCGCTATCGTATGAAAATGAGCCCGGAAAAAGCAAGTACAGACATGTACCTGCAAGTACACCGCACGGCTCATGAGTTGGGCTTGAAAACACATACCACCATGCTGTACGGCTCCATCGAGACATTGGAAGAGCGCGTGATCCACATGCTCCGCCTGCGTGAGCTGCAAGATGACACAAACGGCTTCATGGTGTTCATTCCATTGGCTGTTCAGCCGATCAAAGCAACAGCTGGCATCAAGCGCCGCAACTCTGCGATTGATGATTTGAAAACAATGGCGATCAGCCGTCTGATGCTCGATAACTTCCAGCATGTCAAAGCATACTTTATCAACATCGGTACCCAGCTCACACAGCTTTCTCTGCAAATGGGAATTTCGGATGCTCACGGAACCTTGATCGAGGAGCGCATCAGCCACTCAGCCGGTGCCCTTACCCAGCAAGCTCTGACTGTAGATGAGTTGGTCTGGTTGATCAAAGGCGCAGGAAAACGCGCGCTGGAACGCGATACCTTCTACAACGTAATCAAAGAACATTAATCCATAAAAAAAGCTGATGCTCCGATTCACTTGGGCATCAGCTTTACTATTTTGGTACGTTCACGGTTGATCATGCTCACCAATGAACATCCTAAGAGAACAACCTACAGAGGGAAATCTGCATTCAGCAGCTCTTCTTCCTCCCGCAATTTATTCTTGATTTTCACCAGTAATTCATCGGCTGTTGGTGCTTGTACCAATGTGCCGTTTACGAGCGCGAATGGCTCCATGTAGCATTCACCGCAATACCCCAGACAGCCGTACTCGAGTACGTCCACATCTAGATCAGGATCATTTTCCAATGTGTCCACGACGGATTGCGTATAGGAGGAAACATTGCTCGCGCAAAATTCTACTAGTGGTTTCATCTATTGTCACCTACCGATTATTTCGACATCATCACGTACTTTATTGTACCGCGACTTTGATAAAAATCCAGCGGAGAAAACGGGAAAAAGATTCTGCTTGCATTTTTAGTGAAAGAGACTAAAAATAGAGTGGGTGCTGTAAAAAACGGACAGAAGAAAGGACTAGACCTTCTATGAAACGACTTGTGATCCTTGGAGGAGGATACGGGGGTCTTCGTATTATTGAGCGAGTCCTGTCCCCTGATTTACCAGATGACGTGTTTATAACCCTAGTAGACCGTATGCCGTTTCATGGCTTGAAAACAGAGTATTATGCTCTGGCGGCAGGTACTACACCGGAATCTCACCTGCGTGTTAATTTTCCAAACGATCCACGCCTGACCGTCAAATACGGTGAAATTACTGGCTTGGAATTGGACGAGCAGGTCGTCAATTTTGCTAACGGGGACACCCTCTCCTACGATTGGCTTGTAATCGGATTGGGCTGTGAGGATCGTTACCATGATATCCCTGGTGCTGAACAATTTACGTGTTCGATTCAATCCATGGGAGCTACCCGCAACACATACATGGCAATCAATAATGTGAACCCATACGGTACGGTTACCGTCGTGGGCGGTGGTCTTTCCGGAGTGGAAATGGCTGCTGAGCTACGCGAAAGCCGTCCCGACCTGAATGTACGCATCGTCGACCGCGGTCAAAGCATTTTGAGCCCATTCCCGAAAAAGCTTCAGGAATATGCATCGCAATGGTTCATTGAGCACGAAGTACAGCTTGTTTCCATGGCGAATGTCACTAGCATCGAGCAAGGGATCGTGTACAACCACAACCAGCCTGTTGAAAGTGATGTTATCGTATGGACAGCAGGTATTCAAGCGAACCAAATCGTGCGCTCTCTGCCTATCGAAACAGACAACATCGGACGCGCCAAACTAAACCAGTATCATCAAATTCCATCCCATACGAACGTTTATGTAGTGGGTGACTGTGCAAGCACGATCATCGCGCCGAGCGCACAAACCGCTGAAATTCAAGGCGAACAAGTTGCCCTGATGTTGAAAAAAGACATCAAAGGCGAGGAGTATCCAGCTTCATTGCCTGCTCTCAAGCACAAAGGCTTCCTCGGCTCCCTTGGCAAAAAAGAAGGCTTTGCCAGCATGGGGAAAATGTCTCTGGTCGGTCAGATGGCTCGTGTCATCAAGAGCGGTCAGCTATGGATGTACAAAAAGCATATGGGATAGTGCACAAGCCTGTTGGCCGGATGGTCTAACAGGTTTTCTTTTTGTATAAGCACGGAATCGAAGCGGTCGACTCCTCTCTTTTCCTTCCTATTCAACCAATTCAGGTTGGAAGCGCTGGGCTAATAATCGCGTGGCTCTCGCAGGATCAATCTCGTACACAAGCAGCTCCTCGCTCCCTGAAGCTGCGACACACAGTCGTTCCCCCGTAGGCGAAATCAAAGCCGTCGTCACCTGTTGATTCGGAATCGCGTAGTTCACACTGGCGAAGTAGATGTTGTTTTCCAAGCTTCGGCAAACCATTGCCCCATTGTAAAAATCGGGATTGTTGACTTCCCCTGTAAACATTGGATGGAAAACGATGCTCGCTCCCCGGCGTGCCGCCCAACGTACCGTCTCTGGATATCTCCATCCCTCATGGCAGATGACAATGCCAAACGCCACGTCCTCTATCGTAAACAATTGGCGCCCTTCACCCGGGACATAGTCAAACTGATCCTCATCTGGATCGATCTGATTTTTGATTTGTAGCCCAAGATCTTCTCCCTGTTTCCCCACAACAAAGGCGACTAGATGATAGCCGCGCTCATCCTTCCATTCCATCGGTAAAATGACGGCGATCTGGCGTTCCTTCGCCAGCGCACGAATCTCTTCCAAAACTCTCCGTTGTACCTTGTGATCGTATGCTTCCACTTCATAGCCTACTCCGCGCAGCCCTGGAATCACCGATTCAGGAAAGCAAATCAGATCGCAATTGTTTTGCGCAGCGTTAATGATCTGTTGCTTGACGATCGCGAGTCCCTCCGCCGCTGATTGGGGAAACCTCGTCTGAGCCAAACCTATTTTCATGAGGGATACCTCTCTCTAAGGAAGATTTCTTTTTAACTTTGTGAAAAATTCAAATCTATCAGCCTGTTCAGGCAGAGCAGACACCTGTGCATCTCCTAGCTCGAGGATGGTCCACGAGCCATTTTCCAGCTTGGCGATGTCCATGGTAAAAAAGCGACTCTTGATTTTTTTCGCTACTTTTAAAAATGGATGGAGGTCTAGCGGCGTATCGTCGTATTGTCCTTCCTCCCAGTAATTTGCCATGTACATAGGTTCGCCATCCAAAAAGAAGACGCGATATTCCTGGGATAATGGCATGTTGCTCTGCGAGTGATGGGTCAAAAATTGAAGCTTCACAAATTCTCGAAAAACGATTCCCTCATTCAACTCATCTTGCTGCAACTCCAAAAATCGGCTGGTCACCTGCTGTACCTTATCTTTATCGGAAGCATCGGGAATATAACAAGCTTCATTCCAATCATGCTTTCGAGATTTCACATAATCTTTGATCATGATCGGAGCCTGACCAAATCTATTTACGATCTGATGCACGCTCTCAAACGACTCATCTATCTCTGCTTTGTGCAACCAGACCGACAGCGGTGTGAAATCTTTGATGACTTCATAAGATTCGGGCAGGTAATGGCAATGCACGTATTTTTCCGGTGTATTGATTAACTCTATATTTTTGGCTAGCAGGACGTCGTACAATTTTTGGTACAGGAACGGTTTTAGCATCCATCCCCTGTAGATAGCCGTTACTTTTTCAGGAGCGGGTTGTATGTGTTTCACAGCCGCTAACGGGTTGTCATGATATATCAGTTGTTCCAAGCTGATCAGATGAATGTCGAGGCCGAGTTGTTTTGCACACGTATACTCATTTTCGTAGGTTTCATCGACTTTGTTTTCTTGAAATGGCTGGCTGCAAAATAAGACTTTCATCTGCACGCTCCTCCTCTCAAATGATAGAGAAAACAAGGTGAAATAAGGAATCAGGAATATCCTCCCATTATACAAGATAATTCTTTGAACGCAAAAAACCGTCAAGACTAATCCTGACGGTTCCCTCATTCTGCTGGTTTATCGCTTCTGAACGCGTAAAACAGGTACTTTTTTTGGTTCAAAGGTGTCTGTCAGTACCTTCTCGTGGATGACATTCAGCTTGAGCAAACTCGAAATTTTCCCGGTATCCGCCTTCGACATGAGGCGCCAAAGCGAAGGATCTGGCAAGGCGTTGAAAAGGCGCTCATCGTCGTATTCTCGCCGCTCCTGATAGGAGATCAGCAGCTTGTATTCGCCTTCCTCTGCACTGCCTGCTTTGCTGTAAGCTTCAATCAGTTTACTCCGCAGCTCGTTCAACTCTTCCTCTACTTGCTTTTGAATTTCCTTCAACTCGTAGTAGCGAGTAATCGGTCGATCCATCCGCGCTTCCTCCTTTGGTTACCCCTGTACCCAAAATCCATATGAGGAAAAGTCGGTTGGTAGAACCATTCGCTGGCAACGAAAAACAGCCTCCTTTTTCATTTCCGTCATGAAAAGGAGGCTGCGTATCAATCTCAAAAACGATTACTTACCAATCATCGTGTTGATCGCTTCACCCGGGTGTTTTTTCAAGAAAGTCGAATACTCTACTTCCCATGGATTCCATTTGCCTTCACCTTGGTAGCCCCATACAGAGTTGATGCGGGAAACGGTATCTGTGTTGTTCATTCCTACGAGTCTTTGCTCCCCTACCAGTTCAAATGTACCGTTTGCATCCATATCGACTGGAGTCAAAGAACCGAATGGGTAGGAAAATACAGTAACAGCATCTTCTGTCGGCTGCACTTTGCCTGCTTTGTCATACAGCTTGGCAGCTACGTATACATCCTGGTTGGCACTCACGTCAAGCGTCAGCGGCTTATCTAGGTGGGAGCCTTTGCCCTCTACTTTAAAGCCATCCACGAATTTCCCCTCGTAACGGATTCCTTCGTTTTCCTTTTCACCAAAAATCACGGTTGGCTTGTTGTTTTCAAAGGTAGCGATTACGTGGCTGTAAACACCGCCGCTTCCGCCAGTCGCTGTTTTCACAAACGCATCGGCAACATGATCACCCGTGAAGTCTACGAGAGTCAGTTCACCTTCATAGCCTCCCAGTTCTTTGATGTCTGTTTGGCTATATGCGCCGGATTTCCCGTCTTTCACTACGATGTTCATATTGGAGGAATAGATGTCATCCGCTTTTTCTTTTTCGCCAATCAGGTATACGACGTCATCCTTCTTATCACCATTGACGTCAGCCGTTTTTTGATCGATCACATAGGTGTTTTTCGCGAGCTTCAATTCAGCTGCGGCAGAGAACAGCTTTCCTTTTTCAGAGTCTGCGTGCGCTACCTGTGTATTCAGTGCAGAAAATCCAGCTACTCCTACAACTCCTGCAAGCAGCAAATATGTAACAGGCTTCATCCATTTTTTATTCATCGTTATGGCCTCCACTGGTTGTAATGGGTTACATTTCCTACTATAGGACGCAGCCTCTTTTTTTTCGTTACAAAAGATTTACGATTCAAAGACAAAAAGGTTAACAAACCCTCAATCGAGGAATAGCCCAATTACTTGACGTTATCCAGCACGCTTTTGATAATGGCAGCCGAGTCTTGACGGATACTCAGGTTGTAGTACTTTCTTACAGCTTGGTAGACAGCATTCAGATTTTTGCTGCTTTTGTTTTTACGATAAGCGGCAATTTCCTTGGAAAAATTAGGATGGTGGATTAGATCGCGGCTCCAGTCCCATGCCCGAGGCTTTAGGGCATCCTTACGTGCTTGATTGAGCATTTGGGGAAACTTCGGAATAAAGTACTGTCCGATTTTTCTACTAGCATTTTGGTATTCATGGGTCTCTGTAATAGAGTAAACAAGATCATCATTATAGGGCTTTCCATTGACTGAAATGAGATCGCGCGGTTGTGTCGGCACCATGCCTGGTGCTAATTTCACCTGATAGTACTCCCAACCTGATTCGGTCTTTTTCCCGGGAAGGATGAGTTTCATAAAATGCTGTAGACGATCATACGCATGCTCCTGCGCGTATTTTATCGGACCGGATTCCATGCTAAGCGGTGAATCAGGATAAAGATAGCCTTCGCTATCTACTACATAACCCGGCAAGCCTACTTCAACTGCCCAGCGCACAGCAACATTCTCCGAATCCTTCAGATCAATTCCTCCGTGGTAAGGTCGAACGGTTCCGAACATCCGATACAGAACGGTCGCGACGAACTCCTTCGTTGCGATCCCATCGTCGATCTCATTTGGCATGACGTAACCGGCTTGAACAAGAGGCTGCAGGCGGGCATTCATATTGATTTGGGCTCTGGTTTCTCGTAGAGCTCTCCCCTCTTTTGAATAGGCGTCCGTATTCTTAATGCCTTGGTCTAGCTCATCCAGATTCATGTCAGCCGGATATGCTGGGGGTAGATTACCGATAAAATGATACAGATTCCAGAGAAATCCTTTTTTCGAGGATAAGAAATTCAAGCGATAAGTGAAATTCATTTTGTGATACGAATCTTCCGTTTCCATGTCGATTATATAATCATCGGATGAATAAGGGCGCAGTTGCAAAGGCAATGGATGCGGATTAGTAATAGAGACCATCTGTACATTCAAAAACAAGTATTTTTCCGGATTGGGCGGAAGTTTATATGTAATTCGATAGCTCGCTGTGTTTGCTTCTGCAATATTTGTAGCAGATGGGGTAACAAGTATGGTGGATAAACAAAGGGAGCATGCTAGAACGCTAAACACCATATTTTTTCCAATCATAGAAAAATCACCCTTTTTTCTTTTGATGCTAGTTAAACGCTTCTTGGCCTTCGAAGTTGCGCTCAGACTGTTACTCTAAAAAGAAAAACGACCAGTTATAGATCATCTGGTCGTTTCTTGAGCGATCTTATTCTGCCAAAGAAGCAATCGGCTGTACGCCCATGCTCTCCAGCTTTCCATAGATATCTTTTAACTTCGGATTTCCCTCACCGACAATTTCCCCGGAAATTACGACAAGCGGATACCATAAATCTTCCTCGATAATGCGATTCGCCCAGCTTTTGTCATCGTCTGTCTGCGGCTGTTGAAAGTCGCTATAAACGATGCGGAAGCTGTCACTCCCATACTTGCGAGAGAGTGCCGCCTCCAGCCACTCGGCTGTTTCCTTTGCAGATGGCAAATTGACGCAGCTTGCGCACAATTGCTCTGTTCCAAAAACCTTGATATCGACAGTCACTATATCCGCCCTCCCCAGGGTCAGCTAGCTTAGGACAATGCTTGTTCTAGGTCCTCGATCAAGTCCTGAACATCTTCAATACCAACAGAGATGCGCACCAATCCATCCGTAATACCCAGCTCAGCACGGCGCTCTGCCGGGATGGAGGCATGCGTCATACGTGCAGGTACGCTGATCAAGCTCTCCACTGCACCCAGTGATTCCGCCAGCGTGTAGTATTTTACCTTTGCCAACACTTCGTCAGCACGCTCTGCGCTGCCTACGTCGAAGGAAATCATGCCACCGAAGCCACGCGCTTGCTTTTGAATCAGCTCATGACCGGAATGGCTGGACAAACCAGGATAGATCACGCGTTTGATGTCGCTGCGCTCAGACAGCCATTTTGCTATCGTGCGTGCGTTGTGCTCATGCTCTTCCATACGAATTCCCAGCGTCTTCATACCGCGAAGCAAGAGCCAAGAATCTTGTGGTCCAAGCACACCGCCAATTGCATTTTGCACAAAATGGAGGTCTTCGCCCACTTGCGCATCTTTTGCTACGACCAGACCTGCTACCACGTCGCTGTGTCCGCCCAAATATTTCGTTGCACTGTGGAACACGATGTCAGCGCCGAGGTCCAGCGGATTTTGCCAGTATGGGGTCATGAACGTGTTGTCAACTACAAGCAGCACGCCTTTTGCTTTCGCAATGCCTGCCAACGCGCTGATGTCGCTTACTTTCAACAGCGGGTTTGTCGGTGTTTCCATAATGATTGCTTTGGTTTCCGGGCGAATTGCCGCCTCTACTGCTGCCAGATCACTCGTATCTACATAGGTTGCTTCCAGACCCATACGGGAGAATACACGAGTAATAACGCGGTATGTACCGCCGTATACATCGTCACCTACCACGAGATGATCACCTTTGTTGAACAACGCGAGAATGGTGGAGAGTGCCGCCATACCGGAACCAAATGCAAAACCGCGCGCGCCGCCTTCGATTTCAGCGATGTATGTTTCCAATGCGTGACGGGTCGGGTTCCCGGTACGGGAGTATTCGAAGCCCTTGTGAACACCAATGGCTTCCTGTTTATATGTGCTTACCTGGTAAATCGGAACGGATACGGCTCCTGTATGTGGATCTCCATCGATTCCGCCGTGGATCAGACGAGTTTTGATACGCATCTTAAATTCCCCCCTGGTAAATTTTCTTGCTTAGATAACGTTCGCTGCCGTCAGCAAACAGTGTAACGATGTTTGTCCCTGGAGCCGCTTCTCTTGCTTCGCGTAGTGCCGCTGCCATCGCTGCACCTGAGGAGCTGCCTACGAGCAAGCCTTCCTTGGCAGCCAACTGCTTGACCAGATCGAATGCTTCCACATCGAGAATCGTGTGAATAGCGTTGAAGTAGCTCGTATCCATGAACGGAGGCAAAAACTCCATGCCGATTCCTTCTGTCTTGTGCGGGCCGGATTCTCCCCCATTCAAGATGGAACCTTCTGGCTCAACAATTACCGTTTTCACGTTTGGCTTTTGTTCTTTCAAGTAGCGAGCAGCACCCATGAAAGTACCGCCAGAGCCCGCACCTGCCACAAATACGTCTACTTGGCCCTCCATTTGACTCCAAATTTCCGGACCTGTTGTTTTGTAGTGTGCGTCTGGATTCGCCGGGTTAGCAAATTGCTGTGGTACAAAAGCACCTGGAATCGATTCTGCGAGTTCTTTTGCCTTCGCGATTGCACCCTTAATCCCCAGTTCTGTCGGTGTATTGACGACTTCTGCTCCGAGGGCACGCATCAGCTCTTGCTTTTCCTCGGAAAACTTCGCTGGTACGCAGAAAATAACTTTATAACCGGTTCCTACAGCGGCCAGCGCTACACCAATGCCTGTATTTCCTGCTGTCGGTTCAATAATGGTACCACCTGGGGCCAATTGGCCGTTCTCTTCCGCGGCACGAATCAGCTCCATGCCCAGTCTGTCTTTTACGCTGCCTCCTGGGTTAAAATATTCCAACTTGGCGAACAAGCGGACACCCTCAGGGAGCTCAAATTGAGTAATTTCGACGATCGGCGTATTACCAATCAGTTCCTTCACATTGCGAAATACGTTCACGAAGATCTGACTCCTTATAATTGAAGTACTTGCTTCTTTCTTTTTCATTATACCATGCAAAGATTACAAAAAGTCTACGCTACTAAACTTCGGCGCGTCAGCGGAACTTTAAAGTGTCAACAGGGCATGTAAGCCATGGATTTCTCACCATGGTATGATTATAATAAAGGAGAGGTTTGAAAGGAGTGAATGTAACATGGATATCATGGATCAAGTACAAGAAGTTCTCGATAAACTGCGCCCTTACCTGCAACGTGACGGCGGAGACGTACAACTCGTTGATGTAGAAGATGGCATCGTGAAGCTGCGCCTGATGGGTGCTTGCGGTAGCTGCCCTTCCTCTACCATCACCCTGAAAGCAGGAATCGAGCGTGCACTGGTGGAAGAAATCCCAGGCATCAAGGAAGTTCAACAAGTATTCTAATCCAGTCACATCGACATGAAAGCAGCTACAGCAACCGCGTAGCTGCTTTTTTCATTTCCCCTTCTCCCTTCCTTTTTCCAAAAAGGCAATGACACGCTTCCCGTATTCGTCAGGAACTAACGCATAGCTACGAACGTGACCTGCCCGCGGTACGATCCAAAACTCGGAATCTATGTCCTGGGTCAGCTCAAATAGTCGTTCGCTATTTACCATTGGGATCGTCGTATCGCCTGTCCCGTGTATAAAAAGAATCGGTTTGTTCGCTTGCTTCACTGCCTGATACGGATTGACGTCTCGCGGGTTGGCTCCTAGTAAAACAGGACACAAGGTAAGGATGAGCCAGTTGAATGGAAAGCGGGGCAGGCCCGTCCACTGCGGCAAGTTCTCAACCAAGTATTCTCGCAAGGAATAAAACGGTGAATCTGCCACAATCGCAGTGATGCGTTCATCCACTCCGCCAACCATCAAGGAGGTTGCCGCCCCCATAGAAAATCCAACGAGGCCAAGTCTGTGTTCCGGCTTCTTCGCTGCTGCAAAATCGATGGCCCCAAGCAGGTCTTGTTGTTCACGAAGACCAATCGTAGTCAGTGCTTCGCTGGATTCCCCGGCATTGCGAAAGTCGAACATCAATACATCAAAGCCGGCCTGGACAAGTCTTGCTGCCAGAGACAACGCGGGCAGATGTGGCTCCAATCTATTTTGACTATACCCGTGGGCAAAGACTAGCGTCTGTCCATTCGAGACTCGCCCATTTTTTTCTGCCGACAAGTACCATCCGGCCAACGAAATCGTCGCTTCCCTGCTCGAAAAAACGACGGGCTCCGACTGTTCGATTCCAAAATCTCGGGGTTCCATGTGAATCGGCTTTCGCACAGGATGCGTCAAGCGCCAGGTTACGTGAAACGAAACGGCTACTGCTGCAATCAAGAGAAGCACGAGGAGTCCTGTAATCAAAGCAAAGAACGTGTTCATACGGCAGTCAGCGGTCCCCTTCCACTTAGCACCTCTACGATGTTAGCAGCAGCCAGACTCGCCATCTCCGCCCTCGTTTGCACAGTCGCACTACCGATATGTGGCAATGCTACTACGTTCGGCAACTTCAAGAGCGGATTATCCATGGAAACAGGCTCGACCGCAAAAACGTCCAGACCAGCCGCCCATATTTTTTTGTTTACCAACGCTTGATACAGTGCGGCCTCATCTACTGTCCCACCACGAGATACATTGATAAACACAGCGGTTTCTTTCATGAGCGAAAATTGTTTTTCCCCCATCAACATGCGCGTGTCCTCTGTCAGCGGTGTAAGCAGAACGACGTAATCGGACTCTTGCAGAAGCTCGGCCATATCAGCATACCGTGCTCCAGTCTCTTGCTCAGCCTGCGGTTTGCGATTCCGGTTGTGATACAAGATTCGCATGCCAAATCCTTTGGCGCGTCTCGCTACAGCTTCCCCGATTCGCCCCATCCCAATAATCCCTAGGGTCGAACCATATACGTTTTGTCCAGCCATCAGGGTCGGACTCCACGATGTCCATTCCCCCTGTAATAAAAATCGGTTGGCTTCCGTCAATCGGCGGCTTGTTGCCATCAATAAAGCGAAAGCCAAATCGGCAGTAGACTCTGTCAGCACATCAGGCGTGTTGGTTACGATAACTTCGTGTCGTCTGCACGCTTCCAAATCAATATTGTCGTAACCAACTGCCATATTCGCCACGATTCGAAGTCGTTTTGTACTCGCCAAAAATTCCTCGTCCACTCGTTCTGTCAGCATGGTCAAGACAGCATCTACATGTTCAATCTTTTCCAGCAACAGCTCACGCGGGATCGGCGCATTTTTTGTCCATTGCTCGACCTGGGCTACTTTTTCAAGCATCGCGATCACTTCAGGATTGAGTTTCCTCGTTACGAAAACTTGTTGCTTGATCATCTTTTTTCCTCCACAACCAATCAATTTGTGGAATGGATTCGTCATAACGCTGTGCAATGAATAGGGGGTACTTTCGCAGTCCGTCTTCCATTTTTGTTAGCTCGTCTTCCAACTGCGCTTGCCATGCCTGAATGTTGACTTCCTGGCGTTCTTCTACCGGCAACTCCATATAGGTCTCCACGAGCTTCAAAAACCTGCCTGGGTAGAGCATGAGCGCATAAATCACGGCATATTCAGCTGGCAGCAGAGCAGAGACACTGTTGTAGCCGTCGAGAAAGCTGGACACAGCCTCTTCATTCCAGCCGTTTCGCTTTGTCTCAGCTTTGATCCACTGCCCCACATCGCGAGTACGCATATCAAGAACCCAGTTCCATTCACCTGCCATTAGACGTACATCCTTCTCTTTCCATAGCATATACCCTTGATCAAAATTTTGGTAGGCTACTTTCCCGAGACTAGCTGTTTCCTTCACGACTTTATCGTATCCAGCATCCAACAAATATTGAACCGACAATTCACCGAGTTGAGTAATGTACGTGAAGCAGGTCAACAAATATTCATCCATTGGCGCGAGCTCTACATTTTCCTCATCCATCTCATCCCGGTATTCATTAAAATTCCGCAGCTTTTTGCGCCACATGCTCGGCCAGTTGCCAAGTGAGCTGTAGGGGATAAACATCTTGTCAGATGAAAAATCACTCGTGGTCTGATGGAACTGTGCCAGTGACTGGCCGCTGGCATAATAGGGGTTGTCGGGAACCTCCTCCCGCACGCCTCTGTATAAATAGTAAAGCTGCTCATCATCGACGATGTGAGCCTGCCCACTTGTTGTGTTCACTAGCTTTAACAAGCGAATGTTTTGCTGTTGACTCAAATGCTTTTTTACTTTCTCAATAAACTTGCTTTTGTATTTATATCCGGCTGGCGCCTCGAACATGTAGTAAAGGCCTCGATCCGTTTCCAGTACCTTGCTTGCCCCCGTCGTGCGATATCCCTGGAGTTCAAAACCGTACTTCTCCTGCAGAAGCTCTTTTTCTTCCATACAGTCGTTCACCCTCCTTGCATACTGCTCTTCTGGCATTGTATGTCGACAGATCGGGATAGGTGCCTATCTGGATGCAGATACTAGAAGCATTCATGCCGACTTTCTGGGTGCTGAAAAGTCGACTTTTTGAACACGCACGTGAAAAAGGAGGAACCACAAGCATGAGTGAGCATCCACTAAACAGCGAGAGTTGTCTGGACTTCGTTATTGATCTCTTGAAAAAACGAGGAGTCAGTATGAATGACATTGCTGAAATTGTCATGTTCCTGCAGTCAAAATACATCCCGGACATCACCTTGGACATGTGTCTGGAGAGTGTGACGTCTGTCTTGAAAAAACGCGAGGTCCAAAACGCATTGCTGACCGGGATTCAGCTCGACATCCTCGCAGAACAAAACCAACTGCTGCCCCCGCTCCAGGCGATTATTGAATCAGACGAGCCTCTTTACGGCATAGACGAGGTACTCGCCCTCGCTATCGTCAACCTGTACGGGAGCATCGGTTTTACCAACTTCGGTTATGTAGATAAGCTGAAGCACGGCAAACTCGCCGATCTCAACGACAAGCGTTTTGGTGTCCATACTTTTTTAGACGATCTCGTCGGTGCGGTCGCAGCCGCCGCCTCCAGCCGCATTGCCCATCGCCAGAAGCAGCAGGAAGAATGCTCGGAATCATAGTGAGATTCGTTGTTCCCATTCAGGCAAGTCTTCCGCAATATGGGTAGGCATAGCATGATGCCTGTCTGCTTCTTCGCGTGTGGAATAGCCTGTCAAAACGAGTAAGCTATCCAAGCCGCTGTTGGCACCTGCCTCAATATCCGTATATAAATTGTCCCCGACGATCAGTGTGTCAGCCGCAGCAGTACCAAGTTGGTCCAGAGCGTAACGGACGATGATGGACTCCGGTTTGCCAATCACGATTGGTTTCGTTGCAGAAGCAACGGAGACGGCTGCTACCAGTGAACCATTGCCGGGGAACAGACCAGCATCCGTCGGTAGGGCTGCATCTGCATTGGTAGCGATAAAAGTTGCTCCTGCACGGATAGCACGTGCGGCGATCGCCAGTTTTTCATACGTAAAAGCACGATCAATCCCGACAATGACATAAGCGGGATCTTCTTCTGTAATCACATAGCCTGCATCTGTCAGCTGATCATGCAAGCCTGCCTCTCCAATTACGTAGACGCGTGTACCCGCTGGTGCCTGCTCTCGTAAATAGGTAGCGGTCGCCATGCTCGTGGTATACACGTCCCGAGCTTGTGCTTCTATGCCCATTGCTACCAGCCGTTCTGCGACGATTTGTGCAGAGGCTGATGAATTGTTGGTCAGGAACAAATACGGAATCTGTTGAGTTTTTAAGTGGGTGATGAATGCTGCGGCTCCCGGGATCGCTTCTCTTCCCCGATAAATCGTCCCATCCAGATCAAGCAAGTAGCCTTTGTATTGTTTCACGTTGTTCCATCTCCCATCTGCTGTAGTAAGCCGGTTGTACAAGCTCTCCCCTCTTAGTGTAAACCTTCGTCCCTCCTATCGCAAAAAAACAGGAAACGGCCTTCCACCGCTTCCTGCTTATGTCTAGTCGTCTCTTCCTCTCATCGCCACGATTTTGTCCAGCCATGTTTTTGTTTGCTCGGGGGACAACACTTCCAGCAGCTCGGTCCTTGGTGATAGCGCGCTGTGAACAGGTACGCAAAAGGATAAATCCCACGAGCGACTAGCAAAGATATTCTCCCCTAACAAGATCAGTGCTTTACCATCTATTCTTGGAATATGTGTGGGCATCATTTCTCCAAACACCCAGCCCTCTAGTTGATTTTGCTTCATCTGGCTGCTATTTTCGTCCAGACCATACGCATTGAAAAAACCGAATAACGCCTCATCCGAAGCACCACTTGTCTCGGGGTATTCAATCCCAGATGCTGCTTTAATGGCGACTTCGTTTCGCTGCATGGAGGCAAATGGTTCCTTTTCTTGGAAAGACCGTAGCATCACATCCTGCAACAACGTGAACAGATGAAAATTGTTTTGCACGGTTTCCAGTCGCACTCTTACACCCGTAAAGGTTTCCGGGTGCAAGACGACAACCTCCAGATCATCCACACTGTTTAAAACATCATGTACATATTCCAAGTTGTCGATGTGTTCATAGAGCGATTCGATCAAACGGACAAGCTCTTCCTTTTGTCGCATTTGATTTCGTGCTTGCTTGTATCGGCAAATCATGGTCATCGTCGCTAAAATCACAAAGTCAGATGTCACTCGCGCTTTTACCGTATCGGGTCTTGATAAAAAATGCTCTTCCACAGAGAGCTCTTCATTCGCCAAATACGTTTCGATCAATAGAAGATGCCGCTCCAGCTGCCGGACAACGGAATCGACAATCAGGCTCGGGTCACCGCCGTATTCGACCAGCGTGCCGCTCATAATGCAGGACAGCCCTTTTTTATACGTATCAGCTTCGCTATCCAGAAACGCAGCGAGCTGACCGAGAATTTCGTTGATCGACTCAGCATTCGAGACAGCGTGTTGAAACATCGCTTTAATGGACGGATCCTGAAATGCTCGGGAATCTTCATGTATATCCTCTAGCTGATACACTTCACGCTCCAAAAAAGACAGGAGCGGTTGCAATACCTCTACCATCATCCATTTCACTCTCCACGAAGCAGTCTATTTATCTATGGGTATGATAAGGAAATCGTATCAGGGAAATCTTGTAAACAAAAGAAAAAAATCCACCCGATTCGAGTGGACTTTCGTTATGGTTCATTTATTTCGCTTCCTTGATGTGAAACACGCATTTGTCTCCGCCTTTTGCCATGCACGTGGTTTGCTCGACATTGGCTTTCAAAACCCGACGGAACAAGGAGAGCTCACAGCTACACGCTTGGTTGAATTCACGGGCTACTTGCGAGATTGGGCAATTGAACTCCTGAATCCGATAACCGTCTCCAGTTTCGTCCTTTTCCCATTCCACCATGTAGCCTTTATCGTTTTGCAGCTCGGCTAGTTTGGCTACACGATCTTCCAAGTCGCCTTGCATGTGGGAGCGATAATTCTCCTCCAAGCGATTCTCACGGCGTCTAAAGAGCATCTCAATTTTAGACAAACCGTCGATTTCCTTTATGTCTTGTAAAAAATCTAATGTCAAATGAGAATAATTGCGCGGAAACAGTTCATCTGCCTCCTGCGACAATGAATAAACATTCGTTGGGCGTCCCATCGCTTGGCGAACAAGCGTAGACTTGATCAAATTATCTCTCTCCAGGGTGTTCAAATGACGTCGTACCGCCATTTCAGTAATCCCTAGCTCGACGGCCATGTCGCTGACAGGGAGTGAACCTTTGACCTTGAGCATGTGCAGGATTTGATCACGAGTGGACGTTCCTTCGTTTGTCATACGTATCACCGTCCTTTCTCCCTATTGTAGTGGATGAAGACGTTTTAGTAAACAAACGAAAGTCTTTTGTATAAAATATCCGCTACTACAATTTAAATTCGTGTTTAAAAAGTTGGCTTTTCAGCACCAAGAAAGTGGAGAGAACCTGTAGAAGGAGGAGCGGAGTGTAGGGGACCTACATGAGCACCGGACTTCAAAGGTGAACGCCACTTTCGATGTCGAATAACCTTTCAGAAATTACTTCGTGATCAAAAGACGACTTTTTAAACTTCCTCTTTAAAACAGTTCTTTTTTCAAGAAGGCTCTCACCTGAGGCTCAAACTGACGAATGGTCCCGGTAGCTTCCTCTACCAGGCTGTACATTTCATTGACCGGCACACTTGTATAATCGTTGACCAGATGCTTGCGGAAATCGGTCACACGTGTCAGGATCAAAGCCTGCTCATTCGTGATGACTTGCTCATCCCGCAAAATTTCCACGATGTCGCTGTAGCTTCCTGGATCTCGCATAATGAATCCGTCGATCAGCGCGTTTCCGACATCCACTATTCCTTCGATAGACAAGTGCAGGGCTCGCTCCATCGCTGCAACAGCAACTTCATCCGCCAAAACCGCTTTGGCTCCTCGTTCGCTGAGCTTGTCCAACAGTTCAAGCATACGAGACATATGTTCCAATACTTGGTCGATTCGTTTTGTATTCACGTCGTACATATATTTCTCCTTACTTTCGCTTTTTTGCTTTGCGCTTTGAGTAGTAAACGGTAAACACAAATGTTAGCACCAGGACGAGAAGCACCAATTCCCCTTCCTGCAAATAGGAATTGCTCACCGGTTTCACCTCTTTTCATCCCTCAGTATACCAAATTTGGACGACCTGTCACGAATCACGTTCGTCTTTTGATCACGCAGTGGTACTGGGGGATTATTGGACATCGAAAGTGGCGTTCACCTTTGAAGTCCGGTGCTCATGTAGCTCCCCTACACTCCGCTCCTCCTTCTACAGATTCTCACCACTTTCTCGGTGCTGAAAAGACGACTTTTTGATCGTTCACTTTATGTTACAATGATGGGGTGAATTTTTGCCGGCAAGCATAAGGGGAGGAACACACTGTGGAACGCGAAATGGCTCTGGAAATTGTGCGGGTAACGGAAATGGCTGCACTCGCCTCTTCTCACTGGATGGGACGTGGGAAAAAGAATGAAGCAGATGGAGCAGCGACCAGCGCCATGCGCGCCATGTTTGACACGATCAACATGAGGGGTACCGTCGTCATTGGCGAAGGTGAGCTGGATGAGGCCCCCATGCTCTATATCGGTGAAAAGCTCGGTAACCCGGAAGCAGGTGGGCCTGAGGTAGATGTGGCGGTTGATCCACTAGAAGGAACGACGATTGTCGCCAAGGGTCACAACAATGCCATGTCTGTTATCGCCGTTGGCGACCGTGGAACACTGTTGCATGCACCAGACATGTACATGATGAAAATGGCCGTCGGCAAACGTGCTGCCGGACAAATCAACCTTTACGATCCCGTGGATAAAATGATAGAGGTTGTAGCAAAAGCAAACAACAAACGCGTGCAAGATGTGACTGTCATTATTCAGGAACGCGATCGTCACCAGGCGATTATTGACGCCGTTCGTGAAAAGGGTGCAAGAGTGAAGCTTTTTGGAGATGGCGATGTGGGTGCTGCGATTGCTGCTTGTCTTCCGCAAACAGGGATTGACCTGTTCTTGGGTATCGGTGGTGCTCCAGAGGGCGTGATCAGTGCCGCAGCGATCAAGTGCCTGGGTGGCGACATGCAAGCCCAGCTCAAGCCACAAAACGACATCGAGCGCGAGCGCTGCATCAAAATGGGGCTCGACAATCCAGAGCAACTCTTGACGCTGAACGATCTGGTCAAAGGGGACGACGCCATCTTTGCGGCAACAGGCGTATCGGACGGAGAGCTGTTGCAAGGCGTGCGCTATCTCGGTGATGATATGGTGGAAACTCATTCGATCGTCATGCGTGCCAAAACCAAGACCATTCGCTTTGTCCGCGCTGTACACAATACCGAACACAAACCAAATCTTTTATGGAAGTAGAGGGATATCTATATGGCAAATGAATTGTTCTACTTGTACGACGAAGCTGAGGATTCTCGAACACGCTTTGTCAGCTTTACGGGGGAAGCTACTCGTTTTGACCTCGCGATTACAACGACCAACCGTTTTTATGGGAAGGCGATTGTCATCAACATTCAAAATGGACGCTCTGCTATTATTGGACATGATGATCTGGAAGAAGAAGGCTATCTGGAATTTGCGTTCAACTTGAACGAGCGTGAAGCAGAAGAACTGAAATCATTTTTGGAAGCAGCCATTTAATTCACCAAAGGAAGAGCGATTGCAGCTCTTCCTTTTTTCTGTGAAAAACGTCCCCTCACATCAGGGATCGAATATTGGTAACCCCGCCCATTTCCTGTCGGACAATGCTCCTTACAGGCAAATGCCTCGTATACTGCTACTGCACAGATGCACAGATAGATAACGAGAGGAGTGCCAATCGCACAATGCAACCTTATCCATATGAACAAAACCAATACGATCAAACTCAATACGACCAAACTCAATACGACCAGACTCAATACGATCAAACTCACTACGATCAAACTCAATACGATCAAACTCAATACGATCAAACTCAATATGATCCAAACGAATACGATCAAAACCAATTTGTCCCTGCACAATATGACCAGCCACCTTATTACCGATCAGACCAGGATTATCAATACATTCCAGAAGATCAGGCTCATCCAGTCTTTTTCCGAAGAAGACGAGGTCCTGAAGTTGTTGTCGTCCCACAGCCATATCCTTGGTGGGGATGCAATACATGCTGGCCTGGTTTTTGGCCCACTTGGGGAGGCTGTCCTGGTTCCCCTGGATGGGGCGGAACCCCTGGCGGCGGATGGGGCGGAACCCCTGGTGGCGGCTGGGGTGGAACCCCTGGTGGCGGCTGGGGTGGAGCCCCTGGTGGTTGGGGTGGGTCCCCCGGTGGTTGGGGCGGTTAATAAATCGAAAAACGAAAAGAGCCCTGACATTCAGGGCTCTTTTTCTATGCTTCTTTTATTCTGTTTCGTTTTTAGGAATCACGCTTCGGCGTATTTGGTCCTGTTGGGACTTTATCGCGTTCACGATTAGGTCTCAATTGATTGGGACGGCGCTCTCGTGAGCCGGAATCTCTGCCATTTTTATCTGGTCGATCCTTTTGAAACTTTGGTTTCTCACCGCGATCGTTTTTCCCTGCCCCATTGCGATCAGCGGCAGCGTTGTTTTGGCGATCCTGTTTATTTTGACGAGGGTGGTAGCGTCTGCGTTCTTTCCTTTCGACATAGGGCGAAGAGCCACCCTCTTCACGCGGGATGTCCTGACGGATATCAATGATGACATCAAAGGCAGTTTCGTCTTGCCCGCTTTGGTCGTCACTGTTGCCGACATTTGCTTTTACCTTACGCAAAACGAAATACGGACAACCAAAATTGCAGAACTCATGCAGGTACTCATCCAAAGCGGCGATCCGCTGCTCGAACGGTACTTTGCGATTAGCGTCTGTATAGAACCCACGAAGACGAAGCTGACCATAGCCCCAGTCCCCTACAATATAATCGTACTTGTCGAGGATGTCGCTATAGCGCTCCTTGAACGCTTCAAGGTTCCAGCCGTCTCGATTTACTTCCATGACTTCATAAGTACCGGCTTGCGTGCGAATCAAACCCGCTTCCTCCTTACGCATGTATACTATGTCCATCTTATCATATTTCACGCAATATGAGCTAAATTTCCCACGATAACTGCCATGTGCCTTTGGACATTCTATCGTGTAGGGGGTGTTACCATTGAAAAAGACATGGTTGTATCCTGCAATTGCAGGTATTGTGCTCTTGGCTTCTGGTTGTAACAACAATGCTGCGCCTAATTACACGCATCCGAACAAGACGATGTCGTACCAGTCTGCTCCGCACGTTCGAAATTTTGATGGAATGCACGTCCGTAACTACGATGGAATGCGCTCGACGAATATCGACGGGTATCATCACACTCGTAATTACAACGGTACAAGCACCACTAATTTCGACGGCATTCACACCCGCAGTTACGACGGCACACGTGATGGACTTCACGTCCGCAATGGCATGGGACTGACCAACAATGCTGGGATTAACAATGGTGTATATCCGCATGGCACGTATCCACATGCAAATGTAAACAACTACAACGCCTATACGAGCGGTATGAGACCGTACAATGCCTTTACGGATCATAAAGCTGGGATGGGTACAGCAGGTGTTTACAATACGCCAACTGGAAGACATCATTCCATTTATCAACAGCATGATTGGAACCGCGGCGGAGCAGGAGTCATGCAAACCGGAATGCCACGCATGGGCTATGCGCAAACTGACCGTCACCACATGAAGACCGCCAGTAGCACGAACGTCTATGTAGACCGTGATGCATTGGCAAAAGCTGTTGGGAATGTCACTTCCAGTTGCCCTGGCGTTCAGCGTTCTACCGTCTTGGTAACGGATAAAGAAATTTTTGTGGGTCTGCACACACAAGGAGCAGATGCGCACACAGCGAAAAAACAGGCAAGAATGAACGCCGAATCGGTTTCACCACGCTATTACAAAGTGTATGTAACCGATAATCCGAATGACATTCAGGAAATCGCTCGTGTTGCAAGTCGCTCAAGCAATGTGAGTACAGCGCGTACAGAAGACGCGAAAAGCATTGAAACACTCGTCAAGCGTATGGGCGGAACATCCCATAACGTGAAGGCTACTCACAAAGGTACAACCAGTCGCTAAAGCCCTCTCCCCCATGTAGTGAAAAACCCCCTCTTTCCCGCTCTTATAGGGCGGGTGAGGGGGTTATTTATTATTGCGCTTTCGGCATGGATTCTTTCGCTATCGTTTCCTTCGCTGCGCTTGCCTGCTCGTGAGCGTGATACGAGCTGCGTACTAATGGTCCTGACTCCACGTGACTAAAGCCGCGCTTCATGCCTTCTTCCTTCAAGCGAGCGAATTCATCTGGATGATAAAACTTTTCTACCTTCAAATGCTTCTTGGTCGGTTGCAAATACTGACCAATCGTCATGATATTGACGTCGACAGAACGCAGGTCATCCATCGTTTCGATGATTTCCTCCATCGTCTCGCCTACACCAATCATCAGACTGGACTTCGTCGGAATGTTCGGCTGGAATTCTTTTGCCTTTTTCAACAGTTCCAGCGTCCGATCGTACTTGGCTCTTGCCCGTACGCGATCTGACATCCGGCGAACCGCCTCAATGTTGTGGTTCAGTACGTCAGGCTTTGCGTCCATGACCACTTTTAAGGCATCCCAGTTCCCCATAAAATCGGGAATCAATACTTCGACCGAGGCAAACGGCAGTCGACGACGGATTGCACGAATCGTATCGGCAAAAATCTGTGCGCCTCCATCTGCCAAATCATCACGAGCAACGGAAGTAACAACGACGTGCTTCAAACGCATTTGTTCGGCTGCTTCTGCTACGCGTTCTGGTTCAGCCGTATCCAACTCCGTCGGCAGTCCAGTTTTTACTGCACAAAACCGACAGGCTCGGGTACATATATCACCCAAAATCATGAAAGTTGCTGTACCGCTTGCCCAGCATTCATGAATGTTGGGGCATTTAGCTTCTTCACAAACGGTATGTAGCGTCTTCGTGCGCATGGTTTGCTTAAGCTCTTTAAAGCTGGCTAGTTCTGATCCTGAAACAAGGTTGATCTTGAGCCACTCCGGCTTGCGTTGCGTCATAGGGCTCACTCCTCATGTGACATCATGGTACAAGACAATAACAATCTCCATTATAGAGGTTGGATTTCGGAGGGGCAACCTCTTTCCTGCCCCGGAAACAATTACCCGATCCGATGTACGGCATGGCGGTTCCCTTGGCGAAGCAATGGCTCCAGCATGCGCAGCTCTCGCTCATGACAGGTGAAAAGAAACACTTGCTGCTCTTGGGCCAGCATCGCTACATAGTCAAGCGTTCGGCGCAATCGCTCTTCATCATAATGGACAAAATGATCATCGAAAAACAGCGGCAATGGCTCCGACTGCTTGGCATGATGCACCAAGGCCAGACGCTGGGCAAGGTATAGCTGATCAATCGTCCCTGTGGAACATTGGTCCTGTTCGAGCACCATTTGTTTGGTCGGCGCAAGCAAACGGATGGCAAATCCCTCACGCGGATCGAGTCTGACATCCCGATACGCTCCCCCTGTAATATGGTCGATGATCTCCGATGCCTGCTGATTCACAGCAGGCGTGCTATCCCGCCGCCATTCCCCTACGGCCTCCTGCAACATTTCCCGAGCCAACTGAAGGGCGTCTCGCTTATTTTGCAGCTGACGAAGTGCAGCGTGCGCTTCTTCAAGCTCATCAGTTGTGCGAGATAATGACAGACTCTCATGCACCGCCATCTCACCATTTCCTCTAGCCATTTGTTCCCGCAGTTCCTGCAATCTATCCTCAGTCTCCACAATCTCGATGCGCAATTTGCCTTGCTCGGTCTCAAGCATATTTTTTTCCTGATCAAGCAGGGTCCGAAGTGTCTCACCCCAACTAGCTGACAGATCGGCCTCCTGCTTCGTTTTCGCCATTTCCGATAGTAGCTGTTCAGACTGTTGCTTGTGTGTGCTTTTCAGTAACTCTTCCCGTCTTTCCAAAAAGGTATCCCAATCACTCGCCCCCCATCTCTGAACGAGTCTGCCGAGTTCAGCATCGAGTGAAGCGACCTCTTCTTGTACCCTTTGACTATCCTGTACCGCGTCATTGTCTGGTGTTTGTTTGGGTCCTCCTGTCCCCCCTTTTACTCGCAGCAAGAAAACCCCAAAACCGAACAGCAACAAAGCGGCAGTCGCAGAAATCCCCCCCAGAACGGGATGTCCACTCACGAAGCCGATTAACCCGAAAACAGACAATATCCCTGCGCCGCCCCACATGAGTGCTGCTCCCCGCTTCCTTTTCGCCTGATTGCCTTGGCGGGTGCTGCGTGATGTTGTACTTCGCGGACTTGTGGAAAGGGCGGATACAGCCAATGTCGCCATACGAATATGCAATGCTTCCCGCTGTTTGAGCAATTGTGATCCTTTTTCATAATCGTGCTGTAAGGGTACGAGAT
Source organism: Brevibacillus sp. NPDC003359 (assembly GCF_042878995.1). Taxonomy (NCBI): domain Bacteria; kingdom Bacillati; phylum Bacillota; class Bacilli; order Caryophanales; family Paenibacillaceae; genus Brevibacillus; species Brevibacillus sp. NPDC003359. The sequence goes on from NZ_JBIAOR010000008.1 coordinate 35,909, forward strand.
GGTCATCACCCTGTTGTACGGCTACTGTCGGCATATTTACCTGAGTGAAACCACGTCTTGCCTCTTCGTGAATTGCCAACTCGGCCTCAGAGCGTGCAGTTTGCTCCCACCACGCCCAGTCTTGTTGACTGACAGGAGCATGGCTTCGTTGCCAGCGCTCCTGCAACGCTTTCGCTTGTCCGATTGAGTGATCCAGACGCTGCTGCAATCGACTACGCCGCAGTTCTAATTGGAGACATTCTTCTTTCGCTTCCGCTATTTGCAGCGTCAGCTGGCTAATCGTTCGCCACGCTGCTTTTGCATGCTCCTTTTCCTGCTCTTTTTGAGCTACCTTCGTAGCGGCTTTTCCCAAAAGTGTATTTTCGGCCCGTTCTTTTTTGCCGATGACCGCAACCTCCCGATCCAGCTCCGCCAAAATTTGTTGGACAGCCGGATTGGCTTCTTCCGCAGTCGTAAAAGTCGGAATCAAATGCTCAGCTGCTTGAAGCGGTTCCCTCCTGATCCACGTCAAATCCGTGAATAGGCTGCGTGTAAGGCCCGTATGCTTTTCGATAAAATTCCGTTCCTTGCGTCTGTCTTCCAAATAAAGATCGGTCAGCTCCGTCCATTCGGGGTCCAAAAAGAGGCGTGCCTCCTCCCGCTCCTTCGTCAACTGACGGTGCAGGCGATAGGTTTTGCCCGCTAATTTGTATGTAATGATCGTTTCATACACGCCACTCTGCCACGGACGGTATTTATCATATTCAGGCAAGTATCGCGCCGATTTGACGTAATCGCGCTTCATTCCATACAAGGCAGCGAAAATGCCATGAAGGATGGTTGATTTTCCTGATTCATTGGGGGCATAAAACAGATTGATACCTGGAGCAAAATGGAAGGAAGAATCCTGCCATTTTCCGAAGCTCCCCAGCACTAGCTCCTCAATTTTCATCGAATGGTCCCTCCAATCCGCGCCAAAGCCTCTTGCTTGGCTAACCTGACGATTTCTCGCTCGTCCTCATTTTGCGCACAGGACTCCGCCTCTGCCAGCTTGGAAAGCCACCTCCCCCATACGCCACCATCTGCGATCAGCTTGTCCTCATCCACATCAGGCCACGTCCGATCTGTTAGCTGCAGCACAAAAAAACGGGAAAATCGCTGTTGGATTACGGACAATGGAGGCTGAAAATGCGCAGCACGCTCCCCTGTCAGTGTGATGTACAGCATATCGGAATCCTTTTCCTCTGCGAGCTCCTGCTCCATCCAATCAATAAGCTGGTCAGACGTTTCGACTCCTTTTCCCTCGATTTCCAGCTTTCGAATTTTGCGTGATTGAACAGGAATTGCCGTGAGCTGCAATCGGCCATCCTGATCCATCTCTCCATACAAAACGTTTCGTTCCCCAGCTTCCTTGCTCGTCAATCCTTCTGGAGAGCCTGGGTAAGCAGCAAACGGTTGTTTTTTGACCGGGTGCATGAACTGCTCTGGCTTGTGAATGTGTCCCATCGCAACATAGTCCATGTCCGTCTGTACGAGCTGCTGCACGGTGACAGGCGCATACGGATGATGCTCTTCTTCGCCTGAATGGGAAAGCACACTGGCATGCAGAACCATCAGATGATGGGCATATCCTTCCAATTTTCCTGGAAACGTATCGAGTGGCGACTCATACACATGTGGCTGTCCGAAGCCCCAGCCGTATATCACGCACGACTTTTCGGGAAATTCGTACACGCCCCACTCGGGTGTAAACCAGTAGACGTTTGCCGGCCATTCCAATGTTTGATAAAACGAATCCGCTCGCCACGGATCATGATTGCCAGGTGCGATCACGACAGGGGTTGGTGCGATACTAGCAAAAAGATCACGTAAAAACATCGCGGTTGATCGTCTTCCACCGTGGTATTCCAATAAATCTCCGGCAATGAGCCAGAAGTCCGCTCCCTTTTCGCGGACGAGGTCACGGATTCTTTTCATCGTTTGACGAAAATCATCCTGACGCAGCTCGTAACGCTCTCCCAACATTTGAAGCGGCGCATCCAGATGGACATCCGCTGTATGAATAAATGACAGCACGATCCCTTTCACTCCTCACATGAAACAGACGAACATACTTTCCCTTTATGATACAGAGGAAAAGGCTGGATGAAAAGCATCTGTCAAAACGAAAAAACTTCCGCCAACAGGGACGGAAGTTTGGAGGACTTGTTTTTTACTTGAGCAAATGGAGGAATTCACGCATGAAGCCCGGCAAGTCTGGCCATGCATGTCCCGAAACAAGATTGCCATCGACATGGAGCGTATCCGTTTGGTAGATCGCACCGCACGCTTCTACACCCGGTCTGCATGCCTGGTAAGCTGTGATTTCACGACCAGCTAAGTGCTCACGAACGATCGTCAATACTTGAGAGCCGTGGCAGATGGCTGCGACTGGTTTGTTCGTCTCGAAAAAGTGCGCCACAATCGGCTTCAGATGCTCATTGAGCCTGATATGCTCAGGTGCTCGTCCACCCGGAATAATCAGGGCGTCAAACGCCTCAGGGTTAATGTCTGAGAATGCAACATGAGCGGGAAGCTGATAAGCTGGCTTTTCTGTGTACGTCTCACTGTGTGCCTCGAAATCATGGCAAACGGTGTGCAGGGTTTTCACGCTGGGTGCTGCAATGACCGTTTCATACCCTTCTTCCAAGCAGCGGTAATACGGATAGAAAACCTCCAGTGCCTCCACGGCATCCCCTGTTACAATCAACACTTTTTTGCTCATCACACAGCCTCCTCATGACCATTTTTTAAGGAATACACTCCTCCTGATTTGAATTCTTTGGCTGTACGGTGTGCTCCTGCCTCCTTTTCTGCAAATTTTACAAAACTTTCCTCATCTACAGACAAAAGCTCTTCCAAAAGTATCTTGGATAATCCACTCCAACTGGCAGAAACTACAACAAAAGACTACTAGGCTGGAGGGAGACGGCATGCGAGTTTTCCGCCTAATCATTCAGATCAGCTTGTGCGTGGTTGCAGCTATTTCGCCACTAGAATCCGTCGCCGGAATCGCTCCGTCCGCCAAAGAGCAAGACCCGGCTCTCCAAGAGCGCTTGCAGCTTTTTTTGCGCTTGGAAACGATGCACGGCATTCCGTGGAATTATCTGGCAGCCATTGATCAATACGAGCGTACCATGAAAATACGTAGGAAGAAGCAGGAGCAAGAAGACGTCTCTCGGCTAACAGCTGTGGACATTCCAAGCGATCGTTGGGCAGGTGCGTTCAATCCCGATGCAGAGGATACCAATCCGGTATCTATTCAATTTTTTGATGGAATCGGAATGGACGGAGATGGCGATGGGGTCGCGGATCGTCACAACGATCTCGATGCACTCACTACTTTCATTCACTACCTATCCCAATACGGTTTCTCCCACGAAGATTGGCAAATCGGGCTCTGGTCATACTACCAGCGGGATCGGTCCGTGAAGACGATCAGGCAGTTCGCACAGGTATACGCAAAGTATCAACATCTGCACCTAGATGAGCGCCATTTTCCCATCCCAGCAAGGTACGATTACAGCTACCGCAGTACATGGGGGGCTCCGCGTGGCTGGGGTGGTCGGCGCATCCACGAGGGGACCGATATTTTTGCTAGCCATGGTACCCCTGTACTCAGCACAGCATACGGAGTCATTGAAGTAATCGGCTGGAACAGGTTTGGCGGATGGCGAATCGGCATGCGTGACATGGGCAATGTGTACCATTACTTTGCACATCTGTCTTCGTTTAAAAAGGGCATGAAGCCTGGTGACATCGTGGAGCCAGGAGAAGTGATCGGATATATCGGCAGCTCTGGATACGGGAAACCCGGCACCTCAGGCAAATTCCCTCCCCATCTGCACTACGGTATGTACCGGGAAACAGGTGGCGCAGATTGGTCATTTGATCCTTATCCGTATTTACGACGTTGGGAGCGGCAAAAGAAGCGGCAATGAAGCCGCTTCTTTTTTATGGGCAGCTCTTTTCATTGACATCCATCATCCGTAAAAATACAATAAAAGCAGAAAAACTGGACAGTCGTCCAAAAAAAGAGGTGAGAAAGTGACTACCCAGAAAAAAGCCGAAGCAAAACGGGCATTTTTGATTGAGCAAGCGACTGCTTGTCTGGCTGAAAAAGGGTATGCACATGTTTCCTTGCGCGACATTGCCAAGGAATCTGGCGTCTCACTCGGCATTCTGCATTATTACTTTGCGAGCAAGGAAGAGCTTTTGCTCGAGGTAATCTCTAGTTACAAAGGACGTTTCATGGAGGAGTTGGAACGCGAAGTAATCGCAGCTCCATCTGGCGAATGGTCAGCAGCTCTCGCCCGTGTCTTGTGCTGTAGTCTACAAGAGGATCGGAAGCTGCATCGGCTCTGGTATGACTTGCAGGTACAGTCCATGTACGTTCCTGCGTTTGGTGAACAGGTAAAAGACATTCGATCCCGGCTGCATCAGCTCATCTCTCGTATGCTCGTACGATTGCAGCGCGAAGAACAATCCTCATTGACCATCAACGAAGACTCCGCAATCTCACTCATTTACTCTGCAATCGACGGATTTCTATTTCACTTTTTGCTCGATGAGCTACAGAGTCCGGAAGAAGCGATTACCCGTTTTGAACAGGCCTTTGCTCATTTGATGCGTACACTCTTCTCTTCTGAATCTTAATCTCCTTAATCGAGGTGAATCATGATGGCAGTCATATCCATGCAAAACCCCGCCACTGGAGAGCTGCTGGGCTCTTTACAGGAAGCGACTCCCGAACAAGTAGAAGACGCGATGGCACGTGCACGGCTTGCCTTTCCGGCTTGGTCCGCTACATCCTTGGCTGAGCGTCTGGACTATTTGACACGGTTGCGGCACTATTTAGTCGATCACGGCGAAGAAATCGCCCGAAAAATTAGTGAGGCGACCGGAAAAGTTACATTGGAAGCGTACATGACCGAAATTTTCGTCACTGTCGACACTATCCGTTTTTACGAAAAACATGCCTATCAGATGCTGGCCGATCAGCCGGTACCAACCTCCCTCGTGCTGTGGCCGAAGAAATCATATATCCACTACAAGCCGATGGGTGTCGTCGCGGTCATCTCTCCGTGGAATTATCCGTTTCAGCTTGCCGTCATTCCCGTATTATCTGCCCTCGTAGCAGGCAATACCGTAATTTTAAAACCATCCGAGGTGACTGCTGCTACCGGACTGCTCATTGAAGAGGTGTTTTCCGCTGTTTCTATACCGGATGGAGTCGTGACAGTCCTGCATGGGGGACGCGAAGCTGGACAGGCGCTGGTATCTGCGCGCCCAGATAAAATATTTTTCACAGGCTCTGTCGCAACAGGCAAAAAAATTATGGCGGCTGCGTCGGAGCATTTGATCCCTGTTGAACTGGAACTGGGTGGAAAAGACCCAATGATCGTGTTTGAAGACGCTCATCTGGAACGGGCAGCGAATGGTGCGGTATGGGGGGCTTTTACGAACTCCGGGCAGGTATGTATGTCTGTTGAACGGCTTTTTGTCCATGAAAAGGTATATCCTGAATTTCTCAAGCTGGTCACTGAAAAAACAAAAGCATTGCGTCAAAGCTATCCGAATCAGGCCGAGGTCGGGTCGATGACGTCTTCCCAACAAATCGGAATTGTCCATGAGCACGTGAACGAAGCACTGGCTGCGGGCGCAACAGCAGTCACTGGAGGACTTCCTTCCTCTGACAGCATGTATATCGCACCTACCATTCTCACAAACGTGACGCCTGACATGAAAATCATGCGGGAAGAGACCTTTGGTCCGGTGTTGCCCATCCTGACTTTTGCCAGCGAAGAAGAGGCTGTCCGCCTGGCTAACAGCTCACCGTACGGGCTGAATGCCTCTGTATGGTCAGCCGATAAAACAAAAGCGGATCGAGTCGCTCGTCAGCTGGACAGCGGCAACGTGTGCATCAACGATGTCATCATCAGCTACGCCAATCCCCATCTTCCTTTTGGCGGGGTCAAACAGAGCGGCATTGGCCGTTATCGCGGGCCTTCAGGGCTGCAAGCCTTTACGCACAGTATCTCGGTCATCCATGATCCGGGCAAGCGCAAGCGGGAGTTCAATTGGTATCCGTATACGAAAGATCAGGAGCTCACCTTTATTGGATTGACGAACCTGTTGTACGGCAAGCTCCAAAATGTAAATCACCGGACATTTGGGGCGATCTGGCGCGAATTCAAGCGCCTCTTTTAACCTACGCCGGAATGCCACTTCCCTTTATTTGAGTGTGCCAAAACCGACAATATCCAAATGAACTTTGACGTTGATTCTCGCTTTTTTATAAAGGGCGAGACCCGTTTCCCGAGTCCATTTGCCATCATATTTTTGGCGAATGCTCTCCTCGAGCTGCGCCGGGTCAACCCCTTGCTTTTGAAAACGGACCAGCATATCCACGCTTTCATCTTCAATGACAAGCTGCTGAGGTCATCCACGTTTTGCATGCATTGCTTTACCATATCCGGCGTAATTTGTTCGCTTCGCCGCGCATGAACCGAACCGATGCGCCGCTTTACTTGTATGGCCTCTACTTGTGCTCTCCACCAATCAGTCGGCTTCAGGCTAGATCCCCCCTTTTTTCAGGAAAATCTTTCTTACTTTGACCTGTCAGTGGTGATTTTATCCAAAAAATAGAAAACGGGAGCCGAAGCCCCCGTTGAAATATCTCGTTATCCCTATGAAATGATTAGACGAACTGCCTGGATAGATTGGCCATTTCGATCGCTGCCGCTGCTGCTTCCCAACCTTTGTTGCCTGCTTTGGTTCCCGCACGCTCGATGGCTTGCTCGATATTATCTGTCGTCAAAACACCAAAAATAACGGGTATCCCAGTCGATAGCGATAGGGACGCGACTCCTTTTGCGGTCTCATTGCAGACGTAGTCGAAGTGCGGAGTCGACCCACGAATGACAGCTCCCAGCGTAACAACCGCGTCATAGTGACCGGATTCTGCCATTTTTTTGGCGATCAACGGAATTTCAAATGCCCCCGGTACCCAAGCCACATCTATATGCTCATCTTCTACGCCATGACGCTTTAGGGCATCGAGAGCCCCTCCTACTAGCTTGCTTACGATCAATTCGTTAAAGCGTCCTGCCACAATCCCTACACGCAAACCTGTTCCAACCAAATGTCCTTCGAATGTTCTCATCGCTTATTCCCTCTCCTTATCCGTGCAGATGAAGCAGGTGACCCAGCTTCTCTTGTTTTGTTGATAGGTAACGTTTGTTGTGCAGATGCTCCGGCATTTGAAGCGGCACCCGTTCTTCTACTGTTAATCCGTAACCGGTAAGCCCGCGGATTTTTCGTGGGTTGTTGGTCAAAAGCCGCATGCGCTGCACCCCTAAATTTCGCAAAATTTGTGCACCGATCCCGTAATCTCGCAGATCAGCGGCGAAACCTAGCCTTTCATTGGCCTCAACTGTATCCAAGCCTTCCTCTTGCAACTTGTAGGCACGCAGCTTATTAATCAAGCCAATGCCTCTGCCTTCTTGGCGCATGTACAACAAAATGCCGCATCCGTTCGCTTCAATCTGTTCCAATGCAGCGTGCAGCTGTGGACCGCAGTCGCAGCGATGAGAGCCGAAAATATCTCCCGTTAAGCATTCCGAGTGCACGCGAACGAGAATTGGCTCATCCGGTCTGATCTCTCCCTTGATGAGGGCCACATGCTCTTTGCCATCCAGCTCGTTCGTATAGGCCGCGATCCGAAAATCACCGTAGGCGGTAGGAAGCTGCACTTCGATTTCCCGTTTCACCATGGATTCCGTCCGCATCCGATGCGCTATCAGGTCAGCAATCGTAATCAGCTTGAGATCAAAGCGGCGTGCGATTTCTACCAATTGCGGCAGACGTGCCATGGAACCGTCTTCGTTCATAATTTCGCAAATGACGCCCGCTGGAATCCCACCCGCCAAGCGAGCCAAATCAACTGCCGCCTCCGTATGCCCCGCTCTGCGCAATACACCGCCAGACTTCGCGATTAACGGAAAAATGTGCCCCGGTCTACGGAAATCTTCAGCGGTCTTCTCATCATCGAGCATTGCCAAGACAGTCTGGGAGCGCTCATGGGCGGATATCCCTGTGTGTGTACTTGCTTCATCGATGGACACGGTAAAAGCTGTTCCTTGCTTGTCTGTATTGGCATTCACCATCGGGCTCAACTGCAAGCGAGTTGCGTGCTCTTCTGTCACTGGTACGCAAACGAGTCCTCTCCCATGTGTGACCATGAAGTTGATCATTTCAGGCGTAGCCGCTTCGGCCATGCAGACAAAATCTCCTTCGTTTTCCCGATCCTCATCATCTACCACGATGACCGCCTTGCCTTGACGCAAATCTTCCAATGCTTCTTCTATGCGATGAAACATGCTTTCTCCCTCCTCCTCACACAAAGCCGTTTTCCTGCAAAAAGCTTAGACTGAGCCCGCCAGATTTCTCTGCACCGCTATGGTTTTGATAACCTAGCAAACGCTCCACATACTTGCCGATGACATCTGCTTCGAGATTCACCAAGTCCCCAGGTCGCCTGTCTGCAAGACTCGTATTCGCCAGCGTATGCGGAATGATCGAAACGGTAAAACCGTTATCGTGTATGTCCACCACGGTGAGACTGATGCCATCTATGCAAATCGATCCACGGGCAATGACGTACTTCAACAGTTGCGGTTTGGCCTCAATCCGAAACACTACAGCATTCGCATTCACCTCTCGTGAAGCAACCATTCCGGTCCCATCTACATGGCCGGAGACGATATGCCCGCCAAAACGGTCCCCCAGCCGCATCGCTCTCTCCAAATTCACTCGGTGTCCGCTCCGTAATTGCCGCAAGCTCGTCTTGTTCATCGTCTCTGGCATCACATCGACGCTAAACTGACGATTCGTATAAGAAGTAACCGTAAGGCAAATACCATTGACCGCGATACTGTCGCCGAGCTTCACTCCTTCGAGTACCTGCTGTGCGCGGATGACCAGTCGACTCGCCTGCTCATTCCCTTGAATCGTTTCCAACACGCCCACTTCTTCGACCAGTCCCGTGAACATGCTCTCTCCTCCTCACTTGCTACGTCTGATCCTCCCATTGTGGATACCCGATGATCTGTACATCCCCTTTCCCGATCGGCGTGATCGAGACATTTGTCAGCGGTACCGCTTCTCCCATCGTCGCAAAGCCTTGACCACCAAATGGCGAAGGCGCGCCACTTCCTCCGATCAGCTTTAACGCGATATGGCTCACGACCTTTTGAATCACTCTCGCCTGCAAAAAGGAGCCATTGACTTCCTGCCCGCCTTCCACAAGCAATGAAGTAATCCCCAGCTCACCCAACGTATCCAGCACCTTTTCCACGCGAATTGGCGCTTCCGTCGTGATAACCTTTACTCCTCTTGCCGCAAGTAGCTCCTGCTTTTCCCTTGGGGCTGCACCTGTCGTAAATATCCATGTCTGCGCATCTGCATTCTGGACGACACGGGCATCCAGCGGCGTCCGTAAATGACTGTCCAAAATCACTCGAACTGGCTGGCTTCCAAAACGCTGCTCTTCCTGGCGTGCCGTCAACAGTGGGTCATCAGCGAGAATCGTCCCAACCCCAACCAGGATCGCATCGTGCTGCCTGCGCAGTTCATGAACCTCTGCCCGAGCCTCTGCTCCGGTAATCCACCGACTGTGTCCAGTGAACGAAGCGATTTTCCCGTCTACTGTACTGGCCGTCTTTACCGTCACAAATGGACGTCTTGTCTGGATGTAATGAAAAAAGACTTCATTGAGCGCCTTCGCTTCCTCTTCTCTCACACCCACTGACACTTCGATTCTTGCTGCCCGCAGCATCTCCACTCCTCGTCCCGCTACCAGTGGATTCGGGTCGAGTGTCGCTACAACGACATAACGTACATCAGCTGCGATCAACGCCTCTGCACACGGCGGTGTTTTCCCGTAGTGACTGCAAGGCTCCAATGTCACGTATACGGTCGCACCCTGCGCTTTTTCCCCAGCCATCCGCAGTGCGTGCACCTCTGCATGAGGCTCTCCTGCGCACAGATGCGCTCCCAATCCCACAATGGTTCCATCCTTCACAATCACAGCTCCGACCATGGGATTCGGGCTGGTTTGACCTCGTGCCGATCGTGCCAGTTCCAGCGCCAGATCCATGTACTTGCTGTCCTGTTCCATACCGCACTCCTTTCTGTTCCAGCATTCCAGCCAAGCACAACGCAAAAAGCCCTGAAACCTCAAAGCGTTTCAGGGCATAGGGAAAGAAGCCTTACCTCATCCGTTTTTTAAGAAAACAAATGAAGAAAGCATAAAAATCTTCTTCCATCCGGACTGTACCGTCGGCTCTGGGTTTTCACCAGATCAGTCGCTGCAAGCGTGGTCAGCGAGTCGCGGGCTCAGACGTACCTACGTCATTACCGCCGGTCAGGAATTTCACCTTGCCCTGAAGACTGTCGCTATGAAGTTTTAACGAAAAACAAAAACGCCCATGAATCATATACTCAGGGCGTCGAGAAAGAAGCCTTCCTTCAACGGTTTTTCAAAAAAACAGCGAATTAGGCCATTCCAAATACCTTCTCCCATCCGGACTGTACCGTCGGCCTTGGATTTGCACCAAGTCAGTCGCTATCAACTGCTTCGATAGCGAGTCGCGGGCTCAGACGTGCGTTCGTCATTACCGCCGGTCGGGAATTGCACCCTACCCTGAAGGCTGGTATTCAGTTATGCAAAGTATAGCACATTTTTCTCATTTGTCTGTAAGCATTTCATGGAGAAGCACACTTTACCCTTACTCGCACTCTTCGAGGACGACCAGGAGTTCTTTCAAATCCCTTATGTAAGCTCTAGGCACTACGCCATTTCGCTCCATGTCCAGCTCGTTACCTTGATACGCAATAAAAGCGACTTGTCCGTCGCAGGCCGCCTTTCCATCGATCCAGGAATCCCCGATCATCGTCCAAGCGGAAACAGGCCAATCTGGCTTGCGGTTTAAAATATAGTGAATGCCCGATGGAGATGGCTTCAAGGTCGTCATCTGCTCGCGGGCGACGATTTCGTCAAAGTAGGAGGCGATTCCCGTCTCGTTCAACGCCTTCTCTGCGGCTGCGTAGGCGTTGTTGGTCAATATATACAAGTAGTAGTTCTCTTTCAAGCGATCCAGCACTTCCACTGCATGTTTCTCCAATACGGCTCCATGCATGCCTTCCTTCTCGATCGCGGTTACTGCTTCCCACATCGCTTGTTCTAGCTCACTCGTCATTCGCTCTGATTGTCTCCCAATCTCTATCAATTGAGAGGCGGTATGCTTCTCCCACTCTAGAGTTGGCTCACAGATGCCATGGTCCACCCAATGCTGAAAAATGGCCTGCTTCATTGCTGGAAAGTTAATTCTGGATTGCAATAATGTATTGTCCATATCGAAAATAATGCCCTTATGCAAACTTCTATTCATTGGAACCCTCCTATTTGAGTAATCCGATGATGATTGCTACCTACTTTATGCCTGAAAAAGACTCTCGTTCAATTGTACAGCAAGTTTCGCCCAATCCGTTCCCCAAAAAAACGCCGCCTGCATGCAGGTGACGTTTTTTGGGTCCTATTGCTTCTTCTTGGAGCTGTCTACTTCATACGGTACGTCCTTTGGAGCTCCTCCAGCTGGCCAGTCTTGTGCCTTTTTGCCAAAGTCCGGACGAGGCTTGGACAAAATATAGGCTGCTAGGTCCGCTACTTCTTGATCCGTTAACGAGCCCTGCTTGATACCGCCCATTTCCCCTAAAGGCATGTTGCGCTGAATGTAGCCAGCAGCTTTGGAAATTCGGGCCATACCTGCACCAATATTGAAGGAATTATCCCCCCATAGTGCTGGTCCAGAGTTTGGTCCTGTTCCTGAACCATCTGCTGCATGGCATTGCAAACACGATTTTTGAAAGAGTGCTTCTCCATTTGCCACGTTCGGTTGAGGTACGCTCTTCATATCATTTTTCTCTATCCATGGACGCTCTTTAATTCCTACTGGTACATCTGTTGAGATATACGTCAGATAGGCAACCATCGCTCTCATTTCATCACTGTTGTAAGGCAATGGCTTTCCGTTCATACTTCGTTGAAAACAACCATTAATGCGATCCTCAATGGTAAGGACTTTGCCAGACCTTGGAATGTACTGGGGATAGACTGCTGTGACACCCGTTAAAGGGGATGTCGCATCCATTCCGGCATTACCGTGACAGCTGGAGCAGGAGAGCTTATTCCCTGTGTATTCAGGGATGGCTGTGCTCGTTTCATTCATTAACTTATGTCCATACTTAATTGATTCTCCCAATGGCCCTTCTGGTACCTTATCCAGACTAGGCGGGGTGTAGGTATCTAGACTGATCGCTCCAGTTGCCCCACTCGCTGTTTTATCTTTGGCCTCACTCGCTGTTGAGGTGGGTTGCGCGGTCGGCTGTGTAGCGCAGCCTGCAAAGACCAGTATCACCATTACTACCATGGACAGCTTCTTCCAGGCTGTCTTCTCTTTTTTGATCATATGTCTCACTCCTCCATGTTGGTCGTGCATTCACTACATGAGAGTAGCAAGAGGCGTGCCATACCATAGAAGCAGGAAAATGAACGACTCGGCGCTTCCAAACAGCAAGAAAAAGAAAAGACCATGCCAAAATGTCATGGTCAGTCCACGACAAAATGTCACGGTCGCAGCTCATACTCTTCGATTTTTCGATACAGATTACGTACGCTGATCCCCAGCTTTTCAGCTGTCTTGGTCTTATTCCATTGCAAAACATGCAGCACATGCTTGATATGTTCTCGCTCTACATTTTTCAGTAAAAATGCGTCTTCCTCACCAGTTTCCGCAGATGAAATGAGCTTCCTGTCTGCTGGGATATGAGGAACTGGCTGTTCGTGTGGAAAGAGATCCTTGTCGTCAATTTCCTCTCCTTTTGCCAAAACGACAGCACGTTCTATCATATGAGCCAACTCCCGAACATTCCCGGGGAATGAGTAGGCAAATAGAGCTGCTTGCGCTTTCACAGAAAGCGGTTTGACTGGATACTTGCGCTTGAGTCGATTCAAAAAGAACGCCGACAGCGGTAAAATGTCCTCTTTTCTCCGGATGAGCGGTGGAATCGTTATATCCATGACATGCAGCCGGAAATAAAGATCGGATCGAAACGTTCCGTCTTCTACTTTCCTCTCCAGATCGGCATTGGTAGCAGCAATGATACGAACATCTACCTTGTGCAGAACCGGGCTCCCTATTCGGCGAAACTCGCCGGTTTCCAGAAACCGAAGCAATTTGACCTGCAAAGGAAACGGCAAGTCCCCTACTTCATCCAAAAATAGCGTCCCCAGGTGGGCAATCTCTACCAGTCCTTTTTTTTGAGCAGTTGCGCCTGTAAAAGCTCCCTTTTCGTACCCGAACAGTTCACTTTCCAGCATCGTTTCAGGTATTGCCCCCAGATTGATCGGTACGAATGCTTCTTTGGCTCTCTCACTACATTCATAAATCAGTCTCGCGATGACATCCTTCCCTGTTCCACTTTCCCCTTTCAAGAGAACAAGAAAATCTGTACTGGCTACCCGCTTGGCAGTTTCTAGGACCTCTTTTAGCTTCGGACTTTCCGCAACGATTTGAAACGTCGTTTTCCCGTTAGTCGATAGTGCTTCTCTCAACTGTTGATTTTCCTCGGTCAACTGCTGTTTTTCGACGGCCTTGGAAATCAAAGTCTCCAATTCATTGAGATTGTAAGGTTTTGTCAAATAATCATAGGCGCCACGTTTCATCGCTTCAATAGCTGTTTCGATTGTTCCGTTTCCCGTCACAACAATGATTTGAATGGCAGGAGAGGTTTCCTTGCACCATTGCAGAAAAGAGAGACCGTCCATCCCGGGCATTCTCAAATCAAGCAGAATGACGTGAATGGTTTCGCTGGTGACTAGATTCTGTGCGGCGATTCCGTCAGGTGCTTCCAGCGTGGTATATCCCTTTCGCTGTAATCGACTGGTTAATAGATGGCGGAAATCTGCTTCGTCATCAACGATGAGTATATGAATGTCATCGTGCATCACTCGTTCATTCCCCCTTTGCCAACGGCAGTATGACTGTAACCGTCGTGCCTTTGTTTGGCGTACTTTCGATCTGGATTTCTCCGCCTACATTCGTAACAATCCCATAGCAGACTGACAACCCGAGACCCGTCCCTTTTCCAGGAGGCTTGGTTGTAAAAAACGGCTCCAAAACATGTGGCAAATCTGCTGCAGGTATACCGCATCCATCATCTTTGACCCAAAGACGGATTCTATCATTCGATGGAGAGTCAGTTGCGATCTCAATCTTTCCTCGCTCCTGGGTCGCGTACAGCGCATTGGCTAACAGATTGAGCAAGATCTGCTGAAGTTGTCCAGGCGTAGCGAGGAGAAATGGAGCAGAGGCCGACAGGGACTGCTTCACCGTTACCTGTTTTACACGTATTTCATGGGACAGAAGAAAGAGAGTGTCTGAAAGTACTTGATGAACATTTACTTTTTCTACGGTAAGTGGTGATTTCCGCGAAAAGTGCAGCAATCGGGTCGTGATTTCCTTGCAGCGGTTAATTTGTTTGTCCATCGTGTCCAAGTACTGAGTAAGCTCCCCTGCATCCTGTAAATCCCGAATATCCTCTTCCACTAGACGGTCTCGCAAGTCTTGTCCATACAACGAGAGAATGCCTAATGGATTATTGATTTCATGGGCGATGCCCGACGCCAAGAGTCCAATGGCAGCGAGCTTGTCTGCTTGTGCGATTGCGGCTTCCAGCTCTCGTTTCTCCGTAATGTCCTCGATGACTTCTAGAAAAGCAGACGACTCTTTCTCCGGATGCAGAGGGAAAACCTGATGTCGATAAAATCGGACACGTCCATTCTCATCGACTCTGGAGGAAATAAGGTCGGTCTGCTTTTTGTTCACCATTTGTCGAGTTCGGAGCATGCAATTGCTGCATGAGCTGAATTGCTGACCCATCGTCTGATGGCATGCTTTCCCCAAGAGATTAGATGCATCCTGATTAGACACATCCTGGAACCACGCTGACGCCGTCTGGTTGATCCAGCGAATGCGAAAGGATTCATCTACGAGAATCAACCCCATCCCCATGCCACTGACGACGAGATCAAGCCGTTTTTTTTCTTCGAGAAGCTGATTGGTCTTCATCTCCAAACTCTGTGCCATTTCATTACAAGAGGCTGCTAACCTGCCAATTTCATCTGAGGTCGTCACTGGTATTCGTACGGACAAGTCGCCACCTGCGATTTTTTGCACAGCGGATTCGATCTTTTCCATTAACCGACTAAACGAGACTGAAAACACAATGCTAATTCCCAAGACGATAAGTGCGATGAATAAGGTCGTAAGCAGCAGAGATTGCTCCAATTTTGAAAAGGCAGCAAACGCCGTTTGGCTCGACTGTTCCAGCATTATGACCCAATGTGTGACAGGAGAGCGCATGGCATAGTTGACCATGACATCTCCATTTGAAGCTTGATACGTACGGATAACCGGCTTATCAGTTCGATCTGGAAGTGTCCAGGGAGGTGGAACCTCTTGTTCATAATAGGTCAAAGAGCCACCAGAAGGCTTGCCCAGCATAAAGGGATCGGCAAACCTATCGCTTATACCATCCGTGACAAACAAGTATGCCTCCTTTTCATATCGAGCTCGTAGTGTGACTTGTTCGAGTAACTGTTTTACATTGAGCTTGGCGTACATGCCACCTTTTACACCTTTGGCAGATACATGAGGGATCGCAACTGTTACCAGCAGCTTACCTTCCGCTGATCGGACAATACTTCCGATGTACGGTTTTCCAGACTGGATGGTGGGAAGAAGTAGGTTATCCCGCTCCCTCGGTGTGTCCTGCTTTTGGTGTTTCCAGCGATTCAGCAAATACTGCGGCTCTCCATCCTGATGAAAAAGCGCGACTTCCTCCATGTAAGGTGAAGTTTTCAATAACGTATTCAGTAAGAAATAAGCATCGTCATCGCTAGGACGCTCATTGAGAAAACGTTGCTGAACCACCTGCATGGATTGGGACGTATGTAAAAAAAGCATATCTAACTGCGCCAACGTATTTTCCACGTAGATCTGATTGGCTCTGTCTACCTCTTCTCGAACCTTATCTTTACTGGTATGCAAATTGATATAACCAAGAATCAGAAAAGGGACGATGGACATACATAGCCCAAACAGGAGCATTTTTGTCTTCAGTCGATTGATGCGCGGTAGTCTGCTCCTCCTCATTTGTTCCTCACTCCATACCATTCTTGTGCCAGTGACCACTGTTGGTCGGTTACGGTAATCGGAAGCTTGGACAGTGAAGTGGCATTGACAGCTAACCGCACGTCATCCGGCCATTCGATTGACAGAGCTGTAGGGGGAACTCCATCCAACACCCGAGCCACCATATGAGCAGCCTGCATGCCTTGTGCATGAAAGGAAACACCGTAAGCGGCATACAAACCTGCTTTCACTTGCTCGGGGTAAGAACCCATGACAAACAATTGCTTCTCGATCAAAAGAGGCATACAGTCCGTAATCGCATCTTCCAGAACATAGCTGGGTAAAGGAAGCATGGCGTCGTATTCTCCTGGAGAGAGCTTACTGAGCAATTGCTCTAGGTCTCTTGGGGAAGCAACCTGCTTCACCTGCAAGCGTATGCCAAGTAAGGAAGCAGCTGATTGGGCTTCTACGATGGCTTGCTCCGTCGTAGGAGCATGAGAATCGGCGATGATCAGAATGCGCTTGGCATCAGGCAACAAACGAGTTGTCAGCTCCAATCTTTTCCCAATTACATTCATTTGGCCATTGCTGATTCCACACGTAACCGTTCCCTCAGTCTCAACAAGTGGTAGCTCAACTAATGAGGCGACACCAATAAAAACAATGGGAACCGTCGGTGTCGCCTCCTGAGTCAAAAAGGTCTCGTACGCCCCTGTCGTTACGATTACATCCGGCTTTTTTGAAAGCAAGTCCTGGACGAGGGAGCGCTCCTCTTCAAGAGTCTGAACCGTATTCAGATAAACTGGCACATACTGAACACGTGCTCCTTCACCGAGACCTAACGATTGCAATCCTACCTTCAATCCCGCTACTTTATCTTTTCTATCCTCATTGGCAATCACCATTCCTATCGTGTAAAGATCGACGTCCTGTCTTTGCTGACTACTAGACCAATCGAGCAGCGTTCCTGCCACTAACAAGATGAGAAAGAGGATTTTCCCTTTTTTCTTCATAGGTATCACATCCAACTCTCATCATAGCGGCAAATGATTGCAGAAAATGTGAATAATTAACAAACCTTGGTCTATGAATACGGAGTGGTCCGAATAATATGTTTTTCGTATTTAACATGAAGCCCCCCAGGTGACTACCTTGATCAGTATAGTTAGCTAATCAGTCTATTACTTTATTTTTCAGTCTAAGACTTTAAGCAGCGGCCGGATCGACAGAAGGAGAAACCGATATTTCTCGAAAAAATTTTCCTTTTTATAAAATTTAGTATAAAAATGTAAAATCAAGTTATAATTCACCATAAATGGATAAAAACAGGAAGGTGTTCCGGTTGATTGGTGAACTTGTAAAGGAATACAGGGGTCGTGCAAATTTGACTTTAACCGAATTATCGGAGAAGACTACTCTCTCTCATGCTACCATCAGTAAGATCGAAAATAACGGCGTTCAGAGGCCAAATCCACGCCATCTCCTTACACTATCTGAGGTTCTGGGGATACCCTTCGACCAAATAATAGGCGGTTGTATTAACTATGTAAGAAACCCTGAAATGCTGAACTTCTTGCTGGACAAGGCTATCACTCATAAGCATCATAGATTAATTCAGAAAATATCCGAAAAAATATTAGAGTGTACCAAAATGGATACATTTCAGACGTTAGACGGCCTTTACCAATATGCGGGTCTAGTGAAAGATGTAAAAATTCAAGTGTTGCTTTACGATGCGATTTTGAAATACGCTCGTGAGCATGGAACTCCTGTTTATCTTGCCCGCGCGCTTTTCCAAAAATATTTGATTAAGCGTAAAGACTTAGCTCGACGGGAACAGTCCTACAACGAAGGAAAAGAGCTATTGCACTACTTGCTTTACCTCCATGAAAATGATCAGGTAATTGCTCTCTACCGGCTCGGATTACAAGCGTTTAGTTTGAAACTGTACAGTGAATGTATTGAATTTTGTCGAAAGGGATTGTCCAAAAACCAGGAAGTGAGTGAGTTACAAGCGTCAGCAACTTTGGCAACTTGCAATTCCTATTTATTTTTAGAAGATTTCATACTTGCTAGCGTTTATCTAAAGGAATATGAAAAATTCAATTATACATATGTACAAGAAAATGCCGAGTATCTACGGGCCATTATTTATTCCAAAACCGAAGACTATAGAAAGGCAATTCCGTTATTTGAGAAGTGCTTGGAACAGTCAAAAACAAATGCACCAATCCCCATTGCAAACGACTTACTGAACATTTTTCTTAAAATGGAGGATGCTAACGCAGCACAAAATATTTTCCATCAAGAGGTCGCTATTTTACCCGCTAAGATCGAAACACCATATATGTTCGATCAAGTAGGACTTTACTACAGTTTAAAAGGGAAATTCTTGATCGAGCAAGGCATGTTTGATGCGGGAATAGAGTGTTTACAGAAGAGTATTCAATATTACGGTGAAATTGCTGCTTATAGCGAGATTATCGAAAATACATCACTAATTATTCGTTCTCATGTAGTTCACGGAAAAATGTTGAATTTAGAGGTGTTACAGGAACTTGACAGCCTATATAATGTAATTATTAGAAAAAAATGAAAGGTCTGGTGATTACATGAAAAAGAAGGCATCTTTCCTGCTTGTAGCATTATCAATGACGCTTGGTTCTCTTCTAGCAATTGATGTTCCGTATAAAAACAGCAACAATGATTCTCTTCTAGCAGTTGATGTTCCTTATGGAAATAGCAAGGAAAAGTCTAACTCTCCCCAAAGAGTTCCAGACCCTGGTTATTAAAGTGTACGGCCTATCTATACTTGTTGGCCCGGTGAGGTACGCTAGCCTCACCGTTTTTTATTGTGGTCCGCTAATATCGTTACGTACATATCCGTCATTCGTGATAACTCCGCTAACGTTAAATCAGCTCGTTCTCTATATTTTTTAACTCACTTTCAAATGATTTTGTTTCTACCACGAACCCACACATTCCCTTTATTTCCCTTTCATAGATATAACAGCATGCTGATTTAGTGGTATCTTGATTATTTATCTTTTTTCTTGATTGATGGTATTTTTCGAAAAAAAGGAAATAAGTTATTTTTTGGAAACTCCACTATAATTAGGTTTAGTCAGAGCTGTTATGGTTACTGATGTTTTAAAATTTCGAAAAGAATGGAGGTTTGTGCCAACTTCCCTTGTGAGAAGTGATATGGACTGGATTTCGTAAAACTATGAAAAAGATAGGAGGATTCTTTTAATGCTAAAGAAAGCAATCTTGGGATTGAGTATCTGCTCATTAATTGGAATGTCTGGAGCGACAGTTGTTTTGGCAGACACACTACAGGACACAGATACAAACCGTCAGTCTGTTTTATACTCTGGCCAGTACCCATACCATACGGAGACTTATATTCGATATTCAGAAGATTACGAAGACACTGGATCAAAATTGAGATTCGATAACCGAAAGATCTATATGCACATGGAAGATGGCGAGGATCTCCCTTTTGGAGAATTTAAGACTTTCAACACGACAGTGTACTATGGTGACGGTAAGGAACGTGGAGAAGTATCCAATCGCGATTGGGATCGCGATGATGATGATGATATCATGATTCCTGGCGGAGTTACGTATAAAGCTCTTAGAAATGATTCAACCAAGTATTTGAATCTGTCATATGATAATAAAAAGGTTGAACATACAGCCACATTCTTGCTGAAAAATTGCTACCCAAATTCACTGACTCTAAAGGCCAAGGAAAGACTGGATTAATACAAAGGAGGCTTAGACTATGAAGAAGTTAGTTGGCTTGGGGTTAATGACCATTGCAATTTTGTCTAGTGCAATAGTAGGTTTCGCCAGTGAAGACAATTCCTTTTACAAATTTGGGCAAAGCATCTCGGCCTATGATAAAGAAGTTCAAAAGTCACCCGGTTTAGCAAATGATGAAGTCATTAACGCTAAAGAGGTTCATGCTTTACAGATGTTTTATGAGCACATCGAGAACAAAGATAGTCAAGCTGCCAGAAAAGAAGCCATTAAGCAGGTTGTAGAGGATACCATTTTATTACAGGAAGCAGAGAAACGAAATTTGACTGTCTCAGAGGATGAAGCTAGGGAATTTGCTAAAAAGCAACGAGAGGAATTAGGAAAAAGCTCAAATGCCGAAGAAATCCAAAAGGCAATTGATGGTCTGATTCAAGGTCTGGGCATCTCTGAAGAGGAATATTGGACTGACTATGTCGTTAAAGGATACATGAAGCAAAATACGATCAGTAAGCTCCGTAGTGAGGTTTTAGAAGGTATTGAGGATCAGGCTACGAGAAACGAAACTTGGGAAG
The DNA here is from genome assembly GCF_042878995.1 of Brevibacillus sp. NPDC003359. Classification (NCBI taxonomy): domain Bacteria; kingdom Bacillati; phylum Bacillota; class Bacilli; order Caryophanales; family Paenibacillaceae; genus Brevibacillus; species Brevibacillus sp. NPDC003359. The sequence goes on from NZ_JBIAOR010000008.1 coordinate 56,520, forward strand.
AATTTGTAAAAACATTAACAAAGTCATCTTCAATCGATCTAAAATCGATTGAATAAATGAAAGTGGAAACCCGTCTAGTTTTCCTTATTTGATTCACGGGTTTCATCCGAGCGTACTTTTCCAGACATTACATCATCGTAAGGGGTATAGTTAGGCGGCTTTGGAAGTCTTTTCTCCTTGATTGATCGGAAAACAATTCGGGCAATCAGGGCAACAAAAGTAAATATAATCAGAACTACAATCACTTGTGTCATGGTACAATCCACCACCTATGAGTTTTTAGTCTTCACGACACGCGCAAAGTTTCTCTCAGCCGATTGCTTATGCAATTGGCTTTTTGTATACAGTAACGCAGCCAGCCAGTGAGTGGCAACCCCTCATCTCTGTCTGTCACAACATTATGCAATTTCTGGTGTATTGTATGACACTTAGGTACATAGGCTATTACTTTATTTTCTAGTCTATAACTATATTTTCACAGAACAACAGCACAAGCCTGCGTACATGTTTTGATTTGCTCGTTAATCCTATTCGTGTCAAACTTTCTCTGTTCCTTCACGACAAAAAGCGACAGCAGTACGCTGTCGCTATTTCTATTCAGTCATTATGGTGAGCTTGTCGGCGGCTCTTACCGTTCGATGCCCATTTCCAACGATGATCAATCAGTTAACGAGCGCAAATATATTCCCTCAGTAGTACAAATCCTTTGGAGTAGCTCTGTGTATTTATCATCATTTGAATACAAAGGTAACGAAAAATCAAAATTTGACCATACACAAATCTTCATATCTTCAAATATAAAAACGGTAGAGACTTTCTCACGAAGCCCTAATTCAAGGAATAATTCAAAATCAAGTAGATTATTTATTTTCATACTCTTACTACCAGATGCTTTCAATTGTGAATGAATTTCTTTAACCCTTATTTTTTTATTCTCACTATCTAGAGCATCTCCTGCCATTTCCACGTTTCCATTAGGTAATGATGTTTCAATCCAAACTGAATTGTATGCCCAAAGTTTACGGAATACCTGTTTAAATTTCTCTTCTTCTCTTAGATAGGATTGAATTAGGGTAGGATTATCATCCGTCATATCAAAAAAGATATTTACCTGTTCAAAAACAGTTTGATTTTTTATTTGCAAAGGGAATCTATCCAGATTAAAACTTTTTTGCGGGAAACGTTCCGCCACAAGATGACTATGTTCTAAGAGAGCCGTATCACATTCTATATCTTGTTCCATATCCTCTGAAGGAGACCATTTCTTTCCCCATATACCCTCAACTATCTTAGTGATATTCATCAAATTTCCTCCTCAAGCTTATGAGGCTTATTACCCCTATCTTTTTGAATACTCCTACCGGTTAGTTTAGTGTTGACAATCCATGCTGGGTGCACACAAAAAAAGCGACAGCAACCCGCTGCCGCTTTTTCCTATTCAGCGATTAAGGAGTGCTAGTCGGTGTATCCCCAGGGGCACGTGGCACATCCGGCTTGCCTTCCGGGTTGTTGTACAAATACTGCGGCACATCGCCAACGATCAAGGAATGGGTGATCGGGATTTTCGTCGTGACAGTCTGCTCCTCAGTCGAAAAAGGGATGACAATACGCAGATCGACCTCTACAAAAATATAAACCGTCGCCAGCACCATATTGATGCCTGCTTCCTTTAGCTCTGTCTCCAGCTTGGTTTTGACCGAGCCAATGGGCACGAAGGTCACGGGCAAATTCGGCCCCATCGACGCCAAAAAGGAGTTCCCGGTAGCCAAACCAAGCGGGATCGTACGGTCTACTTTTTCTTGCTCGAACTCTTGGAGCTTATTCTGAACTCTCGCTGTTGTTTCGCCCACGATTCTTGCATATTCCTTGAAGTTGAACTGATACGCCTGAATCTGCCCCTCGTTGTTCTTCTCGATTTTGACAATCTGGTTGAAGTCGACGCCTTGCTGCGAAATCCGCTTGGTTACAGCATCGGTTATCGCCTCTTTCGCCAACTGCTCGGCTTTTTGCGTCGCCAGGATCAAGAGAGTAGGCTCCAGTCGATTTTGCAAAAACACAAGTGTCTGTATCGTCAAAACAAAAAAGATAACCAACGCGATCAAAAACGCTTTCGTACGTGAAAGCGGGTTTCTCCAACGCCGACGGGGTCGAAATACGGCCAATCCCGACACCTCCCAACTGGTACATCCTATGGTTAGAAGGTGGAAAAAAGACTACGAGTATCGGGAGCCAGATTTCTATTTTTTGAGAGAAAAAACAAGGTACAAGCCAAATCCGATCAGCCCTGCGACAAACATCAACTGGGCAAAGACCAGCATGCCAAATAAAGTAAAGGCACCCGCGATGAACGGAGCCAGGAGAAATCCAACGAAGTACCCGCTTCGACTCAGAAGCCCCTGTACCCCCATCACCTTGCCGCGCAGCTCATTTTGGGCTTGTTGCAAGAGTGTGCTCTCATAAATCTGTGCTGCCCCGGAAAAAAGACCCGCGAAAATCAAGAGCAAAAGCACAAACACAGCATGGTTTGCCGCGAATGCCCCTACAATCCCCACGGAAAAAACAGCATAAGCGACGAGCATTCCATTCACCAGCTTTACTCGCAAACGAGCTGCCACATAGGAACCAATCAAACCTCCGACACTCATCGCCGTCCACATCAATCCGTGCAGGGTAGCGTCACTACCACGTAACTGATCCGCCAAAAAAGGCAACCCGTAATTATAAGCAGACGTGCTAAGCGATACGAGAAAAGCTAACAGGCTAATCGTCAGAAGCACGGGTGTATCCCGCAAGTAACGAAGGGTGACACGGAAGCCGCTCGCTGCTTTTTCCCTGATATCCGCGTCAGATAACGTAGCAAGCACATTGTTCTCCTTCTCCTCCCAACGAAGTCTCGTCAGAATCCACGCTGAGAAAAGAAAACTGGCGGCATCCAAAGCGATCACAATCGTATAACCATAGCGATCTGTCAGCCATCCTCCCAGCATGAAGCCAATGATGCCTACCAATGACTCCAGCCTGACCTTTCGACTATTAACCTGAACCAGTTGCTCACTCCCAAATATGTGTGGCATGGATGCCTGAAAGCTAATATGAAACAGCGTATACAGCATTCCATTGAGAAAAGCCGCTGCGATTAATACATACGGAGTCGGATAAAAAACGATGGCCAGAATAGCAAAGCCGGCCCCCAAGTCGCTTGCGATCATGGTACGCCTTCTGTCCATTCGATCAGCCAACATGCCTGCGAGGGGACTAAATAGCATCCCACCTAGTTGTCGTGCGACGAAAAAAGCGGTCATCCAAAAAGCACTATATTCAAATGTAAAAATCAACGCGCTACACGCGATCAAATTCATCCGCGACCCCAAGGATGACAGCGCATTGACATACAAATACCATTTCTTATTCACCTACATCCAAACCTCCCCGATCATGACAGGTGGTTTGAATCAACGCCCCCCACTAGTGGGTGCGTACACTGATTATGGCAGTTGACATGCGCATGCCTCCTCTTGAATGGAAATCAGAAAAAGCTTAGTTTCGCGAAATATTCTGTAGGGGGACGCTTCCCCAAATCGTCCTGTACGGCATTTGTTGCCGTACTTCCATAATAGGTGGTGAGTCAGCCAATTGTCGACATCTCTATACTTTCCGATCATACAAAAAAGGACGCTCTTTCTACAAAAGCGCCCCAAACTCGAGTAATCCTGTTGATTTACAATGTAATAATAATGGTAAATAATTTCCTTTTGGATAAGCTCAGTCTATCACTAGTCTTGAAATTTGATCATATAGTGTAAGAGTATGACTATCGTTTGGGAGGTCCTACATGAATCTGGAACGTCTGGAACAAGCATTTGGCTCCCTTGTTTCACCAACTCCTGCCCAGCTTAGACACGCTCTCGTCTCCCTGTCTCCCTGCATGGAACAACTCGGTCCATACATCCCGGAGCCGCAAGACCTGCCCTATGGACGCAAAGTTTTATTCTCCACGCCACATGTAGAGGTTGTCTTGATCCATCTGCCGACAGATCAGGAATCCATCCCGCATAATCATGGTGACTCTTTTGGATGGGAATGGGTAGTCTCAGGCACGTTAACGAATGTTCTTTATGTCCAGACGAATAATGAAAATGAAGTGCAGCGAGCACAAACAACCCATGTCAGCACGGGTGAATGCTATTTTGTAGAGCCTGGGGAAATTCACGCCATTCGCAACAATGGACAAAGTCCGGTTATATCCGTAAACGTTTACAGTCCTCCATTGCGTAATTGCCGCCACTATAGTCTCTTTGAACCGACTAATTCATACTGATTTTATTTTTTACAGGTTTTCTGTTATTTCCGATAGCTCATCCGCAGAGCTGGCTACTTGTGCCACTGCTTGATTCATATCTTCCATGACTTTGAAGAAGTTTTCCAGCTCCCGCTGAATGCGCGAGCTTTGTTCTTTACCGTCTGAGACAGCGCTCATGATGCCTTCAAAAAAGGCATTCGTCTCGTTTACAACTACTGTGCTTGATTGGACCAGCGCCTGAATTTCTACAACGACAGAAGAGAGGACCACTGTCTGTTGGTTCGTCTTCTCGATCAGCTCACGCACACCGAAAACCGACTTTTTGGTCTGTTCTGCCAGCTTGCGGACCTCATCGGCTACGACGGCAAATCCGCGTCCCTGTTCGCCAGCACGCGCTGCTTCAATCGCAGCATTTAACGCCAAGAGGTTCGTCTGCTCAGCAATTGCCGTTACGACCTCTACAATTCCTTGGATTTTATCTGCGTTTTTCTCCATCGCGTTCATTTCTTCCGCGATTTGCTTGACGCTGCTCTGAATCAAGCTCATCTGTTCCTGTTGTTTTTCCAGCTTTTCTTTACCTTCACAGGACAGTTCTTGTGCTTTCGTGGAAAAGCCCGTGCCATTTTCAGCAAAACGAAGCACTTCTCTCGATTGTTCTGTCAATTGCACAACCGACGCGCTGTTTTCTTCAGAGACCGCTGCCAGCTCATGCGCAGAATTGGTCAGGAGGATTCGCAGCTCGTCCTTTTTGTCTTGTTCCGCTTGCCGCGCCTTTTCATGCTCGTTTTCATATTCCTCCAGCACAATTTGCTGTTCGATGCTGAGAATCTTCGTGACGGCCGTGAGAGCTTGTACGAACTCGTTCTTGTCCGCGATGTTTTTTTGCAAGAGATCCATCAAGGAAACCAGCATGTTTTGGAATGCACCCAAGTACCATTTTGGTTCCAAGCCTATTCGCATATGAATAACCGCAATTCTACTGCGCTGTTCAATGTACGCGCTGTCGATGCGTCCGCTAAACATTTCGGAGATATGACGGTTCAACGTTAATTTCAACCGCTCAATCGTGCTGTTTTGGTTTACAATCTTCATTAAAAGCGGTTCATTTTCAATGCCGGCATAAAAATAGTCGACAATAGCGTCAATATTTTGAATGATAAGTGGCTGAAGTGCTTTCACAATGCTCAATTCTTCTTCGGTCAGGTTGATCATTGCTAGTTGCTTCCCGAGGGTGTTTTTCCCTACAATGTGCACTTCCCCCTTTTCCTTCACCCCCTGAAAAAAAGATTCGCTTTTTCCTTTCCCTTTCAATCCAAAAAAGGTGGAAAACGGACATGTGCTCATAGCCTGGACTCCTTTTATCCGAGTACATATAACTCTGGAATATCCTTTCAATTATATACCCCTTTGCAAACGGGTGTAAACCGCCCACCTTGTGCATGGGCGGTTGTATGAGCCTAGCTAACGCCTACATTTCCGCTTTCCTCACGACTGCCCGTTGCAGCTTCCAACTGGTCTTGTCCCACTTCCAGTACGACTCCACATATGCTATCGTATCGGCGTTGGCTACACCGCTGACCCGCTGTTCCCCTTTTAATTCACAGATGCCATCGCGGTTCTCATCGATAGGCATAAGTACGCTGAACGCGTTAGGCATGACTTCTACTGGAGAAACCAGCTTCCCGTTCTTGTATACACCATTTTCTTCATAGATTTTTTTGCGATCAGACAAATCGAGAACGACAGTCTCCCCCGTCTCCTTGATCGTCAAGGGCACTTTGTAATGGTCCTGATAGGAGCCCGAAATCGTCAAGGGCTGAGGAACAGGCAGGATCGCTGGCTTGTTGTCCTTGTCTGTGAACAAATAAAACTCGGAGGTCCCTCCACTGCCCCCAGTCGGCGCCTGAAGCAAAATTTGTTGCACACCCCCTCCGGTAAAATCACAAAAGAACATCTCCGGCTGATAAGCGCCATACGGTGTTGTAAAAAAGGCTGTTTTTTTCGCAACTGGGTCTTGAACCATGATTTTTACATGTTCGAAGTAAGGACTGTCTGCCGCAAATCTCTTTCCTAGCAACGTAACGAAATCCGGCCGACCATCGCCCGTCACATCCTCCCGTTTGATCTGGATTTGTTCGAACACAGTCGGGGGAGACTGATCCGCTCTCGCCTCCAAGGCTAGAGCTGCTTGCCCCCACTCGGCTCCCGTCAACATCCATACGATGCAGCCAATCATACCTACCCTCTTGCTTGTCCACATGTCGATACATCCACCTTTTCCTATGTTCAGCTTATCTGTAGTATGCAAAAAATGGCTTTGGTCAAACCGTTCTAAACGGTAAAATAAGAGAGAGGGATCGTAGAAAGTGAGGAACACTATGGCAATGAAACGTGCGGTATTATTTGGAGCGACCGGACTCGTCGGCCGTGCATTGCTGCAGCAACTCTTGGAAGATGAAGCCTATGAAAAAGTCGTCGCTGTCGTTCGCAACGAGCTCTCCTTTACGCATCCTCGCTTGCAGACAGTCGTCATTGACTTTCGTCAGTTGGGGGATTGCCGAGAGTCTTTAGAAGGAGCAGACATCTTTTGCTGTTTGGGGACAACCATGAAAAAGGCTGGAAGTCGCGAGGCGTTTCGCAAAGTGGATTATCAGTACCCGCTCGAAATTGCTCGTATGGCAAAAGAAGAAGGAGCCAGCCAGTTTCTCATCATCACCGCAATCGGCGCAAATAGCCGATCCGTCTTTTTCTATAATCGTGTAAAAGGTGAACTTGAGGAAGCACTGCGCGAGTTGGCGCTTCCAAGTCTGCATATGTTCCATCCTTCCCTTTTATTGGGCCCAAGACAGGAACACCGTCGATCGGAAGAGCTCGGTGCGAAGCTATCCCAATCACTCTCATTTCTCTGGGTCGGTCCGTTACGTGCCTACCAGCCTGTCACCGCAACAGATGTCGCGGGAGCCATGCGGTACATCGCCTCTCTTGGACTGGCAGATACGCATGAGTACGAATCAAGGGAATTACCAAAGCTAGCCGCAGCGGGAAAACGGACGAGTTGACGTTCATACGTATAGGATGAAGGCTTTCATCGAGGAGGCGAATTGGCATGACGACTCCCAAGCAACAGCGTGTATCACAGGCTCCGCCCAGCCGCCGAGCACTTCGCTCTGCTTATGAACTGATCCTCACCCAGATCTGGCCCCGTCTACCCGCCGCAACCGAATCCACTTGCAGGAGAATCGATCATGAAGATCAGACTCATACAAAACGGAATCATCACTGAGATAGAAGACATCGAAGAGGCTGCTACTCCACCTATGAACGGGTTTTACTGGATTCATGCTGCGCCATTCGATTTGGATATTTTACAGCCGCTGTTCGGACTGCATCATCTGGCTGTCGAGGACTGCATCGACGAGGAAGAACAGCGGCCCAAGCTGCAAAATTACGATGATCATTACTTTATGGTCATCAACGGCATTACCTTCCACAATCACGATATCTTCTTGCGCGAGATCAATATTTTTTTGGGCAGCAGCACCATCATCACCGTAACGAAGCAGGAGGCACCCGAATTCACTACCATGCTGTCTATCATCCGGGAAAAAGAAGTCAATCGCCCCGATTCGTTTCTGTACTACCTAGTAGATCAAATTGTCGATCGTTATTTTGATGTGACGGAAAAAATTGAAGACCTGCTGGAAGATCTGGAAGAACAAATTTTGATGCACACGAAAAAATCCCATCTGGAACAAATTATCGGGCTGCGCAGTGAAATCTTGTACGCCCGTAAAATGCTCGTTCCCCAGCGGGATTTAATTGACGCTCTACATAAAAAAGAACTCCCGCTGATTCAACCCTATCTGCGGAAGTACTTTGGCGATATTGTAGAGGATGCCAGCAAAATTGTAGAAAGCTTTGAAGCGTTTCGCGACCTCATCGGAAACTTGCGCGAAGCGTATCTAGCGGCGCTTACTGGCAGAGCCAACGATATTATGCGTGTCTTTACCGCCTTGACGACAATTTTTATGCCGTTGACGATTGTGACGGGTATCTACGGGATGAACTTTGATGTGATGCCTGAGCTGCATTCACCCTACGGCTACTACATCGTGCTGGGATGTATGGCTGCCATCGGCACGACGATGTTTTTTATTTTCAAAAAGAAGGACTGGCTCTGATTATACCAAATCGCCACAGGCGATGATCATGAGCGTCAGCATTTTGGACAAGTCACACTCATAGGGGTGCTCGATATCCCGACCTTCCTCATCCACCAGGACTCTGATGATCGGACGGCTCGGCATTCCTTTGTTCGAGTCGACGACGACACCAGACAGACCATTGTTCAGGGTGACGGTCAGACCAACAGGATAGAGTGCAATCGTATTTCGCAATGCCTCTACATACACATGGTCAAACAGTTTGCCTGAACCGGAATAGAGGACCTCTATCGCTTCATGAGGAAGCATTCCGCGACGGTATACCCGATGTGAGGTCAGGGCATCGAATACATCGGCCACTGCCATCAACCGACCAAACGGATGAATCTCTTCTTTTTTCAGGTGCCGTGGATAACCGGAGCCATCCCAGCGCTCGTGATGCTGAAAAGCACAGTGGGCCGCAAGCAACGGAATGTCATCTTGGCGACGCAGCATTTCAAAGCCGATCTCCGTATGTCTTTTCATGATTTCAAATTCTTCTTGTGTAAGGCGGCCCGGCTTTTTCAAAATGTTGTCTGGGATATGCACTTTTCCTATGTCGTGGAGCATACCGCCAATACTAATTTCCAACACATCTTTTTCCGAACAGCCGGTATTTATGGCAAGTGCTGTACTATACAAGGCAACGTTAAAGGAGTGCGTGAATATGTAATTGTCGAAGGCGCAAGCATCTGCCAATAAATTCATGGCTGAATCATTGTTGTTCAATTCATCCGCAACGGTTTGCATGACATCCCGCAGCTTGCGTCCCAAACCCTTGTCCGAAAAAAGCTGCTGCCATTTATCCGGGACTTGATGAACGGTTCGGAATGTATCGTGAATCATGGACATTGCTTGTCTGCGAGTATTTTCGGAAATGACTGTCTCCACGATGATATCATCCGTGCGCTTGTCTTGGATGTAGAGACTGTTCACGTTTTTGTTTTTGAGTCGAGTTATCATTCGTTGGGTTAGTTCTACTCCGGCCCCAACGAGAATCGTCCCATTCTCTGTATAGATGGAACGAGCCAGTTTATCGCCCGGCTGACATTTTTGAATGGATTTCAGTCGCATTTCCTTTCCTTCGCCTTTCCTCAGGGTATCCCTATTATAGCGTGATTCGACTTGATTCTACATGAAATTTTTTCTAGATTTTCTTTTCGTGTCTACCTGGGAAAGACACTTGACCGAGTTTGTCTGGAAGAATCCTTGTTTGAAAAGGAGATGACCGTATGCCGCTTATCGAAAAAGAATTAACTCAGCCTCTTTCATTATGTGACCAGGATGGCCGCTTGCTTCCAGAAGCGATTGGCTGGTCCCGCTATCCGTTGCATGACTGCCGATTTAGTGGGCATTGGCTTCGTCGGAAAAAATGGAATTTTTGGTTTATCACCGCGCCAGAATGTGCAATGTCGATCGCAATGGTCAATCTGGATTACGCCGGCATTGTCTTTGTCCATTTTATTGATCTGACGACAGGGGAGACCGCGGACAGTGCCGTAACAGTTCCTTTTGGCGCAGGGATTCGACTTGGTGCCACCGTAGATGAGCCTTCTCACTTTGCGAGTCGCAAGCTCTCCGTCTCTTTTCAGCCAGGAGCCAGCGGAACGAGCGTTGAAGCGGCTGCCATTTGTCCTGGCGATAAGCCTCTCTCGCTCGACATTGTGATTGATCCGCCAGCGGAGTCCTTGAATGTCGTGATTCCGTGGAGTGCGGAACGCTTTCAGTTCACATCGAAACAAACGGCCCGGCCTGTGTACGGCACCATTCGCTATAATGGGAAAACCTATCTGCTCGATCAGCAGAATGCCTTTGCCAGTCTGGATTTTGGACGTGGCGTTTGGCCGTATCACACTCGCTGGAACTGGACGACCTGCTCTTTCCGTCACGCGGAGGGGGTCGCAGGCTTTAACTTTGGCAGAGGCTGGACGGATGGAACAGGGATGACGGAAAATGGCATGACGATCGATGGTGTCCTCTACAAGCTGAGTGAACAAATTCGTTTCTCCTACGATCCTGACAACCGGATGCTCCCTTGGACGGTTGCGAGTGAAGAATCATCTGCCGTACGCCTTACCTTTACCCCGCTCTTTGCTCGAACCGAGCACAAAAATTTGGCGTTGGTGCGGACCACTCTGCATCAAGTCATCGGCCGTTATGACGGGACAATCTCAACACCTGATGGAAAAACGATTGAGGTACAAAGCAAGATCGGAATCTGTGAAGAACAAAATGCCCGTTGGTAAACAAGTCCTCAGAAAACAAAAAACCTTTGTCCCATGACAAAGGTTTTTTTCTATAGGCGAGCCATTTGTTGTTTATAGCATTTTTATGACAGCATCCCGACCAGTCATACCAGCAGTAATCCCCTTCGTCTCCGCCGTCGTCGTCACAGACTCCAGCGGCGCATCCAGCAATTCCTGTATGGTCTTGACCCCTACCGCACGACCGGCAAGAATTTCCCTCGCTGCTAACTTCTCGTTCAAGAGCCCCACATCCAGCGCTCCACACATGATGTAGCCATGATCGGTCGTTACAGCCAATAGGGTCGTCTTGGGCAAACGAACGGTGACAGCAATTGCCGTCCCCTCTGGAAAGTGGATTGGCACTACCTCGACCATCAAGATTCCTCCTTTTCTCTCCTGTCTGTTGGCGTTACCATCCTATGACGTTCAGAAGAGAAATGTGAGGTCGGTCTCCATAAGGGAGTTCAAAAAGTTATCTTTTGATCAATGCATGACGCTGGTCGGAAAGTGCTCATCCTCCATCGCGACTTTTCGTTTCATGACTTCAATCATATACGTAGCGAGCATGTGAAACAGCTCTTCCTCGTCCATTTCCTCGACCAAGTCCAGCAAATCATCCCGAGACTGCTCCGCGAGAATTCCGACGACAACCGCTGTAATGTCCTCTTCATCGCCATTAAAATGTCCTTTGTACAGCTCGTATACTTCATCAATGAAGCGCATCGCTCGTCTCCTCCCGTTTTTCGATAGCATTCCCGAAAACCTGGTCTCTACGATTGGTTTTTTGACGTGGACGATATCTTTTCCCAACGTGGAAGAAACGCATTTTGCAGCATCTGTTGATCCTTTATCGTGGTAGCGAGCACTTCACGCAGCATCTCGGGCAAGAAAAACGTAACCTCACTGCCGAGCAGCAAATCGGGAAACATGCGATTGTACATAAACATGTCGATCGTCCCGACTCGATACAGACGCTCGCGATCAAGCGGTTTCCCGTTGACTTCAATCTGGATAATTTGCGGTTGATCATCCTCGCTGTAACGGATGTGCAATCCATCCACACACATCCAGCCTTCTATTTTGCCACGAAAACCGTACCCGCGTAGCTCCCGATGAACCATTTCCGGTTGAATGGCTTGCTCCAGAACCGTGGTGAGCTGCGCGCCTGTAATCGTGACCGCACAGGCATTGATCGGGTGGGGCATACTGTGCAACAAATCGGCAAAAGACAAGCTGCCCCGCGGCAAATCGGTAAGCAACAGCCCTCCATTTGCCATGCCGATCTCAGCGCCTGTCCATTTGCGAATACTCGCTGCGATGAAGGAACCATAGGGAGTCTCTTCTGTCCAGCCTATGTGCATGTCTTGCTCCAATTGAACAATGGGCTGAAACAAACGATTCTCCGCCCATACTTTTTCACTCTCAATGAACTGGCTCAATGATTCGTCTGCCTGATACTGTTCTGTCTGAAAAAGCTCTGCTTGCACATCTGTAATCCTTTTCCTCTTCCGGTCCCAAACGAGCTGTACATGGCCGACATACTCACCAAATCGCCCAGCTTGTGTGATCAAGGTGCCGCCTATGCGTTCTCCTTGGGGCAGTGTCCGATGAGAGTGTCCACCCAAAATCACATCCAGCCCATCGACTTCATTTGCCAGCACACAATCTGTCTGATAGCCGAGATGCGAAAGCAAAATGACAACATCGACAGACGAGCGCAGTGCTGCAATCTGCTCACGGAGAATCGGGATCGGTTCCTTGATCTCCCACCCCATACTTTGATAGGAGGGGCCAAAGGGAATCGTCATTCCCAAGAGCGCCAACCGCAGCTCACCTACAGTATGTATGGCATATGCCACTGCCCAAGACGGGGCAGAATTTGTTGTCGGTTCTAACAGATTGCCCGTAATGATCGTGAAGCGCGCTTCTGTGTACAGTTCATTCAGCTTGTCTTTTGGGAGTGTGATGCCTTCGTTGTTTCCGATCGTCGCGTATTGAATCCCGCTTCTGTTCATGATCTCGACGTTTGTTTTCCCAAAGCTCGCTTCCGATCGGATATCCATTCGATCCATATGGTCCCCAATATCGACCGTCAGCACATGCTCTCCCCTGTTCTCCCACTCTTCTCGGTGCATGCTCAGGCAGGTTGCAATTCGCGGCATCGTATCAAAATGGCTGTGCAAATCATTCGTGTGCATAATGTGTAAGGTACAGGTGTCAGCCACGACTTTCCCCTCCCTCTCGTCTATTTATCCAAAAATCGCTTCTCCGATCATTTGTAGGGCAATTCCCAAAATCAGAACACGCAAAAACAGCACGATGGTACGACCCTTCATTTTACTGGCGGCAATCGCTCCGAGCTTTCCGCCCACCCATGCTCCTGGCGCGAGCATTGCTGCATACAGCCAGTGTACGTTGTCGTGGAAAATGTTCGTGATTGATCCAACCACCGCGGATAAAAAAATGACCAGCATGGACGTCGCCGTGGCAATGTGTGGCGGGAAGCGAAACAAAATCATCATGGCTGGAACCATCAGGATGCCGCCACCCACGCCAAATAGCGATGAGGTAATCCCTACAAAGAAGGCAATCGTAATCACGGACCATTTGCTATATCCGTACACATATTCATTTCCTTCGTTGTCGACGAAGTGGCGTTGGACTTCCCACGCGATGCTGCGTGGTTTGATTTTGTCTTTGATCATCAATACGACGAACATACAGAGCTGAAACAAGCCAAACAGCAGCGAAAAGCCCTCCACTGCTAGTAATGTATTAAGATACACACCCACAATAGCACCTGGCGCACTCCCGATAAAAAAGAGCAGGGCACTCTGCTTATCTACTTTTTTTTGCTTGAGATAAGAAAGGGAGGAAGAAAGGGCGGTTACCGCGATCACGATCAGCGAAGTCGCCGCTGCTACCTGTGGGTTCATCGATCCGGGTATGTACCAGTTCGCAAAGAACAGCAGGGCGGGCACGAAAAAAATCCCACCACCCAGACCCGCGATACTGCCAATGACGCCAGCCACGACTCCGATGATGACAAATAAGATGGCAATTGTTACTAGCATGAACTCCCCTTCTTTCTTGCTTACGTGGAGAACAGGTCCATCTGACGAGGATTCAGACCAGTAGGTGCAAGGCCAAGCATTTCCGAAAACTGCTTCGCATTCGCTGCTGCATCTCCTCCAGAGTTATTGTTGAACAAAATACAGACTTCATCCGCTTCCCGTTCGAGCAGTCTGATATGTTCCACCCACTCTGCAAACTCTGTCTCACTGTATCGATATAAATAGCGGACATCTCGCCAATTCTGTCCCTCTCCAGGATCACGCCAGCCCGCTTTATTGCGCCCATGAAAGCGAACCAATGCCAAGGATGACTTCGTCACGGCAGGAACAATCGGGACCGAGCCTTTTCCGACTTGTGGTTCATCACATACGACATGTGTCGCTTCGATCTTGTGCAAGAAATCCAGCGTTTGCTCCGAATACCGTGAATCAAACCAGCTTTGATGGCGAAACTCCACCGCAAACGGATACGCCTGCATGGCTTGACGACAAGCGGTCACATACTGGACATGCTCTCGGGTACAATCGAACCACGGCGGAAACTGAAACAGCAATGTTTTGAGCTTGCCAGCCTCCACGACCGGCTGGATGCTCTCCTCGAACTGACGAAATAATTCCCGTCTACTTCCCGAGGCGTCCCCCCGTTGATGTCCCGTCATCCCCTGATGAGGCTTGACGATAAAGCCAAATCGTTCAGGTGTATCCTTCACCCACGATTCGTAATTTCGCTGTGGTAAAATAGCGTAAAAAGAACTATCCACCTCTACAATTGGAAAGTGGCTGGCATATACGGACAGCTTGTCTCGATTGCGTACACCTTGTACGTACAATTCGTGCTGATCGCCCCAGCCGCAAACTCCCACTTGTATCGTAGTCATCAAATGCTAACCTCCAAATCATGGCCGAATAGAAAAGAAGGACGGAAGCCGAATGAAAAATCCCGCTTGGTTGGGTGAACCCTTTGCGATTAAGGATAACAAAATATTCCTGGCGAAAAAAGTAGCGAAACGCCTCCTGGCCGAAGCACAAGAGGCGTTTCCTTATGAATATTCAGCATTGCTCGCAGGTCGTGGAGCAACGATTACGCTCTGTGTACCGATGCCCGTCTCACCCGACAAGCACGTGTTCGCTTGGGATGGGACAACTTTTCTTCAAGCATTGCAGCACATCCGCAAGCACGATCTCCAATGGTTGGGTGTCTTGCATACACATCCTCATACTCCTCCAATCCCTTCAATACACGACATAGCTGGCTGGCATTATCCTACGCTCAGCTATTGGATTGTGGGACTCGCAACCGCACAGCCAGAATGGTGTGTCTATCAATGGGTACAGGATGGAAATAGCGGCTCATTTGAAGCACGCGACTACACACTGACAGTAGCGGCTTGTGACGATGAGGAAACCAATGGTTCTTCGGCTCCAAAAAACTCTTGATACAAAGCAATCACAGCACGATCTGCCTCTTCGGCATTTACCCCGAACATCATGCTTACTTCCGATGACCCCTGATTGATCATTTCCAAATTGATTTTCGCAGTAGCCAACGCAGTAGTGGCTCTCGCAGTTGTCCCCACAGATTGACGCATTCCCTCTCCAACAATCATGACGAGTGCAAGACTATGCTGAACAGCAACGTCATCAGCGAACAGCTCTTGGCGGATGCGTTCCACTATCCGCTGTTCCTTTTCTTCCGTGAGATCGCGCTCGCGCAGAATGACGGAAATGTTATCGATTCCAGATGGAGTATGCTCATACGAAAGCTCTTCCTCCTCCAGAATTTGCAGCAGCTTGCGACCAAAACCAATTTCGCGGTTCATCAAATACTTGCTGACATAAATGCTGCAAAAGCCGCCATCGCTTGCAATACCCGACACTCTGTTTGTAGCAGATCCACGCTCGGCCACAATCATCGTACCAGGCGCAGACGGATTGTTCGTATTTTTGATGCATACAGGTATATCCGCTTGATACGCGGGAATCAACGCTTCCTCGTGGAACACACTAAAACCGGAATAGGACAGCTCCCTCATCTCTCGGTACGTAATCTCTGTCACCTTTTTCGGATCGGCAATCAGGTTCGGATTGACCACATATACAGAATCAACATCGGTAAAATTCTCGTAGACTTCTGCATGAACCGCCGCAGCCAGAATCGAACCCGTAATATCCGAGCCACCGCGTGAAAAAGTTACCAGATCACCTGCACGCGAATAGCCAAAGAAGCCAGGCAAAATGACGATTCCCTCCTGCTCTTTCAATGTCGCCAATTTGGCATAGGCTTCTGGGAGGATATGAGCATTGCTTGCTTCATCTGTAACGAGCATTCCTGCATCCTTTGGATTGATGTAGGACGCCACCTCGCCCAAGCTCTGCAAATAATGAGCAACAACTTTGGCGCATGTATCCTCTCCCGTAGCTTTTACCGCATCCATGAATCTTTCCGCGGACAAGCCCGCCTTGTTTGCGAGAACCCCCCCGAGCTCCACTTCGATCTCTTGACCAATCTCAGCAGAAAGCTCCAGACCTGCCACAATCTCCTGATAGCGTAAGAAAATTGCTTGTTTCGCTTCCTCTGTAGGCTCCCCAGCTAAAAATCGCTCAGCATAAGCGATTAACAAATCAGTAACCTTTGTGTCTTCCTTGTGCCGTTTCCCGGGTGCCGATACAACAATGAATCGTCTGTCACGATCCGCCCTAACAATTTGGCATACTTTTTTTATCTGCTCGGCATTCGCCAGTGATGTTCCTCCAAATTTTGCTACCTTCATGATTAATTCCTCCATCTAACTCTCACGTCTTTTGCTGTTACTAGCTTAATTTATCCACATAAAAAGAACAAGTGTCTTTTTCACAAGGACACAAAGGAATATTCATCAAGAGTTGGCGCATAGTAACGATGAGTACATCATCACGTACAGCTACCTAGCACGAAAGTCTCTAGCAACGAGGTGAACGAATGAAAAGACATATCCTCTTTTTCCCCCTTTTATTGGCTGTCATTCTTGCTCCTTCCTTCAGTGAGACAGCCAGTGCGATTCGGGGAAAAAATCGCGAGTATTACGAAACAAGAGGAGATATCGTTTGGGAAGTGCCGACAGAGAGCAAAGTGATTGCCCTTACCTTTGACGATGGTCCCGATCAGGTATACACTCCTCAGATCGCAGCGTTGCTGAAGCAATATCAAGCCAAATCCACCTTTTTTGTCGTAGGCAATCGTGTGAGCCAGTACCCGGAAATCGTCAAATCTCTCGCGAATGATCAACATGAGATTGCGAATCACACTTACAGTCATCCAGATATTCGAAAGCTGTCAGGGAATCGACTGTTAGAAGAGGTGCAAAAAACGCAGGAGACGATTTATTCGGCAACAGGGGTTCGTCCCACCCTCTTTCGTCCTCCGGGAGGATATTATGACGAGAAAGTCGTCGATACAGCCAAGCAAGCCGGTTTTCTCGTGATCATGTGGTCTTGGCATCAAGACACACGTGATTGGAGCGATCCCGGTGTAAAAAAAATCGTCAACAAGGTTTTGAACAACGCTCGGAATGGTGACATCGTGCTATTTCATGATTACGGAGGCAACCGCAGACAGACCGTACAAGCTCTCGAGCAAATATTACCTGAGTTGAAAAATAGAGGGTATAAATTCGTAACGGTCAGCGAATTGTTGAGAGGATATGGACGCGCGAAGCAGGTAGACTATCCTTGATTTTCTTTCCATGAAAAAGTGCCCCTCTCCTAAAAGGGGCACTTCTCCTTTGATCGATTTGGTTATTCCTTTTCGTTCTCCAAAATAGAATCCGTCTCTACTTGAACTTTTACGGGTACAGGCTGTTGCTGCACGGGCGCGGTACCACCCTTTTGCATAAAGTCTGAGATCATTTTGTTCATATCCAAACCCGATACGTCTTTCAGCATCTCTGGCAGTTGGGCCATCAGCTTCGTGACATTCCCGCTCAGACGATTGACGCCATCTCCTTGACCGCCTCCTGCATCCACGATCGTTACCTTGTCGATCGCCTTCATTGGCTCGGCGATTTTCTCAGCCAGTTCAGGGAGCATTTTCGCAATAATATCGAGTACAGCTGCATGACCAAATTTTTCAAATGCTTCAGCCAGCTTCTCTTTCCCTTCTGCTTCAGCTTCGAGCTTGAGACGCGTGACTTCTGCCTCAGCACTACCGCGGGCTTTTTCAGCCTCGGCAATCGCCAAACCTTCCAGACGCTTCTGCTCGGCATTTGCTTTTGCCTCTGCCTCAATGCGGTACTTGATCGCGTCTGCTTCTCTCAGCTTCTTCGCTTTTTCCGCTTCTGCCGCCTGTTCCACAGAGTAACGGTCGGCGTCGGCCTTTTTCTTCACTTCCGCATCATATTGCTTTTCTCGGCGAAGAATTTCTTTTTCCTCCAGCTCGATTTCCTTCTGCTTACGGACGAGATCGATCTTCATTTCTTCTTCCGTAACCTGCTGCTTAGCGACAGCTTCTTGCAGCTTGTAGGATTGGTCCGCGCTCGCCTTCGCTTTGTCCTGCTCTTGCTTAAACGCCGCTACCTTCAGCTCTTTTTCCTTTTCTGCTTCGGCAATGTTCGTTTCCTTCAGCAGCTCTGCCTTGCGTGCCTCTTCCTCTGCCTGAGCCTGCTTGATCCGCGCTTCTTTGTCCGCATCAGCCTGCGAGATGGTCGCATCACGCTTCACTGCAGCGATTTGCGGTATTCCAAGAGCAGCCAAATAGCCGTTTTTGTCGCGGACATCCTTGATCGTGAAGCTGACAACGGACAGCCCCATTTTCTTCAAATCCTTCGTCGCTACGGCTTGCACCTCTTGTGCGAATCGCTCACGGTTCTTGTAAATTTCCTCTACCGTCATACTGCCGAGGATTGCCCGCAAATAGCCTTCAAGTACTTCCTGTGCTTCTCCGCGCAGTGCCTCGTCACTCTTGCCCATAAATTGCTCGGCTGCGGTCGCGATATCTTCAATCGAACCGCCTACCTTGATGATCGCTACGCCATCTGCCATAACAGGAACGCCCTGCTCGGTATATACCTCAGGAGTCGATACGTCCAGTTTATGAGACAGAA
The DNA here is from genome assembly GCF_042878995.1 of Brevibacillus sp. NPDC003359. NCBI lineage: Bacteria > Bacillati > Bacillota > Bacilli > Caryophanales > Paenibacillaceae > Brevibacillus > Brevibacillus sp. NPDC003359. The sequence continues at coordinate 75,420 of NZ_JBIAOR010000008.1, forward strand.
GACTCAGAAAGTTTGCCTGTTGAAAAATAGGGAGGATAAATGCGCCGCCTCCGCGGACGATCTTCATTTTGCGTCCGGATTCGTCACTCAGTACGTTTTTCGAGCCGAGATAGCTCCCCGTCACGATCATGGCTTCATCTGCACCTACTGTTTTGTAACGGGCCCAAAAGGCAATACCCACTACGAGAAAGACTGCGACGACAACACCTACTACCGTCAAAATACCGGGTTCTAACATCACTTCTCATCTCCTTCGCCAGATTCAGTGTAAAAGGGGATCACATACAAGACATGGTCACGCACCTCGACCACGACGACACGGGTTCCTTGCGGGATAATCTGCCCCTCAAGACTCGCCGCCATATGGTAAGTGGTTCCACTAATCATCGGCAGCAGCACTTCTCCCAGTCCTTCAGCAGGAATCGTCGTCCCGACCTCACCCAGCTTCCCTCCAAGCTGACTCATGGAATAGCCCGTGGAATTTTCCGCATGGCTCATCGGCTTTACCCATAGGAAGTACGAGACAAGAGCCAAAGCGATGCCAATGACAGCTGCCAGCACCAACACAACAAGCGCACCAAGAGAAGTGTACCGAGATAGCAAATACCCCGCTCCGCCAAAGGCGGTCATGCCGCTGACCAACAAAATGGGCTGTGCAAAAGGCAGATGCAGATGTCCCAGCCAATCCGAGAGCGCATCGCCAAACAACAGCGAGATGAGCGTGTAGATGAGACCAAGTACAAGGCAGACCATGTAGACGGTTTCAAGTACGCCCACGACTGTCCCCCCTTTCTAAAATTGCCTCTATAGTGCATACGAGTGAAATGAAAATTAGTTTCATAAATAAGGAAATAATCCCTTTTCTTATCGCTTTTTCTGCTGAAGGACTCTTTGGATACGACGAATTCCCTCCTCGATGTTCGCCTGGCCCTCCCACGAATAGGTCAGTCGTAGCCAGCCCGCTTCCGCTCCATAGACGCTGCCGATACGGTCCCGCGATTGACGCCAAAGCGCCGTGCCAACACTCTTTCCGGCGGCAGAGATGTACCAGGGGACAGCACTCCCAGCACAATCTGTCGCTCCAGCTCTTTGGCGATTTGCATATAGATCGGAACTCCCGCATCTTTGTCCGGCTTCCATTCCATCCCTATCCATCCTCCACACTTGCTGTTTTCCCTCCCTTTCGACAAATTGGCTTACTGCTCCTGCTGCCAATTGGCTCTACCGTTTCTGATCGTTCGCCTCTAAGATGGAACAACAGAAACTTATATTCGACAAAGGATGGGATTCGGATGAGCGCACAGCTCCCTTTCGAGAAACAGCACGTACAAAAAGAGCAGTCAGCCACTCCTGACCAGCTGCATGCAGAGAAAATGGGCTTGCTGTATGGCTTCATCGGGGTGCTTAGCTTCAGCTTGACCTTGCCCGTAACGAAGGTGGTTGTTACCGTGCTCTCTCCCCTATCGGCAGGGTTGGGACGAGCGTTAATCGCGGCCGTACTGGCTGCTTTGGTGCTCCTAATCAAACGAATACCGTTTCCTACCTGGCAAGAGACCAAAAAACTGTTGCTCGTATCTGCCGGCGTAGTAGCAGGCTTCCCGTTTTTCTCGTCTTGGGCGATGGAGAGAGTGCCTGCTACCCACGGTGCTGTCATCATCGCACTATTGCCATTGGCTACAGCAGGTGCAGCGATATTTTTTTCAGGAGAACGCCCCGCCCGTAAGTATTGGATTTCTAGTGCGATCGCCTGTGTGACGATTCTCGCCTACGCGATCAGTTCTGGCTTTGGTGCCCTCCAATGGGCGGATCTCGCCTTGCTCGGGGCGGTCATCAGTGCTGCCATCGGATACGCGGTCGGCGGTGAGCTCTCCAAGACGATGGGCGGTTGGCAGGTCATCAGTTGGTCGTTGATCTTCGCCTTTCCTTTTCTCGTCGTTCCGCTCGCAGGTCCTCTACTCACTGAATTAAAGCAAGCCACTTGGCCCGTCTGGATCGGTTTTGGCTATACCAGTGTAATCAGTATGTTTCTCGGATTTTTCGCCTGGTATCACGGACTGGCACTCGGCGGCATCGCCAAAGTCAGTCAAATTCAATACCTTCAACCCTTTTTATCGATCATCGCAGCCTGGCTCCTCCTGTCCGAGCCATTGACACTCGGTGCTGTGCTCTCGGCTGTCATTGTCGTGTTGGCTGTCGCAAAAGGAAGAAAAGCTTCTATTCAGCAAAAAGCTAAGTAAAAAAACACCGCTCCTCTTCACTAGGAAAAGGGCGGTGTCTCTTGCTTTTATTCTGCTTGGCTCAGCATATTTCCCAAGTACATCGGCTGATAAGTAGGATCAGACAAGACTTGCTTGACTTGATCCGGGCGTGTTTTGTGGTCGTTCGGCAGTTGCTTCCACTCGTCTAGCGTGACCCAACCAGCCCATTCGATTTCTTCATCGACGATACCACCTGGCGTAGGATTCGTCTCTTCACCGATGAGCTTCGCCAGAACTCCCACGCCGACTGTGTGCTTGCCGTTCCCTTCCTGATCGATCCGATCGTCTATCCAGATCAATCGCTCCATTTCCACCAGAAGTCCGGTCTCTTCCATCACTTCTCTTTTCGCCGCGTCTGGAATCGCTTCCAAATATTCTACGATTCCCCCTGGCAGGTTGTAAAAGATACCTCGTTGTGTCTGCTCACGGATGAGGAGGACTTTCCCTTCGTGCTCTACTACTACGGTGACTCTCAAGCGAATCGCTGACATTTCGCTCGCTCCCTTCTCAGATGGCAGGCGTACGCGTAACATTCAGGGAATCGACACCGGAGTGCGCTAACCTTTCCTGTAATGCCATAAGTCCATATTGTTCCAAAAACTTCGCTTCAGAATCCGCGATTGCATGAAGCATCATGAACCTGATTACGTCCTTGCCATTTGTATAATATTCAAGTCCAGCCTCTTCATAATAGGCAGGGGTCAGTACCATATGATTCAAAACCGATTTTTCCACGATTGTATCCCCGAGTGAAAAAATGCCTCCAGACTCCATGCGGGTAGTTTGACTCTCCCACTGACGAATCACTTGGGCCGCTACTCTTGCCAAATGCGTGATCATTCTCTGCTCAAACTGATAGGAATAGACGAGGTACTCCGTTGCCCCCATCTTGTGCAGCTCAAGCGTGGCATACGTCCACCATCCTCGCTTGCGCGTAGCAGGATAGGCGGCAATCAGGATATCCGCATCCTCGGATTGATACAGCTCTCCCAGGCTCCCAAAAAAGCAGTGGCAATGATCCATTAACTGCTTTACCACTATCATATGTGCAACCCCGCTCCAAAAAGTATGAAAACCTCTACGGCTGCCTGCTCCTAGAAGAGCAACTGCGTTTTTGTGAAAAGGTTTGTGCTCGCCCGAAAAAAGCATGCCTGGATACGTAGGCATACTTCGTTGATGTTGGACAGCATTAGCTAATATATACGAACATTTTATCATTGAGTGAAGCGAATGTACATGTTTCAGCATGCACAAAAAAGCCCCTACGATTAATTATTGTTACATTTTTCCATCCCCTCTCGTCTTGCATATTAGCAATTCCACTTTTTGGGAGGAATCAGGCACTTATGAAAAACAAGACAGCTTGTCTCGTCTTTTCTATTAGTCAAAGCGTATATGCCATTTTCTTATTGGCTTGGATAATTTCTGTTTTTTTTACCATTCTGCTTCTACCTGAAGATGAATATGATACTGGAGCGCCGGAGGTGTTCTATACGATCCTATCGTATCCATTTGTACTACTTGCCTCAGCGATGGGCAGTTGGTACTACTACCACAAGTTGAAATTCAAAACGAGTTACGCACTCAACGCCATTCCTTTACTTTGGGTCATTCCGATGGCGGTATTTATGATCTTATTATGGGAATTTAGTTTGTCCTCGTAAAAAAAGCCCTCCGGCGAATTACCGCCAGAGGGCTTATGCGTTTTCCCTAATAAAGCAGGGGTACAAAAACGATTATCCAATAGAGCCTTCCATCTCGAATTTGAATACTGATTAATTTCATAGCGTTGTATCGCATCAGGAAAACATTGATTTACGCTATCTCAGAGATGTTGACTCGTCAACACAATTTATTACTTTTCATCTTGAGTCGGCACAAAATCTGCACGTTAGAGAGTCCCAGAAATTATGTTCTTTGGCTTTTCTTTTTTACTCCACCTTCACAAATTTTTCAATGTATTTTGCGAGTTCGTCCTTGGTGAAAAACTTGTGGACTACTTCATTGCGCCACTTGTCTTTATCAGCTTTTGTTTCGGTTAGGTTAACCTTCAAATGCAAATGTAAAAAAATGTATAATTAAGTCGATAAATGAATATTTACATAAATTGGTAATATTGTTATATTTTAAATCGTGCTGTTTTTATTATTATTAAAAAGGAGAGTTACCATGAAAATGTTTAAGAAATCAATCTTGTTAACATCGTGTTTAGGAGCTTTTTTTGCTTTGGGTTATGGTTTTGCAGAAGCAAGTAATGCTGATGTTGCATTTGCAAAGTGGGACCCTAATAAGGATTATGAATACACATTGGATAAATCAATCACTAAAAGTGAGAGAACTGCGATTATAACAGCTGATAACCAATGGAACAATGTTGATGATCCCGTATATTATCTAAAGGAAAGCCCTGCAAAAACAGACATTGCTTCTTCTAAAAATGATGAGATAAACATAATCTATACAGCCTCTCTTGGGACTACTGGTGGTATACTTGCCGAAACAAGAGCTTATATCAATGGTTTTGACTATGTTATCGAAGCAGATATAGTAGTCAACGAATCATTTGCCTATTCGACCGGATCTAAACCTGATTCAAATACATACCACCTACGAACCATCATGACTCACGAAATGGGACATGCACTTGGGATTGGTCATTTAGCAGATAAACCGGCTGTTATGTATGCAACTTTAAATAAGGATCAAGTAAAAATTCCTCTCTCAAAATATGATAAAGATGCTTATGTGATTAACCACTCTAAATAGCATCTAGGATTAAAAATAACAAGGAGGTAAAAATAATGAAAATGAACATTAAAAGCGGAATAATCGCTTCTTCTATGATTTTAGCTTTTGGGCTTGGTTATGTGGTTTACGACACATATAATGCAACCAAGTCAACAATTCGTATTGAAGGTACGTTAATCGAATTATCACCTGAGGAAATGGCTGCAGCAAGTTCCTTAATCATTGAGGGTAAAATTAATGACATTACACAGCCACAATGGAATACAGAGGATGGAAATGAGCCAGAAGTGATTGAGGATGCGGATGCAATTTATCGAGATATCACAATAAAAGTAAACAAAACGCATAAAGGTGAACAATTAGACGAAGTCGTAGTTCGCGTTTACGGTGGAGAAACGGAAAAAATAATTATGGATATGGAAAACGCACCAGAATTCACTGAAAACGAGAAAGTCCTCCTATTTCTAAATGTTGATGATTCACCAGCTAACAAAACAAACTCTACTGATCACTATGCAGTAGTGGGTTCCTACCAAGGAAAATTTAAAGTTAAAAATGATAAAGTTGACAATAATAAAGAGAAAATCCAATTAAATGAGATGGTCGACATAATTGAAACGCATAAAGACGACGAAAGCCCTCTGCAGTAATAATGACTTTTAAATAGGAGTAACCCTCTAGTCGAGAAACTAACTAGAGGGTTACTCTTATTACAAAAGTTACTATCGATAGGCCATTCTTTTTTCTTTTTGAACTACTTATGTAGCCTTCCTATCCACGATGAAATTGAATATTGTTGCCCACCGGACCACCATCCATTTTCCATTTTATTCCAGTAAATAGAACTTGCGGTCTGTCTTCACCCTCATGGTTGGCGCCAAAATCAGCATGTCACGCCGGGCCAATTGTTTAGACAATGCCTCGATGGAGAGCTTCTTTTCTCATTTGAAAACCGAAGCTCTATTTCCTTATGATATACGAGATATTCAAGATGCTCAAAGAAGATTTGAGGATTGTATACATTTTTACAATGAGCAGCGTCTTCAACTAAAGCTAAAAACTGACGCCTAGTGAATTTAGGCGTCAGTTTGCGGCCTGACTGACGGCCGGGGTCTTTCTAACTGTGTACGAAATGGGGTCTTGACCATACCGCCAGAGGGCTTATGCGTTTTCTCTAATAAAGCGGGGCAAATAAAAATACGTGTCTGAACGAATCAGACACGTATTTACACGTTACAAAAACTATTACCCGATAGAACCTTCCATCTCGAACTTGATTATTTTTACGTTAAATACCTGTAAACGCTCATTAAAAACCCTTGATAAATCGGGCTTTTCTCTTCCTAAGCATCAATTACCGTTAATATCTTGTAGTAAGAATGTGGGCAAATAATGGGCAAGCTATGGGCACATACACGGCCGTAAAAAGGACTAGCTTGCGCTGCATTCCTCAGTGAATTCGATGGGTACACAGTCAGTACCTTCTTTCAGCTCCGGCATTTATATGTCGGGGCTTTTTACATTGGCCAGAAATCATCTTGTTTAAATGAAGAACGAAAACCCGACAAATCGCTTTGTAGCGGATTGGCATTTATTGTGGAGGTTGTCATATCTGATCAATACATTCGAAAGAACTTCAAAGGTACAGGTACATGATCGGGGGAAAGCATATTCGCTACCAAATATCCACCCTTCCGTTAAGAAATCTAAAAATAAATGACCATAAAAATATATTGAATTTTATATTATTAATGATAGAATTAATTTGATAATATTTACATTTTTGCATAAAATAGGGATGGTTCAGAATCAATGAAACGATTTACTTTGGGATTACTTACTACAGTAATTTCACTAAGTATTAGTAGTACTTCTTTAGCTCAAGCCACTGATGTAAAAACTATGTCCACTCCTGATGATCCATACTCTTCGCTGGGGTGGAGGTGGCCAACCACTAGTAAAGATATTACTGGAAATTATAAAGACAAAGATCCAGATGGTGGTAAGCACAAAGGAATTGATATCGGCGTAAAACTAGAGTCAGTTTATTCAGTTGCTGATGGTGAGGTTATCGCAGTTGGTATCTATACAAGCGCCCCAATTAAGTATGTGACAATTGAACATGACGATGAAGACCCTAATGGAAACAAACTGATCACTAGGTACCTGCATTTAGATAGCTACTCTGTTAAAAAATATGAGGTTGTTAGCAGAGGAGATAGAATTGGTAAATCAGGGAATACAGGAGCTCCAGGAGAAAAAGCTGGAAGGGGTTACCATTTACACTTTGATGTAAATAATGAAGGGAAAAAGAACCCAAACTTCTCAGACACTATCAATCCAGAATATTTTTGGCCAAATGATTTCGAGCGTTTTGCCCTATTATCAGATGAAAGTGATCATAGCAACCATAACCATGAAAATTATGACAATCCTGAGTATTTCATTGACCAAGTACTGATAGATCATATCGGGGAAGATGCTTTCAATGAGTGGTTGAATGGTAATGAGCCTGAAGATAGAACTTTAACAAACCTAAAAAAACAGTTTCATCTAACTGACGAAGATGTGGAAGAAATAGATCGAGAAGCGAAAGCAGAAGCAAAAAAACAATAATTAGTTAGGGTATAACACTTCCCTTCATTCATATCCATTATGTTTTGGTAATTAAAAAGACATTCATTGATATTAAAGTTATAAACTGTATTCGAACTAAGCCTTTCTAGCCCGTGTTGTTGCCAAACAAGGCAATACCTCGGGCTATGAGTTTATAAACTTTGACTGACAATTTCCCTCATCTTGAACTTGTTATGAAAGAAAAAATAAGCCAGAATACCTGACTTATTTAATCCGGAGAGTAATATTTTTGACTGGACTATCTTTTGTATCAAACTTAAGAATTAGTAAATTTCCATTATTTTCATATTCCAATATAAAAGCATCTCCGCCCGCATCATCCATAAACTCGCGAGAAGGTTCTCCCAAGATTTTTTTGATTTCCTCAGGTGTTCCAGTAAGTCCAACTGTCTTTGGCTCTGCATTCATCATGACGACTTTACTATTATCATTCACTTCATCAATTGAATTGGCATAGTCTTCAAATTGAAAATTAAAACCATCATAATATGCACTAAATCCATACTCCGAATTTCTACCTTCAATTGGCTTTCCCAGTTTATCTATTACCTCTTTTTTTGTTGCTCCGATGCCAATTGATACACCTTCTAATTGGCCATTTTTTACTTTCTCCAAAGTGTTAGATTGAGCAGCATTTATCGTTTTATCTTCAGATGTTTCAGAAATCTTGGAGCAACCAAATAACGCCATTGAACAAATAATTCCTACAAGAAAAACATTACGACATGTTTTAATCAAATCAACCACACTCCTTATAAAGGCATTTTACCATATAATGTAAATAGTTCAACATTATAACTCGATCAACCTGCATCCAAATACCATTTTTTCCTATAAAAAATCCCTCACTTTAGATGAGGGAAAGTTCTCGTCAAACCCGTCTCCTTAAAACAGGGAAGGGTTATTCTCTAGCTAGCTAGAATAAAATCAACAAATACTGGTGATCGCAGCATGCCGCCTTTTGTCCAGTTCCGCATTTTGACGCGTGCTTTAATCTGAGGCTGCATATAAACATACTCACGATCCTCACCAGTGATCAACTGTTTCGCCACTCCATAAAACGCCTGCTTGTGAGTAGGCGGCACACCAAGTTCGACCACACCTGCAGGCCGCCCATTGTAATGTGCCAACCATCCGAAGTCTCCCTTTCTCCAGCCGGCAATATGGACATCCACATACATATAGTTAATGACCTTTATAAAATCATCAGTCCGTTTATCCGAGTGGTATCGTCCGTCTTTTCGTTTTGCGACTATGCCCTCCATATCTCTGGCAACAATTGCATCCCATAAGTCCTCGCCTCGACCGTCAATGTACGCGATTTTGCTCATGGTTGGAGTATCCGTTATTACACGGTCCAGTACGGCTTTGCGCTCCATTAGAGTCAGTCCTCTAAGGTCAGCTCCATCATAATGTAGGATATCGAAAACTACGTAAGATATCGGCAGCCGTGATCGCTTCGACTGGAATCGCTGCATAGCCAGCTCAAAGTCAGGAATTCCTGTGTCTGGGTCCATCACCGCAAGTTCTCCGTCCAGTACGATGTCAGGACCATCTGTTATGAGTTCGGGGTACTTCGCTGTTACATCGTTGTTGTGCCTTGTATAAAGTCGGGTCTCGCCGTTTCTTCTGGATAAAATCAGGCGATGGCCGTCGATCTTTGGCTCGAAGACGTATCGTCCGTCCGAAAATGGTTTATCTGCCTGGTCGAGCAGCATCGGGTATATAAATTCCATACAGCATCACCGCTATAATTGTATCAATACAACAAGAGACATGCGCTGGTAATTACTTCGCTTGCTGCTTGGCATTATCCAAATAATTTTCCAATCGCACTTGGCACTCTGCTTGTGTTGAGTTTTTTAAAACTATATTTATCCACTTGAAAACACTGATGCTATATACCTCATAAAATCGACAGGACCAAAATTTACTTGTTTGCTTTTTATCATACTATCAGGCAACATAAGGCCTACTACAATAAGTAATACCATTAAAATTATTAGTGATGTAATAACCCAACCATAGCTTTTCAAATAGGAATTTACATTTGTTCTTGATGGTTCAATGTACGTACTTTTAATATCATCAAGTTCATCCTGTTCCATAATGACAAACTTAGACGTATATTCATTAAATAAGGTCATAATCTCATTCATTCGATTTTCTACATATTTTTTGTTAAACAAATAGGAAACAAAGAAAACAACTCCATGCAGGAAGAAAGCCAGCACAAGAAACCAACGTTCTCCCTTTGACAGCCCCAGAGCCCCAGAAAAAATGGCGGTAATAATACCAATTAATGAAGTGTTAATGTAATTAATTAATTTGTCTGCTTCGCCTTTTAACTCTGAAGCATACTTATGGGCTTCCTTAATAACATCTTTTCTCTCTCCAAAAAAATCTTTTATGCTGTCTTTAATGTATGCTGAGAAATGTCTCGTAATAGTTTTATCAATTTTCGGAAGTAATTCATCTAACTTTTCACAAGTATCATTACTTGAAAGGTAAATTGACAAAATGTTTCTAGTTATTTCAATCTTGTCGTTGTAGTGCTTTTCTTCGTAAGAGAAACAAAATATTTTATAGAGAAGTCCTGAATTCACTGGTCTAAAATTATTTGATAATAAGACCTCGACATTTTTAGTACCTCTTATTACCGTTTGTGTACTTTCTAATGTCTTATTTGCTAAATGCATTAAGCTTAGATTGAACAAGTTTTGCTCAAACCACTTATCCAGCCTGTCATCTCCAATACTTTTCATTTTATAAAAGTCGGGCAAAGGTAGACAACGTTCTATTCTAGTATTTTCTTCCCTAATTTTTAATATTCTTTCTTGTTCTTCAATGTAATTTTGCACTTTGGATTGTGGGCTATGAATTTGCAGTTCATTTATCGGAAATAGAAACATTGTTTCATTATGTATTGCAACATTAATTGGTAAATGTACACAAGCAGTCATATCCCTTTTTATTTGTTCAAACGTGCTTTTCTTAAGTACACTAAAACTCTCTAAAAAAGCCTCTATTTTGAAGAAGATAAATTGATTCTCAATCAACGAAAATCTAGTTTTCTTATTGATTTTCAAAGTAACATTAATAAGTTCGTCAGATGGTAAAAACTCTGCTGTTTTTATAAAACCTTCATATTCTATTGGATTTCCTTCATATATTGCCTGAAAACTTACTGAATAGTCTTGAAAGACTTCTTTGTATTTCACAGCAATAGCTAACAACTCTTTAATAATAAGCCTATATTCACATGAAAACACACTGATATCCTCAGTATTCTGAACTGCTTCAGATACTGAGGATAAGTCAGTCAAAATTGCTAAAAAATTTTTTAGCAGGTTATTCATTGTACTACTCCCTATTTATATTTTGCGATCAATTCTTTTCCTTTAATTTTGATAATTGTAGAAGTCTCTCCATCTTCTTTTTCATATGTTACAAATACAGTAGTATCTACATAACCAAGAGGAAACTGGATTTTTATCTTTTTATCCTGATCTGCATACGTTGCAACAGTTGGGCTTTTTTCAGCTACAAATTCAAAATAAGCGTTTGGATTTGCTGCTACTATCTTTTGTTTAAACGATTCAATTTTATGTAACCGATCAGCTTCTCCTTTAACATATGTTTTAAATAAACTCTCTAAATCTCTTTCAAGATCAATTTCATTACCATTGTTCAGTAAGTGTTCTACTTTTGCGTTGAATTCTAGTATTTCAGTGGGGCTAGACACTATTTTTTCTGATACTACAAAGCCTCTTAAATTTTCACTCACTAATTCGGTCATCATTTGGTTATCCATCACTGGTTTAGATTCCAAAAAAGAACTAAGGAAGTACTTTGATACTTCACCGGTGACTTGTTGTTTATCTAATACTCGTAAATGGATCTCCTTTTCCCATAAATTTGGATCAAGCTCAATAAAAGCGCATTTATGCAACTTTTCATTTACACTAGGTAGCATATCCTTCTGTACTTTAAGTTTATAACTCTTTAAATCAACCTGTATTCCATTATTTGGGTCCATCTTCATTATTGCTAAGTATTTTTTATCTTTTAAACTGTATACAATGAAAATAAGTGTACCGGAACTTTTTGTACTAGTTGACTTCATCGTATTAAATAGAGAATGTGTCATGTTTTGAGTATTAGAAATAAATACTTCATCATCAGTAAAATTGCTGGCAATTTCGCAGCAATCAATTAAGATGGCAGCATTTTCGTGAGTGAAAATACATGTTTTTATTTGTTTTGCAAAGAGTGCGTTAGAAATATGAAGTGAAAAAAATTCAAGTGCTTCATTAGGAATGGACTGTAAATCCATAACTTTATTAAACAAAACAGGTTCTTCCATCTTTAAATCTATTTGATGGATAATCATTTTTTCAATAGTAGCCAATAAGACCTACTCTCCCTTAATAAAGTTCTAATACAAATGTATCATACAAATAATTCGGAGAGTAGTAAAATTAGCCAAAAAAGGGAGATGGATCCGATCTCCCTTTCGAAGTTTTTAGTCTTCATTTGTCAACATTAGATTCGAAAATCGTCCTTTAAAATGACAAACCCCATCCCAATATTCGTCTACTTGATTCAAGCTACTTTCACGAGGCATCTTTGAATACAAAAACGCGTATAGGGTTTGATTAGCAACTTCTTCGTCTTCAACAGAATGATATTGTTCAGCTAAATTGCTCTTTAATTGATCATCAATTAGGACATCGCATGTTATCACAAGTTTAGCTTTTATACACCTTGGGTTGAACATATGATCACTCCCTCTAAATAATTATCTCCACAAAATTTAACACTCAGTACTCTTTCACTTAATATTTACTATTCCGTGATTTTTAAACTTAGCCCAAGAATAAACCGCGCTTGCTTTTCGTGTCTCTAGAAACTGTTTAGAGGCCCTCCAGGGATTACGTCTTGCGGGCTTTCCTGCTATCCGATGACTGCTGTAATATCGTGTAAATTGATCCACATGATATCGGCTGTGTTTACGACTTTTGCCTGTTTCCGCACTGGATCAATCCTCTGTACCACGCCCCACATCTGATGGATTTCACCAAGACCAGGACGCATTCCCACCCAGTAACGAACGGTCACGGCAAAATCTTCGTGCATCGACGCCTGCAAGAGCCGATCAATGTCCACCATTTCGTCGTCCTCCAGCTCTGGCTTCGGAACCAACGTAGTCTCGTACGCATGGTTGATCAGCGCTGTAACATGCTCCGGCAGCTTGAATCCCATTCCAACTGGATCGTTAATTTTTATGGACAATTCGCATCCCTCCAAAAACAGAACGTTTGTTCCTATTTTATGCGATCACTGTGCGAACGTGCAAATAAAAAATGCCCTCCCCCGTTTAATGGTCTTACCCCTGTCAAGTAGACAGTTTGAAACAAGCCCTCGTTTTAGGTGTTCGTTGAAAATAAAGTTTTAGACTAATCCTAATACATGAAACAGCGGCGACTTAAGACCTGATAATAAAGTCTTAAGCTCACCGCTGTTTTTATTGAACTATCGTGTCCCGTTAGTTGAATCCTAAACTGTCCAAAATTGAATTTATAAACTCAGTTTTTTCATCCGTATACAGTAGTTTATCTTTTTCGTGTTTCTGGGAGAGTTTCACTTTCAACTCTTGATATTCGTTTAGTGCTGCGTCATTTTTCAATAAATAGTCTCTAAATGCAAGTATCTTTTCTAGATACAAACTGCCTGTTTGGAACATGTGAATTTGATGAGTTCTTGGCTCACCCTTACTGAAATAATGTCTGTCAGGAAGTATGTTTGTTCCCCTATAAGCATATCCAAGCCTCTCTAAGCCTTGGACACATTCACTCCCATGTTGATAATCTTTTAATTCAATTCCAATATCAATTATAGGTTTCGCCGATAAGTTTTTCACAGCCGTACTGCCTATATGGTGGACTGCCAAGATAAGTTCGCCAAGTTCATTTTCTATCTGTGTTTTCTCCCATATAAATTCCTTCTCCCACTCTGCCGTCCAAGCGATAAGAAAGACTTTACCTTTGGGTAATCCTAGCACTCCTATCACCTCTGCATCAAATTAATCATTCTATTATAATCCAAATTCGTTGAGCGTAACTGCCCTTTAGTGTAATGGCTCAAGTTAGTCTAAAGCATTATTTTCTTAATCTACAACTACATTTTCAAAGTCTAATACATTATTTTCAGTAAATACTAGGCAATTTGAGCTCGGTAAAGAACCGGGCTCAAATTGTTTAGCCGGACTTGAATACGCTCGTAATTATAGAAGTGTATGTATCGTTGTATTGCCTTCTTCACTTCATCTTCCTTAGTAAAAACATCTAAATACAAACATTCTGTTTTGAAGTGGCTGAAAAAGCTTTCGATACAAGCATTATCCAGGCAATTTCCTTTTCTCGACATACTAACGGTAATGTTAGATGCTTTTAGGAATTCGTTATATTTCCTAGATGTGTATTGGTACCCTTGATCACTGTGTAAAATGACGCCGTTCGCCTCTTTTATTTTTAGAGCTGCCTTTACGGTATCCATAACGAGCGTAAGGTCGTTCCGTTTGCTGATCTTATAGGCGATGACCTCGTTGTTAAAGAGATCGTAAATAACCGACAGATACAGGCGTCGTCCGTTAAAAATCACGAATGTAATATCTGTAACCCATTTCTCCCGAGGATGTGACGCGGTAAAATCACGGTTTAATTTGTTGTCGGAAACGACCACCTGCTCTCTACGGCCAAAAAACTTCCGTTTCCTGCGAATACGCGATTGAATCCCCATCTCCTTCATCAGTCGATACACTCGCTTGTGATTGATTTGGATGCCATGTGATTGTCGGAGCCAAGCTTTTATTCGTGGATATCCATAGATACCCTTGGATTTTTGGTAGCCATCCATAATCAACAACTTTATCTGCTGTTCTTCCTTTTGTTTAGTTGTAAGATGTTCTTGGCATCGTAGCCACTTGTAATAACCGCTTTTCGAAACATGAGCGATCTTGCAAAGGAGAGAAACAGGATACCGTTTTGCCATCTCTGCAATGATCTGAAATTCTACCGTTTTCTCCCTTGCCTTCTTTCCCTCTTTCTGGCTTCTAAGAGCTTTTTTAGGAATTCTATTTCTGCCTCAAGTCGTTGTATTTTCTCTCCTGGGGGTAGCAGCTTTTCAAAAGTGTCATCTGTTTTTCGCGGTCTTCCCCTTCTATCTTCCAGTCCTTTTAACCCATTATCCCGGTATTTCCTTACCCATCTTCGGAACATCCTCAAATCAAGCCCATATGTTTCTTTAATCTCGTTATATGTAGCCCCTTGTTCAAATTTTTCTACTACATGGTGTTTGAATTAAAGGGAGTAGCTCTTTTTTATTTGGCCCATAAAAATTCCCCTCCAAGTTAAACAGTAAAGGGCTTTCTAATTACTGTCTACTTAAAGGGGATAATATCATGTTCTGAAGGAGGGCTTCACTATTATTTTGGGATGCCTACAGCATCACGCAATGAATGCTATAGTGTTCGTCTTAATAGTGAGTATGTATGCCTTGTCTTTCCCCTCAATCACTTGGATTTCCCATTATATTCCTCTAATTAAGCGGGGCAAATAAAAATACGTGTCTGAACGAATCAGACACGTATTTACACGTTACAAAAACTATTACCCGATAGAACCTTCCATCTCGAACTTAATGAGACGGTTCATCTCTACCGCGTACTCCATCGGCAATTCTTTTGTGAATGGCTCGATGAAGCCCATTACGATCATCTCAGTTGCTTCTGCTTCTGACAAACCGCGGCTCATCAGGTAGAAGAGTTGATCCTCGGATACCTTGGATACAGTCGCTTCGTGCTCAAGCGTGATGCTGTCGTTCATGATCTCGTTGTACGGGATCGTGTCGGACGTGGACAATTTATCCAGAATCAGCGTATCGCACTTGATGTTGGACTTGGAGCCTTCCGATTTGCGTCCAAACTGGGACAGACCACGGTAAGTTACTTTTCCACCATCACGGGAGATCGACTTGGAAATGATCGTCGATGTGCAATCTGGCGCCAGGTGAATCATTTTCGCACCTGCGTCTTGGTGTTGTCCTTTTCCTGCTACTGCAATGGAAAGAACAGTACCTTTCGCGCGAGGTCCTTTCATGATAACAGCTGGGTATTTCATCGTCAGCTTGGAACCGATGTTACCATCGATCCATTCCATGTTCGCATCCGCGTAAGCAACCGCACGTTTGGTAACGAGGTTGTATACGTTGTTGGACCAGTTTTGGATCGTGGTGTAACGGCAGCGAGCGCGTTCTTTTACGATGATTTCTACAACAGCGGAGTGCAAGGAATCCGTGCTGTAAATCGGAGCTGTACAGCCCTCTACATAGTGAACGAAGGAATCTTCATCGGCGATGATCAGCGTACGCTCGAATTGACCCATGTTCTCGGAGTTAATGCGGAAGTATGCTTGCAGCGGAGTTTCTACTTTTACGCCTTTTGGTACGTAAATGAAGGAACCACCGGACCATACTGCCGAGTTCAATGCAGAAAACTTGTTGTCTGCTGTTGGAATCACGGTCGCGAAGTATTCTTTCACGATTTCTGGGTGAAGTTTTACTGCGGAATCCATGTCGCAGAAGAGAACGCCCAGTTTCTCCAGGTCTTCCTGCATGTTGTGGTAAACTACCTCAGATTCATACTGAGCAGATACCCCTGCGAGGAACTTTTGCTCTGCTTCTGGAATACCCAGCTTGTCAAAGGTTGCCTTGATTTCTTCCGGCACCTCATCCCAGCTACGGCCTTGCTTTTCAGAAGGCTTTACG
The DNA here is from genome assembly GCF_042878995.1 of Brevibacillus sp. NPDC003359. Classification (NCBI taxonomy): domain Bacteria; kingdom Bacillati; phylum Bacillota; class Bacilli; order Caryophanales; family Paenibacillaceae; genus Brevibacillus; species Brevibacillus sp. NPDC003359. The sequence goes on from NZ_JBIAOR010000008.1 coordinate 91,889, forward strand.
TAGTAGGTGATGCTGTCAAAATCGAGGTCATCCAGATCGCCGCCCCATTTTGGCATCGGCATGCTATTGAAGATGTCCAACGCTTTTAGACGGAATTCCAGCATCCATGCTGGCTCATCCTTGATCTTCGAAATTTCTTCGACGATCTCACGAGTCAAACCCTTCTTCGTACGGAATACTGAAACGTCTTTATCGTGGAAACCGTACTGATACTCCTGTATTTCTGGGCCTTTAACAGCCATCGTTGCTCACTCCTTCGTGTTCATGTCCCTTACCTATCACTATTCCTGCTCTGCCTGTTTAACACCTTGCTCCAATGCTTTCCAAGCCAATGTCGCGCACTTGATTCGCGCTGGGAACTTGGCTACGCCAGACAAGGCTTCGATATCACCAAGATCAATCGAGTCATCGATTTCTTTGCCTTGCATCATATCGGAGAATTTTTGCGACAGCTCCAGTGCTTCTGCTACTGGCTTGCCTTTGACAGCATCCGTCATCATGGATGCAGATGACATACTGATTGAGCAGCCTTCACCAAGAAACTTCGCGTCAACCACCTTGCCATCCTCCACTTTCAAGGAGAGCGAGATGCTATCGCCACAGGTCGGGTTATTCAAATTCACAATGAGTCCGTCGGATTCTTCCAGCTTTCCGCGATTGCGCGGCTTCTGGTAGTGATCCATAATGACGCGGCGGTATAAATCATCAAGAGAAGACATTGCCGAAATACTCCTTCGTCTTCTTCAAGCCCGCGATCAGCACATCTACTTCTTCTTCTGTGTTGTACAGGTAGAAGCTTGCCCGAGCGGTAGCCGTCACATTCAGCCAACGCATCAGCGGTTGTGCGCAGTGATGACCGGCACGAACTGCGATTCCGTAACTGTCCAGCACCGTCGCCAGGTCATGCGGATGTACTGTATCCAGGTTGAATGTAATTAAACAGCTGCGGTCCTGCTGTGGGCCGTAAATCTTCAATCCTTCTATTTCGCGCATTTGTTCCATCGCGTACGTGACGAGATGTTTTTCATGACACTCGATATTGTCCATACCGATCTCTTCCAAAAAGTCAATCGCTGCTCCCAATCCAATAGCTCCTGCGATGATCGGTGTACCTCCTTCAAATTTCCAAGGAAGCTCCTTCCAAGTGGAATCGTACATATCCACATAGTCGATCATTTCTCCGCCGAATTCCATCGGTTCCACACGCTCCAGCACTTCACGCTTGCCGTACAGGACACCTACGCCTGTCGGGCCAGCCATCTTATGCGCTGAAAACGTATAAAAATCGCAATCCAAATCCTGGACGTCGATTTTCTTGTGTGGAGCACCCTGCGCTCCGTCAACAAACAATAGTGCGCCATGCTGATGAGCGATTTGGGCAATTTCCTTGATTGGGGTAGTATCCCCCAATACGTTGGAAACATGGTGAATGGCAACGAGCTTGGTATTGTCCGTAATCGTTTCCTTGACCGCTTCCAGAGTAACGGTTCCGTCCTCTGCCAGCGGAATGAACTTAAAAGTCGCTCCGGTCGCCTTGGCTGCCTGCTGCCATGGAATGAAATTGGCGTGATGCTCCACCAATGTGGTCACGATTTCATCTCCCGGCCCCAGGTACTTGCGAGCATAGCCATACGCTACCGTATTACAAGCAGATGTCGTACCACGCGTAAAGACGATTTCTGCGGCTTCACGGGCGTTGATGAAGGCGCGAACTTTCTCACGCGCGCCTTCGTACCCATCTGTCGCTATGTTACCCAAGGTGTGCACGCCACGGTGCACATTGGAGTTATACTCCCTGTAGTATTTATCCATCGCCTCGATAACCTGAATCGGCTTTTGAGAGGTTGCACCATTATCCAAATAAACGAGCGGATGTCCGTTTATTTCTTGGTGTAGGATGGGAAAATATTTCCGAAGCTCCTTGGCGTTCATTAGCCTAACTTCCTTTCAAGCGCCTGACGGAGTCTGTTTTTCACTTCTTCTACTGGAATCTCAGCAACAACTGGATCCAGGAAGCCGAGAATGATCAGACGTTCTGCGCCTTGACGGGTAATACCACGGGACATCAAGTAGAAGATGGACTCTTCACTGAAACGTCCTACCGAAGCTGCGTGACCCGCTTTAACGTCATCCTCATCGATCAACAGGATCGGGTTGGCATCACCGCGAGATTTATCGCTCAGCATCAGGATGTTTTCCGCCTGTACGCCGTTTGCCTTTTCAGCGCCTTTTTCGATTTTCGTGATACCGTTTAGGATACTCACTGCTTCATTCGTCATAACGGCCTTGCTCACCATATCAGACTCGGTATGCGTGCCGATATGCGTAACTTGGGAAGTGAGGTTTTGGCGTTGGGAACCTGTCCCTACAGTAATGGATTTGGTCTCTGCGATCGAAGCAGTTCCCTTGAGGATGGTTGTGTTGTTGGCAACGGTATTGCCATCGTTCATCTCACCCAAAATCCATTCCATTTTTCCATCGCGCTCAACGGTTGCACGACGGAAGCTATAGTCGTGAACGTCTACAGACAGAGAACGTACAGAAGCTACTTGCACAGATGCGCCCGCGCCTACATATACTTCAACAATGCTGTTCGCAACCATGCTTTTGCCTTCGCCAGATACATATGTATCCACGTAGGTTACTTTGCTGTTCGCTTCTGCCACGATCAAAACATGTGGAGCCAACAGAGCGTTGTCGCCTGCGATTTCATACACAGCTTGCAGGGGAACATCTACTTCCACGTTTTTCGGAACGAAGAGGAATACGCCACCATTCACAACTGCGGTATGCAGAGCAGTCAGCTTGTGCTCATCAAGAGCGATAACGTTCAACAAATATTTTTGCACGAGATCGCCATGTGCTTGCAGTGCATCAGCAAAAGTCGTGAAAATCACGCCTTGTGCCTTCAACTCATCGGATACCGCTTGAAAAACGGTAGAAGCATTTTTTTGTACCAACAGGTTTTTCACGCTGTCGACATCAATTTGTGCTTTTACCAAATCGCTGAGTTCATTCGCCGCTTCCACCTTTGCAGTGGTTTGGAACGGATCGAAATCAACGGTATTCCATTTATCAATCTTCGTTTTCTCCAAGGCAGGGAGCGCCAGCTCTCCCGCCGCCTTCAGTCCAGCGAGGCGCTTTTCCAGGAACCAGGCAGGCTCCTGATTAGCTTTGGAGTACTGGGTGATCGCCTCGGAATCGAAGCGTAGCTGTACATCCACACTCATTTCACTGCTGCCTCCTTCTTCCTACACGTTGGCGTTTACGGTTTCGTCCTCGATGCCGAGCTCTTCCTTGATCCAGTCATAGCCTTCTGCCTCCAGGCGTTCAGCCAGCTCAGGACCACCAGACTTCACGATACGACCTTGCATCATGACGTGTACGAAGTCAGGCTTTACATAGTTCAGCAAACGTTGGTAGTGCGTAATAATCAAGAATCCGCGGTCTGCGGAGCGCATTTCGTTTACACCAGCTGCAACGATTTTCAATGCGTCGATGTCCAAACCGGAGTCGATTTCATCCAGAATACAGATAGCTGGCTCCAAGAGCATCATTTGCAGAATCTCGTTACGCTTTTTCTCACCGCCGGAGAAACCTTCGTTCAGGTAACGATGGGAGAAAGACTCATCCATTTCCAGCGTGTTCATCTTTTTGTCCATCTCACGGATAAATTTCATCAGGGAGATTTCGTTTCCTTCGCCACGGCGCGCGTTGATCGCGGAACGCAGGAAGTCAGAGTTAGTTACACCGCTGATTTCAGACGGGTATTGCATCGCCAGGAACAGGCCTGCACGTGCGCGCTCGTCTACTGCCATTTCCAGCAAGTCTTCGTCATTGATCAGCACTTCGCCGTCAGTTACCTCATATTTTGGGTGACCCATCAGCGTGGATGCCAATGTAGATTTACCGGTACCATTCGGTCCCATGATCGCGTGCACTTCGCCGCCCTTGATCTCCAAATTCAGGCCTTTGAGGATCTCTTTGTCCTCGATCTTGGCGCGAAGGTTTTTTATTTGCAAATGCGGTACTGCTGTCATCTGAATTCCCTCCATACACGTCAAAAGTGAGTTGGTAAATTCTCAATCCATTCTCAATAACTATCTTATAATAAGAATAATTATAAATCAAGGATTGAAACATATCTGTATTTTTTATATCATTATATTTAGAAAGTCCGTTTTTGCTCATGAATCCTTCCTAAATATTCTTGCCTCCGCAGCATTTTTCCCTTTGTAACTTTTGGACATACATCTCCGTCTAAATCCCAGGTACTTTTTGTAAAAAACACCACTGGATAGCTGGAAAGGGATGGAGCATTTGAACCATACATATATAATGGAAACGTTTATGCACCTGTAGCGACTGTTGCCAATGCACTCGGCATAAAGCACCCTTCGGAAGCTTACCTGACTCTTTTCCGACAGTCAAATGGAAAAGTTGTACCAATAAATACTTCGAAAGTATTCGATGGCAACAAGTAATTGTTTTCACGAAAAAAAACGGATAGACCTTATTGTCTACCCGTTTCTTTCCTATTGCATTACTTTACTTTTGGACCCGCATTCGCAATATCTGCTGCATTCGGGAATTTTTTCTCGAAGTTCTCAATGAAGCGTGCAGCCAGATCAGCCGCTTGCTTGTCGTAATCTTCCTTGTTTGTCCATGTATTGCGTGGTTGCAGAACTTCAGCAGGAACGTTCGGGCAAGAAGTCGGTACTTGTACGCCGAAAATCTCGTCAGCTACATAGTCTACGTTTTCCAGCTCACCGTTCAATGCTGCTGTTACCATCGAGCGTGTGTAGGACAGCTTCATCCGTTTTCCAACACCTACCGGGCCACCAGTCCAACCAGTGTTCACCAGGTATACTTGAACCTTGCGCTCGTCAATCTTCTTACCGAGCATTTCCGCATATACTACCGGATGCAGTGGCAAAAATGGAGATCCGAAGCAAGTAGAAAACTCTGTTTGCGGAGCGGTTACGCCACGCTCTGTACCTGCCATTTTGCTGGTGTAGCCAGACAGGAAGTGGTACATCCCTTGCTCTTTATTCAGCTTGGAGATTGGAGGCAATACACCGAACGAATCGGCCGTCAAAAAGACGATGACATTTGGTTGCCCGCCCACGCCTGGAATCACAGCACCCGGAATCGCTTCCACTGGGTACGCAGCGCGTGTATTCTCTGTATATTTGGTGCTATCGTAGTCTGCTACACGAGTCGCTTCGTTTACGTCTACATTTTCAAGTACGGTACCGAACTGGATTGCTTTCCAAATTTGCGGTTCGCCTTCTTCAGACAGCTTGACGCATTTTGCATAGCATCCGCCTTCGATATTGAACACGCCATTGTCAGACCAGCCATGCTCATCGTCACCGATCAAGAAACGGTCTGGGTCAGCAGACAGCGTTGTTTTACCTGTACCGGACAACCCGAAGAACAGGGCAACATCTCCATCTTTGCCTACGTTTGCAGAGCAGTGCATCGGGAGTACATTGCGCTCTGGGAGCAGCATGTTCATGACGCTGAAGATGGACTTTTTCATTTCGCCTGCATACTCAGTGCCACCGATCAACACAGTCTTTTGCTCAAAGCTCAATACGATGAAGGTTTCGGAGTTCGTGCCGTGTACCGCAGGATTTGCCTTGAAATTAGGCGCATAGATAACGGTGAATTCTGATTGGTGCGCAGCCAGTTCTTCTTCGGACGGACGGATGAACAACTGACGTGCAAACAGATTATGCCAAGCAAATTCGTTTACTACGCGGATTGGCAGGCGATAAGTTGTATCTGCCCCCGCAAAACCATCGAAGACAAACAGTTCATCTTTTGATTGCAAATATTGGAGCACGTCTTGTTGAAGTGCCTGGAATTTTTCAGTACTGATTGGTTGGTTAACCGGACCCCAGTTGATTTTATCGTGTACGGAAGCTTCGTCCACCACAAATTTGTCCTTTGGCGAACGGCCGGTAAACTTCCCTGTTAGCGCATTGAGCGCCCCCTTATCGGTCAAAATCCCTTCGCCACGCTTCACTGCCATTTCAATAAGATTAGCTACAGGCAAATTATGATACACTTTTGTAGCTCCAAGAATGTCAGTAAGCTTTTGAACCGTATTGATTTCCATGTGTGAACGATCTCCTTCCCAAAATGTGTACCATTTATTGTGACTTTCTAATTGTCGCTCGATTATGTAATTAGTATATCACATTTAGCTAAATAAGCTACATAATTTTATAATCTCTTATGGAGAATGTGTGAATAACCCTCCTCATGCGTAATTATTCCCCAACAGCAGTATTTTGTCCACAAACCAAGCAGTCTATCGACTATGAGTGAAATACACAGAGGCATTTTCCCCACAAAAAGAGCAACACCAAGAGTTTACTCCCTTAGTGTTGCTCTCACAAGTCATAAAGATTTACGTATTTTCAAACGTTTTTACGATTGTTTGACACAAAATCGCCACACCTTTTTCCAATGCAGAGTGGTCAAAATGCATCAGCGGGTGATGAAGCCCCGGCACCAAATCACATCCGAGAGCCAACATCGTCGCCTTGATATGAGGGCGCTCCACCGTATAATAGTGGAAATCCTCCGCACCCGGACTGACAGGCGCCGCTCGCAAATTCTCTTGACCGAGCACATCTACGATCGCCTGCTCCATAAATGCCTTGGCTCGATCATCGACCTCTGCCGCCACCATGCGAGACCCCGACTCTACCTCTATGCGTGCCTGAAAAGACTCCGCGATTCCGTCGATCATTTGACGAACACGATTCACGAGATCATCCATCGTCTGATTCGTCTGCGCTCGCAGATCGAGAGCGAAACGCGCCTTGTCTGGAATAATGTTGTAGCTCTCTCCCCCGGCTTGCAACATAGTCATTTTGACGGTGGCAGGCACCATCGGATTGATATGTATATGTCCGAGACCAGAAATAATCGCTCCTGCTACTTCTATCGCGTTGATTCCGAGATGCGGTCTTGCTCCGTGCGCAGCTACTCCATGTATTTCCCCGTAGAGAAACATGGCTGCTCCGTTGTAGATGGCGGGTCCCGCCGTTCCATTAGCCATCTCCTGTATCGGTCGTAAGTGAACACCGTACAAAAAATCGATGTCATCGACGACACCTTTCTCCACCAGCTTTAATGCGCCCGTTCCTTTTTCTTCTGCTGGTTGGAACAAAATTTTTAACGTTCCCGGCGGTTGATATCCAGCGGCAACCAATGCTTCTACCGTTTCCACGATCAGTGTCATATGGGCGTCATGACCGCAGGAGTGATTCGCGCGCCACTCACCGCCCACTTCTTGCCAGAGAGCATCGATGTCTGTGCGTAAGCCGACAACTGGCTTTCCTTCGCCCCATTCAGCTACCAAACCTGTACAATCGTCAAAGGTCGTAACACGCAGTCCCAAGGCACGCATGCGCTCCGCCAAATAACGAGTCGTTTCTACTTCCTTCCAGCTTATCTCCGGATTCTCATGCAGATGACGGAATGTTTCGGCAATAGCATCTTTACGTGCAGCAACTGTCTGTTGCAACGACATAGCAGTGGACATCAAAGCGCCTCCTCCAAAACCGTTTCTTTCTATTATATCACACTGCCCGATGGACAGTTCATCGACAGGTCAGTCGCAAAATAGTATCGAGCTTTAATTGGTCGCGCAATGGTCCTGCTATTTGCACCTTTTCTTTGGCTAGTACATAGACAAGCTCATCGCCGCCAAACAGCATGTGCATTTGTTTCTCCGCTCCCCTGATGATCAAATCGGCAGGCTGCTCTTCTGTCCATATGTCCCAGGATGCAATGCCTTTTTCTATCGTCAATTGCCAATGTGACGGTGAATCATCCACAACAATTCCGATCCTGCGCTCCCATCCTGCTGTTATAAATCGCAAGTGTGCTTTTCCTTGCAGTCTCTCGCCCAGTTCAAAAAGCAGTCTGCCCATTCCGATCATCTGCACGCCACCCCTCTCTTCCCATTTTGGTTCGTGGGCTGTCTGGTCAAATCCTTTGGCGAGGAATGAGAGTCAGTGTCGGCTGTTGTCAGGGTGGTCATCTTTTTCTCGACAGCTTTTTCGCATACATAGTGGAGGAGAAGAAAAAGCACAGTTCTCTTCGACTCTGACACGCCAGCAGGGGGGATTCACTGGCCGTCTCCACTTCCAAAAGGGGACCGTCGAGCCAAAGCCACCCTACGGGCGGAAGATTCTCAAGGAAGAAGTGTTCGACAACCGGGTCCCCTTTTGGAAGTTCCGCCTGGGTAGGCACTGTCAAGGTCTACGAGCCCTGTGCTTTTTCTTCTCACCAGCTTTGTTGGTTCATCGGGACCTTTTAAAACTTAAAGAAGATCATCCATAACCTTTTTTCCGCACCACAGTAGTGAGATGGCAAAAAACAAAAAAGCATCCGCTTTACGCAGATGCTTTTCGCAAACACTACTCATCAAACTCGTCTTTATCCAGGCGCACCTCAAGGTGGTGACCATCAGGTGTCTCAAAATACACATTATAGCTCGTCGGCTGTGTAATTGGACCACGATAGCAAATATTCTCTGCCTCCAGCTTATCGACCAGATAGTCCAGCTCAGCACGGCTCTGCACGGAGAAGGCGAGATGATCGACCTGCCCTACGCCGCCTTTCCCAGCTTCCCCGCCATGAGGATGAAGACCGATCCGTGTGTATGTGCCAATTTGAAAGTAGACAGGTGCTCCTTCCGTCATATTCTCTTCCGGGATAGGGACTTCCAAAATGTCCTTAAAAAAACGAGCTACCTTCACAACATCACTACAATTCAATGCGATGTGGTGAACGGCTTTCAAATGAAACATTCACACTGCCTCCCACGTCAACTCAGGTCATGCGCTCTTGTGCGACATTAGCTTTTCTTTTATTGTACTGCTTCAATCGCTCGCTTAACCGTCTTAAACGAATCATCAATGCTTCCCGCCAATCGTCATCCTGTAACTCCTTGGCGATCCCGAGCAGATCAAGTGAAATATCAATCTGCTGCTTTAACACTTCGGCGAAGCTGGCTGCTTCATCCGTCATGGTACAATTCTCAAACAACTCGGATGTATTGTCAACACTCACAAAGTCAGCAAAATCCACTTCTGGAGCCTGATCTCCCTGAGCATATTCTACTAAAATTTCGTATTCTCCCTCAATACCGGGATGAACCTCAATTCTGTCACATACAGGACAAAACATGATGGGGACATTGTGTACAAGTGTTTTATAATGACGGACTGAGCCTACGGAACCTACCATTCCAGCACCACAACAAAAACTCATATAGTCTCCCTCCTTCTTCGCCAAATGAAACGTCCATGTCGTTCTTTTGGTCGAAACTCTGTCTGTATCCGCATTGTAGCCTATATGCCCACTAACACTCCACCCGCAAATGATACCAATAAGGTAATCAAATAAAGATTTGGTTTATCCATTTTACTCGATTTGCTTTGATTTCCGCAACATTTTCTGACTAGTATGAATATTTTCCCTCATTTGCCTAAATCCATCATACAAGATAGTCTTCATCTATCCGATAATAAGGAATAATAAACATTTTAGCAAAACTTCAAAAGGAGAGCGGATTCATGTTTCGTTTCAAAAGTCTTCGTGCTCGAACACTTACCATTACCCTTCCTGTCATCATCTTGACTCTTTTACTCGTCGTGGGCATCGGTTTCTGGTTCTCTGCCGACCAACTGAATCGGGAAATTGAGGACAAAATGAATTATCAACTAGATATGGTCGGCAGCCATGTGGAAAAGCAACTGCAGGCCCATAGCAAGGTAACGCTGAGTATGGCTCGCTTTATTGAAATGGCTCCTGTTACAAATTCGCTAGAGCAGTTAAATTCCCTGCTGTCCAAAACCGTTCTCATTAATGATACGACGGTCGGAATGGGAATTTTCATGGAACCTTACGCTTTTGACCCAAACAAGAAACTCGTTGCTACTTACGGGGCAAAGACCGACGGCAAGGTTAACATTACAGATGAGTACAGCAGCGAATCCTATAACTATCCAAATCAAGACTGGTACAAGGTCGGCAACACGACCACAAAGAAAACCGATTATTCTGAGCCGTACTTCGACGAAATTTCCAAGGTCTCCATGGTGACGGTAGTCGCTCCTTTTTACACCCCGGATAAAAAGCTTCTGGGAGTGGCCACAGACGATATTACACTCACTGACGTTGAAAAGCTCGTCTCTAGTACAAAAGCAGGTGAAACAGGCTGGGCCTTTTTGGTGGATCAAAAAGGGAGATACCTCGCTCATCCTCAAGCAGACAAGCTGATGAATCGCTCCGTTCAATCTGACGATAATGCTTCCTTGGCAGCAATAGGTCCTTCTCTTCTAGAAGAGAAGTCAGGAATGAAGACGTTTAATGATGAAAACGGCATCAATCGTGTTTATTTTCAAGAGCTCGGAGATACAAACTGGACCATCGCTCTCGTCATGCCAGAAAAAGAAATTGCCGATCCTCTCTATGACTTGTTCTTTGAGCTTTGTACAGTAAGTCTGATCGGTCTGTTGATCATGATTGCAGTCATTTATTACTTCAGCAAATATCTGACCAAACAAATTGATCGGGCCAACCAGCTCGCGCATGCCCTCTCCAATGGAGATTTTACTGTCTCCATGGATATCAAGACATCTGATGAGATTGGCGTTATGGCTAACCGCTTCAACTCCATGACGGCAACCTTGCGAGAAACGCTCGGTCAAGTCAGCTTCAACGCTCAACAGGTTGCTGCTACGTCTGAGCAATTGATGGCAAGTGCGGAGCAGACGAACAAAGCAACAGAGCAGATCGCTCAATCCGTTCAAGAAATTGCCTACGGTACTGAACAGCAAGTGGATGCGACCGTTCAAGGCTATGATGTCATCAACGAGATTGCCGTGCACATCGAAGCGATGGAAAAAGGCATTGAGGATGTAAATCTCTCTACACAAGAAGCGAACCGCCAAGCCACAGATGGCAATCAGATGGCAGCCAAAACGGTCGAGCACATGGATGTGATCCATAGCCAGATGACCAAGACTTCTACGATTGTCAATACGCTAGGCAAACGCTCCCAAGAGATTGGAGAAATGATTTCACTCATCACGACGATCGCCAATCAAACCAACCTGCTCGCTCTGAACGCAGCTATCGAAGCAGCTCGCGCCGGAGAACAAGGACGAGGCTTTGCAGTTGTAGCCGACGAGGTGCGCAAATTGGCCGAGCAGTCCAGTTCTGCCGCCGAGCAGGTCAGTCATAGCGTCACCGTAATTCAGCAGGACACAGGCTCGGCGATCGCGGCTATGAATCATGGCTCTTCTATTTTGGGGGAAGGCATGACTCTCGTTCGCTCAACAGGAAATGCATTTGAGCAAATAACTGGCTCCACGTCGGGGCTGCTCGTCCGTATGAATGAAGTGACAACGGAAATGAGCAAGATCAGTCAGCAAATGCAGACGATTGTATCCGCCATTACGCATATTACACAAATAGCAGAGCAATCAGCCGGCAACTCTCAAACGGTTGCAGCAGCAGCGGAAGAACAAACTGCTTCCATGCAGGAAATCTCTTCGGCTGCAACGATGCTGGCGAAAATGGCAGAAGAGCTTAATGATGCAGTACGAACATTCAAGTTGGAGTAGTCCGTCCATAAACGAAGAAAAGCCGGAGCATATAAGCCCCGGCTTTTTTTGTTTCCTATTCTTTTACCATCGCTTCGTACTTGTCTGCATCCATCAGCTTGTCCAACCCAGCTGCATCAGACAATTCGACGACGATCATCCATGCTTGCTCATATGGCGAGGAGTTAACCAGTTCAGGTGCGTCTTCCAGTTCGCCATTAACTTCTACTACTTTACCAGTTACAGGAGCGTACAGCTCAGAAACGGTTTTTACCGATTCCACACTGCCAAACGGTTCATCCTGTTGGATTGTCGTGCCTACCTCAGGCAATTCGACAAACACGATGTCACCCAGCTCTGCTTGAGCAAAAGAAGTGATTCCGATGTACGCCTTGTTTCCTTCTACTCGCACCCACTCATGCTCTTCACTGTAACGTAGATTTTTCGGGAATTCCATCGTTTACATATCCTCCTATCGGGTACAATCCATTACACATACATAATTAGACGAACATTCTAGGATTCCTCTTCGATCCCCAAAATTCTGAACAAGCGTTTTTTTACCAGTTGAAGACCCTTCTCTCCTGCCTGAAAGTGATGCAACTGAAGAGCCTCATCAAACAAATAAAAAGCGGGGACGTATTCATTCTGGAATGCATCGACTGTCTTTCTATCATTATCGATTGCAATAGGATGTGTCAAATGTTGTTCTGCAATCGCTTTCTTAATCATCTCGATATCTGTATCTTTTTCCGAATGAGGCATATGAATTCCAATGACCTTCAAACCGTTAGCAGCGTATTGGTCTCGCCATTCGTTTATGCTTGGCATCGATTCTTTGCACATGTAACAACTGACGGACCAGATATGCACCAAGACAGGACTTCCAACCAAATCAGCCTTGGTTACTTGCCCGTTGATCCACTCCGTAATCCCAGGAAAATCAGGCATTTCTTCACGCAAACGCATGAAAGCTCATCCCCTCTGTCTTTTACTTCAATCGCTACACACTTGTTTTCATGCGAAGAATCCCAGATTGATCGATGGCAGCCACAGCCTCCAACAGAATAGTGGGAGGTTGGACGAGAGCAATTCTTACATACCCTTCTCCTTCTTCGCCGAAGGCACTTCCCGGAACGACCACGACTCCGGCCTTTTCCAGCAACGCGAAGGCAAACTCTCGAGACGTCCAGCCGTTCGGTACAGCTGCCCAGACGAACATGGTCGCCTTGGGAGATGGGATGCTCCATCCCGCTTTTTCCAATGCGCCTAGCAGCACATCACGCCGTTCCTGGTAAACGGGTGCAACTGTGTTTTTCCCATCCGATTCCCGATCATTTCGCAAAGCCTCAATGGCCATTTGCTGTACAGGCAAAAAGACGCCGTAATCGATATTGGACTTTACAATCGCAAGCGGCTTGATAATGTCTGCATTCCCTACAACATAAGCGATCCGGCAACCTGCCATGTTGAAGCTCTTGGAAAACGAATTAAACTCGATTCCCACATCCTTCGCTCCCGGCACTTGCAAAAAACTCGGCGCTTGGTAGCCGTCAAACACCATTTCCGAATAAGCCAAATCATGAACGACGATAATGTCAAAACGCTTGGCAAAAGCCACGACCTCTTCAAAAAAGGCAAGGGTAGCGACCGCGGAAACTGGATTATTCGGATAGTTCAGAATCATAAACGTGGCACGAGCCGCAATCTCCTCTGGAATGTCTGTCAGTTTTGGCAAAAAATCATTTTCTGCCCGCAGAGGCATCCGGTAAGGTACAGCTCCCGCCAAATGAACACTGCCTTCGTAGATAGGATACCCAGGATCAGGTACGAGGACAATATCTCCTGGATCGGTCCATGCCAAAGCAAAGTGAGCCAAACCATCCTGTGACCCCATCAAGGAATGAATCTCCCCATCTGGCACCAGCTCCACCCCAAAACGATAGTGATACCAGCGAGCGACCTCTTCACGAAAAGCCGCCGTTCCATCGCTCAATGGATAGCGAAAAGCAGTTGGTTGCGAGATGGCATGGATTAATGTTTGCAGAAGATTCTCGTCAGGCTGCTGATCAGGACTGCCGATGCTCAAGTCGTATACCGTTTTTGTTTTGGCAACTTCCCTTTTGCGAGCCGCCATTTCTGAGAAAATATCGGCAGAAAGATGGTTCAGTCTTTTGGAAGGTTGGCGCATCATGCCTTCCCTCCCCAAACCTTTTCCAGCTCTTCTGCTTTGAAGCCAAGTGTTACGGTTTGATCGCTTGCGATAAGAGGCCGCTTGATCAGCTTGCCATTGGAAGCCAACAGCCCAAGCATTTCATCCTCGGACATCGTAGGTAGCTTGTCCTTCAAGCCCAGCTCACGGTACTGGACACCACTCACATTGAAAAACTTGCGCAGATCGAGACCGCTTGTCTGCCAAATTTGGCGCAGCTCTTCTTTGGACGGGGGTGCATCCACGATCGGAATTTCTTCGAAGCCAATATTTTGATCCGTGAGCCATTTTTTCGCTTTGCGGCATGTATCACATTTGTTGTATAGGTAGGCCTTCGTTGTCATATTCATTTCCTCGCTTTTTCGTTTCTACAAAAACGACAGCCGTCCCTCTCTTCTGGCTGTCGTTCATACGTAAGCTTCCATTGTGGAATCCGTTATTCGGTGCGCCCGCTCTTTGCATGTTCTTTTTCATTCGTCTTCATGTCAGGGTTTACCTGCCACATTTGCGAAAGCGGCGAAAAGGGCACCCCTAGTTGCTTGGCATCCTGATCTTCCACTGCCTCAGCCATTGTCCCGGTCAAAGGCATGGTATATTCAATGTGCTCATCCATCTGCCCCATCCTCCTTCACTTTTCCTAGTGTGAGGAGTTTGCACGGCATTATGCAGATGGTTTTGCTTTGATCTCCACTTGGTAACCGGCGTGCTTTCTCGTCTGGAACACACCATTGTCAAAAATCAAATACTGTGCTTTCACACCGATCAAACGGCCGCCGAGCTGTTCTTCTTTATCAAGCGTCTTGGAATTAATTTTATCCAGTGACTCCAAGATCGGATAGGCAATATCGACCCATTCGTCCTCGCGATATTGGAATGCTTTAAACTGTTCTGGGAAATGACCGTACACTTCATCACGCATGGCGAGCAAGTCTATTTCCTTCACATCGCCCTTGAGCATTTTTCGCCAATTGGTCTTGTCCGGCAAAAACTGACTCAAGTGGAATTCGAGCTCCCCAGCCATCCGACGAGTGGGAACCTCCGCAATTGGAATCGCGCGAATCGCGCCTTGATCCACCCAACGTCTCAATTCATTATGCTTGCGAGTCAATCCTACCTTAATATCACTCGACACTGCCAGATAGACAAAATGAGGAATCATGCAATATCTCTCGCCGAAGCTCTCGTCCCGGCAAGTCCCTAAGTCAAAATGACATTCATGCGGCTTGACGATGCACAAGTCATTTTCCGGCAGCTTGGTAAAACAGGGATAGCAATACCCGCTGTTAAACGTCTTATTTGTTTTGCGGCCACAGGCAATACAATTTTTTTCGCCTAAAAACGAAATCGTCAATTCACTACCCAGCCATTCATTAAGCGGAAGGCGATCCTCACCGATATTCAAATAGTAGTCTACCGGCTTGTCCCCTCCATGATACTCGTGCGTTAGTCCTTGCAAAATACCGCGGAGTTCCACCAAACTCTCTCCTCTCCTATGTACGGTTCTTTCATTTTAACATAACCGCTACCCACTCTGACCGCTGTTTTCTTTTGGTAGCATGTTTTCCCTGGCAGGAGGTAACCTAATCACATACCAGAAGAAGGAGGCGATTGTCCATGCGCAAATGCATACGGTACGCCTTGCTTTTCGCCTGCCTTCTTGGCTACGGCACCCTACCTGCTTTTGCCCAGCAAACACTGCCTTCGTATGAGCCGATCCACAGAATCGACACAGAGAAAAAGGTCGTCGCCCTCACTTTTGATGATGGACCGGATGCTGTCTATACACCTAAAATTCTTGAGGTGCTGCATCAGTACAACGTTCGCGCTACGTTTTTTGTCCTCGGCTCACAGGTGGACAAGCATCCAAAGGTCATGCAGTGGATTTACAAGGCTGGGCATGAAATCGGCAATCACGGCTACCACCATTTTGATCTAAACAAACTGACCGAGCATGAAGTGTACGAAGAAATCAAGCATGCAGAGCGTTCCATTTTGAAGACGACCGGCATTTTGGCGCAATACTACCGTCCACCGTACGGCATCCTGTCACATGATGTCATGAATGCCGTGCAATCCAGTGGCTACGACATCATTCACTGGTCCGTTGATCCTCGTGATTGGTCTTTGGCACGCACGGCTAACGTCATTGCCAAAAGTGTCAAGAGCAATGTCTCCTCCGGGGATATCATTCTGTTTCATGATGGGGGACTTAATCAAGCGCAAACAGTCGCTGCGCTCAGGGAGCTCATCACGGATTTGCGGTCGCAGGGCTATCGGTTTGTCACAGTCAGCCAATTGTTGGATGCAGCAAAATAATATAGCACCAGTGCCTCGTTTTTCATGAAACAAAACGAAGCAACTGGTGCCTTTTTTACGCCAATACCTTGCCCAAGAACGTACGCAAACGATCATTACTGTTATTTCCAAAAACCTCACTGGGATGGCCTTCTGCCATAATGATCCCTTGATCCATAAATATGATTCGGTCTCCCACTTCCTTGGCAAAATTCATTTCGTGGGTCACGACCACCATTGTCATGCCTTCTTTGGCTAAATTTTTGATGACGGCAAGCACCTCTCCTACAAGCTCCGGGTCTAACGCGGAAGTCGGCTCGTCAAACAGCATAACCTTTGGATTCATGGCGAGCGCCCTTGCGATTGCCACTCGTTGCATCTGCCCACCAGACAGCCGCTCGGGATACACATCGGCTTTATCCTGCAGCCCTACCTTCTGCAAAAGAGCCAAGCCTTGCTTGCGCGCTTCCTCCTGAGAGATTTTCTTTACTTTTACAGGGGCCAGCATGACGTTTTCCAGTACCGTTTTATGCGGAAAAAGATTAAAGCGTTGAAAGACCATCCCTACCTCTTCTCTGACTTTATTAATATCGGTCTTGGGGTCTGACAAATCATGTCCGTTGATGACAATCTTTCCGCTACTCATTTCCTCCAGCTGATTCAAGCAACGCAAAAACGTGCTCTTACCCGAGCCTGACGGACCAATGACACAGACTACTTCCTTTTCTGCTACCTGAGTCGTAATACCCTTCAACACTTTCAGATCGCCGTAGTTCTTCGTCAAATTCGACACCTGTATAATCATTTGTCTGTCCCCCTATTGCGATAAAACAAGCTTGGTTATCGTTCTTGTCATTCCATTTTACCGCAATAGTCTAAAAATTGCATGAATTTACTCGTCCTCGTAGACGATCCCGTCCATCCCATTTTTTCCAGTGCTCGTCCCATGCGTAACTATGCCCTCGACGGCTCATGCTAAGTGTGAGGTGGTTTTCATGCATCGAAAAAAATGGGTCGCTCTCGTAATCGTACTGGTCGTTTTTCTATTAGGACTTTTGGTGGAGGGTATTTACGGGACTTACACGGAGCTCGTCGACCATCCTGGATTCGCTTGGGAAGAAAATTTGGTATCGGGCTATGGCAACAACAAAATTGTGCAGCTGTTTGTGAACGGCGTTATTTCGGGGCAACAAAATAACACTGGGCTGGCTTCGATGACGGAGCTATTGACTGAACAGCTACGCCGAATTGAAGAGGATGAGATGGTGAAAGCCGTGGTCCTTCGCATTGATAGTCCAGGTGGAGAAGTCGTCGCTACCGATGAACTGCACAAACGCTTGCTACGACTCAAGCAGGTCCGCAAGCTTCCCGTCGTCGTCAGCATGGGCTCCACAGCAGCCTCTGGCGGCTATTACTTGGCCACAACAGGCGATGCGATTTTTGCCAATCCCAACACACTGACCGGAAGCCTCGGCGTGATTTTCAATCTGTTTAACTATAGTGAAGCTGCGGACAAGCTGGGTGTGCATCAATACGCGATCAAAAGCGGACGCTTCAAGGATATCGGCAGTCCGGCCCGGCCACTGACGGACCCAGAGCGGCAAATTTTCCAATCACTTGTCAACGAAAGCTACAACAATTTCGTCGATGTCATCGTCAAAGGGCGTAATCTCTCTCGCCAACGCGTACTGGAAATCGCTGACGGCCGTGTCTATTCCGGTGAGCAAGCAAAACGACTGGGGCTCATCGATGAATTCGGGGATTTGGAGGAAGCGACACGCTACGCTCTCTCTTTGTCTGGTGAAAAGGACGCCATGGTCATACGCTATGCAGACCAGCTCTCCATCAGCAAGCTGTTATTCAGCATGAAGCAGTACTGGTCGAATCCTGATCCGCTTGGTCTCAATCGAATATGGGACCGCCAAAGCTCACCTCGCCTACTGTATCAGTTCATGCCTTAGCTTGTTAAAACGAAAAAGGAGTGGCTTATCATGAACCAGCTTTCCGACGAAGAAAAAGCACATGATCCCAATTCCCTTGACCCCTATTCAGAAGCTCATCCCCAACATTTGTATGCTGGCTTCTGGATTCGTGTGGTGGCGTCGATCCTCGATTCGTTGTTTTTGATCGGCATTAGCTACCTCATTTTCAATCCGTTACGACGTTTTTTTGCCGTTCCTTACGCCTCTTTTCACTTCATCGATTTGGTAGAGGTGTTGTTTGATCTCCTCTATATGATCTTGCTGACCTGGTGGACCGGACAAACCTTGGGAAAACTGATTACTGGCATCCGTGTCGTCAGTGCCAGACAGGCGCGAGGCAGTTTGTCTGGCGGACAGGTATTTTTACGTGAAATCATCGGCAAATTCGTCGCTTCACTCGTGTTCGGACTGGGATATTTATGGGTCGCATGGCACCCAAGAAAGCAAGGCTGGCATGATCTGATTGCCAAAACATACGTCATCCGGGATCGTCGACCATAACCTCCGCTCTATAGCGGGGGTTTTATTTTTGCTTCCTTGGTCCCTATTTTTGTAGATGCTTCCTGCCGATACCATTACCAACAAGGCAGATCCTATCCAACCGAGGAGGAAGATACATGCGTAAACAGAAAGTAACCAGCATCCTCGCCCTGAGCCTTTCGCTGGCTCTGCTCGGCCACCTTGCCCCTGTCCTTCCTGTTTCAGCTGCATCCGCTGTCCCTCAAACAGCAGCCGTTAAAACGAATGACGTCTATAACCTTCAGCTAGGAATGAGCACAGCACAGGTAGAACAAACATTAGGCAAGCCTGTCCGCATTGATCCTAGTCATACGGGCGTGGAATGGTGGATTTACAATCAAGATTTAAATAACTACATTCAAGTCGGCATGCAAAACGGCAAAGTCGTGTCGTTGTTTACCAATGGAGCCAAGCTGAATATGGGGGGCATCACGATTGGCTCTACCACAAAAGATCTACAAAACAGCTGGGGTGCACCGCAAAACACGCTGACGATCATCCCAAGCTTGCGTATTCAAAAAAATACGCTTACTCATCCGACCTATGTACAAAACAATCAGGCGATTACCTTCTCTATCGATCAGCTGGGTGGAAATAAGGTCGCAGGAGTGCGCATCTCTACTCCTGAGCATTTTGCCACGATTGCGATTGGCTTGATGTATCCCATTTCCTATACGAAATTACCTGAACTGCCGAAACTGACAGACGCACAGCTGAAACAAGTAGCGCTCGCATACGAGAAACAAAATTTGGACTTGCTCAACGTAGCAAGACAACGTGCCAAGCTGCCTGTTATCACTTGGGATGAACAAGTTGCAGCAGTGGCCAGAGCACACAGCCAAGACATGGCCCAGTATAACTTTTTCAACCATACCTCCCCATCTACGGGAAGTCCGTTTGATCGTTTGAAGCAAGCTGGCATTCGCTACAGCTCTGCTGGTGAAAATATTGCTTACGGACAACTAGACGGGATCGAAGCCCATATGAGCTGGATGAACTCCGCAGGTCATCGTCAAAACTTGCTCAATCCAACATTCAAGCAACTCGGTGTCGGTATCGTGATGAAAGATGGCCGCCCTTATTTCACGCAAAATTTTATCACCCGCTAACCCTACAGCAAAAAGACACGCCTTCGTCAGTGGCGTGTCTTTTTTTGAGAAACAAAGTTAAAGTGTAAAGTTATGGCTGAGAAGTTGCATTTGTAGTCGCAGGTGCAGGTGCAGACGGTGTAGGAGCCTGGCCGTCATCAGAGAAAAACGGAATGATTACCAGACTGAGCACGAAAAATAAGATCCAGGCAATGCCTCTTCTGAAAATGCATGGTGTCAGCATCGGGTAACCCCTTCCAATCATGCAGTTCTACTTACTATTCATACGCTTCCCTCCTTGATGCCCGTTTATGCTTTTTTGGGTAAAAAAAATAAAAGCCTCGCCAAAAGCTTGGCGAAGCTTGCACATCGTTGTCTTTACCCCTGTTTTTGCAACGGCATCGAATACGTCTGTTCTTGGCTTGCTTTTTGTTTGAAAAACAGGCAAGCTGCCGCAAAAACAATGAGCAGCGATCCCATCAGCCAAAAGATCGTCCACGGCTCCCACACGTCCATCAGCAGGCCATTCATATTCGGAGCCAAAATGCTGGCGACGCCAAAATTGACGCCGGCAATAATTCCTGCGGTAGGAACCATCGAGGCAGGTAAAATATCTGCCGAAAAAGCCAAGCCCAGTGAGTAAAAGGAACCGACAGCTGCACCTGCTATGGCCAACAACAGCATCATCAGCCATATGTTTTCACCTGCAAACGGGAACAGGAAGAAGGCCAATCCCCCTACGAGAGCACACACGAGCATGACCTGCTTGCGTCCTATACGGTCACTCAATGCCCCCAGCGGCATCTGCAAGATAATACTGCCCACGACAAACGACGGAAGGATCAAGGAAACCCATTCAACGGACAAGCCAGTACGTAAGGCATAAACGGGAAAACTGCCGTTGAGCGACGTCTCCATGAATCCGAACAAAAACGAAGGAATCAGCGCCAGCCAGGCAAGTCGCAAAACAAATGCATATTTGTTCTGCTTCTTTTCCGTTTGTTCGATCTGTTCGGGGAACTCATTTTTGATACGGGATAATAGCAAAAAGGCAACCAGATACAAAACGAGCAAAGCGCCAAACGGTACCCAAATCCCCAAATGCAACACGCTTAAGCCCAGTGGACCAATACTAAAGCCCACTCCATAGGCCAGCCCGTAAATGGAAAGATCGCGTCCCCGATTCTGGGGAGCTGCGATCTTGGTCACCCACATTTGACTGGCGTAATGTAAACCGCTATCGCCCACACCCATTAATAAACGTAAAAAGAACCAGATCACTAAATGGTTGAACATCGGGATGAGCGCTGTTGCGATCGTCACCAACAGCAACCCCCACAAAATCGTGGCCCGGTATCCAATGCGCCGAAGTGGGATTTCCAAAAATGGATTGACCATGACCATCCCAATATACAAAGCAGCGGCGTTGAGTCCGTTCATCACGGATGAAACACCTTGTTTTTCCAATAAAACCGTCAGCATCGGGATCGTCAAGCCTTGACTTAACCCCGCAATCCCGACAACCAAAATCAACACCCAAAAGGTGTAGCGCGTCTGTGACATGGTGTTGTTTCTCCTTCCTAGCTCCCTACTAAGCACTCTCTAATGAAGCACTTCCCTGCTGAAGCTGATACATTTTTTGATATAGACCATTTTGCGCCATGAGTTCATCATGTGTACCTCGCTCCATGATTTCTCCACGGGACAAAACGAGAATTTGGTCAGCGTGCTGAATCGTCGACAACCGGTGCGCAATGATGAATGTTGTCCTACCTTTTGATAGTACATGCAACGCTTCTTGAATAGCTAGCTCTGTTTCACTGTCAATGCTTGCCGTAGCTTCGTCCAAGATCAGCATCGCGGGATCAGCAGCCAGTGCCCGTGCAAAAGAGATCAATTGGCGTTGGCCTGCGGATAGCGTCATGCCTCGCTCGACGACTGGTTCATCATAACCGCCAGGCAGCTTGGAAATGAATTCGTCAGCACGTACTGCTTTGGCAGCCCGCTTCACTTCTTCATCCGTAACCTTATCATTGTACATACGAATATTGAATCCAATGCTTCCCGTAAACAAGAACGGGTCCTGCAAAACGAGTCCGACATGACTGCGCAATGAGTGCGTATCAATCTGTCTCATATCTTGCCCGTCGATCAAAATGCTCCCTTTTGTCACCGGATAGAAACCGAGCAGCAAATTCATCAAAGAGCTTTTTCCCGATCCAGTGTGCCCTACCAGCGCAATCGTCTGACCAGGCTGCGCCGTAAAGGAGACGTTTTTCAAGACGTAATCGTCACCCTGATAAGCAAAAGATACGTTATCAAAGACAACCTCTCCACGCGGACGCTCGATTTGTGTACCGGCTTCTTGCTTCTCCGGCGTCTCATCCATAATTTCGAAGACACGTCCCGCCGAAATGGTCGCCTGCTGCATTTGCGACAACCGATTCATGATCATGTTGATCGGTTCGAAAAAACGCCCCATGTAATCGACAAAAGCAAAAAGCGCACCGAAGGAAATCGCGCTGTGGAAGGAAGTCGAGCCGTAATACCAGACGATCAGGGTCAAGGAAATTTTCCAGATCAAATCTACTGCTGGGCGCAAAAGCAAGGATTCCAGATTGATTTCTTTCATCCGCACCTTGAAGTAGTCTTCGCCTACATCAGCAAACTCCTTTTGTACACCTTTCTCCCGACGAAAAGCCTGTACGATCGTCATGTTCTGGATCATTTCATTGATCGTTGTGTTCATATCACCGAGCTTCGCGCGAATTACCGCATAGTAGCGAGAACTGTACTTTTGATACACGTAGACTAACAGTACAAGCACTGGCACCGTCAAAAAGCAGAAGAGAGCGAGCTCAGGCTGCAAAATGTAGAGCGCAATCAAGATTCCAATCAAATAAAGACCGTTCTGTACAAATGTAGCGAGCACACTTACATACAACTCACGGATAGCTTCTGTATCATTGCTCACCCGGGAGACAAGCGCACCTACTGGCGTTTTGTCAAAAAAGGCAACCGGGAGCTTTTGCAAATGGATAAACAGCTTCATCCGCATTTGCTGAATGATGCGCTGGGCGATCTTTTGCAGCCACAAAATCTGGACGTAGTTGAAACCAGCTGAGAGCAAGATCAGTGCTCCATAACCTACGGACAGCCAGACAATGGGCAGGACATCCCCCTGATACATCGCCTTGACTTCCTCTGCGGTCAGCCGAATGCCTGTAGAGGTCGTGCTTTGTCCTGATTGATTCCTCGTTGTTATCTCGAAGCGCTCCCTGCCGTTTTCTGGCGCAATCGGGGTGATTTGCTTCTTCGTGTTTGGATTCACCTTGCCAGAAACTAAGTAATAGGTCGTGCCTTCTGTCAGCACGGTTACTTCTTTTTGGTTGATGCTGTCCAAAGCAAGACCCGTCTTTGTTGCGACATCCTCACGAATATAGTTCGTACCGTTCAGTGAGGCGACTTGCCCCGCTGCTTGTGGTGGCACTTCGTCCAGTTGATACCAAGGCTTCTGGATCGCCAGGATGTGATTATCAATCATGACTTTGGCTAAAAAAGGACCTGCCAGCTCTGCGCTCGTTCCCAGCAAGAGCAGGAACAGCGCCCCCAGTATTTGCTTTTGAAATGGTCTGGCGTACTCGGTCAAACGCCCCCATATATTTTCTTTGCTCATGAAACGCTCTCCCCCTCTCTCAACCAGCCACATCCTGTTCCATTTGCTGACGACGGTACTGCTCTGCATACCAGCCGTTGTGCTGCATCAGCTCGTCATGTGTCCCTCGCTCGACAATCTGCCCCTCATCCAGCACGAGAATCAGTTGAGCGTGTTGGACGGCAGATAGACGATGAGCGGTAATAATCGTCGTTTTATCCGCGCGCTCCTGTCGCAGATGACGGAGGATGCTCTCCTCTGTCCGCGCGTCCACAGCCGATAAAGAATCGTCGAGAATCAGGATACCCGCATCCATCAAAAGAGCACGTGCAATGGAAATGCGCTGTTTTTGCCCCCCGGAGAGGGTGACCCCCTTCTCTCCAACCATGGTTTGCAATCCATCTCTGAATTGCGCCAGATCTCTCTTCATCTCCGCAAGCTCCAACGCATGCATCACTTCCTCGGTCGTCGCCTGTGGTTTCCCGAATGCAACATTTTCCGCAATCGTCCGTGAGAACAGCAAATGCTCCTGAGGCACATAGCCGATTTTTTCTCGCAGCGTATCGAAGGCGAGTCCTTCGATCGGGATGCCCCCGATAAACAGAGCTTGCTCCTTCATCTGATATTGATGCAAGAAGGCACGGCAAAGCGTCGACTTGCCGCTCCCCGTCCGCCCGACAATCCCAAGCGTCTCCCCTTCGCCCAAGCGAAACGAGATCTCGGTGAGGGCCGGCTTGTCAGTGCCCGGATACGTAAAAGAAAAATGACGGGCTTCTACTGTATTGGCTATTTGGCTCGTGATCGGATTCTCCGCCTCCGTCACATCTGGTTGCTCCACCATTAGCTCTGTAAAACGCTTGTGGGAAGCGCCACCACGCTGCAACACATTGACCAGCCAACCAAAGGCGAACATCGGCCAAATTAAAAGTCCCAAGTATAAATTGAACGCAACCAAATCGCCTAAGGAGATGGCGCTGGTGAATACCAAATACGTCCCATAGCCCAGCCCGATCAAAAAGCTGAAGCCAATAATAATCGCGATCGTCGGCTCGAACAGGGCGTCGATCCGCGATACACTCACATTTCGCTCCAACGTTTTTTCACTGACCCGGCGATATGACTCGATATCGGCCTTTTCCTGAACAAATGCTCTCAATACCCGTACGCCCGATACAGATTGTTGAACATGGTCATTCATCTCTCCGAAAGCTTCCTGCGCCAAGTAAAAACGCTCATGTAGCAACCTTCCATAGTACGCTGTTGACCAAGCCAAAAACGGCATTGGGATCAATGCAGCCAGCGTCAGCTTCCAATCAATTGCGGTCACCATGACGCACAGCGTTAACAAGGTCATGAACAGCGCATCGACAAGCGTAAGCACCCCTGTACTAGCCGTTTGTTCAATGGCAGGAATGTCGTTGGTAGCGACGGCCATCAGATCCCCACTGCGTTTGCGATGAAAAAACGACGGGGTCATTCTCGTCAAATGGGCAAACAGTCGCTCGCGCAACGTCCTCTCCAGTATCAAGGCTCCCCCATTTAACAAGTACCTCCAGAGATACCGCAATCCATACAAGCTAACACCCAATACGAGCAAGATGACCACAGTTTGCGTCAAGTCAGCGTCCGTCAGGGAACTGTTGCGAATCGAATCCACTGTGTCCCCGATTAATTTCGGCGGCCAAAGCATAAGGACATCAATGATAAACAGCACAGAGATCCCTATGACGTACCGTTTCCAATAGGCACGGAAAAACCAAGATAATTGCCGAAGTGTCTGCATGTAAATCACCTCTATTTATCCTAACAGCCGGACTAAAAAAAGGGCCTGCGAATCACGCGCAGCCCTTTTTGATCTGTCCTCACCATCGTAATTTACAGAATTTTCATTGTCAATCTAAGCATACAGTTCGTTCTACTATTTTTTATCGGTCTTCCAGTCTAGCCATTCTTCTTTTAACAGGCTGTAAGTGGCATGATCTACGTAATGATCGTAAAGGAATTCATTTCGTCGCAGTATCCCTTCTAGTTGAAACCCTAATCGTTCCGGAATCGATCTGCTTTTGTCATTGTCCGTAGCAGCCTGAATCGTTACTTTTTCCAAATCCCATGACCCGAAGATCAGTACATCCAGATAGGTTGCCACTGCTTCTGTCATCAGGCCCTTGCCTTGAAATTGCGCACCCAGCCAATAGCCAATGGATGTTTTTTTGTTGATCCAGTCCACCGTATGTACGCCGATCGTTCCTGCCAAGCGACCCTGGTACCAAATACCGTAGTTGATGCCGCGATTATCGTTGTACTGATTGATCGTCGCTTGGATAAAGTGGCGCGAATCCTCTTCTTTCTTCGTGTAATTCAGCCACGGCAGCCATTCCATAAGATACTCCCGGTTCGAATCCGTAAGCAAAAATAACTCCTCAGCATCGGCTAATTCCAACTGTTTCAAGTGCGTATCTTCATTAATTGCTATCCGTTGTATCGTTTGCATACGAATCTCCCCTTTTCTTGGATATTTTACTAGAAAACGCCAAAACGAGCAAAGCGCCCGCCAGCAACAACCGGGCGAACGCTTATAAAAAGTTCTTTTATTTTTTGCTATTGCCGATCTCCTCCGGCTTGAAAATGCCTGTCTCCGTGACGATAGCTGTAATGTACTTCGCAGGCGTTACATCGAACGCAGGATTGTACACCTTGATATCGTCTGGAGCGACCTGTTTGCCCAAGCCATGCGTAATTTCTTCCGCTGGACGCTCTTCAATCGGAATATCTGCGCCTGTCGGTGTCTCCAGATCGACAGAGGACAAGGGAGCTGCCACGTAAAAAGGAATGCCGTGAGCTTTTGCTAATACCGCTACTCCATACGTTCCGATTTTGTTGGCGACATCCCCATTTGCTGCTACGCGGTCTGTACCCACGATGACAGCCTCTACTTTCCCTTGGGACATGACCATCGCCGCCATGTTGTCGCAGATGAGCGTCACATCAATTCCTGCTTGCTGCAATTCGAAAGCAGTAAGACGGGCGCCTTGCAGGACAGGACGAGTTTCATCTGCATATACTTTCAGATTCCAGCCGCGTTCCTTTGCCAAATAAAACGGAGCAGTAGCAGTACCGTATGCAGCTGTAGCCAATGCCCCTGGATTACAGTGCGTGAGAATTCCCATACCGTCATGCAACAGAGTGAGCAGATGCTCTCCGATGGTCCGGCATACTTCAGCGTCTTCCTTTTGAATCGCCAGTGCTTCATCGAGCACTGCCGCCTTCAACTCGGCAATCGACGCTCCGCTTTCTTTCGCAACACGAGCCTTGGTGCGATCCAACGCCCAGAACAGATTCACGGCTGTCGGACGGGAAGACCCCAGGTAGTCTGCCTGCTGGTTCAGTTCCTGCCAAAACTCGTCATAGTTACTCGCTTCACTGCCACGAACGCCCAGATAGAGCCCGTAAGCCGCCGCCATTCCAATCGCTGGTGCGCCACGTACTTCTAAGCGACGGATGGAACCCCATACTTGCTCGGAGGTGGTCAAGTTCAAATAAATCGTTTCTACTGGCAGACGCGTCTGGTCAAGCAAGACCAGTGCATCATTCTCCCACTTAACAGGTGCCAATTGGGTGCTGGTTGTCATACTGTCGTTGCCTCCTGATAGTAGCGTTCGGTCACAGTGCGTACAATGTCCGTAATATCTGTCGATTCGTCTATACCGCCACGACCGAGAATCAGCGCTTCTCCAATCGAGAGAGCTAAACGCTCTGCTTCTGCGCGGACCTTGTCGTCTTCAATGGCATTCAGGTCTGCTACGCCTGCCAAGCCGATGACACGGCGCAAGATTTTGCATCCGGCATAGCCTGCTGTATCTTGAATCAAGCGCTTCACGTAGCTTTGCCACAGTCCTTCGACATGGGCGCTGCGCTCTTTGGCGTGCTTGTGCCAGAGCTGAACGAATTGCGAAACGAACTCATTCCAGACATCCTCGACCGTTTCCAGTAAATATTCGCGGTACGCTTCCCGTTCTCCTTGATCTTTTTGCAAACCGTGCTGTCCTGCGTAGTTGAGTAGCAGATTGGCAATAACCGCCCCGATATCAAAACCGATTGGGCCGTAGTAAGCGAACTCCGGATCGATTGCTTTAAAGCTGTTTTCCGTGATGAAAATACTTCCGGTATGCAAATCACCATGCAACAGCGCTTCTGAGCGTGTGAGGAAATCGTATTTCAGCTTGGCGATTTCCAGCTTCAGCGGCCTGTTGTTCCAGATCGCCTCGACTTCCCGGCGAATCAACGGGTTGAAGTCGTTGGTTGGCGCATTTTCATACGGATCGGTAAAGACGAGATCTTCCGTTATTTTGCATAATTCTGGATTTATGAATGTTCCGACTAGCGATTTTTTATCGTACGGATGCGCGCCTAAGTCAGAAGTAAAGAACAAGGTTTGCGCGAGAAAACGCCCAATCTGCTTCGCGAATAGCGGGTACCGCTTCCCTTCGATCAGACCTTTGCGCATGATGATGTGGTCCCCGACGTTTTCCATGACTGTCAACGCGAGTTCCCCATCGAAATGATACACCTGTGGCACCAGGTCTGGAACGTATTTGTGCTGAATGCGGAGTGCCTCGCTCTCGATGCGAGCTCGATCAATCGTCAACGGCCAGGATTCTCCCACTACGCGGGCAAAAGGCAGTGCTTGCTTGACAATGACGCTCTTACCGGTAGTTGGCTCCTGAATGTCAAAAACCAGATTGAGATTGCCATCCCCGATTTCGCGGCTGATAAGCTCTGCTCCATCGCTAAAAAGGCCCGGTATTCCTTTTACGTACTCTACTGCTTCCTGCTCAGTCAATGCACGATATGTCATAATTACAAAACTCCCCTCTACGTATTTTTCCTCTATCTCAACTAGTTTTGTTTGTGTCCAGAGAGCAAAAAAAGACCTCTTTTCCCGAAGAAAAGAGGTCGTGTCGTCACGTGTAAAAAACCGTGTTGATGTCCCCCTTATCTTCCAGACCACTTTTGTTTCTGCAGGAATTAGCACCGTGCATGTCGCCTGTCAATCAGTCGCTGCTCGCGTCTGAATGGCGTCATGTCGGTTGCCGGGTATCATCGGGCCAGTCCCTCCACCTTCTCTGGATAAGGTATCCAAAACGTATTCGGTTTTTGATTTAGTTTGAATCATACAACCAACGCTTCCACGATGTCAACACCCTTTTGTGCAAAAATTCGCACCTTGCGATTAGTAAGTGTAATGTGTTCCCGATGCCGCTGGCCGCTCCCAATTCCACCAGTCTACCTTGCCTAAAAGCGCTGCAGTTATCGACTTTTCGGCCTTGAGCTTCAGCAGTTCTTTCGTTGGTCCGGTCAGGACGGCGCCGTAGATGCGCACTCCGTTTTGCTGCATGTAGTTGTATCGTTCTGTTATTTGTGGGTCGCTACGAAACAACAAGGTTCTACCGATATCGCGAGTCAAACCATCTTGCTCAGACAAGTACTTCATTTCGTTCAGATAAGTCGCCATCCGCCTATCCCCTTCCCCGTTTACAAGAATAGAACCACCATAATTCAGTTCCCGTTCTGCAAACCCCCATACTTCTCCAGGGCCTAACATCGCTTGTCCCTCTTCATTCTCTTTGCTCTCGACCCCTGTGTCTACGGCAAACCAAACCGTATCTTGTCCCGAAGAGGTAACATGCCGTGAAACCAATTCATAGTACTCCTCGTACGTCAGGAAGTGGTCAAAAGATATCGCAAGCTGCGAAACGGTTCCCTCTGGCAGCTTCTCCATTGTCGTCCAGGCAGGTGAAGTGCGAGACATCGTATCCTCCCTTGCCCCCTCTGTCGGATAACGGAAATATAGCTTCTGTTCCCTAACCCCATTCGGCCATTGCGGCCAAGCATTTATGTTCCACAGCACATTCGTACTTTCAAATCGGCCAGCGTTCTTTTCTTCCGCTCCAACTCTTTCACGCAACTCCATGCTGATATTGCCGTAGAATAACCCCACCTGTGAGCCACTACCGCCGACACTAACACCTGGCTGCGTAAAATTAACCATCGCCTTCGCGACACGGAAAATATCTTCATGCATCAGTGATCCGACCCAGCCATTCAAAAACAACAACAAGACTCCGGCAAAAAAGGGAAGCCCTATGGTGAATCCCGCGTTGGACAACCGACTTTTCCATTTTCCCCGACGAACAATAGCGCGCTGTTTTTCAGCCGACAGCATTTCAGGCTGTATTGGTTCCGCGATGTTCTCCCCCTTCTCTTCCCCCAACAAAAGCCTCTCCAACCGCTGTGCGTATTCCTCGTCAGCAGCTATTTCCTCCTCAAATTGTTTCGAATCTTCTTCCGCCATTTCCCCACGCAAATAAGCAAGCAGCCTTTGATCGCGTTTGTTCTCATCCTTGTTCATCACTGGCTTTCCTCCCTCCACATTTGCCGCATCTTTTGTCGTCCCCGAAACAAGGAACGCTTCACGTCTGCCAACTCAATCCCGAGCACTTCTGCCATTTCCGCGTAGGAAAATTGCATGGCAGACAGCAATATGACCTGTCTCTGCTTTTCCGGAAGTCTGGCCAATAAGTCATAGGCCACTTCCCACAGCTCGTTGTTCACAACATGCTCTGCCGGATCAACCGCAGCATCATCACGTCGCTCTGGCAGAGCTTCCACAAACGCAAATCGTTGTTTCCTCTTCTTGCGATAACCGTCCACGAAAGCGTGATAGGCCACCTTGAACAGCCAGGGCCGTACTTTTTCTCCATGGTAGTCGTCCAAGGAAGAGAAGGCGCGACAAAAAGTTTCCTGTGTCAGATCCTCTGCGAGCCTCTCATCACGTGTTAGCCGGAAAAGATAGCGGTAAATATCGTTTATATGCAGCCGGTACACATCCTCCAGACCTACTTTCCCAAGCCGTTCACACCCTTTCATCCCTTACCACGAAGGAATTGCCAAAAAGTTTCACCTTGGTCTCATTTTTCTGATATCCTGCTGCACATTCCCCGCAAAAACAAGGATTGACTCCTGACAATGAACGTCATATCATGGGGGAAACGAATAACTCTTATCGCGAGCTGGCTGAGGGACTGGCCCTATGATGCCCGGCAACCGGCGCTATACCATGAATCGTACGATGATAATGCGTACCATGGATAGCGAAACGGTGCTAATTCCAACGGATAAGAGTCGAGGTAGAGCATCTTTGAC
Organism: Brevibacillus sp. NPDC003359; assembly: GCF_042878995.1. NCBI lineage: Bacteria > Bacillati > Bacillota > Bacilli > Caryophanales > Paenibacillaceae > Brevibacillus > Brevibacillus sp. NPDC003359. The sequence goes on from NZ_JBIAOR010000008.1 coordinate 122,482, forward strand.
TCGTCTCGGCTACTGACCCGAGAGATGAGAGGAGACGAGACGCTTTCATAGTCGACAACCGCCTCCCCGCTCAAAGGGGAGGCTTTTTTCATTATTTCAAGGAGGATTAGACGTACCATGAGTGAACAACGTATCCTCGTCACCTATCTAACACAAGCAAAAGACTTGAACAAGAAAGCGCAAGCCATCGCTGTCGGTATGACAGTCGGTTCCTGGACGGACCTGCCGCTTGCCAAACAAGCTGAGTTAGCGCCGTATCTCGGAGAAGCCGTGAGCGCGACACCGCTTGCGACACTGGAAAACGGAGAAATACGCGGTCTGATAACCGTCAGCTATCCGACCCGCAATTTTACAGCAGACATTCCATCCTTGTTGACCGGAATATTCGGCAAACTGTCGATGGATGGAAAAATCAAGCTAATCGACATCGCTTTCCCTGATTCATTCCTGCAGACTTTCCCTGGACCGAAGTTCGGCATTGATGGTCTGCGCGAACGTTTAGGGGCACATGACCGTCCGCTCTTGATGAGCATTTTCAAATCTTGCCTGGGCCTTCCTTTTGATGACCTGAAGACGCAATTCCGGGCACAAGCCTTGGGCGGAGTCGATCTCGTGAAAGATGACGAAATCTTCTTTGCAGATGACCGCGCTCCTTTTATCGAACGGATCAAAGCGTTCAAACAAATCGCCCAAGAGACAGAAGCCGAAACAGGCAAGCCCGTCCTCTACGCAGCCAACCTGACTGGTCCTGTACATGAACTGAACGAAAAAGCGAAACGTGCAGTAGATGCGGGTGCTGACTGCCTCTTGTTCAACGTGCTGGCCTTTGGCTTCGATGCCCTGCACCGTTTGGCAGCCGATCCTGACGTACACGTACCGATTATGGCTCATCCAGCATTGGCAGGTGCTTACTATCCGTCACCTGACTACGGCATCGCCACCCCGCTTCTGCTCGGAACGTTGATGCGTGTAGCTGGGGCAGATTTGGTACTCTTCCCATCACCATATGGCAATGTCGCCCTGGATAAGACAGAAGCGTTGCAGCTCGCCAAGCATTTGACCGACCCACTGAATGGGGTACGCCGTTCCTTCCCGGTTCCGTCTGCAGGCATTCATCCGGGGCTGGTTCCACAGCTTTTTAAAGACTTCGGTCTGGATCAAATCGTCAATGCAGGAGGCGGAATCCACGGTCATCCCAGTGGAGCAACCGCAGGAGCAAAAGCATTCGTTGCCGCGATTGAAGCGGTCACCGCAGGGCGAACATTGGAAGAAGCCGCTACGACGTCACAGGAACTGGCGATCGCCCTGGAAAAGTGGGGTGGCGCACGATGAGCAAGAAGCTCGTCCTGTTCTGCGATTTCGACGGAACGATTACCGAAAAAGACAATATTGTAGCGATTGTCCGCAAGTTTGCTCCCCCTGAGTGGGAAGCATTGACGGAGCAGATCCTTTCGCAAAAAATAAGCGTTCAGGAAGGGGTCGGCAAGCTGTTTCAACTCTTGCCTTCTTCCTTGCGCCAGGACATTATCGATTTCATTGTCCATGAAGCGACCATTCGCCCTGGTTTTTCTGAATTTGTGAGCTATTGCCGCGAAGAAGGCATTGAGCTGTTGATCACAAGTGGCGGCATCGACTTTTTCCTGGAGCCCATTCTGGCACCTTTTGATCTCACCGATGTTCCGATCTACTGCAACGGCAGTGATTTCAGCGGAGAACGGATCACCATTACGTGGCCAAACGCTTGCGATGAGCATTGTACGAACGGCTGCGGCATGTGCAAGACGACAATCATCCGCCGTTACGATCCTGCAACCCATTTCCGTATCGTCATCGGCGACTCCATCACTGATTTGGCTGGGGCCAAAATCGCTGACTATGTGATTGCCCGTTCCTTCCTCGCTGAAAAGGCGGAAGAGCTGCAATTGCCGCATAGCAAGTTTGCCACATTCCACGACGTGATTCGCATTTTACAGCAAGTCCAACAGGAGGTTGTCTAATTCATGACCGCAACACTCGAACAACGTCTGGATGCCTTTCGCCGTCTGGATGACGCCAAGCTGACATTTGCCCGTCGGGACTGGTTTCCCGGCACCAGCGGCAATCTCTCGATAAAAATACAAAACAATCCCTTACAATTTGCCGTTACGGCAAGCGGCAAAGACAAAACCAAGCTATCCCCTGAAGATTATCTGGTCGTGGATCAAGACTCGCGTCCAGTGGATGAAACTGCGCTCAAACCTTCCGCAGAAACCCTCATCCACGCCGTCGTCTACAAATCGTACCCGAAGGCGGGGGCTTGCTTCCACGTCCACACTGTGTGGAACAACCTCATTTCTGAGCTGTACTTTGGACAACGCGCTTTCTCTATTCAAGGTCAAGAGCTGATCAAGGGACTCGGAATCTGGGAGGAAAACGCGCGCATCACTGTTCCGATTGTTGAGAACTTTGCCGATATTCCGACCTTAGCTGCCGAAATAGAAAAAGTGATCACACCAGAAGTTCCTGGCGTACTCATTCGTAACCACGGTATCTACACGTGGGGCGGCAATGACTTCGAAGCCAAGCGCCACCTGGAAGCTTTTGAATTCCTATTCGAGTATCACGCCCGCTGGCTGCAATTGCGCCAAGCAGTCGTGTCCACTACAACCACCAATTAAGGAGGAATAAACGATGGCACAAATTCGTTTTCACGACAACAATGAGTACATCTCAGCACCCGAGGAAGTTGTCTCCTTCCTAGACACCCAAGAGATCATTTACGAAAAATGGGGCGTGGATCGCCTTGATCCAAAGCACCGTGATAATTACAGCCCGACAGACGAGGAAAAACAAGAGATTCTCGACACCTTCAAGCCGGAAATCGATGCGATCAGCCAACGTCGCGGTTACTTGACAGCGGACATTATCGTCCTCTCTGACAAAACACCTAATCTCGACGAGCTGCTGGTGAAATTCAAAGGGGAGCATCACCACACCGACGATGAGTGCCGCTTCTGCGTCGATGGTCACGGCATTTTCGCCATCAAAGGCAAAGATGATCGCTACTTCGACGTCGAACTGGAACCTGGTGATCTGATCTCCGTACCACCAAACTATCGCCACTACTTCACCCTGATGGACGACCGCAAAATCAAGGCGATTCGCCTGTTCGTCACTCCTGCAGGCTGGGAAGCCATTTATTAAGAAGAATCTATTCATACGAAACACCCTGGCTCTTGATGATTGCCAGGGTGTTTTGGCTTTTTACTTCATTCACCTCACGACACCATTTCCCTTGATCGATACGTCAGGCACAAGATGGATCGTAGCCTGTGCAAAAGTTTTTGGCCAATCATCCTGTACCTTTTTGTATTCTTGATACTCATAAGCCCGTGCATAAAGACCGAAGCCAAAAGGATCTGCTTGGGCCTCCTGGCATTTTTTGATTAATCGGGTGTAATCCTTGTGTAGCTCATCGCTAATCATCCGCTCCATCTTTTTGTAGTCCTTATCCATGTTAAATGGAAACATCCTTTCCGATATAGACACACGAAATTGGAAGTTGATGTCGAAATGGAACTTCCCATCTCGATAGGACGTCTTCACTTTTTTCTTCACACCCTTTATAAAAAAGCTGATCCTATCCTTCACAATTTGCTTTCCATCTTGAGGCTCCTTAATCGGGATCGTTACGGATATCTCCCCTTGTTTTTCATGGAGCAGCGTCTGCAAAAGAATGGTATCCCGCGGCTCAATCAGGCCACCGTACGTTCCGTTTTCTTTTAACATGGCCGTCCCCACTACTTTGACCGCCCGCTTCTCTTTTTTTAGCTCTGTTAAAGTGGGTGTCATTCCTTTTTCAAACATTTGCCGATGGAGTTCCTGCGCCCTTGTCTTGACCGTCAAATTTCTTTGATTGGCTGTGTCAATCAGCGTAGTAACATGGAGAGCCAGACGGGGTTTATCCACTGGTTTAAAATCAAACAGCTCAGACAAAGGCCCATCAAGCACAACCATGCGAGCGTTGACACTAAACTTGGCATCCCGAAATACAACATCCAGCAATCGAAACCAGTCCGGGTGAGCTATCAGCTTTTTCCCCATGACGAGCACCTGAATTTTGCCCGATTGCGTCAAGGCCGTCACTAGCTCATCAAAACCCATTCTCGCCTCTCTCAATGTGGATGCCCGGATACCGTATTGCTCCGACTTTTCTTTTGCTTCCCGACTGAATACCGGACTTGTCATATAGTACAGAAGCTCGTTTTTTTCATTCAAATCTATTCCGACCATCAGTGCCAATGTGGCATCCTCCAAATTGACCCGATCCTTGCATCCTGCCAGCATCATAACCAACACGCTCGACAACAAAATTTGAACAAACGCCCTCATGCTTTTTTCCCTCCTTCTGCTCGCTTTGATAGCCAAATCGGCCCCCAAAGCAGTAAAGGAAGGACATAAGCAAAGCCTAATCCTGCCATGCTCCAGAGTTGTGTCATTTTTTTCAGGTCAATAAAAGATGGCGTATAAAACCATAACGCCACTGGAGTGAGTAAAAGGAGAACACGCAAATGCTTCCGATGATCCTTTTGGCCAAATAACTGACTGGATGAAAATACGCTGAAATAAATGTACGGCGCGGCAGTCGTCGACAATAAAAACAGATAAAAAGCGAGAAAAAGGATATCGATACGTTCCAAAAAACGGAACTCGATGACTTTCCATAAATTGAGCGTAGGCCATGTATACTCCGCTATTTCATCGGGGCTAAAGTAAGCAAAGCAAACGATGATCACAGACAGATTCACGAGCAATGTCAATGTATTCGCTACGACAATACCGAGAGAAGCATATTGCTTTTTTTGCAGAAAAGGGTAGGCGAAGTAGGCCAGCTCAAAACCTAGAAAGGAGAGTATCGTGGATTTGCTCCCTTCCCAGATTGGCTGCCAGCCCTCTTTTATTACCGGCAGCAAGTTTAGCCAATGAGCCTCTCGAAAAGCGGTCGTGAGAAAGAAAGGTATCCATAAAGTAATGTAAAAGACTATCTCAGCGTACCTTCCGATCGCACGAAGCCCGCCCTTGACAACGAGATAACTCGGTAGCGCGAATATGATAACGATGACGTATCCGGATGTCTGAGATAAGAGCCACACATTAATGATACCAGTGGCATTCGCGATCAAAACTACAGCAGCGATCCCGCAATAAATGGCCATCAAAGCAATAGCGACACGACCGAGCCACTTGCCCAAGATCAATGGAAAAATATCAATGATAGACTTCTCCGGGTAACGCTTCATCATGCTTGTGATGACAAGGCTGACTAGAGTTGCCGCTAGCCACCCGATCAACAGCGATATCCATCCGTCAGTGTCTGCTTTCTCTGCTAATTCTCTTGGGATTGTCAAAACTCCGATTCCAATTTGTGCGCCATGAATAAGCAAGATGTACTGGAGGATGCTAATTTCATTATACGTATACTTTTTCATCCTCCGTCCTCCCTTGGACGGTTATCCCCTTGTCTTTGTTTTTGAATCGCCTCGGTTGACAAGGGACGGTCTTTCATTTTCCACAGTGGCAGGCGGATAAACAAGTCTTTCCAATCCGCAAAGCGTACAGGAGCGAGAGGGCTCCCATAAGGTACCCCTAACGATTCTAGCGAAATTAAATGGCCAATCAGAACCATAAGTCCCACGACAATCCCAACGACCCCGAACATCGCTGCAAGTATCATCATAAAAAACCGGATAAGCCTAACGGCCGAGGCCATATCATAGTTTGGGATAATAAAGGAGGATATCGCTGTAAAAGCAACGACGATCACCATGATATTACTGACAATACCTGCCTGAACGACTGCTTGCCCAATCACGATACCACCTACGATCCCTACTGTTTGTCCGATAGGAGCTGGCAAGCGGATCCCTGATTCACGGAGCATTTCCAGCGTGAGCTCCATGACCAGCGCCTCTAGCAAGGGGGGAAAAGGAACCTTTTGGCGGGACTCTCCTACAGACAAAATCAAATCGAGTGGGATGACCTCATAATTGAAAGAAATCAACGCAATGTAAATCGCAGGCAAAAAAGTAGCAATCAAGAAAGCCAAGTACCGAAGCAAGCGGATGAACGTAGCGACAGGCCAGCGCGTACCGTAATCGTCAACGTTTTGAAAAAAGGAAACGAAAGTAGCTGGACCGATTAATACGCTTGGTGATCGATCCACAACGACAGTAATCTTCCCTTGCAAGATATGAGAGGCGACTGTATCTGGCCGTTCTGAAGTCAAAAACTGTGGAAACAGAGAGTAAGGATTATCCTCGATATACTCTTCCAGTTCAGACGCATTGAGAATCGAGTCAACTTTGATGGTCTTGAGCCGATCTTCTAGCTCCTGTAATACTTCCGGATTCGCCACATCAGCCAAATAGATGATCGAGAGCTTGGTAAGGCCTCGTTCTCCCAGCCACATTTCTTTTATTTTCAATTCACGGTTGGGAATATAGCGGCGAATGAGGGCAATGTTCTGCGTGTCCGTTTCGACAAACCCCTGGTGTCCGCCCTTCAGCGCAGCCTCCAACTGCGGGTCTTCTATCGCCCGCTGCGGCCATCCATTCGTTTCGATCACAAGCACTTCTTTCCGACCCTCGATAAACAAAAGACTGCTCCCAAGCAAAATCTCGGTTTCTACTTTCCGAAAGTCGTAGGCAACTGATACCTTTCCGACAGATAACAGGTCAAAAACACTCGTTTTCTCACCCTCTGGATGTGACAAAAGTGGACGAAGCACATTATTGTTAATCGAGTTTTTGTCAACCAAGCCGTTCAAGTAGACGAGTGTAACCATGCTATCTATCTGCTGGGACGCAAACGTCCGAATGACCAAATCGGGTGTCAGCGTGAAAAGCGCATTCAGCTCGGCAATGTTATCGCTCAATCGCTCACTGACCTCACGAACACGGATAGGCTCACTCGAGTGGCTCATCCTGTCTTTGACAGATGTCTTTTTTCTTCTCAGCCACCCTCTCATCGCCATCTCCTACAGCTCCCGCCCTTTTACGAAGTATGTTCCATTAGCGTTCGTGAGAGCTTCCCAAAATATGCATGCAACTTGGCACATCCTGCCGCTGATTCGAATAAATCCCAACGCCCTGCAAATACTGTTGAGAGTACGAGATTACTTTGGCGGGAGAATCATGAAAAACGGATTATCTTTTACACAAATCGTCGTCATGCTGCTGTTAACCAACGGATTGATGAACCATGTCATCGTCATTCCGATGATGCTAGATTCAGCCAAAAGAGACTCCTGGATCTCGGTTCTGTTAGCTGGTCTGCTGTACTTATTGTGGACAGCCTTACTCTATGGGATCTATAAAAAAACGGAGCATGAACATCTATTCCATTGGATCAAAAAGACTTACGGCTTCCCGCTCTATTTCGTATTGGCTCTGCTGACATGCGTCTACTGCTTTACAATCGCCACTATGACGATGACCGATACGATTACGTGGGTCAATTTATCGTTTGCTCCAGAGACACCGCTTGCGGTACATACGATCTTGTTTGCAGTCCTTTGTCTCGTCAACGCGATGTTTGGAATCCGCTCCATCGCAATGACCTCTTCTGTACTTTTGCCATTCGTCGTCCTTTTGGGATTTTTCGTGATGTCTACTAACTTTCCAAACAAAGATTACAGTCTACTCCTCCCTATGATGGAAAACGGGATTGCCCCTGTTTTACGAGGAATGATGTATGCGGGCACAGGCTTTGTCGAACTGATCCTCCTTTTATTTATGCAGCATCACCTTCAATCGAGAGTGCCGTACTATCAATTTTTCATTTTGGCGTTTGTCATGATTGGCCTCACATTCGGGCCAACCTTAGGTGCTATTGTAGAATTCGGTCCGGATAAAGCCGGAAAATTGCGCTATCCTGCCTATGAAGAATGGCGACTCGCCAATATTGGCCTATATATCGAGCATCTCGATACCCTGAGCATATACCAATGGTTTAGCGGTGCCTTTACGCGCATTTCTCTCTCGCTTTTGCTGATTGTCGAAATACTGATGATTCCGTATGGAAAGAAACGGATTTGGTGGTTAATCGGGCTCTTTTTCTTCTCATCTGCCCTCTCCCGCTATCCCATAAGTGCGATCCAATTTTACAGCCTGTTATCGAAACAGCTTTTGCCCAGTCTTTTCGTATTGGCCCTGTCTCTTTCCATCGTTTTTGCTCTCTTGACAGCCTTCGCCTCTAGGAGGAAACAACATGACGAATCGTAGGTTTGCCAAGGTCAAAGGGTACACGCCAGCAACAACTGTTAAAGAATTGCCTTCGATTTCGCTACAGGCATTTCAAGATTTGTTTGAAGACTGCAATGACGTATGCATAGATACGCACACCCTCGTCCCAGGACACTCTCCCACTCGCGTGCATTTTATCTACGCCGACTGCATGTGCGATTTGAACCAAATCAGCGAGTATTTGATGCCGCAGCTCATGCAGTTTTTTGTGAACGAAGAAATCCTAGATGCAGAGGATTTATTTGAAAAACGGCTCTTTTTCATGAATGAGCTGACACAGCCGACGAATGTTGATTGGATATGCAGACACGTTTTCTCCGGTAATCTGTTGATGGTGTTTGAAGACTTTCATACTGTCTATTTTGTAGAGACGGGGAATCCCCCCCGACGCGAACCTGAGGAAACCAATACCGATGCATCGATTAGCGGCCCTCGCGATGGATTTACGGAAGAAATCAATACGAATCTGGGTCTGATCCGCAAAAGGCTTCGGACGTATCAGCTAAAATTCGTTCCATATATCGTCGGGAGCCACACTCATACGCGCATTGGTTTATTGTATTTGCAAGACCAAATCGATCCGATTTTTTTGAAGGAAATTCACGACAGAATGGATTCGTTTGATAGCAAGGGCATTGTGAGCGGTATGCAAGTAGAAGAACGGTTATCTCGATCCCCCTTTACTCTTTTGCCAGAATTTCAGTACACCGGAAGACCCGATTATGTAGTGAACGCTCTTTTAAAAGGTCGGTTTGCCATATTGATCGATGGCTCTCCCATTTCATTAATTGGCCCAGTTAACTTTTTCATGCTGCTAAACGCTGCCGAGGATACGAGCTCATCAGTTTTTTCCGTAGTGTTTGTCCGTATTCTGCGTATGGCCTGTGTGATCATTGCGCTTTTTTTACCCGGCCTTTGGATCGCGCTTATTACCTATCATCAGGAACAGCTTCCCTACACCTTGATTGCCACCATTGTGAAGTCGCGACAAGGCGTTCCCTTGCCAGCTGCATTGGAAGTTTTGCTCATGGTGCTCTTGTTTGATTTATTTAAAGAGGCTGGTTTGCGCTTACCTCTATCAATTGGTCAAACACTGTCCGTTGTTGGAGGCCTGATCGTTGGACAAGCAGCGATATCGGCCGGTTTGACCTCCACAGGTAGTCTTGTCATTGTCGCGCTCTCCGTAATGGCTACCTTTACGTTATCGAATCAACATATCGTCTCGTCTGTTACTCTGTTTCGGTTCGGGATATTGCTCTTATGCTCCCTTCTCGGGATGTTTGGGTTCATGATGTCGCTTCTGGCAATGGTTCTGTTCTTTTCCAACATGCGCTCCTTTGGCTTGTACTATTTATCGCCGCTTGCCCCGACCTCTTGGCCTGACTTGTATAAAACACTGTTCCGCACACCATGGCGAAAAGTAGAGAAAAGCCCTGAATTCCTGCATGATCCCCAAAAAAGGAAGGGCTCCTGATATGGCTCGCATCCGCGTAATGGCTGTGTTCCTCCTCCTCCCGCTCCTGCTAAGTGGCTGCTGGAACGCACGTGAAATTGAAAATCTGCTTTATGTCAATGCACTTGGGGTCGATTATGTTGACAATAAATTCGAGGTGTACGCCCAAATGCTAAGCTTCTCTACCATCGCCAAACAAGAAGCGGGAGGAGAAAGATCTGCAAGCGGGGTGGCCATTGCAAAAGGAAGCGGCGACTCTTTTGTGAGCGCCCTTTTTAGTCTGTATCCCGCGAATCAGGAGCAAATGACTTGGAGTCATATTCGTTCCCTAGTTCTCAGTGAACAGGTATTGAAACGCCCGCTTCTTGATCAAGTCATCGATGAGCTCGACCGGTTTTACGAATTTCGTTACACCATCTGGACGTATGTGACCAAAGATCCACTGATGGATATTCTTACGCCCAAGCAAGTATTCAACCGACCTGTCATTTACTCGCAATTGTCCAATCCACAGGAGCTTTACAAGCAAAACTCGGTGATTTACCCGATGAAGCTGTTTCAATTTGTCAGCAAAAGAGATGAACCCAACAAACTCGTCTATTTGCCTATGATTTCTATTAACAGAAAGACCTGGTCGGAGGACAACAAACCTTTACCCCAGCTTAAAATAACCGGTACCTACATGCTGCAAAACAAGGAGGTCAAAGGTTGCTGGCCGCGCTCTGAGTTGCTCGGATTGCGCTGGATAGACGAGCATACCAATCGATCGTTGCTGACCGTAAAAAAGGGCAAACAACCTCTGGCAAATCTCGTCCTGCAAAAACCAAAAGTAAAGATACAGCCGCTGCTGCGAGACAATCTAGTCACGTTTCAGATCGATGTGGAGCTGCTGGGCTTCATACCGCTATACCATCACATAAGCCCCGTTCGGGAAATCGAGAAAGAAGCCGCGAAAAAAATCGAAGAGGAGATTCGGGGGCTATACGAAAAAGGACGGAAGCAACAGATGGACACGCTCCAACTGGGGCACACCCTTTATCGCAAATATCCGCAAGAATGGAAACGGATGCAGCAAAATGATGTGCTACCGCTTCAGCCGTCTTCTCTAGGGGCGGTGAATGTCAAAGTGACGATTTACGATGGCGGGATTTCGAAGGTGAAGCAAGTGCGTTAAATGCGAAAGGAGCAAAGCGTTGAACTTTGCTCCTTTCCCTATTACTGTTTGGAATTACACCACATACGCTCCCGCTTCAATGACACGATCCGCAATGGAACGTTTCAGTGCCACCGTGTTGATCGGTGTGCGACGGGTCAGCTTTTTCAGGATCGAGAGACGCAGACGAAGCTCATCGCCCTCTTCCATCACCGCCAATGCTTCTTTCGCCCAGCCTTCGATACGGTCAAATGCCTCATGCACATAGACAGCGGTCATTTCCAGCTTTTGCTGCTCTGCTTCAATGCCATTTGCCGCGATCGCTTTCTCTGTTCGCTTCACGATGCTGTCCATTGCATACAGCTCGATCAGCATATCAGCCGCGAATGCCAAGAGCTCCTGTTCTTTGGACATCTCTTGTTGGTATTTCATCAACGCAGAACCCGCCACCATCAAAATGATTTTACGCGTGATGTTGATGAAATGCTTCTCCATAGCCAGAGGAGCCTCTTCAATCTCTTCTGGATAATAGCTCATCAGCTCTGCTTGCAGACTGCCTGCTGCTTGCATAAGTGGCAGCTCGCCTTTCATCGCCTTTTTCACGAGCGTATCTGGGATGAGCATGCGGTTGATTTCGTTCGTTCCTTCGAAAATGCGGTTAATCCGCGAGTCACGGTACATGTTCTCGATCTCATACTCGGACATAAAGCCGTATCCACCGTGGATTTGTACGCCTTCGTCCACGCAGTAATCCAGAACCTCAGTAGCAAATACTTTATTGATCGAGCATTCGATTGCATAATCGGCAATCGCCTTCGCAACCTCCGCGCCATCATCCGCTTTTTCACCCAAGCGAGTTAACGCTGTATCGAACAGACCCACTGTCCGATAGACAGAGCTTTCAGCCGCATACGTTTTCACTGCCATGTTCGCCAGTTTGTTTTTGATTAAGGTAAAGTTGGCGATTGGCGTTTTGAACTGCTTGCGCTCTTTTGCGTAGTTCGTCGCGATTTCCACTGCTTTTTTCGCAGAGCCGACCGCGCCCACCGCGAGCTTGTAACGACCAACGTTCAAGATGTTGAACGCGATCACGTGACCTTTTCCAGGCTCTCCGAGCAGATTAGCTACTGGTACAGCTACATCTTGCAAAATGACCGTGCGTGTCGAGGAGCATTTGATCCCCATCTTCTTCTCTTCCGGTCCAAACGAAACACCTGGGAAGTTACGCTCGACGATAAAGGCAGTAAATTTCTCTCCATCAATTTTCGCGTATACGATAAATACATCAGCAAAGCCAGCGTTTGTGATCCATTGCTTCTCGCCGTTGAGAATATAGTGCGTGCCGTCTGCGGAGAGTGTCGCTGTCGTTTTCGCACCCAGCGCATCTGAGCCAGATCCTGGCTCTGTCAGGCAGTAGGCAGCGATTCGTTTTCCAGACGCCAGATCAGGCAGGTAGCGCTGTTTCTGATCCTCGTTTCCAAAGTATACGATCGGCAGTGACCCGATTCCGACATGCGCGCCGTAGCTGAGTGCAAAGCCGCGAGCCAGCGAGAACTTCTCTGTCACAAGTGCTGTGCTGACTTTATCCAGCCCCAGTCCCTCGTATTTCTCCGGAACGTCTCCAGCCAACAGACCGAGCTCCCCAGCTTCCTTCAACAGACGAACTGAAATATCAAACTGATGGTTTTCAAGCTCTTCCAGATGAGGACGAACTTCATTGTTGACGAAATCCTCCGTCGTCTTGGCGATCATCTTTTGCTCGTCACTGTACTCTTCTGGCACGAATACATCATCAGCTGAACCTGCATCAATCAAAAAGCTTCCACCACGGATCAAATCTTTTATTTCTGCCATAACTATCCCTCTCCTTATTTTGAAATTAGATCATCTCAAAAACGCCAGCGGCTCCCATTCCACCACCGATACACATCGTGACAACTCCGTATTTGCCGCCTCTGCGCTTCATTTCGTTCAAAAGCTGAACGGTCAGCTTGGCACCACTGCAACCGAGTGGATGCCCTAATGCGATTGCCCCGCCATTTACATTGACCTTTTCAGGATCGAGTCCCAGCTCGCGAATGACGGCAATCGATTGAGAGGCGAACGCTTCGTTTAACTCAAACAGATCGACATCCTCCAAGCTGATTCCCGCCAGCTTCAATGCTTTTGGAATCGCGACAACCGGACCGATACCCATGACGTCAGGGTCTACGCCGCCAACCGTAAAAGAGCGGAACTTGGCAATCGGCTCGACACCCAGCTCGGCTGCTTTTTCGGCAGACATCACAAGAACTGCTGCCGCGCCGTCGCTCGTTTGCGAGGAGTTTCCTGCCGTTACGCTGCCTTGCACATGAAAGACAGGCTTGAGCTTGGCTAGTGCCTCCATCGTCGAGTCCGCCCGCGCTCCTTCATCCTTGTCGAAAATACGTTCCTGGACGTGAACCTTTCCTGCTTCATCCACAAAATGCTGTTTGACTGTCAATGGTACGATTTCATCCTGGAATTTCCCTGAGGTAATCGCAGCCGTCGCACGCTGATGGCTTTGCAGAGCAAAAGCATCCTGATCCTCACGAGAAATGTTGTACCTCTTCGCTACTTCTTCAGCCGTATGGCCCATGCTCATGTACGCTTCCGGCTTCGTTTCTACCAGAGTCGGGTTGAGTGCGATTTTGTGACCGAGCATCGGCACCAGACTCATGCTCTCCACCCCGCCAGCGACAACCACATCGGAGCTGCCGACCATGATCTGCTGAGCAGCGTAAGCAATCGTCTGCAAACCGGAGGAGCAAAAGCGATTGATCGTGATTCCTGATACATTTGTCGGCAATCCGGCACGCAGTCCGATCAAGCGAGCCATATTCATGCCTTGCTCAGCTTCCGGTACAGCCGTCCCTATGATGATATCCTCGATATCAGCTGGATCGAGCTGTGGCACGCGGCGCAACAGGTCGCTTACAACTGCGGCTCCCATATCGACCGGGTGAAAATCCTTGAGACTTCCTTTTTTCGATTTACCAATAGCGGTGCGGGCGCCCGCGACAATAACTGCTTCTCTCATCGTTATCCCTCCCTCTCCCTAGTTACGCAAAGGCTTGTTTTTGGTCAGCATGTGCTGCATCCGTTGCTGGCTTTTCGGCGTCTTGATCAGTTCGAGGAACGCTTGCTTTTCCAGCTCCAGAATGTAGCTCTCTGTCACTTCTGTACCCGCTGGCACGTTACCACCTGACATGACATAGGCAACTTTGCTTGCAATCAGCTCATCATGCTCGGAAATATATCCACTCTTCTTCATTGCATAAATGTTTTGGCGCAGGTTCGCATAACCAGTTTCTCCGATGACGCGAATTTTGCGTGGCGCTGGCGGCGTGTAGCCCTCTTTGTCCATTGTGAGCACCAGTTGCTTCGCATCGTATAACAGATGATCGGCATTCACGCTGATGCGGTCAGTCGGTCGCAGATACCCCAGATTGATGGCTTCCTGACCACTGGTAGATACCTTTGCCATGGCAATTGCTTCAAACGCTTTCGCCACGAACGGGAATGGATCGACTGGCACGCTACCTCCCTCATGAACGTTTTCCATCGCTCTAAACAGCATTTCCTTCGTACCGCCACCACCAGGCAGAAGCCCTACTCCCACCTCTACCAGGCCAAGGTACGTCTCTGCCGACACCTGCACGCGATCTGCGAGGTAAACCACCTCGACACCGCCGCCCAGCGTCATGCCGAACGGTGCTGCGACGACTGGACGATGCATGTAGCGCAGTGCCCGTGCTGTTTTGTGGAAGTTGCTGACGAGCATGTCGAGCTCCAGCCAGTTTTCATCCTGTGCTTCCATCAACGCCATTGCGAGATTCATCCCGACGCAGAAGTTCTTGCCTTGATTACCGATGACCAGACCAGCGAAGTTCTTCTGCACTTCCTCTGCGGCCTGACTCGCCATGTGCAGAACATCCATCCCGAGTGCATTGTGCGGGGAGGTGAATTCCAGACATGCGACTCCATCTCCCAAATCGATCAAGGCAGCACCTACATTTTTCTTGATCAGTTTGCCTTGCTCCTTAAGTGCTGCCAGATTGATGTTTTCCTTGCTCTCTTCGACGTCCTTGTAGGTGCCTCCGATGGAAAACACGCTGCGCTTCCCTGGCTCTTTTTGATAGAAGGAGGTTTTCCCACTCGCGAGTAGCTCCTCGACGAGTGCCGGAATCTTCTCGTTTTCCTCACGCATTCTTGCCACTGACTTTTCGAGACCGATGGCATCCCATGTTTCGAATGGCCCCATCTCCCAGCCGAAGCCCCACTTCATGGCCTGGTCAACAGAGACGATATCGTCTGCGATCTCATGAGCCTTTTCAGCAGAGTAAAGCAGTACCTTTTTGAAGACACTCCAGACGAACTCACTGCCCTTGTCCTTGCCGTATGCGAGCATTCTCAACTTCTCAGGCAATGTCTTGGCTGTTTTGGCTGCTTCGAGGGAAGGGAACTTCGGCCTCACACTTGGACGGTATTCCAGCGTGTCAACTGACAGCGCCAAAATCTCTTTTCCTTTCTCCGTCTTAACTTGCTTGAAAAAGCCTTGACCAGCCTTTTGCCCGATCCATCTTTTCTCCACCATTTGCAGAACGAATTCCGGCACTTCAAAAACTGAGCGCTCCTGCTCATCCGTGCTTTTGTTCCTGACGTTACCCGCCACATGCACGTACGTATCCAGTCCGACGACATCGAGAGTGCGGAACGTCGCGCTTTTCGGACGGCCGATGACCGGCCCTGTCAACGCATCTACCTCATCTACCCCAAGCCCCAGTCGCACCATTTCGTGGATCGAAACCTGCAATCCATATGTACCGATGCGATTCGCGATGAAGTTAGGCGTGTCCTTGCAAACAACCATTCCTTTTCCGAGCACATGCTCACCAAAATGCTTCATGAAAGAGATGACTTGTGGGTCTGTATCAAGACCTGGGATCAGCTCCAACAGTTTCAAGTAGCGTGGCGGGTTAAAAAAGTGTGTGCCGAGGAAATGCTTGCGGAAGTCATCAGAGCGTCCCTCTGCCATTTCGTTGATAGAAACCCCGGACGTATTGGAAGACACGATTGTCCCTGGCTTGCGATGCGCTTCTACCATAGCGAAGACGGTTTTCTTCACTTCGATATTCTCGACAACTACCTCAATAATCCAATCGACCTCGCTCAAGCAAGAGAGATGATCTTCGAAGTTACCAACTGTAATCAGGTCAATGTTCTTTTTATCGTAGAGCGGCGCCGGTTTCTCCTTCAAAAGTCGGTCACGGCCCGCTTGTGCTATCCGGTTTTTCACCACGCTATCAGACAAAGTAAGTCCTTTTTTACTCTCATCTGCTGTCAATTCACGCGGCACGATGTCCAGTAAATAAGTGGGAATACCGACGTTGGCTAAATGTGCTGCGATCCCAGCGCCCATGACGCCTGAACCGAGAACTGCCGCCTTGCGAATTTTGCGTTCCATCTCCAAATCCTCCTTTTAAAAACCTAGTCATGGCTTATTCATGGTCAAAAGAATGGCTTCGCATCAGTGAATACCTAATATTCAGACTAGCAGAGTATTTATAAAACTTCTACTTCTCCAAAGATATTCCTGTGCACATCCGCTCATGTCTCGTATTGAATGAATGCTCATTCAGTATGTGGGTTAAAAAAGGACATCCCACGTTTTGGCTGTCTTACACGCCCGGAGATGCTACGCTCCCACCAACTGAATCACCGTTCAGTTTTTATTGTAATCGAAAATTCTGTCAGTTGCAATCGTCACTTATCGCTTCTTTGTATAAAGAAAGGAAAAGAGGCACTCCGTTGTCCAGTGCCCCTTTTTCTGTGCTACTTTTGCGAGTAAATTAGCGTGGTGATCTTACGTCCGTATGCATTGGACGCGTCTTCTTCCAATCGGTATTCAATCTGGAAGTCTCCATTTTTCAGGTCTTGATAATGAGCAATGATCCAGAGGGCTTTCGAAATGTTTTCGTCGGCCTTGACCGATACTTTTACCGGTCCGTTGTAGGTGGGCACTTGCTCCAGCTTTGCCATGCTTTTGAGTGCATCGTCTGTAAAGACCGCAGACAGATGCTTCTGATTTTTCGTTTCGTACGCCAAATTCGCTGCTCGTAAAAACACCTGCGCGATGTGCTGCTGATTCGCAGGCGAACCACGGAACTGCGAAGCTACGTCAATCCGGTAATAATCAATCAGTCGATCCATCACGACCACGTATTCTGCACGCGTCAGGATCTTGTTCGGTGAAAAGGTCTTGTCCGCGAGAAACAGATTGAATTCCCGGATGGCCAATGGGTACGGTGAATATGTATCCCGATAGAATCGGTCGCGCTTCCATTCGTAATGGCTCTTAAAGTAAGAGGCTGTATCTTGTGGTTTAATATTGGCCGTACGGAATTTTTGCGGTGCCAGCATATGAAACAGGATCAAGCTGGCCTCTTCTTTCGTCAATGGCCACTGCATCCCGGTACTGGACATCCACCAGTCCGGATTTTCCTTCTCTTGTTTTTTCATCAGGTGCCCGGTTTCAGCCAAATATAGATAGTACAGCATCCGGTCTCCTGGATCAAACTTGCCCAGATCATCCGTCTCGATTCTCATCATGGTCTTCAGATTACTCAGCAGTTGATCTACTTCCCCCCGGAGTAGATAGCGTTGATCCAGATTTGGCTTCCGTTCTGGCTTTTCTATCGGACCATATACCGTCTCGAATACGCGATTCAGCATAACCAAAGCTTCGCCTCGAGTAATCGGCTTGTTTGGGTAAAAAGGCTGATATCCCTTCCTCTTTACGATGCCCAGATCCGCCATTTCGTCGATGTACTCACGTGCCCAATGTCCCTGTATGTCCGTATACATGCCAGGCGCAGCCGCATTCGCACTCCCTGAAAAAACGCTTTGCACCACTAGCAGTGCCAAGAGAAAAACGATAGCAAAACGCTTTACCATGACTTACGATAACTCCTTTCTTTCCATGATCGTTTCCTTACTCCCTTTTTTGGGAATTCGTCCCCAGTAGCATCCATTCCTGCCATATTGGTCTATTTTCCTGGGTCTGATCTCTCCCTTTCTTGTATCGGGATGAAACCAGAACTTTGTTATACTTTTTCAAAACAAATGAAAAAGAGCCGCACTTGTAGTAGCGGCCCAATTATATCCTTTTTCTCTATGCGCTGACTATCCTTCAATCTGCTCTAACCAGCCTGGTCCCTTGGCCACAAGCAACCGATATAAGAAAATGTTAATGAGGGTGAACAGGACAAATATCCCAAGAGCTGTCCCAAGCATGGATGTCCCCAGCGAAAAACTGGCGAGGACGACTAGGCCTCCTGCCATTAGCCCTATTACCAGTGGGAAAAGGGGATTGAGATTTTGCTTGATCGCCTCCTGTTCGGAGCTCCAGCGCAATTTAGGCAACTGCAAATCCACCATGATTCCAACCAGGTTGATAAAAATCAGCCCCGGAATTCCACTCACGATGGCAAGTATGATAAATGCAGGGGATAGCTGTAAAAACCATATGGCCTCTGCGAGAAGCAGCAGCATACTCACTGCACTCAGCACCAGTCCTGGGAACAATTTTGCCAGCAGGATGTGGCGATAAGGCATGGGCAATAGCTTGTTCGTAAAGAATCCCTGTCCCTCTCTGGATATGGCTGTTACGGAGGTGTTATTCATGGCTCCCATTAGGAGAAATGCGGCGAAAGCGATCGCCATGCTCATTCCCGCTACCGATCCCTTTTGCATGAGTGATTGGATTAACGCAATCATTTCCCCGCTGTCCTGACGGCTAAGCAATGGGATCAAAACAAGTAACGGAATCAAAATGCTGGACAGCGTACAATTCATCAGAAATGCCGGCGTCCTCCACAACATTCTCCATTCCTTGAGCGCGTAAGCCAGCATAGCTGGACGTTTTTGAACGAGCTTGGCAAAGGCAGTATCGACGACTTCTTTTCGTGTGGCGACAGACTCACTCATGCCCATGACACCCGAAAAGTAGAGATACGTTCCGGCGTAGAGAAAAGCAGCTAAACCGATCATCGCCACGAGAATGAAAGCAATCAGATAACCGAGAGAACCCCATGTACCACTGTCTACCAAAGCAAAGGCAGCCAGATTACTTGCAGGGAACAGCTGAGTGACAAGGCCCAAAAGCCCATTTTCTTGAGACAAAAGCATTTGCTGAAACTGCTCCGTGCCAAATTCGCTTCCGCTAGACTGTCGTTGGAACAGCGCTTGAAAACCAACGACAATTCCAATCCCGATTAGCCCTCCGATGATACGGAAGCGCTCCTTATATTTTTTGACATTCGTAAAACGCATGAACAGCATCACGACAAGAGCAGCCAACACAAGCGGCAAAACAGGAACGACTAGAAAGACAAGGATCGCTAGGAGATAATACATGATCCCTGCGTTGCTTTTCACGCCGTACGTAATGAACAGCGGCCCCAGGATAACCAGCGCTGTATAGTATTCATACACCAGTGCGAGGGCAAATTTGGCTCCGAGAATGTGTCCTGGTGCGAGCGGCATGGGCAACAAATGCTCGACATCCTTCGAATAGTAGAAAACACTCAATACATACAAAATCCCGAACAAAAAGATGAAGAGAGAAGACATGGCTACGCCAAAACCGAGTATGGCCCCCTCTTGTCCAATCAACGCCAATCCATCGTACATTTCAGAAATCACCACGACAGCCGAAGCAATTAATGGAAGAACGCCAAGTGCAATGACGATCAGCAACAGAGCGGTCTTCCAGCCACTCCCTTTCTCCACTCGCCAGGCTGGTTCCGCGTTTTTCATCATCATCTTCGTCAAAATCAGCACTTTATTCATGCTTGGTCAACTCCAGGAACAAGCTTTCCAGCGATACGTCTGACTGATAATGCTCGCGCAGCTCAATAAAGGTTCCACAAAACAAGATTTTCCCTTTGTTGATGATTCCGACTCGATCGCACAGCTTCTCAGCAACCTCCAGTACGTGTGTGGAAAAGAATACGCTTCGACCGCTATCCGCGTGTTCACGCATCATTTCTTTTAACGTAAAGGATGACTTGGGATCGAGTCCAGTCAAAGGCTCATCGAGAATCCACACCTCAGGCTGATGGATGAGCGCACCCATGATCATGATTTTTTGACGCATGCCATGTGAGTAACTCTGAATCGGGTCCCCCAACGCATTCCTCATGTCAAAGCGATCCGCCAACTGTAAAATACGCTTTCCTCGTACCTCTTGGGGCACCTCGTAAATATCTGCCATGAAGCTGACATACTCCAGACCTTTCAGACGCAAAAAAAGATCAGGGCTATCTGGTACATAACCGAATTGGCGTTTTGCTTCGAGTGCTTCGGTTCGAATATTTTTTCCATTGATCGTGATCTCGCCTTGATCTGGACGTGTGATACCTGTGATCATTTTGATCGTCGTTGTCTTGCCAGCTCCATTTGGGCCGAGGAAGCCAAAAATTTCTCCTTTGGGCACTGTGAGATTCATTTGATCAACTGCTTTTATGGTGCCGTTGTAGCTTTTCGTCACATTGACCAGTTCTATCATCGCTGTTTCTCCCCTCTCCCCGCCGTTTCCAATATTTATTCCAATTTCCTTCCACTCCATTTATTACGAGTGGTTCAAAGAAAAGTTCCGGGAAAAGAAAAAGAGCCGTTAGTTATCCCAACGGCCCTCTTTATTAGTTTTGTGGTACAAAACTGCCATCACGCAGCATAGTCAACTCGCCCATGATGAATGCTAAATCTTCGTTGTCGTCCAACTTACCACTTTCCTCCAACGCTTCCAAACGACGCAGAAGCATGTTGGCAAAATCTTGAATCTGTACCGGCTGTGCCTCCATATCGGCATCATCCAAAATATCAAAGCCAGTCAAGGCTTCCAAGTGGGTCACGATACGGAAACCGCCGATTTCCCCCAGGAACTCTTGCTTGTTCATTTTTGATTTCTCCAATTTTTGCAGCATGGACAAAATATCATTCGCTACCACGCTAGGAAAAGCAACCTGATAAAAGTTGCGATTTTTCGCTTCCTCGGTTTTGATAATCAAAACATCAATACCGTCTGGTTTTTTTGCTTTTTTGCCAAACCCAAACATATATTCCACCTCAATTGTTCGATCTGTCCAACTCTCTCCATGATAGACATAATCCGAGAGTCAGACAACCCCTATCCATATATTAACTGGGCTATTTGTCTTTTTTGACACACACGCTAACGGTAAACGACTGCCCCCAAGTGAGGTGCGCCATGAAAATCAATTGGAAATACTGGATGTTTATTCTAACTCTCTCTTTGCTCGTCACAGGATGCATGACGCATGTAAAGCAAGAGCAGGCAAAAACCAAGGCCAAAACACAAAGCAAGCCTGCCAAGCAGTCTGCCATCCAAAAGCTTGGCGATAACAAAATGGACGTTGTCCTCTTTCTGAATCAAGCGGAGCATCTGTTGGAAAATGTTTTTTATGCTGCTGCGGACAATGCGAAGGGCAAATCTGTGTATGAGGATGGTCTCGTCTTTCGTGAATTGCCTGAGCGCTTCGACAGTAAAGACAAGATAACGGGTTACTTCGGTCGTTTTTGGAGCCTTCCGCTGGCAGAAGCCATGTATGACAACATGACAACCAAGCTGGTGAAGGAAAAAGTATACGTAGCAATCCCCCGTGTCGACTATCCGACTTTGATCTCAGTACGAAACACGACTGTTCAAAAAAGCAATGGAGAACTCAGTGTGACCATAGAGGATGTAACCGACTCCTCCTTTGCTTCTGACCGCACGCTGCGCTACCGACTCGTGCGTGATCAAAAGACCAAACGGTTCGAAATCAAATCACGGATGGGCGCTTATGGGAATGAACAATTTCAATAAGCCTCTTGACATTTCTTATGGACCAAGCGAATAATAGTGAATTAATAAGCACATAGTGAGCGGCAATGACGGGGAATAGTAAAACCGCCCTTCAGGTCCAGAGAGCGAAATCCACCGGCTGAGAGGTTTCGTCCTTGAATCGGTTTGAACCCACCCCAGAGCATCCAGGGAAGACCTGGACAGGTTTCTTTCACCTGTTATCAAAGAAAGAGAGCCGGGCGTTTTTTGCCTGAAGTATGCCTTCAGTCCAAAACGTCAAATAAGGTGGTACCGCGTAAGGTCTTATAAGCCCTTTCGTCCTTATCAAAGAGACGAAAGGGCTTTTTTGCATGGAAATAAGGGGGGTTTCGCATGAAAAAGGGGAAATTGCGTTTGGTAGTAAAGGTGGGGAGCAGTTCAATTGCAGCAGCTACAGGCGGTGTTGATCCGGCAAAAATGTCGTTGCTCGTCTCCGCTATCAGCCAATTGCGCGAAGCGGGTCATCAGGTTGTCTTAGTCTCCTCAGGAGCTGTCGCCAGCGGCTATCAAAGTCTCGGCTATCAGCAGCGACCGCGATCCTTGGCAGCCAAGCAAGCAGCAGCAGCCATCGGGCAAAGCTTGTTGATGCAAACCTATACGCAAATGTTTGGCGCCCATAACTTCAGCGTGGCGCAAATCTTGCTGACACGTGGTGACTTTTCACACAAGGAACGGTATCAGCACGCATTCTCTACCTTGTCGCTGCTGTTGGATAAAAATATTTTGCCAATCATCAACGAAAACGACACGGTATCCGTAGCGGAATTGACCTTCGGAGACAATGATATGCTTGGCGCACTCGTCGCTGGTCTCATCCATTCCGATTTATACACGATCCTGACTGATACGAATGGCTTGTACGACAAAGACCCTCGTTATCATGCTGATGCCAAACATATGGGCTGGCTTGAATGTGTGACGGACGAAATCGAGGCACTTGCAGGCGGAGCTTCCCAACTGGGAACAGGCGGTATGCGCTCCAAGCTGATCGCAGCCAAAACCGCCCAATCATTAGGAATTCCGAGCTTTATCGGAAAATTGACGAGTTCCGCTGATTTGCTGGAGGTCCTTACTGGCAACGGGAATGGCACCTACGTCAACTATCATCCAGAGGCTCCAGCAACGAACGGCGTTCCTACAAGAAAGCAATGGATTGCGCTTCACTCCCCTACCCGCGGAAAAATCACGGTTGACAGCGGTGCAGCGGAAGCGATTTTGGAAAACAGCAAAAGCTTGCTCTTGGCAGGTGTACGCGATGTTTCCGGCATGTTCGAGCAAGGTGAGGTTATCGAGGTTTACTGTGAGGGCACGTTGATCGGTCGCGGCATCAGCAGATTCACTGCAGCACAGTTAAGTGATTTTCTTTCCCCTGACAACGTAACGCGACACAGCGGTACTGTTATACATCGAGATGAATGGACACCTGTCATCTAAACGAATCCATGTAGATAGAAAAAGGAGTTGGAGAAACCATGGAAAGCTTGAAGGAAAAAGTGCATGCACAAATTAGCCTGGCCAAACAGGCTTCACGAAAAATAGCCATACTCTCTCGCAAAGAAAAAGACAATGTACTCGTCGCTATCGGCAACCAGCTGCTGGCTGATGAGGCCATCATTCTTTCAGAAAACGCCAAGGACCTCGCTCTCGCGGAAGCTGACGGTCAGCCTGCCTCCTATCTGGATCGTCTCCTGTTGACGCCAGAGCGAATTGCGCAGCTCGTGGATAGCCTGGCGCAGCTGGTATCCCTCGATGATCCGGTCGGAGAACGGATCGACTCGTGGACACGCCCAAATGGACTTTTCATCGAACAAATCCGCGTCCCTCTCGGTGTCATTGGAATGGTGTACGAAGCCAGACCAAACGTCACCGTTGATGCAGCAGCTATCGCCCTCAAAACAAGCAATGCGATCGTCCTGCGCGGCAGCCACAGCGCTGTTCACAGCAACCTCGCTTTGGTGACTAGCATTCGTCAAGCACTCACTGCTAAGGGACTTGACGCAGAAGCGGTGCAGTACTTGCCTTTTGCCGAACATGCCTCTGTCGATTACTTGTGCACCGCCAATGGTCTCGTGGATGTCATCATCCCTCGGGGTGGCGCAGGACTGATCCAGCGGGTTCTGCAAATCGCAAGCGTTCCTGTACTCGAAACAGGCGTCGGCAATTGCCACATTTATGTGGATGAAGCAGCTCAGTATGACATGGCTGAGTCCATCGTGATCAATGCCAAAACTAGTCGGCCTGCCGTATGCAATGCTGCCGAAACACTGCTCGTGCACCGCAATTGGTCACAGGAACATCAACGGGCATTGCTCCAAAAGCTACTGGCTCAGGGCATTGAGCTCCGTGCTTGTGAGCGTACGATAGAGCTGCATTCCGACCTCGCCCCTCACCTGCACCATGCAACGGCAGAAGACTGGGATACGGAATACTCGGAGCTGATTCTGGCTGTTCGCACTGTCGATAGCCTGGGTGATGCCATTGAACATATTACAACGCATACTTCCGGCCATTCCGAGGCCATCGTAACAGAAGATGAAATCGCAGCCCGTCAGTTTTTGACTGCGATCGATGCTACAGCTGTTTATCACAACGCTTCTACCCGCTTTACAGATGGTGGAGAATTCGGCTTCGGTGCCGAAATCGGCATCAGCACACAAAAACTTCACGCTCGTGGGCCGATGGGCTTGCCTGCACTCACTTCTTACAAGTATGTCGTACGCGGAAACGGTCAAATCCGATAGTCCAAAGGGAGGGATTCATCATGAGTAACCAAACAACAGCGATTACAGAAGGGCGGATCGGTTTTCTCGGTGCAGGCTCGATCGTGGAGGCCATGCTTTCCGGTATCGTAAAGAAAGGCTTACTCCCTTCTGAGCGTATTTCCGTCACGAACCGCAACAACATGGAGCGTTTGGAGCAGTTGGCAAATGACTACGGGGTAACGGGTACTCCGGACAAATTTGAGGTAGTCCGCTCTTCTGATATTTTGATTTTGGCCATCAAGCCAAAGGATGCAGCAGAGGCTTTGCAGGATTTACGTGGGGTCATTCGCGACGACCAATTGATTATTTCGGTTGTCGCTGGCGTCTCCACCAGCCTGATTGGAGAATGGCTCGGTGCAAAGTGCCCGATCATACGCACGATGCCCAATACATCCTCCGCTGTCGGTCTGTCTGCTACAGGACTGTCCGCGAATCCTTTTGTCCAGGAAGAGCACCGCGAGCTGGCTACCAAACTTTTTGAAGCAATTGGCACCGTATATGAAGTCGCCGAGGAAGAGCTGGACATCATTACTGGTTTGTCTGGAAGCGGCCCTGCTTATATTTACTATTTGGTAGAAGCCATGATGGGCGCGGGTGCCACGGCGGGACTAGATCGAGAAATGGCACGCCAATTAACACTGCAAACCGTTATTGGCGCGGCACATATGCTGCTCGATACGCGCGAAGAGCCTTCCTTGCTCCGCCAAAAAGTAACGAGTCCTGGTGGAACGACCCAGGCCGGACTGGAAGTATTGGAAGCTTATCAATTCCAGGAGGCCGTCACTGCAGCCATCCTGCGTGCTGCGGAAAGATCGCGAGAGATGGGGGCACAATACCAGTAAAGTCGTTTTGTCCCCCCTCCTTGTCATGTATAATGAAAAAGATCAAGCATAGTCGAGAAAAATGACGAAGGAGGTCCCATGGAAATTTACGCCTTGTACGGCACCAGTGGAACAGGAAAAAGCACCAGTGCATTAGAACTCGCTCACCGAATGAATATCGACGCCATTATTGACGATGGCATCCTGATTTACCAAGGACGCAAGGTAGCCGGAACCTCTGCCAAATATGAGAAGACAAAAATTCAGGCTGTAAAACGAGCTATTTTTCATTATAAGGAGCACGCCGAAGAAGTACGGAGAAGTCTTGGCGAGGTTCAACCAAGTCGACTACTCGTGTTAGGAACTTCGCAGCGAATGATTGGTCGTATCGTCGAAGCCCTGCATTTGCCTTTTCAAGTGGATTTTATCCCGATTGAATCCATCAAGCCTCCGCAGGAAATCGAGGCTGCACGCTACGTGCGGGAAACAATGGGCAAGCACACGATCCCGATTCCGCGTGTGGAGGTAGAAAAGGATTTCCTCCAGCTCCTCATTTCTTCTGCCCAACAGATTTTCAGCTCGAAAAAAGAAGTGATTGGGGAAACAACGGTGGTCCATCCTCCGTTTTCAGGCGGACGCATCGTTATTCATCCCCAGGTGTTGCGAAAAATCGTGCAAGCGACCTGCAATCAGTTTGACGAGGTCCATCATGTGGTCAAGGTCGTCTCCACCTTTGAGGATTTACCCCGGTTTCAGGTCTCGATTGCTCTTACGCTGCCATATATGACAAATATTCCAGCACTTATTCATGAACTTCAATCTACTTTGTACAAGGAAGCTCAATATTGTCTCAATATCGCTCCCGCCAGCATCGACATCGTCGTTTCTTCGGTGGAGCTATCCTGATCCGGTCCTTTGCGACCGGTTTTTTTTTGGCTGTAATCCTCAGGGGTTACATCCTACCTTGTTGCTCATCCTATACATGATTCCATCTGAAAGGAGCAACCCGATGCCATCCATCTTGTCTTCCAAGCCCTTTACACAAGCACCGATTCCCGAACCGCCTAAGGTCATTACGACAAAGGACTTGAGCTATCTCAAGGATGCTTTGTCATGGGAACTGATCGCTTTCAAAAAGCTACATGCTTTTGCACAGCAGGCTACTGATCCCGAGGTCAAGCAATGTCTGGAGCAGCAAGGACAAATGCACCAGCGGCACTACCAAAAACTGCTGAGTCACCTGCAAAACAACAACACCGCAGTGATGGCGACTATTCCGCAGACACAATCTCAGCAACAGCAATCCCAACCACAACATCAAATGCAATAAGGGAGGAATCGGGATGCCCAACCAAAACCAGATCGCCAATCCGCAATCCGGTCAGCTTCCACAAGTAAAAGGTCCGCAAATGAACGATCGTGACTACCTCAACGACTGTCTGGCTACGTGCAAGTATTTGACGGATAACTTTAACGTCGCCGTTCGTGAAGCCAGCCACCAGCAGCTTTATGATGACATGGTACAAATTTTGAATGAAACCCATCAGTCAGCACGCGATGCTTTCAATCTCATGTTCCAAAAGGGATGGTACAAGCTGGAGGCAGCCGAGCAGCAACAATTACAGCAAGCATACCAACAGTTTAGCGGGTACTCCACGCAGTTCCCTTATCACTGAAATAAAAGAAGAAGACACCTGACCCAAGCAGGTGTCTTCTTCCCATTAATCCCTGCCACGCAGGAGCTGCGATAATACAAATAACGCCTTTTCCATGTCGGCTTCCTCTGCGTATACGTAGGACAAGCGAAGATGATGACTATCCGTCTGATCATAAACAAAGCCGGGATTTAACAGGACACCTTTTGCCAATGCTTCCGTAAAAAGCTTGCGCATCGAAACAGCTTGATGCAGACGCAGCCAAATATAAAAACCGCCATGTGGAATACGCCAATCTGCCAGATCGCCAAACCAGCGAGTAAGCCATTCGCACATCCTGTCCCTTCTGTGTCGCAGTGCCGCTCTTAGCTGATCCAGATGCCGGGAATATCTCTCGCTTGTGAGCCATTCTGTCGCCACCCATTGGGAAATTGCACTTGCCCCGTAGTCCGTCTGCATTTTCACATCCGCGAGTCGTTCAATGACAGGCTCAGGCCCTACAATCCAGCCGATCCGCAGCCCAGGACTGAGTGTTTTGGACAAGCTGCCCAAATACAAAACCAACCCGCTTTGATCCCTCGCCTTCAACGGCAATGGTCCCGGCTCGTCTAACCACAATTCTCCGTAAACATCGTCTTCCAACACAGGCAGCCTCTCCCGTTCGCATGCGGCCAGCACTTGCTCCCTTCGATTCTCTGATAGGCTAATCCCCGTCGGATTGTGGTAAGCCGAAATGGTATAAAGCAGGGCGGCGTTATGCGTCTGTTTTTGTCTCGTTAGCACTTGGGGAGAGATTCCTTCCTCATCCATCGGTACACCAACCAGACGCATTCCCGATGATTGAAACAAAGGCAATGAGAATAAATACGAAGGCTGTTCGAGCAAGATGGCAGATCCACGGTGAAGGATGCCAATCGATATCAACTGCAAGGCTTGTAGAGCCCCTGAAACGACCAAAATAGACGCCGGAGAAGCTTCGATCCCCCTGCTGCGCAAATGGTTGCTGATCGCCTGCCGCAAAGGCAACAGCCCTTTTGGCTCGGAATATCCGAGATGTGTCATTTTGCCCTGCAAGCTAGCCATGACCTCTTCCATCTCTGCAACAGGAATCAAGCCGGGCGACAGCTCACCTGTCCCCAAACGAATGTAGCTCGGGTCAGGCTCATAACGATTGATATCCTGAATCGTCTGCGAGTTGGGGAGATGTGCTCCTGCCTGAACGTAGCCCAGCCAATTGGGCGGAGGCGCGGTCGTCAATAAGGACCATGTGTTGTTACTAACGACGGAGCCACTGCCTACTGTTGCTTCAATGAAGCCATCCGCTTTTAGCTCTTCCAACGCTGTCACCACCGTGCTGCGGTTTACATCAAAGGCTTGCGCCAACGCTCTTTGTGTTGGCAATTTACTGTTGATTGGCCACTCTCCGCCTGCGATTTTCCCCTTGATATAAGCCACGATCTGCGCGTAAATCGGTATGTCAGATGATTTGTCAGGCTTCCAGTCTATCGTAAGCACAGGTACATTCCTCCTCGTCTTCTCATTTTACAAATTGGTTGGTTTGGATGTAAACCAATTGGCTGGAGACAACAGATTCACAACCGTGAATAATGACAGTAATGCAAAATGTACTTTGCATCTAGAGAAAAACGGGGAGGAATCTATCATGCTGGAAGCAATTTTGCACGGTTTTGTGCTTGCTTTTGGACTTATTTTACCGCTGGGCGCACAAAATGTTTTCGTCTTTAATCAGGGCGCCCTCCAACCAACCTTACTTCGCGCCATGCCTGTCGTACTGACTGCGGCACTCTGTGATACGCTGCTCATTTTATTGGCGGTATTGGGAGTCTCCTTGGTCGTATTAACTGTCACATGGCTGAAAACGGTTCTATATGTCGTCGGCTTCTTCTTTTTGGTTTACATGGGATATTTAACGTGGCGTAGCCGTCCAAATACTGAGGCTGGAGAGAAAGAGCGGTTTTCGGCCAAAAAGCAAATCATGTTTGCTGCCTCTGTCTCTTTGTTGAACCCACATGCGATTCTCGACACGATCGGCGTAATCGGTACCAGTTCACTCAGTTATACCGGAACAGAGAAATGGGGCTTTACTGTTGCCTGCATCCTCGTATCCTGCCTCTGGTTTTTTGGCCTTTCTGTAGCTGGCCGTACAGCAGGACGATTAGACCGGTCTGGAAAAATGCAGCGAGGCCTGAATAGGGTATCCGCTGTGATTATGTGGGGAGTAGCCGTCTATATGGCAGCCCAATTACTCATGACGTAAAGAGTTAGTGAAAAAGTGAATAATCCCCACCTCCTCCACTCAAAATACTCCTATTCGGGTTTTCGAAGTGGAGGTTTGTTTATGCTTTTTACCAAATCAGACGCACTCTTGGATGACTTGTATGAGATTGCGAAAAATGTGCATGAAACGGCGATCTATTTTAATGAATACAAGATTACCTCTTTAGAGACTGTCAAAACCTTTTCTACAGAGATGAAGGAGTACGAAACAAAAGGCGACAAGCTCATCCATGAAATCATCGTGCAAATCAACAAGACATTTATTACTGCAATCGAGCGCGATGACGTTCTGGACCTTGCCGTCAAGCTGGATGATGTGCTGGACGGATTGGAGTTTTGTGCTTCGAGGCTCTATATGTACGACATCATGGAAGCAGATCAGACGATGGTGAGATTCGGGCAACTCATCGAAGATGCTACCAAGCAAATTCTTCTCGCCATCGAACTGCTCCAAAAGCAAAAGCTGTCCGATATGAAGGAGTACATCATCCGCATTAACGATTTGGAAAGCGAAGGGGATGAATTGGTGAGGGGGAGCATCCGGCAATTGTTCAAGACCTCGAGCGATCCGATTCACATCATACAGCTCAAAGAGATTTACGAAGTGCTGGAAGATGTCATGGATCATTGCGAGGATGTCGCTGATGCGATGGAATCCGTGATCATGGGCAACTCTTAAACCAAGGAGACCTACTTTCATGCATACGAGCCTGCCTCTTGTTATTACTGTTATCATTCTGGCTGTATCCTTTGATTTTATCAACGGATTTCACGATACAGCCAATGCCATCGCAACCACCGTATCCACCAAAGCTCTCCCGCCTAAAATTGCCATTGGCCTGGCGGCTATCATGAATTTTATCGGTGCTCTGACATTTACCGGGGTCGCCAAAACAATCGGTGGAGATATCGCCGATCCAGCCAAGCTGGAATTCGGTGTGCTTGTGGTCATGGCTGCTCTTTTGGCTGCGATCTTTTGGAATTTGATTACGTGGTGGTACGGTATCCCCAGTAGTTCGTCTCATGCTCTCATCGGCTCACTCGTAGGTGCCGTCCTCGCTTCCGCCGGGAGTGCGCAAATCAACTGGGCTGGATTTTTGAAAATCTTCCAAGCGCTCATTGTGTCACCGATTATCGCGCTGGTTGCCGCTTACCTCATGATGAATTTGGTTTATTTCATTTTCAGTCGGATCATGATTCCCCCTACCAAGGTCAACCGGGGATTTCGCCTCTTTCAGATTTTCACGGCGGCTCTACAATCCTTTACACATGGAACGAATGACGCACAGAAAGCGATGGGCATCATCGTGTTCGCTCTCGTAGCCGCTGACCTGCATGCAGATACGAGCACGATTC
The DNA here is from genome assembly GCF_042878995.1 of Brevibacillus sp. NPDC003359. Taxonomy (NCBI): domain Bacteria; kingdom Bacillati; phylum Bacillota; class Bacilli; order Caryophanales; family Paenibacillaceae; genus Brevibacillus; species Brevibacillus sp. NPDC003359. The sequence goes on from NZ_JBIAOR010000008.1 coordinate 153,189, forward strand.
CTTTCTGGGTGCAGTTCATTTGTGCCCTCGCGATGGGCTTGGGAACCTCTGTCGGAGGCTGGAAAATCATCAAGACGGTCGGGGGCAAAATCACCAAGATTGAACCAATCAATGGAGCAACTGCCGACCTCACTTCGTCCTCGATCATTTTTACCTTCACGCAGCTAGGATTGCCTGTTAGCTCTACCCATGTCATTTCTTCCGGGATTATGGGGGTCGGCGCAGCCAAGCGACTGAAGAGCGTCAATTGGGGCGTCGCCAAACGCATCGTGATCACCTGGTTTATTACGCTGCCGATTTCTGCCTTGCTCGCTGCAGCTATCTATTTGTTGCTCCATATATTTATCTAAAGCAAAAGGGACGAGTAGCAGACTCGCCCCTTTTTTCGCTTACTGATAGCTGCTTGCATTGCTCATCTTTTACTTTTTCGTAAGAACCTCTATGCCCTTTTCTACAAACGTGTCATCCCGCAGCTTGTCTTGCACGCTTGTCCGCCACTTTTCTTTTGTCAACAGCGAGGCCAAATCCTCACCGAAGAGGCCTTGAATAGCAACTCGTGTGGCAACAATCGTCGTATCAGAAAAACGATATTCGACTGTTTGCAAATTGTCTACCAGCGCAAAGGCTGCCACAGAATTATACAGCATCGCTTGCTTGAATAATTTCGCCTCGACGTCGGTCGTCATGTCCTCGTAATGAATCTCAATCGTAAACTTCTCCGGACGGAGCTGGAAGGTGCGCTTGAGATGACTTAATGGCAGATGATTGAACATGACCAGATTCGAAGTAGCGCCCATGTACTTGTTTTTGTATGGCAAAATGGATTCCAAATCGTGAGTCAGCGGGCTCTGCTGAGCTAATTGATATTGCTCTGATTGCGCTTCGTTCCCCGGGATAATTCCGATCTGAATGACCATGAACAGGACAACCCCGATGAGAACCAAAGCAAGAATGATTTTATTTCGCAATGACGTCACCTTCCCCTGCATCGTATTTCAGAATAAGCCGCGGAATGGCATGGAGCCAGAGTGGTATAAGGATAGAAAGAAAAGGCAGTGCATACGCTACGGCAACGTTAGCGAGTTGGTACGGTCCAGTAATATTCACTGGCGTTGAAAACCATAGATTGCTGCCAAAATAGAGCGCAGTCGTAAAAACGAGTGTCCCGACAATATAAAGCGCCCAAAGTATCCAGCCCGTTTTCCGCAGCAAAAAGGCAGACCGTACATTCATACTGGTCAAATTTTGCGAGGAAGTCGGTCGGTTGATCCCCAGCAAAATCAAATAGATGATTCCAATGAGTATGCAAATCGCAAACAGACCATAGTTCAAAAAGATACCCATGCCCCAAATTCGCAAAGGCATAGTCACAATCCAGGCAATGAGTGCGTACAGCAATCCGAGCTGCAACAGTTCTTGCAGGATTGGAAGTATGTAGACTTTGCGGCGTTCTCCGACAATCGAATCAATCGAAGGGAGATTGGCCTTTGCTTTTTTCACCGCTTCATCCAGTATTAGCCCATCTGCAACCAAGTCGGCGACCTTTGCCTCCAAATTGCTCAATACTTCCCATTTGAGCTCCTCGATTTGTTTACTTCCTCTATATTTTTGAAACAATTGATCGACATAGTGCTGTAAATTCTCCATCACACTTCCTCCCGCCTTTCGATGAGCTGGTCAATCAATTCTTTGGCGACTTTCCAGGATGCCAGCGCTTTTTCGTACGCCTCTCTCCCCGCTTCCGTCACCTGATAATATTTGCGTCTGCCCCCTTGGCTCTCATCTCCCCAGTACGAAGCGATCAGTTTGTGTGACTCTAATCTTTTCAGGCTGGTATACAAGGAAGGCTCTTTCAGTTCGTAACGACCGTCGCTGTTTTTGAAAATGGCTTTGATAATTTCGTATCCATAGTTATCGCCATCACACAGGACACGAAGAATAATCGTATCGATATGACCGCGGATAATATCACTGCTGATACTGCTGTCACTCATCTCGTTCACCTCGCATCTACAGCATAACACATATTACTATGTATGACAAAGTACTATGTGTTAAATTTCTTTTTCACTGAAAAAAAGACCCCTCAAATAAATTTGAGGGAGTCTTGAGCTGATCGACGTATTTTGCATGAACTTCATCAGTAACCGGGGTGCTTCCGTTCATCGTGGATGGCACATAGATTCCATCCGAAGACATGGGTTTGCTAGTAAGCTAGCCCTACACAAGACATTCCCCATGTAAGAGATACAGGAATTGACTTCACCCAAATAGGGAAATGTTGTTTATCCCCTTCACTCCGGGGACAGGATAATAGTAATTTCCCTAAGCAATGGTCCTCGAAGGAGTTGAAAGCAAAATGTCTCGTCACTGGTATCGGCTGCTTCGTTATCCAATCATCGCTCTGGCTGTGACATTAACGCTACTTTGGACGCATCATTACCATCGCCTGCCCGCTTCGTACGCTGTCGCGACGCGGACACATACCGTTACGATTTCTAGCGCTGGCTTTTTGCCCAATCAATTGACTGCACACGAAGGAGAGCGAATCTCGTTGATGATCGTCAACACCGATACACGCCCTCACAATCTATCCATTCGTGATCTGAACCTTACATCCACAGAACTAAAGCCGACCCAATCGACTCTCCTACAGTTTTCAGCTGCCAAACGCGGTCGGTATCATTTCGTATCTGACGCACCTGGCTATCCGGAAACAGGCTTTCAAGGCATGCTCGTCATTGACTAGCTTGTACTTCTTCGTCTGGTGAGATTTGCTTCCACCGTCCGAATTTTATCATGAGCAGAGGAATGATCCCGATCGCGGTGATGATTCCAAAAAACAAATAAATGGCCAGGATCGAAAACGAATCTTTGATCCATCCTGCTACCAAATTGCAAAACATCGCACCCAACCCGCCTCCCACTGAAAAGAAGATGGCCAACGCCGTCACCTGAAGGGATGCGGGTGTATTTTCGCGTACAAACTGAGCTGCTGTTGCCAAATAAAAGCCAACCGAAATGCCTTGCACAAAAAACATGGCAATCACGGCAGTCGTACTCGGAGCAGAACTATACCAGAACCAGCGCATCGCGCAAAAAATCGCAGACAGCAGAAGCGTCAGCTCCAATCCCCATCGCCGGACAATATAACCCGCCAGCTTCATAAAAGGAGCTTCACTCCCTGCAAATAACAAGAAGGCAAGACCGATTCCCGCAACGGTTCCTCCGATATCCTGATAAAACAGGGAAAACCAAATATTATTCGCGTTTACAGAGCCCATCATGCAAAATGACGAAATCAAGAACAGCGCAAATCGCGGAATCCGCGCCAAATCCCTGATCCCCGCAAGCATACTGACACGAAACCGCGAAGCCTCCGTCACTTCTTCCGGAACCTTCAGAAGAAACAGAATCGAAAGCAGAAACGCCAGGCAAAATGAATAAAAAAGAACGTTTGGCCCCCACTGTTCAACGAGAAGACCCGTGATGAAGGCAGCTATCGCAAAACCAATCGCACCCCACAAGCGAATGTCGCCAAACTGTATGCCACGTCCCTTGGCATAGCCAAGAGCCAAGCTATCTGAGATGGGAACGACGGCACTTTGAAAAAACGAGAACAATATGTAGAGCAAAAATACATAAGCAAAGGTAGAGACGCCCGTAAAGAAAAGTCCCACCAAGCCAGTGATAATCAATGTCAGAATCAGCACAGTTTTGCGAATTTGATAGCGATCACAGATCATGCCCCACATCGGCTGCGCCACAATGGACACAATCGGCGCGACTGCACTGATGAGACCGATTTGGGTTCCCGTTAAATGGATGGATTCGTAGTATTGCGTAATAAGCGGAGCAAAAGCACCAAACCCGTAGTAAATAAAAAGATAAAGGGCGCAAAGACTTACGTATCTGCCTTTTGCGCCCCCCAGCCCTATACCGGAAAGTGATTCTGGCATATAACTCTCCTATTTTGAGGTTAGTTAACCGTGTAAGAAAATGTAACGCAGAGCATGCCTCAATTATTTATTTCACCGTTGGCAAGATTTTTGCCATGTTCACGGTCCGTTTTTTCTCCCATGTAGCTGGATTGAATTCATCGAACTGCTCCAAGAAGGAAATAACTTCCTTCGTTAATGGAGTCGGCGTCGAAGCTCCAGAAGTAACCGCCACATTTCTCTTTCCACGCAACCATTCAATGTCCAGCTCAGATAAATCAGCGATTCGATAAGACGGAACACTCGCGATTTCTTCCGAGACCTGTGCCAAACGGTTGGAGTTGTTGCTGCGCGGATCGCCCACAACGATGCACAAATCCGCCTCTCCTACTTGCCCGGCTACAGCTTCCTGACGAACCTGCGTAGCGAGACAAATTTCATTATGCACTTCTACGCCCGGAAAACGTTGAAGAATGGCGTCCATCAGATGTTTGACATCCCATTGGCTCATCGTCGTCTGGTTCGTAACGATCAGCTTGTCTGTTGGCAAATCGAGCGCCTCCAGCTCTTCCAGCTTTTGAACCAGATGTACGTGATCTGGCGCGATCCCCATAGCACCCTCTGGCTCTGGATGTCCCTTTTTCCCGATGTAGAGCACATGATAGCCTTCTGCTACTTTTTCACGGATCAAATCATGTGTTTTCGTTACATCCGGGCAAGTCGCATCGACGACGGTCAAGCCTTTATCGCGCGCTTTCTTGCGCACCTCAGGAGACACGCCATGGGCAGTGAAGATTACCGTTCCCTCATTGATCTGATCCAAGAGAGCCAGTCGATCCTCTCCATCTAATGTTTTTATCCCTTGTTTTTCAAACGCCTCGACGACGTGAGCATTGTGTACGATCATGCCCAAGATGTGAATCGGGCGGGGCAAGTCAAAGTTTTGCGCTGTTCGCAGTGCCAAGACCATGGCATCCACTACACCGTAACAATATCCACGGGGGGAAATCTTGATGACTTCCATCTGTACCCCTCCTACTTTTTATAATGCGTGAGCGAAAGACATTTCACCCAGTATTATACCTTATTTGTCTCCATCACGCTTCTGTTCGTAAACCTTCAGATTATTATAGACAACTTTCAAAAGCGTCGTGGACAAGCCTTTTTGTTCCGCTCTCTCCAAGAGATATCCTTGAAGATGATCCGCTTCGACTGGAAGATCTTTTTCCATATCACGCAGCATGGACGATTTCGTTTGAGGACGCTGATTCTGGAAAGTTTCCATCTGTTTGTCGACGATATCTGGCTTGATAGGTGCCTCCAAAGCGCTCATGACCGATGCGATTTCCTCAGCGAGCTGACGTGTCAACTCTACGCCCCAAGCCGATTCCCGGATAGGTCCGACTGCGGAATTCATCAGCGTGGTAATACCGGAAAACGTCGCAATAAACAAGTATTTGTGCCAGGCTTCCCGTTGAATATTTGCGCTTGCACGCATCGTTCCGTTGATCTTGGAAAAAGCTTGCTCCATTCGCTCTACACGCTCACTTTTGCCACCTTCCCACTCACCGAACACCGCATCATGAATAGGACTTGTCTGCACCACATCTCCGTCTGCATTCAAGGTCGTCTCAATGAAACAAAGACCTCCGAGAACGCGCTCCCGGCCAAACCGATCCCATAGCAGCTCCATATGCGCAATTCCGTTCAGCAGCGGAATGACGACTGTATCCTCGCCTACGTACGGAGCGATGGCATCGACGCTTTCTTCCAGCGTGTAAGCTTTGTTGGACAAAAGCACAACATCAAATGGTCCTGCTTCCTCACCTGCTTGAATCAGTTGCGGCTGCTCCAAAAGCAAATTCCCATGAATGCTCTGAATGCGCAAGCCTCTCTCCTGCAGCTGTTTGTATCTACGTTCGCGCACAAGAAATGTTACATCTACCCCTGATTCAACCAACCTGCCACCAAAATAACCGCCAATGCCCCCCGCTCCCAGTACGAGAACCTTCATCTATATCGCCTCCGCGTTTATAAGTCATGGTTTGTCTATATTTTATTAAAAAGTAACCATTTTCTAAACCCCATAATATAATGTTAGAAAACCTTACATTCAACGTAAGAAAACCTCTTGACGAACAATGAGAATTGTCGATATAATTCGGAATATAGAAATCAAGGAAAAACCGAACATTGAGAATGATTCCATAAATTTAATTCGTGAATGGAGTGAATCATGTTGGATATGAAAACAGTCTTGTCCACAATTGACGCAGAAAAAGTGGAATATGTAGATTTTCGCATCGTTGACCTGCTCGGCCGCCAACACCATGTCACAGTTCCTGCCTACGCGGTAGATGAAGGAACATTCCGCAATGGCGTCGCATTCGACGGTTCCAGTCTAACCGGCTACAAGTCCATTGAGGAAAGCGACATGGTAGCGATGCCCGATCCGACAACCGCCTTCATTGACCCATTCGTCGAAGCCAAAACCATGAATATCATCTGCAACATCGTCAATCCAGACAACACCGTCTACACACGCGACCCCCGCGGCATTGCCCTTAAGGCCGAAGCCTATCTGCAACAAACCGGCCTCGCTACCGCTGCTTACTTTGGTCCAGAATCCGAGTTCTTCCTCTTCGACAACGTGCGCTATGCCTCTGGTCCGTCCGGCTCCTTCTTCCATATCGATTCAGAAGAAGCTTTCTGGAACACAGGTAAAGAAGGACAAAACCTGGGCTACAAAGTACGCAACAAGGGCGGATACTTCCCTGTTCAACCAACCGACTCCCAAATGGATATCCGCAATGAAATGTGCACCTTGATGACGAAATGCGGCATGTATGTGGAGCGCCATCACCATGAGGTGGCAACAGCCGGTCAAGGTGAGATTAATTTCCGCTTCGATACACTGACTCGTACAGCAGACAATCTCTTGCTGTTCAAATACATCGTGCGCAACGTAGCTGCGAAACACGGTAAAACAGCTACCTTCATGCCAAAACCAATCGTTGGTGACAACGGATCTGGGATGCACGTTCACCAAAGCTTGTTTAACGGCGATACCCCGTTGTTCTATGAGCAAGGCGGTTATGCAAACCTGAGTGAGACTGCACTGCACTACATTGGCGGTATTTTGCACCACGCCCCTGCCTTGATCGCCCTGACTAATCCGAGCACCAACTCGTTCAAGCGTCTTGTTCCCGGCTACGAAGCACCTGTGAATTTGGTCTTCTCCAAAGGAAATCGCTCTGCTGCGGTTCGGATTCCGATTGCTGCCGTTACGCCAAAAGCGTCCCGTATTGAGTTCCGCACCCCAGACTCTACTGCTAACCCGTACTTGGCTTTTGCTGCCATGCTGATGGCTGGCCTCGATGGTATCAAGCGCAAGCTCGACCCGCGTGAACTGGGCTTTGGACCATTGGATAAAAACATCTACGACTTGTCCGATGCAGAAAAACACGAAATCAAAAGCGCTCCCGGCTCTCTTGCAGAAGCACTTGTAGCACTTGAACAAGACCATGACTTCTTACTCGAGGGTAATGTCTTTACAAAAGAAGTAATTGAAGGCTGGATCGCACAAAAACGCGGTGAGATTGAGCAAGTTGAGCGGACTGTGAATCCGAAAGAATATGAACTGTATTACGACCTGTAAGTTGCAGGAAAAAGCCCTTCTCTGATGAGGAGGGCTTTCATGAGATGCGCATGATCATGTTGATTCAAAAGATAACTCGCTCTATCATACAAGGTGCTGCCATTATTCTACTGACTGTAGGCATTTCAGCCGCTATCGGTCAAAAAACCGCTTTCGCCGATCCTTCGTTACCAATCATAAGCGATCAAGGCATTTATACCATTGAGGTCTATCCGAGAAAACATCAACTGATCATCCGGAAGCATGGGAAAGTATTGAAAACCTATCCGGTTGCAGTTGGTAATCCTTCTACACCTACACCTATTGGAGAATATAAAGTCATCGTCCCATGGGAATTTATGGCATCCATGGCACAAACAAGCCTCATTCTATCGGCCAGCATTTGAGCCACGGTTGTATTCGTATGAGAAACAATGACGTAATCGAATGATTCAAGATAACTCCACTCGGAACAAAAGTAACAATTTATGGGCATATATTGGGGGACCCAAGCCATGATCCTAGAAATTTAGCGGAAGGCGACGTTGGTGGAGATGTACAGCTCATCCAATCTCGATTGAAGAGCGCTGGTTATTTTCACGGGGTATGCGATGGAAAGTTTCGTTCCTCAACAGCTAGGATTGCTGGAATAACTCCCGACAAGATTCGTGATTTCAAGACATGAACCTTCTAAATATATTTCCAATCCCATTTGTTCCTTGGAAAGTTCTGAATACCTCGTTTGCTATGCGTACACCATTTAATATGGTATCCATATCAAGGTTTAGATTGGAAACCCTTGGCGGTCGAGACTCTCTTCTCGTCCGACGACTCGTTTTTGTCCACTCTTGATAATACTGCCCAAGGGATTCGGGATTTTTTTGCAGCTTTTTGATCGAGACCTTATTCGACTTGAGCCAATCTGCAAATTCAGGGCTAAAACCATTGATTTGTCTAGCCACTTTTCACTCTCACCTCGTTTCGTAAATGAATAATGCAAAGGGATTATATATCCCTTTGCATCGCTCTTTTTGCTAATCACATTTCCTAATCACAATCACAACCGACAATGACAAGCAAAACGAACAGAACCAGGATCAGAGCAAAGTCATCAAAGCCATTAAAGATACCCATTCTGCCTCCCCCTTTCCTTAGACACACTACTGTATGCTCTTCGCGGATGTTTTGCCTGTACGATGACCTATTCCGCAAGAAGGACGCAAGCATTTGCCTGCGCCCTTTTCCCCTTATTACAGTCCGATTTGCGATTTTACTTGAAGAATCCCGCCTCCTGACAATTCTAGGAAAAGACGAATCACCCCTCACCTTGCATTAGCAAGAGAGGGGCGATCAACAAGATTATTCAGCAAACAGTTTTTCTGCATCATCCAATGCAATTTTGTGTCCCAACGACGAATAGTCCAACCATGGTTGCCCATTCAGTACATACACATGATTGTTTTTCACTGCTTTCAAGCCTTGCCAGATCGGATTTTCCTGAAGCTGCTTCCCAATTTTTTGTGCATCACCATCTTTGTTGACAATCAAAAAGATGGCATCTGCATCGAAATCAGGCAAAACCTCCTGCGATATTGCTTCGTACGCTTTGTTGATTTTTTCTACGCCATTTGCCGGCTTCAGCCCCAGATCGTTAAACAGTAGCGGTCCCATCGGGCGTTTCATGCCCATCACTCGAACCTCTTTCGCTGTGACACGAACAGCCATCACCGTTGCGTCTTTTCCGATCTTCTTCTCAATCATCGCTTTTACACGTTCTGCCTGCGCCTCATAATTCTTAATAAAGTCTTCTGCTTGCTTCTGGCGGTTTACCAATTCTCCAGTTTTTCTCAAATGATCGCGCCATGTTCCCTCATCAAGGTTAAAGACGTGGGTCGGCGCGATTTTTTCGTACTTTGCCAGCTCAGCTCCAGCGTATTTTTCATCAAGATAAATAACATCTGGCTTGAGAGCCAAGAGTGCCTCCATATCAGGATCTGCGACGACTCCCAGCTTCTTGGTGTCTATCAGCCGATCTTTGACATGCGGCAAAAAGTCTTTGACGTCTCCCCCGATAACCGAACCTGTAGGAGTAATGCCCAGTGCAAGCAGGTTATTTGTCAAGTGAATGGACATGGAAGCGATGTTTGGTGTCTTAGCTGAATCGCCAGAGGCACCTTTTGCAGATGCTTCCTGCTTTGCGGCATCCGTTGCTCCCTGTTGTCCGCAAGCTGCCAGCACAAGTGTTGCTGCCAGGCTGAGTAAAATCCCAAGTTTTTTCATAGAGAACTCCTTTTTCATTCATGCCTAAGATTTATGATTTTGTTTTGACCAGCAAATAAAGAAAATAAGGCGCACCCACCATTGCGACGACGACACCTGCTGGAATCGCATTCGGTTCGAACATCGAGCGGCCAATCGTATCCGAACTCACTAGTATCACGAGTCCAACCAGTCCGGAAATAGGCAAAACATACTGCTGACGCGGCCCGACCAGTCTGCGAGCCAGATGAGGGGCAACGAGTCCGATGAAGCCAATTCCTCCGACCATCGCGACACTCGCCCCAGACAATCCAACAGCACACCCCAAGAGAAGCAGACGCTTGCGCTGCACAGCTTCTCCTACACCAATCGCTATCTCATCACCAAGCGAAAACAAGTTCAGTGCTTGTGCACGCATCCACGCATATGGCACCAAGAGCACAATCCAAGGCAACAGCGCGGTGACGTGGACCCAGTCCCTCCCCCAGACACTCCCTGCCAACCATCTCGCAGCAAACGCGTACGTGTTTTCATCCAGTCGCAGAGAAAGATACAGCGTAATGGCACTGAACCCAGCGGCAATCGCGATTCCGACCAAGAGCATTCGTATCGGCAGCAAGCCTCGATGACGATCATTCGCCAATAAGACGATCAGGCAAGTGGCCAAAATCCCGCCACCAAATGTAAACAGCGGGAGCATGAGAGCCGATGCCCCCTTCATCGAAGAAAAAAGTGTAACAAATACAATAAGTCCAAAAGAAGAACCTGCGTGCAAACCAATGATCCCGGGGTCAGCCAATGCATTGCGAGAGATGGCTTGCAGGATAGCCCCGGAAATACCCAAACCAATTCCAGCAAGCATCGTAATGATAATGCGCGGCAATCGATATTCAAACAAAACGAGTTCGTCATCAGGTGTGCCATAACCTAAAAGCGTTTGCACAACGTTCACAGGGCCTATTTTGATGGAGCCTGTATTGAGACTAATTGCAATGACCACGAATGCGATTGTCAGGAGACAACTACCAATCCATATTGCTCGCGCACGTCTTCGAGACGCCAAATCCTGCATCTACAGATTCCTCCCTTCCTTGCGAGCCAAATAAAGAAAGAAGGGAACCCCAACCATTGCCACCATCACTCCTATCGCTAGTTCCTCTGGTGGATTCACGGTTCTAGCGGCCAAATCGGCCATGACAAGCAAGATCGCCCCCAGTACAGCCGACATTGGAATGATCGCCCGATAATCGACACCGACCAGCTTCCGGGCCATGCTCGGGATGACAAGACCAACAAACCCAATCCCGCCTACCGCTGAAACAGACACCCCAGCCAGTACTACCGCTGCCGCCATTCCAAAGAAACGAACCCGCTTTGTTTTTACTCCGAGACTTGTAGCCACCTCCTCCCCTAGCGAAACCAGCGTGACAGAGCGTCCAAGGCAGACCGCCCACACAATTGCTAGTAAAATGACAGGCACTAGTAATTGCAGATGTGTCCATTTGACTCCCGCTACACCCCCGGCATACCAAAAGGCAATATCCTGACTCAGCCCATAGTAAATTGCAATTCCGGTGCTCAGTGAGTGAAGCAGCGCTGCAACGACCGAACCAGCCAATGTCAACCGAATAGGGGTCAAGCCACCCGGCGCACTTGAGCAAAGCAAAAAAATAAACAGGGTACTCGCCACCGCACCACCGAATGAAAGGATCATCAATGCGGAATATGACACATCAGGCATGAAGGCAAAGCACATGGCTACAACCAGCATAGCGCCTGCATTAATCCCCAAAATCCCTGCATCCGCTAACGGGTTACGCGTCACGCCTTGCATGAGTGCCCCCGACACAGCAAATGCAGCACCGACAATCGCTGCACCGATTACCCGTGGTAACCGCAGTTCATGAATAATCTGATGGGCGGTCAGTGTTGGATTGTATGTAAAAATGGCTGTCCAAACTGTTTGTAAGGTCAGCTCCTTCGCACCTGAAGAGATTGCCCAAAACATGGCTGCAAGTAAGCCTATCCCTGCTAGTAAAAGAAATAACCCTACTCTTACCAGATTGATTTGTTTAATTCGAAACCCTCCTAATAGTGATAATCATTATCACAAAATTGATTATAGCGACTCCCTTTTTCAGCGTCCATTACAGAAATAAAGCATTTTTGCTTGGAGTTTTTATAGAAAACGATTGGTCCATGATACTTACAAACAGGTCATACGATTCTTCCAACTGCTTCTCAATCGAAAGCGGCGCATAGACCATCCACTTGTACCAATCCAAAAAAGCATAGCGCCCAGCCGCAATTGCAGAATGATTCTTCCAGCTCTCCATCGTTCGGATATCATACTCGACCATTTTCACTTCTTCTTCTGAACGTACAACAAAAAATAAAAAATCAGCATCATACTGAGGCAACTCATCTTTCGGCATCCCCACCCAGTTGAAGTGTGTGCCAGGCGGATGCGGGATCAGCTCTCGCTGAATTTTTTCAGGTACGCCGAGCTCAAGTGAGCGATAAAAAACATGTCCAATATTGCGCGTGCTATACATCCGATATGCCTGATCGCAGACTACACAGATTGCCACCGTCGCTTTTCCCAATAAAGCTTTGACCTTTTTTCGTATGCTCTCCGCCTTCTTCGTATGGCGATCCAGCCATGTACGTGCTTCGCGCTTGCGATCGACGAGATGAGCAATCTCCATGAGATGACCGAACGTATCTGTCTGGTTCCACGAAACACTGAATATAGGAGCAATATCCCCAAGATGCTCTCTGGCTTTTGTCAACACATGATCCTTACAGACAATTAGGTCTGGCTTCGTCTCAACGAACGATTGACGGCTAATTTCCCACATTTCCAAGGCGTGATTTGGCAGCGGCAATGAAATCGTATCGATGAGAAGATGGGGGTGCGTATGTGCAGCACACGGTGTAATACCCAGCGCCAGCAAATGCTCGGTATACGGGTAGGAAAGAGAGATGACGGATGGTTCTTTGCGACTTTTTTTATACGAAGTTGGCGAATATCCACTGCTTTCTTTAAATCGACGGCTAAAGTAAAACTCATCTCGATATCCGACGCTACTGGCAATTTCGCGAATATTTTTGTCAGGAGATGCAGAGAGCAACAGCTCTTTTGCTTTGTTCATGCGCAATTGTGTCAAGTATTCGATAGGTGTCTTTTTCATCTCTCGCTTGAAAAGCTGCGAATAATAAGCGGGATGCATCCCTGCCATTTCCGCCAACCTCTCCACCTTGATCTCCTGCTGATAGTTTTCCTGAATATAGCCTACAGTCTGCTGCAGCCATTGTTCTTCTCCTTCGGTCCTACGCGGCAGATGATCGGTCATTACCTTATCAAGTAAGACATGCAAATTCTCCAACTGCCTCATTCGGTTGTTTTTGGCAGCAGCCTTATGACCAGTGACAAGCACTGCAATCAATCTCTGCAATCTGGTATGGCTGTTTGCAATCAAGCCTTGAACAGGAAAAGATTGTTCACGCTCATACACCCGTCGCTGTTCAGTTGCTTCGACTTGCCGAAACAGATCAAAGCTGACCCAATGCGCTTCCACGTCTTCTTTGTCTGCCAAGTTGCTTTCTACATTGGTACCCGGCAGCAGCAAAAAAATCGACTTGCGTGTAATTTTTATCGGCGTACCATTGATGCTCAGGATTCCTTTCCCTTTTGCAAAAGTAAGCAAGACATGATGCCTTAGCACAAGAGGCTCCTTCCGTTCCCAATCGGCACGCTCCATTGTTTTCGCTTCGTACAATTCTAGCAAGGTATGTTCAAGAAAGTTCTGTTGTTCTAGCCTTTTATTCATCTGGTAACACTCACCTGCCAAATAGTTGATAATGATAATCCTTTTCAATTATATATCGATCGCTCAAAAAAACGCAAAAAGAGCCTAGTACAAGGCTCCCTTTGCGTTGCATTTACTCTTTTACATAAAGCTGATACATCTCGGTTTCTTCATCAGTAGCTTTTGCGATTCGAAAAGCCTCTTCCACGCTTTTCTTTTTTTGAATTACCTCGTAGAAATAGCGCAGTGCGAACATCAGCGCAGAATTTCCGTCCGGGTAATCATCTGGCCCGATATACATAAGGCAACCACTGTCCAGAAAGGCCTTCGCTAATTCGGGATCACCAAGCGAGCATCCGTTACCTAACACGATTTTTCCATCCAGCTTGGCAAAACGTCTAACCTCGTCAGGACCAAAATCACCCGTTGGTTCTCCTTCCTCGTAAACGTCCTCGCCCAACTCTGGCATGATGAGGCTTCCCTCATCGCCATGGAAATTCAGAACAATCATGTCGGTATTTGGGTAAAGATCGCTGCCATTCAATACATCGATCAAATCGCTTGGTCGACCAATCCAATACGTAAAGACTCGTGCTCCAAAATACTCAAGTGTATTGCGGATTGCTTGGCTATCCAGATCCGTATCCGGACCGATTACTAAAGCAACATTCATTTCAGGTTTACTCATCGTGATATTCCTCCATTTTGTTGTAAGTGGTTTTTATTTGTGAGTAGACAAAACCATTTACATGGAGGGGGTCGGGCCAACTGGTGAATGGCAAGACGTTACTTCTTGATCATCAAGTAGGACAACTCCTCTATAATTGGAATTTTTTATAAATTTTCAGCAGTATATCATCCAAAACTTGGCAAGTAAAGTTTCTCACCAACAAAAAAACTATTTTTTAATTGGCTCTTCCGGCCACCTGGACCACCAAAATCATAGAGCATCGGTCCATTGCTCTTCTGAGACTCGAACTTACCTGTTCTGACATCCAATAAATCTATTCTTCCCCGCTTGTGTGTGCTAATGACCGTGATGATCATTACATTGCGAATCTCGTTGTCTTTTTCCAAACGCTTTACGAGAATATGCTGATCGTATGAGATAATTTCGGGCTCTGGTGGCTTCAAGTTGTATTTCTTTTCAAGCCTCTAGTTTTGCAGCAATTACGCAAACCCTTTTTTGATTTTAGTCTTCATGTCACGATACAGCTCTCCGTATGTAATCGCATGTTCGATATGCGAATAGGAAAGCACGGAATCGCCATCCTTGCTCTCGCAGCACGCAAAGAACAAGCTTTCCATCAGATTGTGATTTTCGATGGAATTGGTAATATGGACGCAATCCTCAAACGAATCATGAGCGTCATGCTTGTAAAACAGAAATGTCCCTTCTTTGAACGCCCCTTTTTTGTTGGCGTCTTTCCAGATGAGCATGCCCAAGGTAATAAAGTACCCTTCCTGAAAACGGATGACGCCTGTAATCACAGAATTGATTGTGGTCGGAATGATCGCAATCGAATCATTGAGCTGATTGACGTATTCATATAAAGCCTTATTGGATTCTCGAAGATCAACCATCGGTATATGAAGAAGCTGCTTATCTCTTAATTTTTCTACGAGTTGCTGAACGCATAGCGTCTTATTCAAAGTTGAAATCACAACCTCATCACTTCTTCCATTGTAAGTAAGTGCCTTCTTTACGTAATTCGTGATGAAAGGACATATCCCTACAAAATCCGCGCAAATCTTCTTAATTTTTCAGCGAAAATCAGACAGACGAGGGTGGGTACGGGGATCATTCCATGTAAAAAAGCCCTTCACGCCTTTAGGTGGCGAGAAGGGCTTCTTAGCGCAAATTTACGCCTTTCCTTTTAAATAATCATCTTTTAACTTCTTTTCCTGTTCATCGGTGGTCATGTCTTTTTCCAAAACACTATACATCAGTTCTTCTTTTACATGACGAGAGATTCCTTTTTCCTGATGATTCGGGACAGATGAACTCATGACAGAGTCTTGTTCCATACAGCGTACCTCCATGGCTTTTTGGGGTTAGCTTGCCCGAAATCCGCCACCCCATTCACCACACCCGTGAAACACTGAGCCTCTTTCGCAGATCGTCGACGGAACGTGGCGTATTTCCACCCAGTTCCCGCTTCCAATGCTCAGGCAGTGCCTCCCACACATCTGCAAGCATCGGCATGCCCAGATGAAGGCTCTCCAGCATGGTTCTGTTTTCCAATGCCTCTTGAGGATCTCCCGCGAAAACAAGCTTGCCTTCATCCATCACGCAAATCCACTCTGCCCATTCAAACGCAATATCCATATCGTGTGTCGCCATTAAAACAGTCGTTCCTTGCCGGTGAATGGCATCGAGCTCCCGCAGCAAATTTTTCGTCTGATAGCGATCCAGATACGCAGTAGGCTCGTCCAACAGCAAAAGCTCAGGCTCCATGACCATGACCCCCGCGAGTGCTAGACGCCGTTTTTGTCCCAGGCTCAAGTGATGAATCGGAGCTTCTGCCAGCTCTCTCAACCCGAATGCATCCAGCACATTTTCTACTTTAGCCCGGATTACGTCCGCAGGCAGCTTCTGATTGCATAAACCGTAGGATATATCTTCCGCGACCGTGCTTGCGATCAGCTGATGCTCGGGATCTTGAAAGACCAAGCCTACCTTTTGCGTCATCTCTTGCAGTGCGGCTCGTTTGTAGACAAGCGGTTTCCCCTTCCACAGCACCTGTCCCTTCTGTGGCTCGATGATCCCGTTTCCATGCAAGAACAAGGTCGACTTCCCACAGCCGTTTCGTCCCAAAAGGACACATTTTTTCCCCTCTGGAATCCATAAGGACAGTCCACACAGGACGGGGCCCCGCCCTCCAGGATACGTGTACTGCAAATCGATGAACTCCAACAACCGCGATGTCAAAACCGCCAACCTCCTGTCCACCACTCAAGCAGGACCAATAGCATACAGCCTGCGATTGACTCCCACTCATAGCGGCGTGAACGAGCATGGGTATGAAACGAGAGCACGTGCATGCTCTCCCCGAAGCCTCTAGCCGCCATTCCTTTGTGCAAAGCTTCGTATTTGCGCATCGCTCTGACAAACAATTGAGCAACCAGAATCCCTGCATCCCGAAGCGTCGCCCGGAAGCCGCGATGACCTCCTCGGGAACGTTGGGCAATCCAGAGCTGGTGAGAAATCGTTACTAACACAAAAATAAACCGATACATGATCATTAATAAGTCAGTCACAAGGTCAGGCATATGCAGACGGCGAAGCACCTGCAAGATTTCTGAAAACGGCACGGTAAACAAAATGAAGGCAAAGCAAGATAAGCTCGCCATGGTACGCCAAAATAAGATCCAAACTTTACTGAGTGATGACGTCGGGACATAGAGCACATACGAACCCAACTCCCATGCTGCCGCGACCTGGCCCTGTACTTCTCCTGCTCTCGTCCCTTCTACCAATAGGGCAGGGAGCCCCGCCGCGAAAAACGAGAGCGACACGATCATAAAGGCACAATAGATCCGAACAGGAATCCGGGCATACACCACTACCCATACTGTCATCCAGACAACGACGGCCATCTGCATCCATACATGTCCCACCAAAACAAGCAGTAACAATGCACTCGCCAGCAATAGCTTATGAGCTGGCGGCAGACGTTTCAGCCTGTTTTGATAAGAGAGAGAATCAAGTTGCAGCCCGTTCATTTTTTCCGCTTATCCAACCGACCTTTGTACAAGCCCACGGCGTAGCCAACCACTCCCGCACCCAACGCCGCCTGCACCGCAAACAACAAGCTCTCCGTTTCTCCTCCTGGCGGTTCTATCAATGGCTGGAACCACGGTTCGTAGTTCGGGGAAATTTCCTTGATCGCTTCCTCTGCCACGCCATCTGCGCCGCCAAATTCCGAATCCTGCACCAGCAACAGCGGGACAATAGCCAACACGATTACCCCCAAGAGCAATAGCCAGTTCCATCCTTTTTTCACAGCGATTCCTCCCGTTTGAGCAAACGAAGCTGTGTAAGCTCTTTTGCGTTGTAAGATAGCAACCAGTTCCAAACAAGGACGGTCAACAGACCTTCACTGATTGCGAGCGGCACTTGCGTGAAAGCAAAAATTCCTGCGAATTTGGCAAACGAGGCCAATACTCCACCGGATTCAGCTGGGAATGCCAACGCCAGTTGTACCGAAGTCACCACATAGGTAGCGAGGTCAGCCAGGGCAGCGGCCGCAAAAACAGCCAGACGTTGGCTTCTGCCCACTTTCATGATCATCCGATAGATTCCGTATGCCACCAGTGGTCCTACTACTGCCATGGATACGGCATTTGCTCCTAGCGTAGTTAAACCTCCATGTGCTAACAACAAGGCTTGAAACAAGAGCACCATGCTCCCTAGCACTGACATCGCGAAAGGGCCAAACATAATGGCACCAAGGCCCGTTCCAGTCGGATGAGAGCTGCTGCCTGTAACCGAAGGGATTTTCAGCGCAGATAAAACAAACGCAAACGCTCCTGCAACACCAATAAGGAGCTTCATTTCGGGATGTTCCTTGACAATCTTATTAATCGAGCGAATCCCAAGAATAAAAAATGGCAAGAAGACAGCCCACCAAAACAAGGCCCAGGATAATGGCAAATACCCTTCCATGATGTGCATCGCGTGTCCTGTCTCTGGTTCATTGAGTAGAAAATAAAGGACAAAGCCCGCGATCATCAGACATGTGGATACGAGACGAGATCGATTCATGTTCATTCCTCCTTCACTGTCTTTCGTTCTTTCCTGCAAACAAAAAAATCTCCTCCAACAATGGACGAGATGCGCGCACAAAACAACAGACTGATCACACAGCCTCATTGCCTCGTATTCACCGCTCCTTTCCGCGAAGGGTTTGTGGGTGTGGCTACTAGGTAGGTCTCCTGGCTTCCAGATCCATGCGCTCTTTGTCCTTCCCCATAGAAAATGAGTGGTTTCCTTCTCAAAGAGAGCTCCCTGGTTACAGTGGCGGGACCGCTCGGGACTTTCACCCGATTCCCTGTTACCCTTTATGCGTCACATAAAGGCACCTAACGCCGACAATATGGAATTGACAGACAATTCATGTTTGTCCCACATCATTATACCGGATCACTACATAAATCGGAAGAATATAAGCAAAAACGCATAAGCCGATGACCCCCTACAAACGGAGCCATCGACCTATGCGTACTTGTTCTATCTATTCTTTTGCATCTACGCCAATTACTTCACTAATATGTTTAAAACCATCGCGTTGCATGAGCTTGAGCAGTTTTTTGTTGATTTGCTTGGCGATACCTGGGCCCTGATAAATCATACCCGTATAAACCTGAACGAGACTGGCTCCTGCTCGGATTTTCGCGTAGGCGTCTTCACCGTTATAAATGCCCCCGACACCAATGATTGGTACCTTGTCTCCCACTTCTTGATAAATCTCCTTTACCCAAGCAGTGGAACGCTCTGTAAGAGGTCTTCCGCTCAAACCGCCCGCTTCCTCGGCAAATCGATGTCCGGAAACCGCCTCGCGTGACAGTGTCGTATTGGTAGCGATAATGCCGGCAATGCCTTCTTCTACCGCAGCGTGAACAACATCGCGCATGTGCTCATCCGACATGTCTGGTGCTACCTTCAGCAAAATCGGTTTTTTCTTGATGGAACGCGCTTCCATTTCGGTTGCCTTTTCTCTTACTGCGCGCACCAAATGACGCAAGCTCTCTGTTTCCTGCAAGTCACGCAGATTCGGGGTATTCGGAGAGCTGATATTAATGACGAAATAGTGACCGTATGAATAGAGCATGTCCATACATTTGCTATAGTCGATGGACGCCTCTTCATTCGGCGTTACTTTGTTTTTCCCAATATTAATCCCAATCGGAACGTCTGAGTATGCGTAATCGACCAAATGCTGGGAAGCTAGATACGCGCCGTGATTGTTGAAGCCCATCCGGTTAATGACAGCTTGATGTTCCGGCAATCGGAACAAACGCGGCTTTGGATTGCCTGGCTGCCCCTGTGGCGTCAATGTCCCGATTTCCACAAATCCAAAACCAAGGGCACCTAACGCATGATAGACCTCTGCATTTTTATCAAAACCGGCTGCAAGTCCGACTGGATTCGGAAAAGTCATTCCCCACAGCTTATTCTCCAATCGCTGGTCTTTTACCTGATAGATCATCTTCAGGATGCTTTTGCCTGGAGCAGAATCCTCCACCAGCCTTAAGGCACCAATTGTCTTTTCATGAATCTCTTCCGCATCTTGCTGGAACAGATATTTTCTTATGAGCTGATACATCGGCTGCACTCCTTACTCCGTTTCTACCTTTTTACCTCATAGTAGAATACCATACTTTTTCGGGAGGGTGTAACCTTTATACGTGATACATATTTCCAAGCAAGCAGGCAAATCCTAACAGCACCACCACGCACAGGGGGACAAGTCTTACATGAAAGTGGACGGAAAAATCGGGATTGGTCAAGCCATAATGGTGATGATGCTGACGATTGGCATTACGAACCACGTAACCGTCATCCCCCTCTTACTTAGCAAAGCAGGCAGAGATGCTTGGTTGAGTGTGTTGCTTGCGGGCATCCCCTTTTCCTTCTGGGCGTATCTTCTGTTTGTGATTCATCGAAATTTGAATCAACAATCCTTGTATGAATGGCTCATGCAGCGATCGGGAAAAATAGTCACCAATCTCTTGCTCGTTCCGATCATGATTTGCCTTTACATGATGGCGCTAACGAATCTTATCGATACACAGACATGGACAACTGTTAACTACTTGCCTCGAACGCCCGAGTGGGTGACCGCATTTGCCTTGATGTGCCTATGTATACTCGCTGCTATTGGGGGAATCACCTCCGTAGGAATCACAGCAGGAATCTTGCTGCCCGTCGTGGTTATGCTCGGATTTTTCGTCGCTTTTGGCAATATTCCTAAAAAGGATTATAGTCTTTTGTTGCCCCTTTTCCAGCATGGGTATCGTCCTCTTTTGCACGGGATGCTCTATGTAGGTGGCGGTATTTCAGAGATGTTTCTACTGCTATTGCTCCAGCCTCACGTACGTAAGCCATTTCGTCTCGTACACTTTTTGATCATGCTCGGCATCACGCTTCTGCTGACACTGAGTCCGTTGACAGGGGCTATCGCGGAATTTGGACCTGTGGAGTCTGCGCGTCAACGCTTTCCGGCATTTGAGCAATGGCGGCTGCTCACAATTGGAAAAGACATCGAGAACATGGAGTTTTTCTCGATTTTTCAATGGCTCGCTGGGGCTTTTATACGTATCACCATTTGCTTGCTGCTCTTGGGGGATTTACTCACGTTCCGTACCCGAAAACAGCGCAAATTCATGATGATCTTTCTAGGTGGAAGCATGATCGCCTTTACCAGCCTCCCCTTCAGCGACATGCAGTTCGTATCATTTCTGACGCACGTATACTATCCGCTTTACTTAGCCATTATCGTTGTGATTACTCTCGCACTCATTCTGGTTACTCTGCGCAAGCCATCCAAGCAGGAGGGAATAGGCCATGACCCTTGAAGAAGAATTGCGGGCAAAATTCGCGCATTGTGCAGACGTCGTTTTTATTCGTACGGTCACATCCGAAGACCAGCCTGTGTTGATGCTTTATTGCGAAGGACTGGCAGACGTTCGTCAATTACAAGATACGGCCTTGCCGCAATTGGAGCGATTCCTGGCTATTGGTGATTTGCGTTCCCTGCCCCTTTTCCCGCTCTTCACAAATCCAGAGTTGTGGATTGAACGACTGTTTGCAGGAGATTTGCTGATTTTCATTGGAGACTCGCCACCATTCGCCTGGGATATCTCCAATCGGCCGGAGCGTGGTACTGAGGAAGCCAATACAGAGATTTCGATCAAAGGTCCCCGGGACGGCTTCGTCGAGGATCTCTCCACCAACGTGGCTCTCGTTCGCAAGCGTATGCGAACCATTACCCTGGCCTACGAGCCTTTTGTTCTCGGAACACGCTCGCGTACGAGAGTGGCAATGATGTATATCACAGATGGGGTATCTCCAGATCTCGTAGAGATGATGCGTGAGAGGCTCCTTGGATGCACCAAAAAAAAGATCTTGAATAGCGCTATCCTGGAAAAATTACTCAGTGACAACACTCATTCGCTGTTTCCCTTAGTTGATTATACGGGACGTCCTGATTATGCGATTTACATGCTGCTGCAAGGTAAGGTCGTCGTGTTGGTAGACGGCTCTCCCTTGGCCCTCGTGGCACCTGTAACCTTACTTCAGCTGATCAAATCTCCTGAAGACGATCAATATCCTGTTACCTATGTATGGCTGGAACGCATGCTGCGCCTAGGGGGATTTTGGATCGCGATCTTTTTGCCTGGTTTTTGGATCGCACTGTCCGCCTATAATATCGAGCAATATCCTTTTCAATTGCTCGCTACCGTTTCGCAAGGCCGAAAAGGGCTGCCGTTTTCCGCGCCGATGGAGCTATTTATCATCTTATTCATTTTTGAATTTCTGCGCGAGGCAGGTGCCCGTCTGCCAAAAAATGTCGGGCAAACACTGGCACTGGTTGGTGCACTGATTATCGGGGATGCTTCTATTCGTGCCGGGCTGACATCTCCTTCGATGCTGTTTATCGGCTCACTTACCGTCGTCGCCTCCTTCACACTGGTCAACCAGTCATTAAGCGGCGCGGTAACAGTTGCTCGTTTCGCCGTTTTCTTCCTTTCTGCGACCATTGGCATGTACGGCTTTATCCTCGGAATGATTGCCATCGTGTACTACTTGTCCACCTTGACCTCCTTTGGCAGATCGTATATTTTGATGGGTTCATCCAACTCCTTGTCCACACTGTTCAATGTCTTGTTCAAATCCATGACCAGTTTTTTTCGGACAAGAGCGGCTAAGGGTAGCGATAACAAATGAAGTACATGCAGATTGCTTCGGTTATGCTGCTGTTGGCAACTACACTTCTTAGCGGCTGCTGGGATCAGAAATCAATTCAGGACCTTCGCTACTTATCTGCGATGGGCATTGATTACATCAACAATGAGTATGTTTTATACGCCCAATCCACCGATCTGTCTACCGTCGCCAAGCAGGAATCATCAAAGGCCCTTCAAGCTCCACATGCCACCATTTCGATCGGAAAAGGGAAAACGCTTCAGTCTGCCTTTGATAACCTGCAAAAAAACGCACAGGTACCTTTGTTTCTAGGCTTTGTATCCTCCCTCGTATTTCATGAGCGCCTCTTGCAAAAGGGCGTTATCACCTCCCACGATATTATGAACAGATACGGTCTGGTTCGTTACACCAAGTGGGTATTCGGAACGCGGGAGCCGATTGACAAAGTCTTAAGCTCTCATTCTTTGGTCGGATTCTCTCCATTGGACTCTATCTTGCATCAGCCAAAGGATGTTTACGAGCAGCGTTCGTTTATCGAACCGATCCAATTTTTTCGGTTTATCTCTAACTTTTGGGAGCCGTCAAACACCGTGTTATTGCCAAACATCACGCTTTACGAGCATTCGTGGAAAGAAAATAACCGCTTCATCTCGCGCCTCTCCGTCGATGGCATCCACGCCATTCATCGTGGACATTGGCAAGGTTACTTCTCCAATCGTGATTTAATGGGGATTCGGTGGATGAATAATAACACGGAATTTGCTGGACTCATCGTGAGACAAAACAACACCCCCAAAGCAACCATGCGCATCGATCACGTTCACTTGGAGATCATTCCGATTACCACAGGGGAGTATCCTCGTTATCAGGTCAATGTCCGACTAAGAGGATTCGTTCGTGAAATGATGAGTGCGATTACTCCTGCTTTCGTACGAAAAAATTCCGAAAAACAGGTAGCTGAGCAAATTCGCGGGACGTTTCTAAACGGAGTCAAAGCAGGGGTTGATCTGTATAGCTTGGAGGAAAGCTTGTTTAAAAAAGACTACCAGGCTTGGCGAAAGTATGAAATACGCAAACGCAATAAGCTCACACCTGATTCCCTAACCCAAATCCAGGTGCATATGTACTTAAGTGATTCCGGAAAAATGAAGATGGGTTCAGTCAAATACCCTGACCCGCTTGGACCGAATGAATGAATAAAAAAACTGCTTGCCGTAAACTCGGGCAAGCAGTTTCTTCTTTTATTTACGTTGAAGCTAGTTTTTCACCAGCAAAACTTCTTCGATAGAAGCATATGGCAGGTTATGCGCATCAGCGACAGCCTTGTAAGCTACTTTGCCGTCGATGACGTTTACGCCTTTCGCCAATGCTTTGTTGTCGCGAATCGCTTGTGCGTAGCCTTTGTTTGCCAATTGTACCGCATAAGGAACGGTTACGTTGGTCAGGGCCAATGTAGATGTACGAGCGACTGCACCAGGCATGTTGGCTACCGCGTAGTGAATCACGCCGTGCTTCTCATAGGTCGGCTTGTCATGCGTCGTGATGCGATCTACGGTTTCAATCGATCCACCTTGGTCAATCGCTACGTCTACGATCACAGAACCAGGTGTCATCTCTTTTACCATATCTTCTGTTACCAGACGTGGAGCACGAGCGCCTGGAATGAGTACAGCGCCTACCAGCAAATCTGCCTTTTTCACAGCGCTTGCAATGTTGAAGGAATTGGAGATCAGCGTCTGAACGCGGCCTTGGAACAGGTCATCCAGTTGGCGCAGACGGTCTGCGTTTACATCGATGATCGTTACATTTGCACCCAGTCCAAGTGCCATTTTCGCTGCGTTTGTCCCTACGATTCCGCCGCCGATGACGACTACCTCGCCTTTTGGTACACCTGGTACGCCACCGAGCAGAACGCCTTTTCCACCGTATTGCTTTTCCAAGAATTGCGCGCCGATTTGAACGGACATGCGGCCTGCTACTTCAGACATCGGCATCAACAGAGGCAGAGCGCCATTGTCGAGCTGGATGGTTTCGTAAGCGATTGCAATCACTTTTTTATCGATCAATTCACGAGTCAATTCAGGCTCTGGTGCGAGATGCAAATAGGTGAACAGAATCAGACCCTCGCGGAAATATCCGTATTCAGCAGGAAGTGGTTCTTTTACTTTCATCACCATGTCAGCCGCCCATGCCTCTGCTGCTGTTTCCACGATCTCAGCGCCTACTGCCTTGTAATCCTCATTCGTAAAACCGCTGCCTTGCCCTGCACTTGTTTCTACACGAACCGAATGTCCGTTTTGTACTAAAGCAGCTACACCTGCTGGCGTAATAGCTACACGGTTCTCATTATTTTTAATTTCTTTTGGAATTCCAACGATCATGATAAGTATGTCCTCCTTGGAAACGCCGATTTCTTTGCGATTACTATTATTGTACAGCGTATCTTCAGGCATACTCCTTGGAGATTCCTTTAATTTTAGCGTATTTTCATTTGTGAAAATTCACAAACAAACTACTGTTCCCCATCTAATTTCGCGATTTTCAGCTCTAAGTATAAGGCGGCCCGCTGGTTCATATTGTCGAGATCGACACGCATGATCTCCTCAATTCGTCTCAGTCGGTAGCTCAATGTATTGATGTGAATATGCAGGCGCTCTGCTGTCTTGTTGACCTTGCCTGCTGCATCCAAAAAAGTCTCTAATGTCGTCAAGAGCGTGGTCTGATTGTCGCGATCGTACTGTCTGAGCTTTTCCAGCCGTTCATTCTGATAGCCCTGTTCCTCTTCCCACTGCTTCAACTGTAGTAGATATCGATAAATCCCAAGCTCGTGGTACCCGTGAATGCCCTCATTTTCCTGCGGAAACAGCTTCTTGATCTTGAGCGCGTGAAGCGCTTCCCTGTAGCTTTTCACAATATCCGTATAGGACTTGTAATCTCTCCCGTACCCGGCAATCACCTGACGTCCTTCCGTGACATGTGCTTCGAGCTTGCCGAGCGAGTCGGACAGGAACTGTTCCACCTTGCGAATGAGCACGTCACTCTTCTCTTTTTTCGCTTCGGACAGACCGATCAATAAGATGATTTGCGAGCCG
This sequence comes from Brevibacillus sp. NPDC003359, assembly GCF_042878995.1. NCBI lineage: Bacteria > Bacillati > Bacillota > Bacilli > Caryophanales > Paenibacillaceae > Brevibacillus > Brevibacillus sp. NPDC003359. Next base: position 178,859 of record NZ_JBIAOR010000008.1, read on the forward strand.
TCGACAACCCAGAGCAGCTTGTCACGCATTAATAATGGATACAAGTACTGATCCAGACGCGCTCCTGCCGCTTCAATAATACAGATTAAATAAGAGGTCGGAAGCTGCATCTGCAAGATGTCCGCTTTTTGACGAATGGCAGCCTCACTGCTGTGATTCCCCAGTAACAGCTCCCACAGAAATTCCTTGCGTCGCTGCTCCTCCGCCTTGCGTTTTCCCTGCCGCTGGATGAGACGCGAGACAGCTACACGTGCTGCCTGACGAAGAATTTCATCATCTTCCCGGGTAATCGGTCGATTCACCTCTTGTGCCCAAATATAGCCGAGCACGTCGCTCCCTCTGCGAATAGCTATCGCCACACGCTTACCCAAGCCTATTTCGTCCTTGGCTGGGATGTGTACGGGGTCGTCTTGCGTTAACAGCTCCTGAAATACGCCGTCCTTCCACAGGCGCGTCAGCACTTTTTCCGGCACCCGTCGCCCCATGATGGTAGACCACCGCGCTTCATCTGTGCTTTCTCCGTGCGAGCTGTAAGCAATCAGTTTATGATCGGCATCTTCAACCGTTATCGGATTTTGCAAAAGTTCTCCAATGACATCAGCTAATTCATCGATATCAGCATGCTGATACTGTTGAAAATAGTTAGGCTCTACGGGCACAATTTCACCTCTTTACCGCTCTTTTCTACGCGTTCCTTTATTATAGTAGAAAACATGACTTCGCTAAACGCTCTCGGTCAATTAATAAGGAGCGGTCGGAATCATGTCGCTGTCATGCGAATTGACACAAAGGAACCTGGTGACCTCGCCTGTACGATTCATCCAGTTGTGCGATACGGATGAATCCATATGAATGCTGTCACCAGGGAACAAATCATGCTCCTCTTCCCCTAGCAAAAGAGTCAGCGCACCCTCAAGGACGTAAATAAATTCTTGACCCTTGTGCACAAAAGGCGTGCCTTTTTCTCCATGCGGCGAAAGCGTGACGAGAATCGGTACCAGCGACGGATTCGCCAAGCGCCCGGACAGGTCCTCATACACAAAAGGCGCACGCTGAAGCTGGGATCGCTCTCTGCTCGCCCTGCGTACCTGCTCATTCCCCCCACTCGACTCACCCGAAAAGAAATAGCCTGGGCTCACTCCCAAGGCTTCCGAAATTTTTTTCAAAGACTCCAGTGTAATGGAAGACTTTCCGCGCTCTACTTGGGACAAAAAGCTGATCGACAGCTGTGTTTTTTCCGCGATTTGTTTGAGTGTCTTCTTTTTGCCGACACGAAGCGATTTGATTAATACACCAATGGTAGGTTCCATTTGCATACCTCGCCGTAAAAAGGATAGGTCTATCATACTCTTTCCTGAAAAAAGTTGTAAAGTTAGCACAAGTATCAATTTTTACTATTGCTACAAATTATTTTGCATTTTATAATTTTTATTATTATCAGATATGTAATCGCTTTATTCTCAAAAATTGAAGTGCTACTTCACTCTTGAATTGAAGTGACACTTCAATGTCTACTGACAAAGGAGGATTACCCGATGGCATTACAAACACAGACTGCCGTTTCCAAAAAGGTTCAAAACAAAGCGTTGGTCGCGAGCCTCATTGGCAGCTCCATTGAATGGTTTGACTTTTTTCTGTATGGAACCATGGCATCGCTCGTCTTCAACAAGCTATTTTTTCCTTCTTCTGATCCAAATGTAGGCTTACTGCTCTCTTATCTCTCATTTGGTCTTCCGTTTTTCATCCGGCCTTTGGGTGGCGTCATCTTCAGTCATATCGGAGACAAAATCGGTCGCAAAAAGACACTGGTCTTGACGTTGTCCCTGATGGGAGGCGCTACCGTTTTGATCGGTTTGCTGCCTGATTACAATGCCATTGGCGTTTGGGCTCCGATTCTTCTCGTCCTGATGCGTTTGATTCAAGGCTTGGGGATCGGCGGTGAATGGGGAGGTGCATTGCTTCTCGCCGTAGAGTACTCCGGCAAAGGCAAACGCGGCTTTTTTGGCAGTATCCCTCAAATGGGTGTTACGATCGGCATGCTGCTCGGTACGTTGGCCATTTCTTTGATGAGTGCACTTCCAGATGATCAATTCATGTCTTGGGGCTGGCGAATTCCGTTTCTGTTGAGTGCGGCACTTGTCTTTGTAGGACTCTGGATTCGCAATGGCATCGATGAGACACCTGCTTTTCAAGAAGCAAAAGCGACCGGGAACATCGCAAAAGTTCCCATCGTAGATACATTCCGTTACCACTGGAAAGCCGTTCTGATTGCCGTCGGAGCCAAGGTCGTTGAGACGGCGCCATTCTATATTTTCTCGACATTTATCATTGCCTACGCGACCAACTACTTGGGGTACGACCGAATAACGGCGCTAAATGCCGTCACGATCGCTACCTTGGTAACAACCATCGCGATTCCGTACATGGGCATGCTGTCTGATAAATTCGGCAGAAAGCCGTTGTATATCACAGGGACAGTAGCCATGATGCTATTTGCATTTCCATACTTTTATATGCTGTCATTAAAATCGGCCCTGTGGCTTACCGTCGCTACTGTCATCGGACTCGGCATTCTCTGGGCTCCAGTGACAGCTGTATTGGGTACGATGTTCTCGGAGATTTTCAGTACGAATGTACGCTATACTGGGGTTACGGTGGCTACCAGCTCGGTGCTGCTTTGGCCGGTGGTACTGCTCCGCTGATCGCTACTGCCTTGTTAAGCACTTTTAACTCCTGGGTGCCCATCGCCTTGTACATCGTGATTTCCGGGGTAATCTCTCTGATCGCCATCTCTGCTACGAAGGAAACAAAGGATTTGAATTTAGACGAATCCTGATGGAAAGGAAGAATGAAATGCTAATATTAAGCCGTGAAAACATTGAACAAATCTACACGATGAAAGATTGCTTGGAAGATGTGGAGCACGTCTTCCGTGAGCATATGCTGGGAAACGTCACTACACCTGTTCGTACTGCCATTGACCATCCGAAATTCGGAGCGACCAGTCTATACATGCCGTCCTATTTGGAAACGGACGATTATGTAGCGGTAAAAATCATCAGCATTTTCCCTGAGAATCACAAGCACGATATCAAAGCACTCCAAAGCGTGATCGTATTGACCGAAGCAAAAACGGGACAGCATGTGGCGATGATGGACGCGAGTCTGTTGACGATTATGCGCACAGGTGCAAGCAGTGGCGTTGCAACCAAATACTTGGCAAAAGAAAAGGCGAAAAGCTGCGCTGTTTTGGGCTGCGGGGCACAATCGATCGGGCAGATTCAAGCCGTCATGGAAGTCCGTCCGCTGACAAACATTTATCTCTATAACCGCACGCGAGAGAAAGCGGACGAAATGAAACAAACTCTACTTTCCCTCTACCTGGAGTGGCAAGGCGAAATCACGGTCATGGATGATGCCAATGAAGCGGTTGCGAATGCCGAAATCGTGATTTGCAGCACCAAGGCTACCAGCCCGTTGTTTGATGGAACATGTTTGCGCCCCGGTACGCATATCAATGCCATCGGTGCTTTTCTCCCCCATATGCAGGAGGTCGACTTGACTACCGTACAAAACAGCAAAGTCGTGGTCGATACACTGGAGGGAGCCCAGCACGAAGCAGGCGATCTGCTCATTCCGATTGAACGCGGAGAATGGAGCTTCGAACAAATGCATGCTGAGCTGGGAGACATTTTGATTGGGAAAAAGCCTGGTCGAGAAAACGATGAAGAAATCACGCTGTACAAATCCGTGGGGGTTGCCTATTTGGACACAGCCGTTGCCAAAACGGTCTATGAACGGGCGAAAGCAAACGGCATTGGAACAGAAATCAGTTTGTAAATCTCGTCTTATAGCAAAACAGCCGCCACCCCACCCGGGATTTGGCGGCTGTTTTGCCTTTTCCTGTTTACAAAAGTCGTGCGATTGCATCGAGAATCTGCTCTTTTTGAAAAGGCTTCACGACGAAATCACTCGCTCCTGTTTTCATCGCTTCCAGCACTTTCTGCCGATGCCCGACTGCCGAGCAGATCAAAATTTTGGCATCTCGGTCAAAATCCAAGATGTGACGCATGGCTTCGATCCCATGCATGTGCGGCATGGTAATATCCATCGTAACAATGTCAGGCTTGAGCTCCTTGTATTTTTCAATTGCTTCCAAGCCATTGCTCGCTTCTCCACAAACCTCATGTTGCTCGCCTAACATATCCGTCAGCACCCTTCTCGTGAAGGCTGCGTCATCTACTATCAGCAATCGGGCCATGCAATCTTATCCCCTCGCATCTCGCTTGCTATTCTACTTCCTACTTTTGCAGAAATCGCAAGCCTTGTCCACGAGAGAAAATGACTACTTTTGTCGAATAGCTCGAAATCCGATCGGCATTATGAAATAAATCCGATTCGCTCGCTGCTCTCTTTCGAACCGTTGTCGCTGGCGGGTTCGGCTGTCCCGCTCGACGCTAGAGGGCTATCTGGTTTCGGATGTGGAGTGGTCTCTCCAATCTCTGGTCGATCGACCTGTGTTACCTCATCAGGAATATGAATCTGGGGGATTTCCAACATATCGTTTTCCATCGCGTGTACGCCTCCCTTCTGTTCCCTATTGGCAGGAGGATCTATTCTCCATATGTTTAGCCTGTCCGTATCCCTTTTTTCCATGCACAACCTTCAGAGAACCGATATAATAGGCATGACATGTATCTATATTTTCAAATGGATTATGCTTTTTTTCTATGGAGGAATCCCGCATGCCAAAGCTGCTGCCATTTCCCGTCTTATTTACCGGTTTAGTAGTCGGGCTGCTTCTGCTCATTACCAGTCAGTTCGTTACCAGCATGAAACATCTCGATAAAGTCATAAATAAAAGCAGCCATTCTTCTGACAAAGTGCGTGTCGCCCTGTTATTGGAGGGCCCCACTTACGATCAGGGCTGGAACAGCAGTGCACTGGAGAGCATGACAGAACTGCAAAAAAGATATAACTTTTCACTCGAAATCGCCAACAACATCAAACCGGAGCAAATCACGAAGGTGGCTGAGAAGTATGCAGCCAATGACTATGATCTCATACTCGGTCATGGCCTCATCTTCTCCGATCCTTTTACAGAAGTGGCACAGCGCTATCCGAAATCACACTTCCTCTCCTTTAACGGTGAGGCTCCGCATCCAAATCAGACGACTATTCGCTACGATATGAAGCCTGCCGGCAAGCTCGTAGGTATTCTTGCCGCGAAAATGACGAAATCGGATAAAGTCGGATACATCATGGTGGACAAGCCCACAGAAATCCATCAAGTAGAAGGCTTTATCGAGGGAGTGAAAAAGGCATCGCCCCAAACAACTGTGGTCGTGGGAAAAGTTCCTGATTTCAATGATATTCAGGGAGCCGTTCTCACGACTCGCGACATGATTTCACGAGGGGTGGATGTGATCTACACCACAGGCGACAGCTTCAATCTCGAAGTGATTACAGAAGCGCAACGCTCAAAAGTATTCACCATCGGATATATTGCCGATCAACGCTACATCGCTCCAGACTACGTGCTGGCCTCCATGATGCAGGATGTTCGCCAATGCTACCGCATCATCATGGAGGAGTTCATTCAGGGGGAACTCCCTAATGGAAAAGTTATGTACGGGCTTGCCGAAGGAGTCAACCAGTTCAGTCAATTCGGTCACATGGTGCCAACAAATGTTCGTGAAGATTTGGAACGGGAACTGAAAAATCTTATTCCTTCCCGTGGCTCGTATGGAGGTTAATTAGCATGCCCCTTTTCAGCAATCTCGGATTTCAGAAAAAAATCATGCTCAGCTATCTCGTAATGATGCTTCTTATCGGTTGCGTGACGACTCTGTTCAGCTATCAAATGACCAAGGTCACCTCTGATGAAGTGTATTTGACGCAAAACCTCTTGCCGCAAACGAGCGCCTTACTGGAAGTCAAAAATCAGATCTACACCAAGACGTATGCGCTAAACATGTATACATTAACACGAGACGAATCTTACCTGGATCAGTACTATACGAATCTGATTGATACGGCTCGCTTTTCCTCGCTTCCCAAAACGGAGGCGAACAGCGAATTGTTTTCCATTATTGAATCCATCTCCAAACTGGACTTTATCTTTTTGAACAAAATCAATCCGTTGCTGCAAGCAGGAAATGTTCCAGCTGTCAGCTATGTACTAGACAACGATGTAAAGCCCTTGCTCGATCGATTGGATCGAGATCTCTCTTTCTCACTCAATCAGCTGGAGTATCAGACGAACAAAGAGTTTCAGAATTCGAATGAGAGTATCAAAGTCTCATTGATCCTGACGTATTCGGTTTCCGTAGCCTCTATCTTGTTTGGTCTGTTCTGCACGTTTTACTTCCGCAATGAGCTGTTGCGTCCGATCCAATCTCTGATGCAGCAAGCACGTGAAGTATCCAAAGGAACATTCGGTCAGCAAATCGTCTATACCCATCAAGATGAATTCCTTGAGTTGGCGCAGGAGTTCAACAAAATGTCGAGCAGCATCGCCAATCTCTTCGCACAAGATGAAAGGCAGCGGCAAATTTTGACCGAAGAAAAGAACATCCGGGAGCAAATCTTAAACTCCCTGCCTGTTGGTATTATTACCCATTCCCATGCGACAGTCGGTCGTCATGTAAACCAGCTGGCACAGCATTTGGTCAAGCTCGACGATCACGGCTACCCGGTGTCCAAGGATTCCTTTGAAGCACCCACATGCAATGAGCCGACTCCTTGGTTCGTCAATCGCAAAATGACCTTATACAAAAAAGACGACACGCCATTCATTGCCCTGGTCTCGTACATCCCTTTGCACAATCATCACCACGATCAGGAAACGGGGTGGATGGTCGCCTTCTTGGACATTACGGAGCAGGAGCAAATTCAAGAGTACTTGAATCAATCCGAGAAGCTGGCCATGGTCGGTCAGCTAGCTGCCGGAGCCGCTCATGAGATCCGCAATCCGCTAACGGTCATCTACGGCTTTATCCAGCTATTGGAACAACGCTTATCGAATCAAGAGCGTGATTTGTATTACTTGCCCTTAATCTTGCAGGAAATTGAACGAGTCAACCGCATCGTGACGGAGTTGCTGATGCTCTCCAAACCGTCCAAGCCCGATTATCGCGAGGTTGCACTAGCCGGTGTCGTTCATTCGATTCTTCCCTTGATGAAAGCCGAGGCCATGCTGCATGGAATAGAAATCGTAGATCGCTGTGATCCAAGCATTCGCATTCACGTCGATGTCGAGCAATTAAAGCAAATCCTGTTAAATCTAATGAAAAACAGCATTGAAGCCATGAAAGACGGCGGCGTTCTCTCCATTGAAAGCAACCTGGATGATCAAGCTGTCCATATTCATGTCAGAGACACGGGAGAAGGCATTTCCCAAGAGTATCTCGTGCGTATATTCGATCCGTTCTTCTCCTTAAAAGAGGATGGGACAGGATTGGGGCTGCCGATCTCGCGACGAATGGTCGAAAACCACGGTGGAGAGCTGCACGTGAACAGTAAGCTGGGGAAAGGCACGGAAATCATCATCACACTGCCGCTTACACCCAAAGAAGATTAGGCTTGTGCATCCAGCCAAGCAAACATCTTGCGCGTATACATCTCGATATCTTCTCCGACAAACAGATGGCTGGCCCCTTGCGCCAGCCATTTTTCATACGGTTTGCCTGCCCGCGTCAGCGCATCTGCCAATCTATGAGCATGTTCCACTCCCACATTCTCATCTTCCGTTCCATGTATGATCAGCACGGGGCAAGAAATCTCGTCAATCCGATACAAAGGCGTCCGATCGCGATAGGCATCCTCCTGCTTACGCGGGTGACCGATGATTCTGCGCAGCATCCTTCTCAGATCAACCCGCTCCTCGTAGGTCAAAAACATGTCGCTGACGCCACTCCATACAACGCAAGACAGCACGTCCTTGCACTCCATTGCAGCAAACAAGGCCATGACGCCGCCACGTGAAAAGCCGTAAACGCTGATTCGCCCCTTGTCCACCTTCTCCAGGCTTCGGAGCAATTCGAATGCGGCAAACACATCATGCCTGTCTGCCCCTCCGAATTCATCCCGACCCTCTCCACCTTCGTTGCCACGGTAATGAGGAGCGAGGACCACGTATCCAAAAGCAGCCATCTGACTGATTCTCTCCGGTCTGACGCGTCCCACTCCTTTAATCCCCCCTCGGCAATACAGGAGAGCTGGCAGACTTGCTCCCTCCTGAAAATAGGCTTCTGGTACAGCCAATGCAGCTTTTACCAGCAAGTCTTGACTGTAGTAGCTGACGGTATAGAGCCGCACTCCCGGATGGACTGTCTCCTCAGGTGTACATGTGACAAATGGCGAAATATCTAGCTGCATCCTGCTCACGATTCCTCTCTCTGTGATCTCGTAATCGTATCCACAAGCGTCACCATCGAAGGTGATAGCCATTTCTTTTTATGATAAACAAGCTGAATGGAAAAAGGCGGTTTCTCCGACCGGAACGGGATGGCTGAGAGCTCCCCTTCTGCGAGCTCTCTTTTGACCGCCATGAGCGGTAACAAAGTCACCCCTAAGCCACAGCGCACACACTGCTTGATCGCCTCCGGATTGCTGAACTGGCAGGCTACTCGCTGCGTCATCCCGGCCTCTCCAAAGGCCTCTAGCAGCATGCCCCGATACGTACAGCCTTCTTCGGTCAATACAAGCGGCACCCCGGCCAAATCATGGACAGTGAATGAGGGTATTGCTGACAAAAAGCCTGCAAATACGGTGGCAGAAAGAACGCCGTCAATGTATCGATCGTTCCTATGGCAATGGGACCTGTTGTCTGTTGCTTGATTACCTCTTTAGATTCCCCATACAGACGAATCAATTCCCGAGCGTACGGCAGCAAGGCTTCACCTGCCTGTGTCAGCCGCAGCTTGCGTACGTATCTTTCAAACAGCGGTGCTCCATACGACTGCTCCAGCTTTTGCATTTGTGCGGTTACTGTCGGCTGTGCATAGCCTAGTTCTTCTGCTGCCCGTGTAAAGCTCCCATACCGGGCTACTTCGCGAAATGTATGTAAATAGACTAGCTCCATCCCGCTTCCTCCCATAGAAATCAGTAATGACATTTATTAAATAGTATAGATAACTGTGATGATTGCTTCCATGCTATGCTTTGTACATAACCATCGCACGCCCCGCCGCATCACCTGAAGTAGCCCTCACTCATTTTCTCGACAAGCTTTCTCTTGAGACAGATGTCGCAGATGTATGGAATGACATGCAAAACGGTGTAGAAGGCTTCTACATCCTGGATGCCCGCAGCTAGAGAGCGTATCGGGATGGGCATGTTCCCGGGGCCCTGAATCACTCCCATGCGCTGATTTCGGCTGAAACGACGGCTGCTCTGGACCCGACCAAGCTCATGGTCGTCTACTGCTGGGGTCCCAACTGCAACGGTGCCGCGAAGGCGTGCGCGAAACTGGCCGCTGTTTTATTACGCTATCGATACCCTTTAGCGCAGCGATACTATCTACCCATAGCCCATTCAGTTGCCTGCCTGTCAATTTCAAGTCCCAGCTTTTCCTTTCCCTTGATATATGACGATACATCATAAGGAAATTGAACTGCCAGTTCTGCTTTGAGGTCTCCGTAACTTTTGGCTACTTTCGGATGAGTTCTTAAATAATCTCGAAAAGCAAGGTGTCGCTGAATTTGTGGATTTCCAAGAGCATAAATGTGAATGTGATGAGTTCGGTCGGTGCCGCCAATAGTAAAATAACGTCTTCCAACTATTCCATTCTCGCCTCTTGACTCATAACCTCGATGAACAAATTGCTCATTATATTCATCTACTCGATAGATGTCTTTGACAACTGGCATAACGTCAATTATAGGCTTAGCATTTAACCCTGGGACAGATGTACTCCCTATATGATGTATTTCAATAATTTCCGTACCAAGAATTATTCGAAGGTTTTCAGCTTCTTTCTCAAATTTTGAAACCCAGAGAGGGTTATAGGACTGAACCTCTACTTTCCTCATTTTCCTCACCATCCATTCCGTTATACTGCCCGTTAGCATAATGTCCGATAGTCAGTCTAATACTATATTTTCTCAGTCTAAAACATTATTTTCTTCGAACAGCCGCTCTCGGCTTTCGAGTAAAAGAAATGCTCGGGGGGTTTGAATACTGGCTAAAAGAAGGAAATCCACTGGAACACTAGACGCAAAAAAGGACGGGAATCATCCCGTCCTTTTCACGTTATCGCAAGGCTTAGTAGCCGCGTTTTGCGTTCTTTTTGTTGATTGTCGCAAGGTTCTCTTCGCTGTGCTTCATCCATTTTTTCATCTTATCTTCGAAAGAAGCTCCGCTTTCTCGTTTTGCATTCCCTCCGCGGTCGCCTCCACGATATCCACCACCACGGCGTTCTTCACGTTCCGGACGCTCAGGCGCTGGGAGTGCTGCGCGAACCGAAAGCGAGATTTTACCTACATCATCAATGGAGAGTACTTTTACCTTTACTTGTGCCCCCACGGTAAAGTGATCATTGATATCCTTAACAAAACCGTTTGCTACTTGGGAAATGTGGACCAGCCCCTGCTCGGTTTCGCTGACTGCTACGAACATCCCAAACGGTTTAATCGCTGTCACTTTTCCTTCGATGATGCTTCCCACTTGTACTGCCATCCAGTTTGCACTCCTTTTATTTTTTCAGAAAAATGGTGAGAACCTCAAACCAGAAGCCTCATTCTCTTAGTATAGCAGAGAAATTCCAATACTGAAAAGCCTATTCTTTCTAGGCGCTTATTCCAAACTATTTATGGCCTAGTTCAAATGCATCCATCGCCATAACGAGCTCTTCATTTGTCGGGATTACCATTACTTTAACTGGAGAGTACTTCGTGCTAATAAATGCCTCGCCTTTGCTTGTGCGATTTACCTCACGATCAAGGTTGACCCCAGCATATTCCAGACCAGCGCAAACCAGTTCGCGCACGGCAGAACTGTTTTCTCCAACACCCGCTGTAAAGATAATGCCGTCGACTCCATTCAGTCGCGCGAGGTACAGTCCCACATGCTTATGCAAAATCGTGGTAAACAATTCCAGCGCAAGCTTACTGCGATGATGTCCCTCTTCTGCTTTTTTCATCACGTCACGCAAATCATTGGATACACCTGATACGCCCATCAGTCCGCTATTGTTATTCAAAATCTTAATAGCGCCAGCCGTATCGGTCTTTTCAATTTCCTCGATATACGGGATGATACCTGGATCAATGTTTCCGCTGCGTGTACCCATGGACAGACCAGCCAACGGTGTCATACCCATCGACGTATCATACGATTCACCATTTCGGATCGCCGTGATACTTACCCCGCTACCGATGTGGCAGCTGATCAGACGAAGCTGCTCTTTCGGGCGAGCCATCATTTCTGCTGCACGACCCATTACATAGCGGTGAGACGTTCCATGAAAACCATATTTGCGAATGCCGTATTGTTCGTAGTATTCATAAGGCAGTGCATACAAATACGAGGATGGTGGCATTGTTTGGTGGAACGATGTATCGAAAACAGCTACGTGAATCAGATCAGGAAACAAACTTTGAGCAACTTCAATCCCGGTCAGGTTGATGGGGTTATGAAGCGGGGCAAAACGGGACAGGTTACGAATTTCGTCTTTTACTTGGTCATTGACAATAACGGATTGCTTGAATGCTTCCCCGCCGTGGACAACACGATGGGAAACGATATCTATCGAATATTGTTTGAGGGATTCAAACACTCCCCGAATAGTATCTTCATATTGATCACGCTGGATTTGTTCCAAATAATCATGTGCGATCAAGGTTTTGGAAGGCATTTCATACAGCTTGTACTTCACAGAAGAACTTCCGCAATTCAGTACAAGGACATTCATTTTTTCTAACACGATCTAATCCACTCTCCAATCATTCAATCACAGCCTTCTCTCCTCATAGGATGGATAGGCTTCCTACATTTTATAACGATATGCTCTTCGTGAATACAGGTAATTGAGAGCAATTATCAACAACATCGTGACAGATCCAGAGGCATCGAGTAAAACATCTTGCACCATTCCGGTTCGATCCGGTGTAAACGTCTGGTGCCATTCATCCAAAACAGCCGTCATCACACTGAGAAAACCGCTCCAGGGCAGTGCTTGCCCAAACGAGAGATGATGCGAAAACACGCGGTACCAGCTAAAAGCCAAGAGGGCAAAAACAGTAAAGTGTGTTCCTTTCCGGATAAAGAACTCAATAAAGCCAGCCGCTCCTTTTTCTTCCAAGCTCACTTCCCTACCTGCGTAAGGAATGGATATGTCGCCTATACGGTCCTGTATGCTCTGTTCATCTACGAGCTTGTCTATCGTCCCTCGCATATCTTGCTTGGCGTATGGCTGTGAAGAAGAAATGAACAACCCTAGCAGAATAGCGATCAAAAGCAAGTAATCCCCTATTTTTCGATATCGACGCACGTGTTTGCTACCCCCTGCTTTCGATTCTCTTTCCTATCTTACCATGACGCATATGTGGTTAGTCCGTTACAGCTACGTGAACGATTGAAAAAGAAAAACGCCAGCCTATTTAGCGGTTGGCGTCTTGTGTAGAAGAAGATAGTGGCAGGAAGTCCTCTTGTGCAGGCACATACTCCCTGGAATCATGATTCGTGGCTTCGGCTTGCACTGTTTTTTGTGAGCGGGCTTGCTCCCGTTTTCTTTCTTTGAAATCGCGGCGATGTACTTGGCCATTTTCCCACCAAATCCGTAAATGACGGGCGAGGATCGGCAAGGACATCTCAGAATGGGCTGCCTGTCTTTGCATGGCAGCATATTGCATACCAGGAAGAAGTACCATGGTGGCAAAAGCCCCCATTAGAATGCCAAACAATAACACGCTGGCAAAGGACGCAAACGAATCATTCCCAACACCCAAGCCCCCAGCCAGAGGAAGGCTGGCTAACGCGATCGCAAAGTATATCCCCGCTTGATTGACTAGGGTGCGTTTGGCCCCCAGCTTAATACCGTCCCAAGCTCGCTCTTGCTCGGCTTGGGCCTTGTACAGCTCATCCATCGCAAGAAGTGCCTGCAAAACGATGACGGCAATGGCAGCCACGATTCCGTAAAAGCCCATGACGTTCATGGGTCGATCCAACCACAGCAATCCCAGCGAAAAGCCCCCAGACAAGGCTGGCAAGAGAACGAGGGCAAATAATCCATCGCGTGTTCTGCGTTGCAAAAGCAAGCTCATGATAAGTACGAGGGCAACCAGACTACCGATCGTCAGGAACCGGCTACTCAAGTCAACCGTGTTGAGTTTTTTCTCTTCCAATTTCTTCAGCTCATCGTCGTTATATACGGTGTAGCCTTCCGGTATCGTCACCTTTTCTTGCATGGAATAAGGAATAATGTAAGACCACAGCTCAATTCGATTTGGGTCTGTTACCGCACTGCTTACCTTGAAGACATACAGCCCGTCTTCCCGTTGATAAATGGGCGGTTCGCTGCCGATGGACCAATCTACCAGCTCAGACAGTCGTACCGTACCTTGTGATGTTCGAATCAAAATATTTTTCACCTGATCCGGATACTCCATCCACCCGTCAGGAAATCGGACGTGGATAGGTACCTGACGCTCATTCCAATAGACACTGCCAACTGTTTTTTCTCCTAAATAGCTCTCTAGCTGTCTCTTGATCTCCTCTTGCGTAATCCGGTAACGTGCCAGCATCTCTTGTTTCGGACGAATGTCGATAAAGGTCCCCTCTGCACCCGGACCGATTCTTTCGTCTGTTACAAGTTCTCGCCCATCTTTATCCTTCACAGTCTGTTTTTCCATGAATGCCAGTACTTCATTGGCAATGTTCTGCGTCGTTTGCAAGGATGGCCCCATGATCGTCAATACGAGACGACTTGCCTTATCTTTATTAATGACCAGAGCAAACGGATCTGTTTGTGGAATATCTCGCAGTTCTTTATCCAGTACTTTTTCCAGCTCCGAAACTGACTGCGTCCAATCGTATTTGTCCACGAGCTTTACTTGAAACCTTAGATTTTCTTCGGAGGCAATTGTATAGACATCCCGCACTTCGGCAATGGCGAGCAATCGCTCCTCCGCTATTTGCGCTGCTCGCATGGCATCATCGATGCTGCTTCCCTGCACCATTGGCAAAGAAAGCGACTTGTCCCCATAATCAAGCTTGGCGTACGGATCTACTAAAATAAACGACTTGAGCAAAAAGACAAAGGCAAGCGAGGCAACCAGTGTGATTCCATAAGGCAAATACCCTTGTTCCACCAGTCGTTCCCAGCGATCTTGAAAATAACTTGTCACTTTGTTGGAGGCCCGTGGTGTTTTCTTCTCTACTTGTTCGGAAGCTTTCAGCCACGTTCCTGTCAGTACCGGCGTGATAAATCCATAGACAAGAATAAGCGCAAATGTCCCCAGCAGGAGAACAGGCCAAGCATCGTACAAGACAATCTTGTCTTCTGCCTTGAGGAAATCAGTGAAGACGACACCTGTCCAACAGGCTGCCACTACGACAACCGTGAGTAAAATCGGCTTCATCAAACTCCAGGCCACTTGCAAACAACGAACGAACGAGTACGAGGGCAAGCGAGAAAACTGATGAAACAACGCAGAGCCTGCTCCTGTGAACAATAGCGAAAACAATAGGAGTGGTCCAAGCGTGGAGAGCGTCAATGGGATTCCCCAAAGCCACATGCCCCCCAGGACACTGCCGACCGCAAGAACGTTTGCCAAAAACGCAAGTACAGCCCCTGCCAATTGTTTTCGGGTCAGGTACAAAAAGAGAGAACAGATGATAGCAGTTAGAACAGCAAGTGCCCCAAGCTGTCTCAATGCAGCAGTGATTGTCTGCGCATCGTCACTAAACAAATCGAGGCGATATTTTCCGCCTGAAGCCTGATTCAACTCAGCAACCGCTTCATCTACTTGCTTGCTGATTACAGGCAATTGCCCGACATCTGCTGCATACACAGTGATTCCTAATGCAGGCGAGTCCCGGTACATCCCGATTTGTTCGCCTTTGCTCCCGCGTCGATCACGAATGTCCGCCAACGTATTTAGTGGCACGTATCCTTTATCGGTGGAGATCAATTGCTTCCCCAGATCTTGCAGCCCTTCCGATTTACTCGTCCATTGAATAATGGTTCGATCCTTATCAGTGCCAACAGAACCTACCTCTTCCCCGACCACATCTGTCGGCAGTTGCGACAGAACATCAGCAGGTGTAAGCCCGTAGGCGAGTAGCATCGACGGTCGGAAAATAATATCTACCTGCTCCTTCAAGGCTTGCTTGTCCATTTCGATGCGAGCAATTCCTGGCAGATTGATCAATTTATCGTACACGGTATTCTGGGCAATATCAGACAAGGTCTGCAAATCCGTACCGTACAACAGGTAAAAGCCAATTTTGCTATCAGCCAGATTGCTTTGGCTGACGCTCCACTCCTGCACTGGAAGCTGCTTCGTGATTTCTCCCAGCTTCTTTTCCAAACGTTCCTTGTAATCCGAACCGATCTGTTCCGATGTTTTTACAGTAATAACCGCTGACCCCATCCGAGATTCGGAAGCAATCGTAAGCACACTTCCTAATGAACGTACCGATTCCTCCACTTTTCTCGCGACCGATTCATCTACTTCCGCAGAGGAGAGTTTGGGTGCTAAGAGACTGATTGTATATTCAGGCACAGACCGATCAGGGAACGTCTTGATATCCAGCCTGAACCAAGCTCCTACCGCAAGTAGACAGCAAATGACCGCCAGAATGCGGGCAAAGGAGGGGACAATCGCTAAAAATGTCTTGTTATTCATCCGCCACCTTCACCGCCTCACCATCCACTACATACGACAAGCCTGCAGCAACAATCTGGTCACCAGGCACGAGACCTTCCACTACCTCATAGAAGGTTCCTTGCAATGCGCCCACTTTGACAAATGTCTTTTCCACTGAATGTTCATTGATTTTCATGACGTAATATTCTTCATCAGAGACACCAATGCTGCTAACTGGAACGAGCGCAACATTTGACGCTGGCAGCGGGTACTGACAAGTGACGGTCATGCCACCCTTCCATGCTACATTCTTGCCGTCTACGGTCACCTCGACTGGATAAGATCCCAAGCTGGTATCCATAACCGGTGAGACAAACGTCACTTTTCCTTCTGCTTCACTGCCGTCTGGAGCTTTCACCTTTACCACTTTACCTGCCTGCCAATGGGCGATTTGCTCCCTTTCTACCTGCAATTTCACAAGCCAGGAACTCGTATCGACCATCCGAATGACCTCTGTCCCAGGTCCGGCTTGCTCCGATGCGGTCTTGGAGATCGCTGCAACCACACCTGTAAACGGAGCTTTGATCACCGCATCAGCCGCTTCCTGCTTCGCGCGGCTCAATTGAACATTGGCCTGCTGAACGCTTGCATTCGCTTCTTCGATATCCAGTGGATCGGCGCCCTTCAGCAGGTTGTTATACGCCACTTGTTCTTCTTCCAGACTCAGCTCGGCCTGTCGCAGAGCTGAGGTCAGCTTGTCTTTTTCATCTTTCGAGATAGCTCCATTCGCATACAGAATCTCCGCTTTAGTGAGTTCGTCGCGAGCTTTTTGCATCTGTTCTCTCGCTTTTTCTACCTGCAGCTTCTTGGTCTGCACCTCATGACTCTCCGGTCCCTTGGAGGCCTTTTCCCGCTTGATCGCAGCACTAGCTACCTGTCCTTGGGCTGCGTGAACTCCTTGCTGCAAGGCCGTTCCATCTAATGTCGCCAACGTCTGCCCCGCCTTGACAGTGGCTCCTTTTTCAACGAGAATGCCTGAGATTTTGCCTGAGGCGCCAAACGATAAAGCCAGCTCTTGAAGCGGTGCTACTACACCTGCGACATCCATCAGTCGCTCATCCTTGCCTTGCTCCACCGTATACGCACTCACGGTTTTCACCTTGATCACAGTATCTTCTTTTGTTCGTTTCAGACCTTCAACATTCTCATTCAGCTTTTCGCACCCTACGAGCAGCAGGACCACAACCGTGAGACTTATCCATTTTTTCGTATTTTTCATTCCTGCAACCCCACATTTCCCCCTGAATCTTCCTATACTGACAAAGAAACGACGATTATTGACAAAATATATTTTACAGAAAAACATGGTATAGTTGTACTACTTTTCTGTCATTTTACATTATTTTTTATAATCCAAATGTCTCGTCACTTGTTTGTAACTCGCATCTAGTATGATAGAAAGGCAGGGAGACGGGGAAACTGCACCGCCCCCCATTGTTAGCGCTTACAAAAATCCTTTATTTTTTCATGGTGGGAGTGATCGTCATGGCTAAAATTTACACTTCTTACACGGACATCGTGGCTGATATTCACGATGGTGCCACTTTATTAGTGGGCGGCTTCGGACTGGTAGGAATTCCGGAGAATTTGATTATCGCCCTGCGAGACAAAGCAGTGAAAAACTTGACAGTCGTCTCAAATAACTGTGGTGTGGATGATTGGGGACTCGGTCTCCTTTTACGCGAAAAACAAATCAAAAAAATGGTCTCCTCTTATGTGGGAGAAAATAAGGAATTCGAACGTCAATTTCTGTCTGGTGAGCTCGAAGTCGAGTTGACACCACAAGGGACGCTTGCCGAGAGAATTCGCGCAGGCGGAGCTGGCATTCCGGCATTCTATACCCCAGCTGGAGTCGGCACACCTATCGCTGAAGGTCGGGAAACGCGCGATTTCGCAGGGAAAGAGTACCTGCTTGAGTATGGCATCACGGGTGATTTCGCACTGATCAAGGCGTGGAAAGCTGACAAGATGGGCAATCTCGTCTTCCGCAAAACAGCACAAAACTTCAATCCGATGATGGCAGCGGCCGGAAAAATCACCATCGTCGAAGTAGAAGAAATCGTAGAGACAGGTGAACTGGACCCTGAGCATATTCACACACCAAGTGTCTATGTACAACGTGTGATACAGGCACCTTCGTTCGAAAAACGCATCGAACGACGCACTGTCCGCTCGTAAGCAGCAAGACAGAGAACCGGATTACATTCAAGGGAGGAAACAAAAGATGTCGCTTACACGTGAGCAAATCGCCACTCGTGCCGCCGGGGAAATAGAAGATGGCTTTTACGTAAACTTGGGGATTGGAATGCCCACGCTCGTCGCCAACTACATCCCGGAAGGAAAAACGGTCGTTCTGCAATCGGAAAACGGCTTGCTCGGAATTGGCCCTTACCCGACGGAGGAAAACCTCGATCCAGATCTGATCAACGCCGGAAAGGAAACCGTTACCGCTATTCCAGGTGCGGCCTACTTCTCCAGTGCTGAATCGTTTGCGATGATTCGCGGCGGCCATATCGACCTCGCGATTTTAGGGGCGATGGAGGTTTCTGCTGCGGGTGATCTCGCAAACTGGATGATTCCTGGAAAAATGGTCAAGGGCATGGGCGGTGCCATGGATCTCGTCCACGGCGCAAAAAAAATCGTCGTCATCATGGATCATGTCAACAAGCATGGTGAGACAAAAATTTTGAATGAATGTGCGCTGCCACTGACCGGCAAGAAGGTTGTCAACCGTATCATTACGGACAGAGCTGTCATGGACGTGACACCAGACGGGCTTGTCCTCGTCGAAGTAGCAGAAGGCTATACAGCGGAAGATATCCAAGCCTGCACGCAACCTACGCTACTTATCTCTCCTGAACTGAAAACAATTGGGCTTTGAGACTCCCACGGCTAAAGCCGCAAGCTGATACCTTCGATATCAGTGGGATTCTTGGGTGGTAGTCGGTCGTGCATTTCTGCTAACCGTAGTTCCCCCAAGTTCAGGGCTGTCTCATCAGCCCATCCTAAGACAGTGCCTATAGCATCTTAGGCTGACAGACTGTTACCATCTGCCACAGGTTGATTCATGATATTAATCGCTCCAACCCGATCACGATGCGCGTTGAATCCGCATAAACACTCGTACTTTCTGTCTCTCGCTTTGTTCTTCTCCCCACAGGCAGGACAAAATTGAGAAGTGTAGGCAGGATTCACCTCGACAACCTTTATGCCGACAAGGTTTGCTTTGTAGGAGATGAATTGTTGAAGCTGATAGAAAGTCCAACTATGCAGATTCTTTGCGTTTTTACGGCTTGTTCTTGCCGTCTTGCGAATATTCTCTAGTCGTTCAAGCTTGATGATTGACACACCTTCTTGAATGGCTGTATGGCCCTTTCCGAAGAATCGGGTTTTACCTGTAGAAGTTACAGCAACAGCAGGAACTTTCAGACCGAGGTCAATCCCCATCATGTTTTCAGTGTTTGTTACACTTGTAGACACTTCTACCGAAATTTGAGCGTACCATTTCCCTGACTTTTCAATGATACGCATCAATCCAGATTTTCCTTTGCTTAACCGTTTCCTATCTCGGCTAGTCATCGCAGCACGAAACGCTGTTTTCTTCGTCTTTCCATCTACAACGATAGGGAAAGCAACTGTGTTGTCGGATACCGTGTAGTTTTGATTGTTGACGAAATAAACAGATTTTTTAAGAATGGGGCGAACACCAAGTTTCTTGATTTTACGAAAAACACTTTTGGCATCACGAATCGCTTGATTGCAAACGGCAGATGGAAGAAAGGTATCTACATCTTTTGTCGTCATTTTCGGAAATGCTCCGTGTTGTTCAGCCTGTTCGGTTAGTTGATTGACTACCCGAATATACTCTTTCCCTAATTGATGAAGAACTTCTGGTTGATCAGGAAATAGGCGAATCGTAACGGTTAAAGCTTGCATGTGTTCACCCCCTTTTCTTTTGTTCTTCCACATAACGCTTTACTGTTTCGCTTGATACGTTTCCTGCTGTACTTACGAAAAAAGAGCGTGTCCACAGACTAGGCAAATGAGCGAGATGCTGAAACTCTTGCCTTAATATTCGAGACGTCACTCCTTTCACTTTTGCCATTACGTCTGATGGAGAATCGGCGGGAAGACAATTCAGGAACAGATGAACATGATCTGGCATTATTTCCATTGCTACCATATGCCAGTCATTCTCTTGACATATTTTTTCAAGGAGTTCCTTGAATCGTATTTCCACCTGTTTTACTAATACCTTTCTTCGATAACGGGGGCAGAAAACAAAATGATAGTTGATGAGAGATACTGTGGTAGCTGTACGTCTATACTCTTGTGCCATACAATCAACGTATCAGTTTTGTATTCAAACTGCAACGACATTGTATAAAAAGAAAAGCACTCTCACATGTAACCTATTTTTCAGGTACAGAACCCCGTTAGTAAAATAGACGACTTCATCGCAACTGCGTGAAGTCGCTTTTTCTTTCCTTTTTTTTGCTTGGTGTGGGCACACTTGCGCGGTCGCCTCCTTCTCACCTTTTCGTATATAATATGGATGATCCATCAAATTTCCCAGTATCTGAGAGGAAGAGATTCCATGTCAGGAACAGTCGGTTGCTTACTCATCCATGGATTTGCCGGAGACATCAACGACATACTCCCACTCGCCAAAAAGCTCCGCGAGGCTGGCTATCAGGTGGAATGCCCTACCTTGGAGGGACATGGGACTACTCGTCGTCACATGGCAAAAAGCACCCGCCACGAATGGCTCCGCTCGGCAGAAGAAGGCTACAAGCGACTGTCCATGCGCGCTGACACCATCGTGGTCATCGGATTTTCCATGGGGGGACTACTCGCCTTTCACTTGACGACAAGATACCCCGTCGCCCTGCTGTTTACCATCAACACCCCTTATAAATATTGGGATGTCAAAGAGGCGATGCATTATTTGCGTGAGGATTTCCCAACCCACTCCAAACGCTACATACATGGCATCGGCAGAATCCCTTTTAGCAGCATGCTGCAATTTCGCAGACTGCTGGCAGAAACAAAGCCGCTTTTGGCTCAAATTACGACGCCTTACGTCCTGCTACAAGCAAGGCGGGACGATACGGTTCACGCCGTGAGCGCACAAATACTCGCAACCAGCGTAGACGAATCTGCCTCCCCGCAAATCACCTGGTATGAGCATTCGAACCATATGCTGCTGCACGGTCCGGACAAGGAAGCAGCCATTGCTCACGTCATGACAAGCATCAAGAAGCGTTTTCCATCTTGATCAGCTTCGGTCGCCCCAACCATACAAGTCCCACCAGAAGTAAGATCATCGCAATTCCGAAGTACATCGGACCCAGACCTACGTGTTCATCCAGCCAGAAAGCAAGGAGCGGCCCTAATGCCGCGCCCAGATCACTTATAACTGAATATTGCGTCATTACCACTTGGCTGTTAGGCTGTCTCGCAGCTTCATCTGCCGCAAGGGTATCCAGCACGGTCGTGATAATCGTCGCGGTCAACTGGATGCCGAATAAAATCGCAAACCATAGCACAAGCGAAGACGTTGCCTGCAACGCAGCAAACAGAACGGAAGCGACTAGCAACGTTACGATGAACAGATTCGCCCTTCCATGTTTGTCCGATATTTTGCCTACCAATGGGGCCGCCCACGGCTCCCACCCCCAGCGAATGCCCTGGATCACACTCGCAATCACTGCTGCCCCCAGCATAACCCCGCCAATCATGATAAGCGGTTCACGCACTTCGATCACTCTGCTTAGCGTGGAGGTAAACACCCCCTGGTACACCATCGTAACGAATAATGCAGTCGTCATCGTCAACAGCGCCTGCGCCTGACTCCACAACCGTTTTCCTGTATCTATCTGCTTCACGTCTGTTGGATGCTGACTGGTAAAGGAAGGACGTATATAGCGAAAAACAAGAATGAATGCAAACAAGGAAGGTACCGCTAGTACGATGGAAGCAACAGACAGCCCGTACCAAGAGGCCAACAGCGCTCCGACCAGCATGCCGCCAAGACTGCCCAATCGATACAGTCCGTTGTACAAGCCCATGAGCTGCCCGCGATTATGCCCTTCGGAAACCGTCACGATCAAGGAATACGCACCTAGCCTTAAAAATGTCCAAGCCACTCCCCACAAGCATCGCATCACAAGCCATAGCCAAAAGCCTTCCAAGCTGTACGAAAGTGTCGTCAGAAAAGCCAGCCCAACTGCCACAATCAAACCCGCGCGTCCTCCCGAGCGTTCATACCATTTTCCAACAAGGGGGCCGAGTGGTACACGGATGAAGCGGTTCACTGCAAGCAATATCCCCACCTCCCACAGCGATGTTAATCCTGCCTCCTCCCAGAAAAGAGGAAGCACCACATACAGCATCGAATCTCCTATCATGCATAATGCTGTCACCAGTGCGACTGCCACGACTTGTGTCTTTCCACTGACTTCTCTCATCTCCTGATCCTTCTCTCTACTCGTTTTCAGTCTTTATGAGCTATACCTTACGCGCAATCACTCATCATTTCTAATACATCTTTATCTACAACTCATAAGCAAACGTTATGAATCGAGGTACAGGATGAACTTACATGCACTCCGCATTTTCGTAGAAGTAGCGTCACGAGGCAGTGTCACCGAAGCAGCAATCGCACTCTCGATTAGCCAGCCTGCCGTAAGTGCCCAAATCCGCAAGCTGGAAAACGAGTTGGGAATCACCTTGCTCATCCCTGATGGACGTGGCATTTCTCTTACCTATGAAGGACGCTTTCTTTTTGAAAAAGCACGTCGCATTTACGACTGGGAACGCGAAATCGAAACACAGCTGACAGAAATCAAGCAAGGGAAGAAAGGGCGGCTGAGGATTGCTTCTACCTTTCTCCCCTCCCATTATCTCGTGCCACAGTGGCTGGCTCAGTACAAACGCGATTATGAAGGGGTTGATGTGGAAATTCGCACGCGTAATTCTATGCAATCCATTGAACTGCTTTTGAGCTGTGAGGTCGATGTGGCCGTCATTATCAAGGAATCGTGGGATGAGCTGCCTATCAATCGGCATCATTTGATGGATGTTCCCTATTGGTTTATTTTGCCCGCCCATCATCCGCTTGCAGGAAAGGAGATCAGTATGGAGCAGCTCGTGGAGGAACCATTTTTGTTGCGGGAGCAAGGCAGCTCTACCCGCGACTGGCTCTTTACCCTCTGCCGCGAGCATGGTGTGAAACGTCCGCAGGTCGGTATGCAGTATCACGGTCTGGTCGAGTCTATCCACTCCGTTCGTGCGGGATACGGAACGATGTTGGCTCCTGCGCTGGCTGTTAGAGAAATGGTAGAGCGCGGTGAGGTTGGTCGTGTAACCATTCCAGGGGTAGAGATCAAGCGTCCCTTGTATGTCTGCACGCGTGACGGTGAGACAGATCAGCGGCCTGTTGTGACTCAGTTTCTGGAGTTGGTAAAGCGTGAGAAATTGACTTGAAAATAAGAAATGGGACGTCTCTTAGTCGTATTCACTGCTAATGTGACACCCTTCTTTCATTGGCTTGCCTTTTGGTCGTACTCCTCTATAATTGGAAAAACTCTTCTACCAAAATAAACACAAAAAAAGAGGCTTTTCCTCAAAGGAATAGCCTCTTCTAATCCGCAATGCTTATGGGAACACAATCGTCTTGTTGCCGTATACCAGCACCCGATCCTCCAAATGCCAGCGAACCGCACGTGCAAGCACCGTACGCTCTACCTGACGTCCCAGCTGCTTCAGTGCCTCGACGTCTTCCTGGTGCGATACACGTTGAACGTCTTGCTCGATAATCGGTCCTGCGTCCAGCTCTTCTGTGACGTAATGCGCAGTCGCTCCGATCAGCTTCACGCCGCGACGATACGCCTGCTCGTAAGGCTTCGCTCCGACAAAGGCTGGGAGGAAGGAATGGTGGATATTGATAATCCGCATCGCGTAGTCCTCCAAAAAGCGCGGGGACAAAATCTGCATGTAGCGAGCCAGAACAATCAGATCGACGCCCTCTGCTGCTGCCAGCTGCGCTACTTCTGCCTGCGCCTTGTTATCCTTCGTGACTGGGATGCAGCGATACGGAATACCAAAGGACTCGACAGTCTCCTGCATGTCAGGATGGTTGCTGACGACAACCGCGATATCCGCGAACAGCTCCCCGGATTTCCAACGCCACAGGAGCTCCAAGAGACAGTGATCTTCTTTGGAAACAAACAACGCGACCTTTTTTCGCTTGTTTGCTTCGACTAACGACCATTCCATGCCAAAGCTCTCGGCTACAGGGCTGAATGCTTCCTTCATTTCTTCGCAACGCTCATCCAGATTGATGAGATCGAATTCAATGCGCATGAAAAAACGGCCTGTTTCCGGATCGGTCGTGTACTGGTCAGACTGAACGATGTTGGCTCCTTGTTGGAACAAAAAGTTTGATACGGCAGCGACGATACCCGCGCGGTCCGGGCAAGAAATTAGCATGCGCGCACGATCTTTGTTTTTCTCTCGGTACGCGAGCCATTCTCTCTCTGATAACAATTGCATGATTTACTCTCCTCCATAAAAAACAGCAAAAAGTTGTTTGCAATTATACCATTCCCAGACGGGTTTTCTATACCCAAAAAGAGAGAAAAACGTTCACTTATCGATAAAATTTTTTAGATAGAGTGATTTCCAATCCCGTTTAGCAAAATATCTACGGTCAGGGCGATTTGCTCGTCGTCACTGAACTGCGTAAATTCATCAGTATCCAAGACTTGCCGGAACAGAACGAGCCCGATCATCGAGGACAGGATCGCCCGAAAGACAGCCTGTGTCGGGAGCGGACGCAATTCGCCCACATCTACCTTTGCCTCGATTAGCTTGTTTGCCATCTCTTTCACACCCGTGAAAACGGTCGCGATCAACGCTTCCCTGATCTCGTCATGAAAAAAGGCTTCTTGCAGCAAAATGCGAATATGCTTTTCATTCGCCAGCACCAGGTCGATCCGGTTTCGGTACAGCTCTGTCACGATTTGTGCGAATGTTTTTTTATTCTGCTCTTTGAAGATCTCACGGACATCCTTCAAAATAAACGGCGCCGCGAACTTGACCAATACTGGCGCTACGACGGCAAGTAAAATATCTTTTTTCGATTTGTAGTGGCGAAAAATCGTTCCCTCTGCCACTCCTGCTTCCTTGGCAATTTCAGAGGTTGAGCTGGCATGAAAGCCTTTTTCGGCGAACAGCTTTACTGATGCACGCAAAATATTGCGCTGCTTCTCTGTCATCTCGCTCTCGTCTTTCAACTCTTCTACATATTGCAACAGGCCTTCTACAAATGTTGGCGGCTTGTTCATCCTTCTATTACGCTCCTCTTATTCGATCTTCTTGCGGAATCGCAGGATAGCGACGGTCAGGATCAAGAGACAGAAGCTGCATGTCTTCTTGCGCAGAACGGTACTGTGCCTGCACTTGCGCTACTTGTGCCGCCCATTGATCTGCCTGCGTTTTTGCCTGGTTCACTGCTTCTTTTTGCGTGTCGAGGTCTTTGGCAGAGATCGCTCCTTTTTCGAAGAGCGCTGTTGCTTCCCCGAGTCTTTTTTGTTGATACAAAAGGGTCTGCTGCGCCCCCTGCCATTGCGATTCTGCCTGCGTCATCTGCTCAGTAACACGTGCTTTGCCTGCTTCCGCCTGATTTTTTCTCGCTTGTGCCAGTTGGATATTCGCACTTGCCTGCTGGACGTTGGCCATGCTTCTTTGGATCGTCGTGTCGCGTGAACCAGCTTTCGCCTCTTCTAGCCTGGCTGTCGCTTGATCCAATGCTGCCTGTGCTTCTGCCACAGTAATTTGGTAGCTTCGTTTATCGATTTGAGCCAGCACTTGTCCTTTTTTTACTGCACTCCCCTCTTCTGCCGTCACGTTTGTAACCAATCCTCCTACTTCAGCTACGATCGGCAGCTCGATGGCCTCGATTGTCCCGGACAGTGACGGATGATTTTCGGATGTCCAATTGCAGCCCGTCAATGCCAGTAACAGTCCCCCGATACAAATGGAGCGAACAACTGGTTTCATAAACGCTTCCCCCTACCTAAATATCGGAGTGAGTAATCACTTTCTTTTTATGATAAAAAAACAAGCCACAGAACTAGGCTGGCGATGACCTTTTTGTTTTAGCGAGTGATTACTCACTTTCAATTGTGAGTATATGCTCCTCTTTTACGAAATGCAATTCATTTTTTAAAATGCGCAATCGAAAAGAAATTCGATCTGATTATTCATGCTAAGATAAAGACAAGCTAGACAAATCCATTGGCATCGGGTATCAGATACCGTCGGGATGGAAAGGATTAGGAGCGTCGGGTTTTAACTACCATTTAGGGAGTGGACAGCATCTATGATGATTAGCAAAGTCGGGCAAATCATGTTGTATGTCAATAACCAGGATCAAGCAGTGAACTTTTGGACGGAAAAACTAGGGTTTCGTGTGGTTTCAGAAGAGAAAAACGGTGAAATGAGATGGATTGAAATTGCTCCCGCACAAGGCGCTGAAACAAACATCGTTCTGCACAATAAGGAATTCGTTGCGAAAATGTCTCCCGGAATGAATCTTGGCACTCCTTCCCTCCTGCTCTTTTCGGAAAATATCGAGGAATTGCGTAACGACCTGGTTAATAAAAATGTAAAGGTTGGAGACATTGTCACGATGCCTTCGGGCCGCGTCTTTAACTTCGCAGACGATGAAGATAATTACTTTGCTGTGCTGGAGAAAAAGTAAATAAAATGAGGCGGCTGACAGGAATTGTCGGCCGCCTTTTTTCACGCCTCTTTAGTCGAACTTAAATTTGGACAGTGCGTCTTTCATCGCTGAGTTGATTCCTTCGTCCTGCTCCTTGTCCTGTCCTTTCAAATACTTGGCTACTTCTTTCTTCGAAACCTTGCTGCCCTTTTCCTTATCGCGACGATCCTGGAAGTTCGTCAGTTTTTCCTTGTGCCCACATGCGCAGACAAAGGTTTGACCTTCCCCTTCCCCGCGCAGCTCCAATCTTTTGTGGCATTTTGGGCATCTGGCATTGGTCTGCTGGGCAATGCTTTTGCGATAGCCGCATTCGCGATCCTGGCACACATTCATTTTGCCGCGCTTTCCGTTTACCTCAAGCAAAAACTTATTGCACTCCGGGCACCTGCTTCTGGTCAGGTTGTCGTGACGGAAAGTCTGATCGCTGTTCTTGATCTGTTGGACGACTTCTTTGGCGTACGATTTCATCTCTTCGATAAACGCTCGCTTGTTCAAGCTTCCCTTGGCGATGGCACCGAGCTTTTGCTCCCATTGGGCTGTCAAGGTCGGCGACTGCATTTCATCTGGGACGAGCTCTAGCAATTGTTTGGCTTTTGCGGTGACAAAAATATGCTTGCCGCGCTTCTCTAGCAAAAAGCTATTAAACAGCTTCTCGATCACATCTGCGCGGGTTGCTACCGTACCAAGTCCGCCTGTTTCCCCAATCGTTTTGATCAAATCCTTGCTCTCGTTCGCCATATATTTCGCTGGGTTTTCCATCGCAGTCAGCAGACTCGCTTCCGTAAATGGCTCTGGCGGTTTCGTCTCACCCTTGGTCTGGGATATCGACTGGATAAGCAGACGATCTCCTTTTGTAAGAGAAGGCAGGATTTGTTCCTTTACGCCGTCCTTCGCATTGTCTTCTTCCACATCGTGGTCATACGCCTCTCTCCAGCCTTGTGAGAGCACGGTTTTTCCTTTTGCCAGGAACGTTTCATTCCCGATTTTCGCCTGAATGGTAGTTTGCTCGTATTCGAAGGCAGGCAGCAGAACGGCCAGGAAGCGCTTCACGATGAGATCGAAAATCTTGCGTTCCTTATCGTTCAAATCACCGAGGAAAACTGCTTGCTCCGTCGGGATAATGGCATGGTGGTCAGATACTTTGCTGTCATCCACGAACGATTTGTTCGCTTTGATCGGCGCACGCAGGATTCTGGCTGCGAGGGGTGCATATGGCTTCATTTGGACAGCCTTGATTCGATCCGGCAGCGTCTCGACGATATCAGCAGACAGATAGCGAGAATCGGTTCGCGGATAGGTCACTGCTTTGTGATGCTCATACAATCCCTGCATGATGGACAGCGTCTGCTTTGGCGAATAGCCAAACAGCCGATTGGCATCCCGTTGCAGCTCCGTCAGATCGTACAGCGGCGGAGCAAATGTCTTTTTGTGAGCACGGGTAATCTCGATGACTTCTGCGCTTCTCTCCTGTTTGATCGAGGCTATTAGCTGATCCGCTTTCTCCTTGGAAAACGTTTTGACATCCTTCGTTTGCTGATCTTGCCATTGAAGGTGAATCGGACCTTGGGCCACTGCAGACAGTCCGTAAAACGGCTTGGGTGTAAAGCGACGAATCTCCTCTTCTCGCGTTGCGACGATGGCGAGTGTTGGCGTCTGGACACGACCGCATGAGAGCTGGGCGTTATGCTTGCACGTCAAGGCGCGCGTAGCGTTGATTCCTACGAGCCAGTCTGCTTCTGCACGAGCAGCGGCGGAGGCAAACAGGTTTTCATAGATTTTGCCGTCCTTCAGATTGCGGAAGCCTTCGCGGATCGCTTTATCTGTCACCGAGGAAATCCACAGGCGCTTGATTGGTTTATTTACGTGCACCAGCTCGAGAATCCAGCGGGCTACGAGCTCTCCTTCACGCCCTGCATCCGTCGCAATGATGATCTGCCCGACATCGTTGCGTCTCATTTGTTGTTTGACGACCTGGAATTGCTTGTTGCTTTCCTTGATCACGACCAAGCGCAATGGGGACGGCATAATCGGCAAATCCTCGATTCGCCACGAGCTGAATTGCTGCCCGTAGGTTTCAGGATCAGCAAGGGTGACCAAATGCCCGAGCGCCCACGTTACAATATATTTATCTCCTTCAAAAAAGCCGTTTCCTTTTTTGTGACATTGCAATACTTTGGCAATGTCACGTCCTACCGAAGGCTTTTCTGCCAGTACAACTGTTTTACTCATGTATGACATCCTTTCAAAGCAAATCAACAATCTGTTATCCATTGTAAACAAAAAAGCAGGAAGAGGGGCTTTTAAATGTTCCGAGATCATAAAGTTTTAGACTAATTGGAAAAAAATTCATATGGATCCTTGACCATTACGTTACGTAACGGTTTATAGTGAAGTTACCGGTGAAACGCTAGCGACCCAGAAAGGGGCTGATCATGAAGCAACAGTGGAAAGTCGGAGAACTTGCGAAAATGGCGGGAATTACGATACGAACTTTGCGTTTTTACGATCAGATAGGCTTGTTTTCGCCGTCCGGCTATTCGCCATCCGGATACAGACTCTACACCGAAAAGGACATTTCACGCCTACAGCAAATCTTGTCCTTGAAGGAGTTGGGGCTATCGCTGGAGCAGATTAAAGCCGTTATGGACGGAGATCAACTCAGCCTGTCAGACATTGTGACCATTCAAATAGACAGCTTGAAAGAAAGTATCCGCATGCAGCAGAAACTCTTGCACGAGCTTGAGAATGTATCGAGTCGGATGCAAAGGAACGAACCGTTTACCGTTGAGCATTTCATGAAAATCATACGGACGATGAGAATGAATCATGAGAAATTTTTCGCCGAGAGAAAATCGAGTATGGATCTCCACCTCGACCGACTTGGTGAATATTTAGACGAGCATCCGGAAGAACCCGGACAAGGAGGTTTCGACTGTGAGTGAAAGATCTGCTAAGCATTCCACATTTGTCATCGAAAGGGACTATAAACATTCCCCTGCCCGTGTATTCGCTGCATGGGCGGGTCAAGCAGCCAAAGCCAGTTGGTTTCCTAAAGCCGATGAGTTCGACTTCCGCGTCGGCGGACGCGAATTCAATCGTGGTGGTCCGCCTGGGGGACCAGTTTACACATTCGTTGCCTGCTATCAGGAGATCGTTCAGAATAGGCGAATTGTATACTCATACACTCTGGACATGGAAGACAAGCGGATGTCTGTCTCCGTGACAACGGTGGAATTCGATTCCGTGGACGGCGGCACGCGCTTGATCTATACCGAGCAGGGAGTTTTTCTGGACGGTCTCGATACGCCTGAACAGCGTGAGCACGGAACAAAGGTAATGTTGGATCGGCTCGGAGAGGCTCTGGACGGCCAATGAAAGATGCTGCGTTTGAATCGAATATCCGGGCCGGTTTGAACGAATGGATTGGGCTTGCCGTGCTTTCATTGCCTGCCTTGCTCGTTTCGATAGACTTGTCCGTAATGATTCTCGCACTTCCTCACATAAGCGTCTCTATCGGCGCTGACAGTACAGAGCAGTTATGGATCATGGACATATATGGCTTCATGCTCTCGGGGTTTCTGATCACGATGGGCTCACTCGGAGATCGGCTCGGACGCCGTAAGCTGCTGATGATCGGCGCAGCGGCATTTGGTTCGGCTTCGGTGTTGGCCGCTTATTCCAACACCTCCGGAATGCTGATTGCAGCACGGGCGCTGCTCGGTATAGCCGGGGCGACGATATCGCCTTCGTCCCTGGCTTTAATCAGCAATATGTTCCGCGACCATAAGCAGCGTTCTCTCGCCATAGGCATATGGTTCATGTGCTCCATGGGAGGCATGGCGCTTGGCCCCGTAGTCGGCGGGATGATGCTGGAGCATTTTTCATGGGGTTCGATTTTTCTACTCGGCGTTCCAGTCATGGCGCTGCTGTTGTTGACTGCGTCCCACCTTCTGCCCGAATATCGGGATCCCGCACCTGGTCATTTGGATATAACTAGCGTCATGCTGTCGATGTTCACCATTCTACCAGCAATATACGGCCTAAAGGAAATCGCTACGCAAGGTCTACAGACCTTGCCGCTCATTGCCATCGCGGCTGGAGTTGCTTTCGGGACGTTATTCGTAAGACGGCAGCAACGGTTGGACAGTCCGCTATTGGACTTGCGCCTATTCGCAAACCCCGCCTTCAGCACAGCGCTGGGCGGCATGTTCGGCATTACTTTGACAGGCGCTTCCATGCTCTTCATCGCACAGCATCTTCAATTCGTGGAAGGACTATCGCCGCTCGCGGCAGCGATGTGCATGCTCCCGGGAGTGGTTGCATCGATGGCGGGCATGTTGTTTTCGCCGATCATCGCTCGGCGGATCCGACCGTCGCTCATTATCGGGGCAGGCCTTGCCGTCTCGGCGGCTGGCTGTATTCTACTGTCCCAGGTAGGAGCGGGAACCGGACTCTCTACCCTGATCATCGGTTATATCTTTTTTAATGTGGGAGCAGCCCCGTTTGCGAGCTTGTCCAGCGATCTAATTGTCGGTACGGCCCCGCCGGCGAAAGCGGGTTCGGCGGTGTCCTTGCTGCAGACGAGCGGTGAATTCGCATTTGCACTTGGTATTGCCGTATTAGGCAGCATCGGTACATACGTGTACCGCACTCAAATTGCCGGCTTCATACCGAGAGATGTTACGACGTTAATATCCGGAGCCTCCAGCGAAAGTCTGGCTGGGGCAGTCTCGGCGGCAAAAGCTTTGCCCGAACCTCTTGGTTCAACACTTCTTCATGGCGCCCAGATAGCTTTTATCGACGGCATGCATGCTGTTGTGACCGTTAGCGGCGGGCTCATGATCGCTATCGCCATACTCACCGTGATCAAGCTTCGGCATATCCCCCCCATCGGACAGAAAACGCCAGGTGAGATGTAATTGTCTGCGGAAGTCTAGGACTTTTTTTCTCGTCCTAGGCTGCCGCTGTCTCTTTTATTAGGATCAGTCTAAACTAACCGCACCAACCTTTGCCTACTACTTATACAATGCCTCCAGCTCTGTGCTAATGTACGTACCTACCTGCTCCCCACGACAGATCTGCGCCATGGCTCCCGGCTGGTCAAAGTTAAACACGTGCAGCGGCAGTTGATGGTCTCTGGCCAAAATCATTGCGGCTTGGTCCATAACACGTAAATCTCTTCTGACCACCTCGTCAAAAGAAACCTCCACGTACTGCTTCGCGGTAGAGTCCTTGCGCGGATCGGCGGTGTACACGCCATCTACGCCGTGCTTCGCGACCAAAAGGGCGTCCGCGCCTACCTCCAACGCCCGCTGGACAGCCGGATAGTCTGTGGTCACATACGGCTGTCCATTTCCCCCAGCGAAGATGACCACATGGCCCTTTTCCAAATGATGAACAGCACGAAGACGAATGTACGGCTCGGCGACTGCATTGATCGGAACGGCAGTCATGACTCTGACTTCCCTGTTTACGCGGGCCTTCAAAACTCCGCGCAGCATCAAGCTATTGATGACGGTGGCCAATGTACCGATGTTGTCCGCCTCGACCCGCTCGATTCCCCATTGATCGGCCATGTTCCCGCGAAAAATATTCCCCCCGCCAATCACGATGGCTACTTCTACGCCCATATTCAGCAAAGCCAGAATCTCCCCCGCGATATGCTCCAGCTGTACAGGATCAAAACCAAACCCGTTTTCCTTAGCTACCGCTCCACCGCTTAATTTGACCAAGACTCGTTTATACCGCATGGCGCCTCCCCCTACGTTCTTTTCTTCGGAACGGACTACGTTCAACAAAAAAAGAACGAAAGCAAACATCGCCTTCGTTCTTCGAAGCAAAAAGAGTAGATTGGGAACTTCCTGCCCTTGTTATTCATTCCCATCCCCTCCTTTTTTTCACTATTGAAAACTCTTCACCATTCTATGCAAAGAAATTGGGAAAGTCAAAGGCATCGCGTTTCCCCGCTAAAATATCCTGTAGCATGCCATCAGCCATCTCTGTGGCAAACTGGTGATCCTCTTTCGTAATGGCTCCTTTTATCAGCGCCTCATCGAGTTCATCCTGATCAAGCAGGTATACTTCCCCCGTCGGTAAAACCACGATATCGAGGTACAAATCGTCATACCAGATATGCCCGTTCTCATCCTTGCCATGTCCCCGGCAAATATCGATATACCATTGCACGGTATTCCCTAGCTCATCCATCATTTTCGTTACGGCATAAGCTTGACCATGTGGAAAATACTGCAAGTATACATATCCTCTATCGCCCACACACAGTGTTTTATCCCCCACAGTCATGTAGGCAGGCTCAATTACTTCGTCCAGAGTCAGGCGGACA
This sequence comes from Brevibacillus sp. NPDC003359, assembly GCF_042878995.1. NCBI lineage: Bacteria > Bacillati > Bacillota > Bacilli > Caryophanales > Paenibacillaceae > Brevibacillus > Brevibacillus sp. NPDC003359. Next base: position 211,863 of record NZ_JBIAOR010000008.1, read on the forward strand.
GTGTACCCAGAGAAAGATAAAGACTCTACCCATTTTTGCTGGTAGCCCAATCGCTTCACGCGTCTCCAACCAGGTCGATCTGCTCGTTTTCGCTTCATAGCCTGCTCTCCCTCGTCGTTTTGGTTGCTTTTACTCTAACATGAATGGGATCGCTTTGTCAGATAGCAAACAAAGACATGCTCGCGTAGAACATGCCTAATCTGATTACCCTGCCACTTATGTTTTTGAGGAGTCGTCTTTTGTTGCCAATCGACTGTGTTTGCGCCCATAAAGAAAATAGACGATCGCTCCGGCCGACAGCCAACCAAGAAAACCGATCTTTGTCAGCGCAGGCAAGTTGAAGACGAGATATCCGCAAAAGAGGACCGAGAGTATGGGAACAAGCGGAACAAATGGGACGCGAAAAGCCCGTGGTAATTGCGGATGAGTGCGGCGCAGTACAACCAGTCCAATCGAGACCAAAATAAAAGCAAACAGTGTTCCGATGTTGGTGAGCTGAGCCAAGCTAGAGAGGGGCAATAATCCACCGAAGGTTGCTACTAATGCTGCCACGACGAGCGTGCTCTTTTGTGGAACCTGTGTGCAAGGATGTACTTGCGAGAAGAGCTCGGGGAGCAAGCCATCTCGGCTCATCGCAAAAAACAGCCGGGCTTGCCCATACATCATGACTAGCAAAACTGTCGTGATCCCGACGATGGCTCCCAACGAAATGAAGCCTGCCACCCAGTTCTGATTGACATAGCTGAGCGCAAACGCGACCGGATTTTTGACATTTAACAGATTGTACGGAACAATCCCCGTCAATATCAGTGAGACAGCAATGTACAAAATCGTGCACACGAGTAAGGAAGAGATGATCCCGATTGGCATGTCTCGTTGGGGATTGCGCACTTCTTCGGCCGCAGAAGACACCGCATCAAATCCAATAAAAGCAAAAAACACCGTTGCAGCACCAGTCGCTACCCCTGCAAAACCAAACGGCATGAATGGAGTCCAGTTTTCCGGTTTGACATACATGACTCCAACGACGAGAAACAGGATAACTACCGCTACCTTTATTAACACCATGATGGTATTCAAGCTCGCTGATTCTCTCGTCCCCTTCATCAATAAAGCTGCAATGATGACAATGATGAGGACCGCAGGTAAATCGATAATCGTTCCTTTCGATGCATCAAACGCACTCGTGAGCGCATGGGGCAGGTGGATATTAAACCCGGCTAGCAATCCCTGTGCATACCCGGACCATCCGCTTGCTACCGCAGCACAAGCCACTCCGTATTCGAGAATCAGGTCCCATCCGATCATCCAGGCGACAAATTCGCCAAATGCCGCATAGCTGTATGTATAAGCGCTTCCCGACACCGGAACAGTCGAAGCAAATTCCGCATAGCAGAGTGCGGCAAACACACAGGCAAGTGCCGCAATGCCAAAAGACAAAACAAGTGCCGGTCCAGCGTGCAAGGCAGCGGCAACTCCCGTTAAGACAAAAATCCCTGTTCCCATGATCGCGCCGATGCCCAGCATCGTCAGGTCAAAAGCGCCTAATGACTTTTTGAGAGAGCTTTCGTTTTTATCCACCTGCTCCAACATTTGCGCAACCGACTTTTTCCTCAGCAATTGATTTTTCCATGACATATTCTGCGACCTCCCAAGCGGGTCATTCACTTACAACCGTGATTGAAAACAGTTGGAGTATGATCCGTTAAGAGGAAAATTATGCACAGGGGCAGAGAGCGAGCTTGGCGATCTAGTTAAATATAACCAGACAACATTCCGATAAGAAAATTATAGAAAAGAATAAAAGGAGATCCAAAAATGAAAAAGACGAATGTTTTACTAACAAGACTAAAGATATTTATGATCTTGTTACTCGTATTTTTTGCACCAGGCGTTTCAACCACTCAAGCGCAAGCATTAACAGATTCACCTTTGATTACAAAAGTTACCCCGAATAGCGGAAAGCTGGAAGGAGGCGAAATTCTTTATATTGATGGTAAAGACTTCGCCCAAGACTTGAAAGTGTACATAGGGAACAAAGAAGCCAAGCTCATCACCTTTTATAATGCTACCCGCATCAAGGTAGAGGCGTCTCCAGGAGATAATCCGGGTACCATCGATCTGAAAGTAGTAAATCCAGATGGAAAAGAAGCTGTGTTGGCTAATGCCTATACCTATCAAGCGCCTCCGGTACTCATCCCGGGGATATCGAAAATATCACCGAACAGCGGAAAGCTAGCAGGAGGCGAAATTCTTTATATTGATGGTAAAGACTTCACCCAAGGTTTGAAAGTGTACTTGGGGAACAAAGAGGCCAAGCTCATCACCTATTATAATCCTACTCGATTGAAGGTGGAGGCACCCCTAGGAGATAATCCAGGAACCATCGATCTGAAAATCGTGAACCCAGATGGAAAAGAAGCTGTGTTAGCTAATGCCTATACCTATCAAGCGCCACAAGAACTAGGAATAACGAAAATTTCACCGACCAGTGGAAAGCTAGTGGGAGGCGAAACTCTTTATATTGATGGTAAAAGCTTCACCCAAGGATTGAAAGTGTACATAGGGAACAAAGAAGCCAAGCTCATCAACTTTTATGGGGAAGCTCGAATGAGCGTACAAGCACCTCCAGGAGATAGTCCGGGAACCACCGATCTGAAAGTCGTGAATCCTGATGGAAAAGAAGCTGTGCTGGCTAATGCCTATACCTATCAAGCGCCGCCGGAGCTGATCCCGGGGATTACGAAGATTTTACCCACGAGCGGAAAGATGGCGGGAGGCGAAATTCTTTATATTGATGGCAAAGACTTCGACCAAGGCTTGAAAGTGTACTTGGGGAACAAAGAGGCCAAGCTCATCACCTACTATAATCCTACCCGATTGAAGGTGGAGGCACCCCCAGGAGATAATATGGGTACCACCGATCTGAAAGTCGTGAATCCAGATGGAAAAGAAGCTGTACTTACTAATGCCTATACCTACCAGGCGCCGCCGGACTCGATTCCAGCTATTACCAAAATTTCACCAGCGAGCGGGAAGATGGATGGGGGCGAATCTATCTATATCGATGGCAAAGACTTCGACCAAAGCTTGAAGGTGTACATGGGGAACAAAGAAGCCAAGCTCATCACCTATTATAATCCTACCCGAATCAAGGTAGAGGCGCCTCCAGGAGATAATCCGGGTACCATCGATCTGAAAGTAGTAAATCCAAATGGAAAAGAATCTGTGTTGGCTAGTGCCTACACCTATTTGAGCGATCCAGCCCCTGGGTTAACAAGCGTTACACCTTCTAGCGGATTGTTAGCGGAAGAAAAAGAGGTGTTCCTGTTCGGGGTAAATCTACAGCCGGATGTAAAAGTATTCTTTGGGGATAACCAAGCAAGCATTCTGGCTTACTATACTGACGGTTACATGAAAGTAAAAGCCCCGGTGGCAAATGCAGAGGGCGATGTCGACATACTAGTTGTCAACCCGGATGGACAATCCTACAAGTTGAAATCGGCCTTTAAGTACCGCAGCACGTCCGATCCAAACGACCGTGTGGACACTCCAGTAGATGTTGGTAGTACCAGGATTACCAATATCATTGCTCCGAGTGGAGCAGGACCAATCAATTACGGGTACGGAAACAAATGGCGTGTGGACGATTTTGTCCCGGTTACATTTGAAGGAGAAGTTACCGATCAAAACGGAAATCCGCTACCAAATGAAAAAATGACCTTCCGTTTCCTTGGTCATCTTAACGCAGAAGCTGTTAAACAGATGGAATTCGTTACGGATGCCAACGGGCGCTTTTCTTTCCAGATGATTCTTCCAGCAGCTGTTGGTGAACACATGTACTCTTTACCAATGGCGACCCATCATTTCGATATTGTAAAAATTGAATTCTACGAAGGAATATATGACGCTACACAACCATCATCAGCAAGAATCATAGAGAATGTAGCTGATCGAGATGTCTATCATTTAGGTCTTTCTATTTTCCCTTGATTCAACTCTTGATGTGGAAACAAGCCGCTTTGCTCGATTTTCAAATTGGTGATTAAGATGGATGACCTGTTCGTCCCGACCTGTAAAAGGCCCATGCAACTACGCATGGGCCTACTCTATTACTGTCTGATAAAAATAATGTTTTAAGTCTGTAAAAGCGCAGTCTAACACTTTATTTTTTTGATCTACCAATGACATTGGCGGAAACAGGCGTAATCCCGAGATCTCTCGCCCAAATGGACAACTGTCCCATGTGATGAATCTCGTGGGCGATGACATGGCGAAGCAGCTCCCCCTTCGTGTACACTTCATCATCCCAGGCGACCTTTACTGGTTCGTTCTCCATCTCGTCTGACCAATGCTCGATGAAATCACGCAATTCTACGCGCCAAGCATCCGATAGTTCTTTTACTTTTTCCAGAGACTTGTAATCTTCATACGATACCTGAATATCCGGCTTCCCCTGTACACCTCGAAGCCAGCTATACTCCACATCCGTAATGTGAAACAGCGTGTACAAAATCGTGCCAGCCCCACCTGTACGCTCGCGCAGCAATTCATCTGGCGACAGCTGCTTACACCATTCCATCCACTCGTCCCGAACTTGCCAGTTATACTGAAAAAACATCTTCATTGCGTTCACCCTTTGTTTGATGATTATGTAGATTAGGAAAATTTTAACTGATTATAGCACATACGTTCTCTTTTCGTAAAACCCTTAGTTGTTGACTTCTAACGGTAGTGGTCGGGAGAAGCCCTGCCACATGTTTTCCAGTCGCCTGTATCCTCTCTTCGTTCGGGCGGTCTCCTTCCAAACATGTGACAGTGCTTTCGTACAGCTTTGATCTCTTCCCGCTTTTAGAGCTTTTAGATCATCATGGAGGGACAGTTCAGAGTTGCTTCCATAGAATCCGCTCTCGCTCCTTTTAACCAAAGCCTCGTGGGAAGAAGCGCATTTCCAGTCCAAGCGCCTCTGGAGCCCATCCTAGCTTGGAAATGAATGGCGGGGAATTTCAGCTTCACTGATATGAACGAGGACTGTCAATAGCATGACGGCCCCGTTTTTTCTTTTGCTTTTTTCTTGTTGCTTTATATGGAGAGGCGGG